>NZ_JAUSBA010000026.1 GCF_030652235.1 Cypionkella sp.
GCAGGCTGCCTTCGGGGATATCCAGCAGGTGTCGGCGCAGATCCCGCATGACCCTGCCGGTGTCGCCCTTCAGCTTTTTCAATGCCTTGCGCATGCGCTTGAACTGCTTGGCATGGGCATAGCGGCCAACCTGCAGCGCCATTCGAGGTGCAAGGCGGGCATAGGATTGCCGCAGTTCCACCCCGGCTTACTTACGCAATACTTATGGGTGGTTCACCAACGACAACAGCCCCCGAAGGGGCTGCTTGTAACCGTTTTTTTTTACTATGAATTTTGGTGGAGCCAGGGAGGATCGAACTCCCGACCTCTTGAATGCCATTCAAGCGCTCTCCCATCTGAGCTATGACCCCATCTTTTGCACAACGTTGGGCGCGTCGTGATAGGCGGTGTTTAGGCGAGGGCGCGGCGGGGTGCAAGAGGAAAATGCACGCACCCCACGCCCCGCTTAGATCACTTAAACGTCTTCCTCGTCGCCGGCCACGTCGGTCAGATCATCCAGCGACACGGTGTCGTCGGCGTCATCTTCCAGCAGCTCATCATCGAGTTCGGCATCATCGGCGACGCCTGCGACCAGCAGATCATCGTCTGCTTCCAGATCATCGACCAGCACCGCATCATCGTCTTTTTCAGGCTGTACGCGCGCGATCACGGCGGCGGCCATTTTACGGCGCGCCGATTCGATGTCCACGACCTCGCCCGTGTAGGGGCTGACGATCGGGCTGCGGTTCAGGTCGTAAAAGCGCTTGCCGGTGGTCGGGCATACGCGCTTGGTGCCCCATTCTGCCAATGGCATGGTTTTCCCTTTGTTCAGGCTGGCCCTTGCGGGCTGTCAATTCGGAATGTAGCCGCTTGCCACAGGCTTGGGCGACTGTCAAAGGCTTTTGTTAGTGTTACCCCAGTTGCGGCTGTGGGTTCAGATAGGTATCCTGCCGCCCCATGTCCAGAGGTGCAATGTTGCTGCTTCCCGGCCCACCCCCGATAGAGATCACTCTGCGCCGGAGCGCCCGTGCGCGGCGGTTTTCTTTGCGGGTGTCGCATGCGAATGGCGCGGTGACGCTATCGTTGCCAATGCGGGCGCGCGAGGCCGATGCGATGGCCTTTGTCCGCGCGCAAGAGGGTTGGATCCGGGACGCGGTGGCGCGGATGCCGCAGGTGGTCAGCGTTGGTTTAGGCTCAGTGCTACCGTTTGAAGGCAAGGCCTTGCAACTGGAAAGCGGGGCGGGCCGGTCGGTGCGGGTGGAGGGTTGCTCGCTGATCGTGCCGGGCGATCCGGATCGGGCGCCGGCGCGGGTATCGGCCTTTCTGCGGGTGCAGGCGCGCAATCGGTTGGTCACGGCGTCGGATCATTACGCCGGGCTGATCGGGCGCAAGGTAACGCAGGTGACGCTGCGCGATACGCGGTCGCGCTGGGGCTCTTGCACCTCGGAGGGCGCGCTGATGTATTCATGGCGGCTGATCATGGCGCCGCCGCGCGTGCTGGATTACGTGGCCGCGCATGAGGTCGCGCATATGTTGGAGATGAACCATTCGGATCGATTCTGGGCGGTGGTGCAGCGGCTGTTTCCGGGCTGGCAGGCAGAACGCGCGTGGCTGAAGCGCGAAGGTGGGGCACTTCAGGCGATCCGGTTTGACAGCGGCGATCTTGATGTCGCTTGACCACAGCACGCTCGGGGTGCTTGGCTAGGACATGATCTCACCCTATCCCATACCGCCGCGACTGGCCGACCCCAATGCCGCCGCCCATGAGCGGGTGTATCGCAGCCTGCGCCAGCAGGTGTTGCATGGCGAGCTCGCGCCCGGTCAGGCGATGACCCTGCGTGGCATTGCCGAACAATTTGGCGTCTCGATGACCCCGGCGCGTGAGGCGGCACGGCGGTTGGTGGCGGAGGGGGCGTTTACGATGTCGTCGTCAGGGCGGATTTCGACACCAGAGCTGACGCCGGAACGCATTGAGGAGTTGGCGGCGATCCGCGCGATGCTGGAGCCGGAGATGGCATCACGTGCACTCCCGCGCGCGCACTTCGCGCTGATCGACCGTCTGGCTGCGATCAATGCACTGAACCAAGAGGCGGTGATGAACCAAGATGCGGTGGGCTATGTGCGCACCAATCTCGAATTCCACCGCACGCTGTATCTGCGCGCCCAGACCCCGGCGATGCTTGCCTTGTGCGAAACGGTTTGGCTGCAACTGGGGCCAACCATGCGCGCGCTTTACCAAAAGCTGCGCCGCCGCGATATGCCGCAGCACCATCGGATGATCTTAGCCGCCTTGCGGGCAGGAGATGAGCCGGGGCTGCGCCTGGCGGTGCGCACGGACGTCACGCAAGGGTTGCGGCATCTGGCATCGTAAGCAGTTCAGGTTATTATTGAATCGGAAATCGCTTCCTCTCGCTTCACTCTAACGCGTTTTCCGCGGCTTCCATTTTGACGGCAACCTGAACTGATGTGGTGGGTTTCCGAGGCTGCTTTGGTAGTGGGGATGCGCCCGGTCGGCGGCTTCGCCGGGCTGCTCCGCTTGATTGGCTGTGAAAAAGGCCTGAGGCGGCGCTCGTCGCGCCCTATCGGGCGGATGAGCGTGCTTAGGCGTGGATCGCACCGTCCCCACAAGCCAGCGCCGCTTCACGCACCGCCTCGCTACAGGTCGGGTGGGCGTGGCAGGTCATTGCCAGATCTTGGGCCGACGCGCCAAATTCCATCGCCACGCAAACCTCGTGGATCAAATCGCCCGCACCCGGCCCGATGATATGGCAGCCCAAGATGCGGTCAGTGGTCGCATCCGCGAGCATTTTCACGAAACCCTCGGCCTGAAACATCGCTTTGGCCCGCGCATTGCCCATGAAAGGGAATTTACCGACCTTGTAGGCGCGGCCCTGTTCTTTCAGCTGTTCTTCGGTTGCCCCCACCGAGGCCACTTCTGGGCTAGTGTAGACTACACCGGGGATGACCGCATAGTTCACATGGCCGGCTTTCCCCGCCATGATCTCGGCCAAAGCCATGCCTTCATCTTCGGCTTTATGCGCCAGCATCGGGCCGATAATCGCATCACCAATCGCATACAAGCCATTGATATTGGTGGCGTAATGCGCATCGGTCTTGACCTGGCCGCGCGGCAGCATTTCAACCCCCAAAGCCTCTAGCCCCAGGCCTTTGAGATAGGGTTTGCGTCCCGTGGCGACCAGAACCACTTCGGCCTCAAGGCTGGCTTCGGTGTTATTTTTGCGCAGTTTGTAGCTGACCTTCGCCACGCCAGCTTTGGTTTCAACGTCCTGCACGGCGGCACCCAGAATGAACTTGACGCCTTGCTTTGTCAGAATGCGTTGGAAAGACTTCGCCACTTCAGCATCCATGCCGGGGGTGATCGCATCCAAATATTCCACCACCGTCACTTCGGTGCCAAGCCGCGCATAGACCGAGCCCATCTCCAGCCCGATCACGCCCGCGCCGATCACCACCATGGTTTTCGGGATCGACGGCAGCGCTAAAGCCCCGGTCGAGGTCACCACAATCGTCTCATCCACCGTCACACCCGGCAGGCTCGACGGCTCGGACCCCGTTGCAATCACGATGTTTTTCGCCTCATGCACCTCGTCACCGATCTGCACTTTGCCGGGGCTTGGGATGCTCGCCCAGCCTTTCAGCCAAGTGATCTTGTTCTTCTTGAACAGAAACTCGATGCCCTTGGTGTTGCCGTTCACCACATCGGTTTTATAGGCCTGCATTTTCAGCCAATCGACCGTGGGCGCACCCCCCATAAGACCCATTTTTTCAAAGTTTTCATGCACTTCATGCAAGCTGTGCGTCGCATGCAGCAAAGCTTTGGACGGGATGCAGCCGATGTTCAGGCAGGTGCCGCCAAGGGTATCGCGGCCCTCAACCACCGCCACGTTCAGGCCCAGTTGCGCGGCCCGGATGGCGCAAACATAGCCGCCGGGGCCAGCACCGATGATGATTGCGTCAAAACTTGCCATAGGGTTTCCTTCGTAGGGTTGGCGTTTGGGTCCCGTACAGGTGTACGGACGCATGTGTCAGATCAAAGCCGCCACGATCAAGGTGAGTGTGGCGAAAAAACCCACGGCCCAGATGGCTGAGCGCCACGGCCGCAGCCCAAAGGCATAGGCCGGGACATAAAGCACGCGGGCGGCGAGGTAGATGTAGGCGGCGTATTGTGTCACGGCTGTCGATTGGTTGCCCAAGGTGACAACGACAACGGCAAGGGTGAACAGGATCAACCCTTCAAAATGATTGGTCAGCGCGCGTTGCAACCGGGCGGTGCGCAGCGACAACTGCCGCGAAGGTGGGCGGTCGCGTGGGCCAGAGGTGTAGCCGGTGCCCAGTTGCAGATTGGCTGGGATGGCAAACAGCGCGAATTGCCCGGCTTGCAGCAGGCCAGCGAGCGCGAGGGCGGTGAGTTCGGATGTCATACGGGCGCTACTTTCTTTGGACGTTTGCGGCGCTGATCCCACAGCTTGCGGTTCTCAGGCGTCAGGTGAGTGTCGCGCTGCTGCGCCAGCCAAGCCAGCGCAGTTTTGTGCAAATCGTACAACTGCGGATCGGCGTCATAGGCGGCCAGACGCGCGTTCAGGCTGGGAAGATGGCGTTGAATCGAGCGATCTTCGCCAGTAGAACGTTCGGCAATGGTCCACATCTTCGAGCCGAGCACATGGTTGGCGTGCTGTTTCGCCATACCATCGCCGCGGATGTTTTTCAGCAGAAACACGTCTTCCGAGCGCACGAAATAGTGGTTGATATCGGCATTTGCCCAAGTCAGGTCTTCATCCTTGATGCCGCGATAATTGGCGGCAGTGGGGTGCGACAACCCGCGATTGGGAATTTTCGCGCCCGCGCTGTTGCGCACAATCACATCGGGGTCCAGCGGGTCTTTCGGCATATGGTCGATCGCACGTGCAAAGCGGTTGGGCCGGAACAAGGATTTGTGGAACACCAGTTGTTCTTCGATCTGGGCGGAGCATTGGGTTTGCTCGGCCAGCAAACTGCCACCATTCCACACCTGCCGCCCCCCGCTGGCGATAAACCGCCACGCGATAGCGACAGTGTCGCAGCGGCCAACGGCTTGCAGCAGATCGCCCACCATGCCCGCGCCAGTGGTGACGTTGAGAAATTCATCCGCATCGATGTGCAACAGCCATTCCACCTCCGCCATCGCTGGATGCGCTAAGGCGCGGGCGAGGCCTATGACCTGCGGTGCCTCACCGGGGGCGACTTCGTTGCGGATGTGAACGACGGGTTCCATTTCCGCCAGCCTGTCCGCCATCATAGCGGTGCCGTCTTGGCAATTGTTGGTGACAAGGAAGATGCGGTCAAAGCCGATGCCAAGGTGATAGGCCACCCATTCCAGCACAAACACCGCCTCGTTGCGCATACAGACCACAACGGCGCGCTTGGTGCGGGCTGGGGCAGCGGTATACAGGTGAGGCGGGTTCACGAAAGTCACTTTCAGCAAAGCGAGGCGGGCAGCCAGAGGCTTGGCTGCCCGCCGCTGGTTACAAATCCATCAACAACCGACGCGGATCTTCCAATGCTTCTTTCACCCGCACCAGGAACGTCACCGCGCCCTTACCATCCACAACCCGGTGATCGTAGGACAAAGCCAGATACATCATCGGGCGGATGACGATTTGGCCGCTAACCACAACGGGGCGGTCTTGGATCTTATGCATCCCCAAAATACCCGATTGCGGCGGGTTCAGGATCGGCGAGGACATCAGCGAGCCGTAAACCCCACCGTTCGATATGGTGAACGAGCCGCCCTGCATTTCGGCCATCGACAGCTTGCCATCGCGGGCGCGCAGGCCGAGTTCCGAGATTTTCTTCTCAATCGCGGCAAAGCCCATCTGATCAGCATCACGCACCACCGGCACCACAAGGCCGTTTGGGGTGCCGACGGCGACGCCCATGTGGACGTAGTTTTTGTAAACCACATCTTGGCCGTCAATCTCGGCGTTCACTTCCGGGATTTCTTTCAAAGCATGGGTGCAGGCTTTGACGAAGAACGACATGAACCCAAGTTTGACGCCGTGCTTTTTCTCAAAGATGTCTTTGTATTCATTGCGCAAAGACATGATACTGGACATGTCCACCTCGTTATAGGTGGTCAGCATGGCTGCGGTGTTTTGCGCGTCTTTCAGGCGACGCGCGATGGTGGCGCGCAGCCGGGTCATCTTGACGCGTTCCTCGCGGGCAGCATCATCCGCCGGCACTGGGGCGCGCGGGATCGCGGCCACAGCAGGGGCGGCGGCGATCGGGGCGGCGCTGGCGGCACGCGCCACATCTTCCTTCATCACCCGGCCATCGCGGCCAGTGCCTTGGACTTGATCCGCCGATAGGCCCGCTTCAGCCATGGCTTTCTTGGCGGAAGGCGCGTTTTCCACGTCTTTCGCGGCGGCCACGGCAGGGGCTGGGGCCGCAGCTTCGGCCACCACAGCAGCGGCGGCTTTCGGCGCGGCCAACGCACCAGCCGCGCCTTCGGTCACAATCGCCAGCCGCGCATTGGCGGCCACGGTTGTACCTTCAGGGGCGAGGATTTCCGTCAGAACACCCGCCACGGGGGAGGGCACTTCGACGGAAACTTTATCGGTTTCCAACTCGCACAGCATCTCGTCCAGTTTCACCACATCTCCGGGCTTTTTGAACCAAGTCGATACGGTGGCTTCCGAGACGCTTTCGCCCAAAGAGGGCACCATTACATCCGTCATATCATTCTCCTGCGCGGGCGGTGGTTGGGGACGGGCCGCCGAGCGCCTCATTCACCAGGGTTTGCTGTTCATATTTGTGTTTTGACGCAAGGCCCGTGGCCGGCGAGGCTGAAGCCGCACGGCCAGCATAGCGGGGCCGGGTGTTGGTTGCACCGATATTGGTCAAAAGCGCTTCTAGTTCCGGCTCGATGTGCGACCAAGCTCCCATGTTCTTCGGCTCTTCTTGGCACCAAACCCATTCCGCGCCCTTGAACCGCGAAAGTTCAGCGGTGAGAGATTGCTTGGGCACCGGATACAGTTGTTCAACCCGCAAAAGATAGGTGTCGGTCAACCCGCGCGCGTCACGCTCAGCCAACAGATCGTAGTAGACCTTGCCGGAACATAGCACGACGCGCTTGATGCCATCATCGGCGTTCAGCTTGGTTTCCGAATGGCCCTTTTGCGCATCATCCCACAAAACGCGGTGGAAATAGCTGCCTTCGGTGAAATCCGACGCATCCGACACTGCCATCGGGTGCCGCAGCAACGATTTAGGCGTCATCAAAATCAAAGGCTTGCGGAAATCGCGGTGCATCTGGCGTCGCAGGATGTGGAAATAGTTCGACGGTGTGGTGCAGTTGGCCACGATCCAGTTGTCATGCGCCGACATCTGCAAGAAGCGTTCCAGACGCGCCGAGGAGTGTTCCGGCCCCTGTCCTTCATAGCCATGCGGCAACAAGCACACGAGGCCCGACATCCGCAGCCATTTGCTCTCAGCCGAGTTGATGAACTGATCAAACATGATCTGCGCGCCGTTGGCGAAATCACCAAACTGCGCTTCCCACATCGTCAAAGCATTGGGTTCAGACAGCGAATAGCCGTATTCAAAGCCCAAAACCGCATATTCCGACAACATCGAATCGATGACTTCATAACGCGCTTGGCCGGGGCGAATGTGGTTCAGTGGATAGTGACGTTCCTCGGTGGTCTGATCGACAAAGGCCGAATGACGCTGGCTGAAGGTGCCTCGGGTGCAATCCTGACCTGACAGCCGCACTGGGAAGCCTTCGACTTGCAAGCTGCCAAAAGCCAAAGCTTCTGCCGTCGACCAATCGAAACCTTGCCCGGATTCGAACATCTTCTTCTTGGCTTCCAGTTGACGCGCGACGGTTTTGTGAATGTCAAAACCTTCGGGAATCCGCGTCAAAGCGGCACCCACTTCGGCCAGTGTCTCGGGCTTGATCCAAGTATCGCCGCGTTGGTAATTGTCCAAGTCTTTGGTTTTCATCGACTTCCAGCGGCCATCCAGCCAATCGGCTTTGTTGGGCTTATAGTCTTTGCCGACCTCAAACTCCTCATTCAGGCGGGCCTGGAACGCCGCCTTCATGTCCTCGATCTCGCCTTCCGGGATCAAGCCATCGGCAACCAGTCGGTCGGTATAAAGCTGCAAAGTGGTCTTTTGCTTGCGAATGGTGGTGTACATCGCCGGGTTGGTGAACATCGGCTCGTCGCCTTCGTTGTGACCAAAGCGGCGGTAGCAGAAGATGTCCAGCACCACATCCTTGTGAAAGGTCTGGCGGAATTCGGTGGCAACTTTGGCGGCATGCACAACGGCTTCAGGATCGTCGCCGTTGACATGGAAGATCGGCGCTTCGACCATCAAAGCGATGTCCGTAGGGTAGGGGCTGGAACGGCTATAGGCCGGGGCGGTGGTGAAGCCGATCTGGTTGTTGACGATGATATGGATGGTGCCACCCGTGCGATGGCCCTTCAGACCCGACAGACCAAAGCATTCGGCGATAACGCCCTGACCCGCGAAGGCCGCGTCGCCGTGCAGCAGCACGGGCAGCACTTGGCTGCGCTCTGTATCGCCGAATTGGTCCTGCTTGGCGCGGACTTTGCCCAGCACGACCGGGTTCACCGCCTCGAGGTGGCTTGGGTTGGCGGTGAGGGAAAGGTGAACCGTGTTGCCGTCAAAGGTGCGGTCGCTTGAGGCACCAAGGTGATATTTCACATCACCCGAGCCATCGACATCTTCCGGCTTATAGCTGCCGCCTTGGAATTCGTTGAATATCGCGCGGTAGGGCTTTTGCAGAACGTTCGAGAGCACGTTCAACCGACCCCGGTGCGGCATCCCAAAAATCACCTCGCGCACGCCCATAGCGCCACCGCGCTTTATGATCGCCTCCATCGCCGGGATCAGCGCTTCGGCGCCGTCCAGACCAAAGCGCTTGGTGCCCATGTATTTGACATGGAGGAATTTCTCATAACCTTCAGCCTCGACCAGCTTGTTCAGGATCGCCTTGCGGCCTTCGCGGGTGAAGGCGATTTCCTTGCCGTAGCCTTCGATGCGTTCCTTCAGCCAAGCCGCCTGCTCGGGGTCGGAAATATGCATGTATTGCAGCGCGAACGTGCCGCAATAGGTGCGTTTGACGATGTCGATGATCTGCCGCATCGAGGCAAATTCCAGCCCCAACACATTGTCGATGAAGATCGGGCGATCCATATCAGCCTCGGCGAAACCGTAAGACACCGGCTCCAACTCGGGGTGGTTGCCGCGATCGGTCATCCCCAGCGGGTCAAGATCGGCAGCAAGATGGCCGCGAATACGGTAGGCGCGGATGATCATAATCGCGCGGATGCTATCCAGCACCGCACGCTGCACCTGCGCATCGGTCAGCGACAGACCCTTTTCCGCCGCTTTCTCAGTGATCTTCTTGCCCGCAGCCTTCGGTTCCGCCGTCACAGGCCATTCGCCCGTCATCGCCCCCGTCACATCATCTGAAGGCGTCGGCGGCCAATCGGCGCGGCCCCACGACGGCCCGGTGGCCTGCCGCTTGGCGTCCATCTCGGGTTCTGCCAACGAGCGGAAAAAGTCCGCCCATTGCGCATCGACCGAAGCCGGATCAGCGGCATAGTTTGCCGCCAGCTGGTCAATATAATCCGCATTCGCGCCTTGCAGAAAGCTGGAGGCGTGGAATTGGCTGTTGGGGGATTGTTCGGTCATTTGGATGCCTCAAGTGGGTTGGCCGGGTGGCCTTAGTGGCGGGGTTTCCCCCACCGCCAGCTAGATTGTTGGTTATGGGCTTACGGCCCATGCTGGGTATTGGATTGAGCCATAGTACACGGCTGTAATGTCAGTCTTTATGCCAAAGCTTCGCTCAACGGCAACTGGGTCAACCGAGACTGTCTGGGCAAGTATTCTTGTGCGTGTGGTGGTGAAGTCCGTTGATTCAAACTTGCCTTCAAAAAGCGCAGGCGGAGAAGGGGCGGCCAATTTGGGGCTAAATTCCTGTGGCTTCGTGGCAGCTTCAGGCACGCCAAGAAAGCACTGATTTAGAATCATGGCATTGGCCTTGGATGTAATCAGTAAGATCGCACCTGTGTCATGCTTTAGAACTACAACAGGATTTTTTGGGGCTGGACCCAAGATATTAGCCGCCATGGTTTGCGCCCGTGGCCAGAATTTTAACTGCGTATCTGATTTCTTCTTTATCGGGTCATTGGGATAGCCAGAGCCAAGTGTCGCAGAAAGTATCAGTGCCACACTTTCTTTAAGCATTGCCTTGTCAGTCTCGGCAACGTCCGCCCAGCCGTTCGCATAGAAATAAGCCAACAGATCCTTGGGATCTTTGGGCGTGGTCAGACAAACCGTCAACACGTCTTGCGCCGACAATGTGCGGGCGGACACTGGCGCGGGAAGCGCCAGTGTCGCAAGAACTGCCAAAAGGATGCCCAGCTTGCCCATGTTCAGCCCTTGATCGCTTTCAGCACGGCCTCGCCCAAGGTCGCCGGGCTGTCGGCCACAATGATCCCGGCCATTTTCATCGCCTCGATCTTCGATTGCGCATCGCCTTTGCCGCCTGCCACAATGGCACCGGCATGGCCCATGCGGCGGCCTTCGGGGGCGGTGCGGCCGGCGATAAAGCCTGCGGTGGGTTTCCAGCGGCCACGCTTTTTCTCATCGGCAAGAAATTGGGCTGCATCTTCTTCGGCCGCGCCACCGATTTCACCGATCATGATGATCGAATGGGTGTCGGGGTCGGCGAGGAACATTTCAAGGATATCAATGTGCTCGCTGCCCTTGATCGGATCACCCCCAATGCCGACAGCCGAGGTCTGACCCAAGCCCACGTCGGTGGTCTGCTTGACGGCCTCATAGGTCAGCGTGCCAGAACGCGACACAACCCCGACCGAACCCTTCGAGAAAATGCTGCCCGGCATGATGCCGATTTTGCACTCGCCGGGGGTCATCACGCCGGGGCAGTTTGGCCCGATCAGGCGCGACTTGGAATTGATCAGCGCGCGCTTGACCTTCATCATATCCAGCACCGGGATGCCTTCGGTGATGCAAACGATCAGCTCCATCTCGGCATCAATCGCTTCAAGGATGCTGTCAGCCGCAAACGGCGGCGGCACATAGATCACCGATGCATTGGCCCCGGTGACCGCGCGGGCCTCATGCACAGAATCAAACACCGGCAGGTTCAGGTGGCTGGAGCCACCCTTGCCGGGCGTGACGCCGCCGACCATTTTGGTGCCGTAAGCGATGGCCTGTTCCGAATGGAACGTGCCTTGGCTGCCAGTGAAGCCTTGGCAGATGACGCGGGTGTTAGCGTTTACGAGTACGGCCATGTTCGGCGTCTCCTGATTTTCAGCTTCGGGACAGGCCGGATCCCCGGCCCGCAGTTCATTCTATTGGTGTCGCCTCAAAGCGTACGCCGCTATCGGTGTCAGAGCCGCAGGTCGGATCATTACCAGCCGAGGTGACGGTGGCGCTGACCCCTGTGTCGAAATCAAGCCGGGTGCAGCCCATGCCATCCTTCGAATAGACAAACGGCGCACCGTCTTCGCCGCCAAGTGCTGCGGCAAGGATTTCCGATGCGGTGGAACTGTCTACGCTGGTGCTTTCAACATGGCAGAAGGATCCCTCGGCCATGTAAACAATCGTATCGTCGCCGACACCGGGGTAGAAATAGATCAAACCCTCTTCGCCGTCGTCATTACGCGTCCAGTATAGGCTGGTGAGCATGGCTTCGGTCAGATCAACCTGATTGCCGCCCGACAGGCACGCCATATACCCTTCAACCAATTGGTTGCGCGGTTCGGCGTCCTGTGCCGCAGCCGCGCTTGCCAATAGCGTAAAAATGGCGGCTTGGCGGATCATCCCTTCACCGCTTTAACGATCTTCTGCGCGGCGTCTGACAGGTTATCCGCGGCGATCACGTTCAGGCCGGAATTGCGGATGATGTCTTTGCCCAGTTCCACATTGGTGCCTTCAAGGCGCACCACCAGCGGCACTTTCAGCCCGACCTCTTTCACCGCCGCAATCACGCCCTCGGCGATGATGTCACAGCGCATGATGCCGCCGAAAATGTTGACGAGGATGCCTTTGACCTGCGGGTCAGAGGTGATGATCTTGAACGCCTCGGTGACCTTTTCCTTGGTCGCACCACCGCCGACGTCAAGGAAGTTGGCAGGCTCGGCACCATAAAGCTTGATGATGTCCATCGTCGCCATCGCAAGGCCAGCGCCGTTGACCATACAACCGATTTCGCCATCCAAGGCGATGTAGTTCAGATCAAACTTGGAGGCTGCGAGTTCTTTCGGGTCTTCTTCCGTCTCATCACGCAGCGCCGCAATATCGGGGTGGCGATACATCGCGTTGCCGTCAAAGCTCATCTTGGCATCCAAGAGCTTCATGTTGCCGTCTTTCATCACGACAAGCGGGTTGATTTCCAGCATGTCCATGTCTTTTTCGACGAACATCTTATACAGGTTCTTCACGATGCCGACGCATTGCTTGACCTGATTGCCGGTTAGCCCCAACGAGAAGGCAACGCGGCGACCGTGGAAATCGGAATAGCCGGTGGCCGGATCGACGCTGAATGACAAGATCTTTTCCGGCGTGTCATGGGCAACGTCTTCAATCGACATGCCGCCTTCGGTAGAACACACGATCGAGATCCGGCTGGTCTGGCGATCAATCAGCAGGGCGAGATATAACTCCCGCTCAATATCGCTGCCGTCTTCGATGTAGATGCGGTTGACCTGCTTGCCCGCAGGCCCGGTCTGCACGGTAACCAACGTGCGACCCAGCATTTGGCGGGCAAACTCCGCCGCCTCACCGACCGAGCGCGCCAGCCGCACGCCGCCTTTTTCACCTGCTTCGGGTTCCTTGAAATGACCCTTGCCGCGGCCGCCCGCGTGGATTTGCGCCTTGACCACCCAGAGCGGGCCATCGAGTTCGCCTGCCGCAGACTTGGCTTCTTCCGCCTTGGTCACGGCGCGGCCATCGGACACCGGGATGCCATAGCTGCGCAGCAGAGCCTTGGCCTGATATTCATGGATATTCATGGATGTGTCCCATCAGCTTTGATTTGAAGGCGGTGTGGCATAAATTTGGCCAATAGGAAAACCAGAATTACGGGGCATTGGTGGAAAACCGACATTTGTGATCACACAAAAAAAAATTGTGATCACATGAGGGGATTCCTTAAGTTTATCAGGGCTTGCTGTTCGCGCTAACGCCCGGCATTGTTCCTGCATGGGTGTAAAACGGGATGGCAGCAGTTCGATGAAACCAACTTGGGCAGTGGTGGCCACGCTGGACGAGCCGGCAGCACTGGTGGCGGCTTTTGTGGCCCATCATCTGGCGCAGGGGGCCGCGAAGGTGCATCTTTTTCTTGATCAGCCGGATGCAGAAGCGCAGGCCATGCTGGCAGATCTGCCCGGCTGCGAGGTTACGGTCTGCGACGCCAGCTATTGGGCGGCATCGGCTCACGGCAAGCGTCCGGCGTTGCACACCAGCCGCCAAGTCAAAAACGCGCGGCAGGTTTACGCCCGCTGCGGCGCCGACTGGCTGTTGCACTGCGACGGCGACGAATTCCTGCGCGACGGCGTCATGCTGCGGGCCGAACTGGCTCGCGCCCCTGCCAAAGCGATGTATATGCGGCTTTTGGTGGCCGAGCGCGCCTATCCCAGGGGGGCTGTTGGGGCACAGATTTTCTCTGGCGTGTTTCGGCATGAGCTTCCCGACTATCCGCACCATGGCCCCGAGGTTTATGGCGAGATGCAGGCGTATTTTCATTATGGCCTGACGGGGCATCGGGCGGGCAAGGCCTTGGTGCGGGTGGGGGCGGGGATGCAGATGGGGCTACACGCGCCGCTGGGTAAGCCCGCACACAAGGCCATCCAGTCGACCCGGCTTTTACATTTTGACGGGCTGACCCGGCTGCATTTCACCTTGAAACTGCTGCGCCGCGCGCATGAGCCCCCCAGCCACGCCAGCAATCGGCATGGTGCCGCGCGCAGCACGCAGTTTTTGTCGATGTGCGAGGCGATGGCCGCGCCAGAGATGCGCACGGCCTTGGTGGCGGTGCTGAAAGAGTTGGAACCTGATCAGATTCGGCAGTTGCGGCGCTTGGGTGCTTTGGACGAGACAGGCTTTGATCCACGCCCGGTTTTGGCCGCAGCGGGCCTTGCGCCGGATCTGTCAGAGGCGGCGTTTGATGCCAGTTTGCGCCAGCGCTATGCTGGATTTTTGCAGAAACACGCGCCGGATTTGGCCAGAGTTAGTTCAAATAGAACGACAGCATCATCGCCTCGCCACCCATCATCTGCTCAAACGCGCTCCAGTTCTGGTCGCTGACAAGCTGGCCCTGTTCCAAGTAGGGTGCGGCAGCCCAGCCTTGAATCCAGCCAGCCAGATCAGCAGGGCGTGGATCGGTAAAGACCTTGGCGAGGTTCACGCCCGCTGCCCCCTCTTGCCGCCAATAGGGAGCGAGTTTGCTACCCTTCAGCAGCGCTTCGGCATCGTCTAGCACTGATAGCCACACCGCTTTGGTGCCCGGCGGCAGGGTTACGCCCAAGGCTGATTGCTGGTTGTCATTTGGCAACCATTCGGCGGCATTATCGGTTTCTTGCGCCACTTCGGCCCAGAAGCGGCGGTTGTCGGCGATCATGCTTAGGAAATGCTGCTGCGCACTGGTCATCCGCGCGGCATCGGGGGCCCGTTGCAGCGTGGCGATCAGGATGGCGATCAGATCGACCTCGTCCAGTCCACCCTGCGCATCGCTGAGAAAGCTGGGAGCGGTGCCGCCAAGGCTGACCATTTTATCATGCGCAGCCATAATGCGGGTGATTGGCTCGGTCGGATCATAGGCCAAAACCAAATCGCTGACGCCCTGCAACAGATGGGTATAGGCCGAAAGCCAGGCCACGTCGGCGGCATCGAATTTCACCACCGGGGCCGGGGTGGCGGGGTCGCGGCTGTCCCATTGCCAACCCAGCAGCATTGGCCCCAGCACCGCCATCGCATCCTCGCCGATGTCGCGGGTATGGTTGGCGTTGATGTCAAACCACAGGTCGGCGAAGTTGATTTCCAACATTAAATCAGAGTGTTCTGCAATTTCGGCCAATGGTGCGCGGGCCTGAGCCAGTTTTTCATCCACGGTGCGGAACAGATCGGAAATCATCGCCGGCTGAAAGGCGGCAGGGCTGGGGTTATCTTCCAGCGGCAGACGCAGGAACGGCAGCATCCCGGTGCGATCGATCATTCCTGCCGCGTAACGCAGTTGCAAGGCGGCTTCAACTGCGCCGAGAAACCGCACGCCGCCAAGCGCAAAACGGTCGGCATCTGTCGGCGCAGGCAGTGCGGCCAGCCGCGTCTCGGTGGTGCTCAGCCCCTTGCTGCCAATCTCGGCGGAAAGGGTTTCGGCGTGCAGCGGGGCCGCAAGGCACAAAAGCGGCAATAGGGATGGCAGAATACGCATGGCAATCTCCACTGGAATTTGGCGCAGGGTGCGCCAGGCGGTCTGCGATGGCAACTGTGGGATTCCAGACCCTAGGCTGGGGTGGCCACGAACAACACCTGCCCGCGCGGTAGGCGGGTTTGGTGTTGATCCACTGCAAAACCCGAAGCGCGGGTCAGCTGCAGCACGTCCTCGGTCAGCATATGATAGGGCGCGCGGGTATCATGGGTGACCACGCCGTCGGGTTGTTTGACCGGAAGCAGGCTGGCGCTGGCATCGGGGGCAAGAAAGGCGGTGAACAGCAGCTTTTGCAAGGCGGGAAAGCGGCCGCGGATCTGAATCAACGCCCGGCGCAGGTGGTTGGCGGGCAGATGGGTGAACACCGCAAAGGCGATGGCATGGGTGATATTGTCGGGCACGCCGGGGAAGTTGAAATTGGCATCCTCAATCAGCTGCGCGGGCGAGAGGCGGGATTTATCCGCGATTTCCGTCTCATAGCCGCGTTTGAGCAGCGTGCCGGACAGATCTGTCGCCCAATAGTGGCCGGAGGTCAGGTATGGCACCGCCTTGCAGCCTAGGCGCAGCGATCCCGCGCCAATATCGAGTAGGTGGTGGTCCGGTTGCAAATCTGCCCCGAGCAGCAGTTCCATCTGGATCTTGCCCGTCTCCTCCCACCGTCCGCCAACGATGTCACGGTGCCGCCCTTTCGCGAGGGCATCAGCGTAGAAATTCGGAGCATGATAGGGCGAGATGTGCTGGGCCATGGGATTTCTTGCCACAAACGCCGGGGGTTTCCCACCCCCGGACCCCCTCGGGATATTTGCGCGCAGAGGATCAAAACTTGATTCAAGCTGCAGGCTTTGCGGCGTGTTGGACGAGGGCGAGACAGAACGCGGTGGCTTGGCCCATATCCTGCACCGAAATCCACTCCAGTGGGCCATGAATATCCTGCATCCCGGTGAACAGGTTGGGGCAGGGCACGCCCATCTCGGTCAAGCGCGAGCCGTCGGTGCCGCCGCGGATCGGAACGGATACTGGCTCAATCCCCAGACTGCGGGCGGCGTCGCGCGCCAGATCGACCGGGGTCATGTCTTTTTCCAGCCAATAGCGCATGTTGCGGTATTGCGGCTTGATCACGCAGGTGATTTCAGCGCGCGGTTCGGTGGCGGCGACGGCAGCGCAGACCTGTTGCAGCAGTGCGCCTTTGGCAGCGAGGCCATCGCGTTCAAAGTCGCGCAGGATGAACTTGAGGATCATTTCCGAGGAGCCGCCGGTCATATCTGTGGCGTGGATGAAGCCGCCGCGGTCTGAGGTGGTTTCCGGGGTGAGCGTGGCGTGCGGCAGGGTCTGGATGATCTTGGCGGCAAGGTGGATGGCGTTGACGAGTTTATCCTTGGCCAAGCCGGGGTGGATCGACACACCTTTGATGGTCACGACGGCCCCGTCGGCCGAGAAGCTTTCGTATTCGATCTCGCCCACCGCACCGCCGTCAAAGGTATAGGCGAAATCGGCTTTCAGATCGGCGGGAAGGTTGGAATGGACACCGCGACCGATTTCCTCATCCGGGGTGAAGGCGAGGCGCAGGGTGGGGTGCGAGATCTCGGGGTTGGCGAGCAGATGGCGGGCGGCGGTCATCAGGATCGCGACGCCAGCCTTATCGTCCGCGCCCAGCAGGGTGAGACCCGAGGCGGTGATGATGTCGTGGCCTTGTTTGGTGCCGAGGTAGGGGTTGTGCTCGGGGGTAAGCGTGAGGGTGGGGTTGTCGGGGAAGCTGATCGTGCCGCCGTTGTAGCCTCGGATCACCCGGGGTTTGACGCCTGTCGCGTTGAACTGCGGGGCGGTGTCGATATGGGCAAGCAGGCCTATGGTGGGGCCGGGGACGTTGCCGGGGATGGTGGCTATGACGGTGCCATAGGGGGTGAGTTGGACATCTGCGGCGCCGATTTCGCGCAGTTCGGTTTCCAGCAGGCGCAGGATGGTCAGCTGGATTTCGGTGGAGGGCGAGGCGGTGCCGCCGTCGTTGGATTGGCTGTCGATGCTGGCGTAGCGGATCAGGCGGGATTCAAGCTCGGCGTGGAAATCGGTCATTCTGGCCTCCGGAGGTTTGGGCGGAGTTGGGCGGAGCCAGAGGGGGGTGTCAAGGGGGGTGGGGGCGGTCCCAACTCGGGACCATTTTAGTGTCTTTATAATCAATGGGTTGAGGTGGTGGATTTAAGAGTTTGTTAAGGATTTGCGCCGGCGAAGATGTGGGTTTCACACTTCCACGCTCTTGACGAAGGGCCTATGTGATCATCCGGGATAAAACAACGAGCCAGTTTCGATTTGAACCCAAATGGCAAAACGCAAAATGCGCACCCTTTTCGGGCGCGCATTTATAGGCGGTGCGTGAAATCACGCACCCTACCCGATTGCCGATTGTGGCTTACGCCAGCGACGGATCAATCGCCTTGCATGCCGCCACAAGGCCCTTCACGGCGTCAACGGATTTGTCGAACATCGCTTGCTCGTCGGCGGTCATTTTGATGTCGACGATACGCTCGATGCCGCCCGCGCCGATCACGGTGGGGACGCCGACATACATGCCTTTCAGGCCAAGTGCGCCGTCAACATAGGCCGCGCAGGGCAGCAAGCGCTTTTGGTCTTTCAGGAAAGCTTCGGCCATCTCAATGGCCGAGGTCGCCGGAGCGTAAAAGGCAGAGCCGGTTTTCAGCAGGCCGACAATCTCTGCGCCGCCATCGCGGGTGCGCTGGATGATGCCGTCGAGTTTCTCTTGTGTGGTCCAGCCCATTGCGACCAGATCCGGCAACGGGATGCCGCCCACCGTGGAATAGCGCGCCAGAGGCACCATGGTGTCGCCGTGGCCGCCCAGAACGAAGGCTGTGACATCGCGCATCGAGACGCCGAATTCGACCGACAGGAAGTGGCGGAAGCGGGCAGAATCCAGCACGCCCGCCATGCCGACGACCATGTGGTGCGGCAGGCCAGAGAATTCGCGCAACGCCCAGACCATCGCATCCAGCGGGTTAGTGATGCAGATTACGAACGCGTTCGGCGCATGGGCTTTCAGGCCTTCGCCCACCGCTTTCATCACTTTCAGGTTGATGCCGAGCAGGTCATCGCGGCTCATCCCCGGTTTGCGGGGCACGCCTGCGGTGACGATACAGACATCTGCGCCCGCGATTTCGGCGTAGGAATTGGCACCTTTCAGCGACGCATCAAAGCCCGCCGAGGGGCCAGATTGCGCGATGTCGAGCGCTTTGCCCTGCGGGGTGCCCTCGGCAATATCAAACAGAATGATGTCGCCAAGTTCTTTGATGGCGGCGAGATGGGCGAGCGTGCCACCGATCTGACCTGCGCCGATCAGCGCGATTTTTGGGCGTGCCATTTGAGTCTCCGAAGGGTTTGTATACTGTGGTATGCTAAACCCGTTTGGCCTTTGAACGCAAGCTGCTGCACTGCAGCAGGGTAAGCCGCTGGCCTGCTTGGACTGTTTGCGCTAAACGGGCGCTGGCAGCTTTAGGCTTCGGCGATAAGCTTGCGATTCAGGGGCCGCCGGGATCGGCAACGCGGTGATCATGGGTGATTCCGCTGGCAGGGGAAAGAGCCATGATGGGTGGATTTGCGTTTTGGGCGCTTGCGAGCTTAGCCTCGGTGCTGGTCGGCATGGGCAAGGGCGGTTTGCCGGTGGTGGGGATGCTGTCGGTGCCGGTGCTGGCGCTTGTGCCGGGAATTTCTCCGGTGACTGCGGCGGGGTTGCTTTTGCCACTGTATGTGGTGTCGGATATGTTCGGGCTTTACGCCTATCGCCATGCGTTTGATCGCAGGGTGCTGGCGCTTATGATTCCGGCTGGCACCTTAGGGGTGGCGATTGGCTATTTCACCGCAACTGTGGTGTCGGAAGCTTGGGTCACGGTGCTGATCGGGGTGATCGGTGTGGTGTTCGCGCTGAACCTGCTGATCCGGCGGCAGGTGATCGTGGCACCTGCGCGGGCCAAGGTGGCATCGGGGGTGTTTTGGGGGACGGTGACCGGGTTTACCAGTTTTGTCAGCCATTCCGGCGGGCCGCCCTATCAGGTCTACACCATGCCGTTGGGCCTAAGCAAAGCGGTGTTTGCCGGCACCTCGACGATCGCCTTTGCCTATATCAATGCGATCAAGCTGATCCCGTATTACATGCTGGGGCAGATCAATCTCGCCAGTCTAGAGAAGGTCTTGGTGTTGATGCCGATTGCAGCGATATCCGTTTTTGCCGGGGTGCGGCTGGTGAAATGGCTGCCCGAGCGATTGTTTTTTCAGCTGGTGACTTGGGCGCTGCTGTTGGTGTCGATCAAACTGATGTGGGATGGGTATAAGGCCATCTGAACCGGGGCGGCTTGGGCTGCGTGCACCGCAAGGATCAGGCCTGCGAAGCCGAGCGACAGGGCGAATAAGGTCTTTTCCATTGCGGTCTCCGGGTTGGGGTTTGCGCTTAGGCTGCGCGGAAGATGCGAGGAAAGTGTTAAGGCCGCGTGCGGGTTTTTCTGCGCTGCGGCATTTCTGGACTTGCTGAAAGTGGCGAAATGAGGCCTTTTGGCGCAATATTGTTGCTGGAGAGAATCATGACCGCTCGCCCCTTCCGATCTGTGCTGTATATTCCGGGCTCGAAAGCGCGGGCGCTGGAGAAGGCGCGCAGCCTTGCGGCGGATGCGATCATCTTCGATCTGGAGGATGCGGTGGCGCCCGAGGAGAAGGCGCTCGCGCGGGAGGTGCTGGCGCAGGCTTTGGCTGAGGGCGGCTATGGCAACCGGGCGCGCATTGTGCGGATCAACGGGTTGGATACCCCATGGGGGGGCGAAGACTTGGCGGCGTTTGGCGCGCATCCTGGGGTGGAGGCGGTGCTGATCCCCAAGGTGAACCGGGCGTCTGATCTGGACGCGGTGGCGGCCGTGACGGCCAAGCCCTTGTGGGCGATGATGGAAACGGCGCTGGGCATGTTGAACGCCGCCGAGATTGCGGCGCATCCGAAGCTGGCGGGCATGGTGATGGGCACCAATGATCTGGCCAAGGAATTGGGCGCTCGCGATCGGGCGGACCGGTTGCCACTGCAGGCGGGGTTGGGCTTGTGTCTGCTGGCGGCACGGGCTTATGGCCGGGTGATCGTCGATGGCGTCTATAACGCGTTCAAGGATGATGCGGGGCTGCTGGCGCAATCTGTACAGGGCCGCGACATGGGATTTGACGGCAAAACCCTGATCCATCCGGCGCAGTTGCAGATTGCCAATGCGGCCTTTGCGCCATCGGCGGCGGAATTGGACCTCGCGCATCGTCAGATCGCGGCGTTCAATGCAGCGGTGGCGGCGGGGCAGGGTGTGGCGGTTGTGGATGGAAAGATCGTCGAAAACCTGCATATCGTCACCGCACAGGCGGTTCTAGGGAAGGCCCAGATGATAGCCGCGCTGTCTGCATGAGGTTTTGGCGATGATCTGGCTGATTTTGGGACTGGCCCTTTGGGTGGGCGCGCATTTTTTCAAACGTGTGGCCCCGGACGTGCGGGCGGGCATGGGCGACCGGGGCAAGCTGGTGGTGACAGGGCTGTTGCTGCTGGCGGTGGTGCTGATGGTGGTGGGATATCGCGCGGCGGACTGGGTTTCGGTTTACACGCCGCTGCCGGGGATGGGGCATTTGAATAACACCTTGATGTTGGTGTCTTTGTTCCTGTTTGGGGTCGGCGGCACCAAGGGCACTTTATATCCCAAAATGCGGCACCCGATGCTGTGGGGGGCTGTGGTGTGGGCGGTGGCGCATTTGTTGGTGAATGGCGATCAGGCATCCATAGTGCTGTTTGGCGGTATCGGGATTTGGGCCTTGGCCGAGATGGTGCTGATCAATCGGTCTGCAGTTTGGGTGGCCCCTGTCAATGGCCGCGGCATCAAGGGTGATGCGATGAATTTGGTCGGCACTGTGGTGCTGATGGGGATTATCGCGTTGATCCACGCATGGCTGGGGCATCCGGTGTTTTTGGGAACGTATTCCTGATGCAGCTGTATCGGTTTTTGTCCGACGACGACACATCTGCGTTTTGCCACAAGGTGTCTTTGGCGCTGAGCAAAGGCTGGGTGCTGCATGGCACGCCGACTTACGGGTTTGACGCCAGCCGGGGCGTGATGCGCTGCGGGCAGGCGGTGTTGAAGGATGTGCCGGGGATTTACGACCCCGAGATGAAGCTGGGTGAGGCTTAAAGAAGCGGTGGGGTGAAACCCCACCCTACGGGGTGAAAACGTGATGAAAACCAATGCGGGGCGGTTCTTTGAGGATTACCGGGTGGGCGATGTCATCACCCATGCGGTGCCCCGGACAGTGAAAATGGGCGAGCGCGCGCTGTATCACGCGCTGTATCCGGCGCGGCATGCTCTGTATTCCTCGGATATTTTTGCCCAAGAGTGTGGCCTGCCGTTCAGCCCCTTGGATGATCTGATCAGTTTTCACGTGGTGTTCGGCAAGACCGTGCCGGATGTGTCTTTGAACGCGGTGGCGAATTTGGGTTATGCCGAGGGGCGCTGGCTGCGGCCGGTGTGGTCGGGCGATACGTTGCGCTCTGAAAGCACGGTGATCGGGGTTAAGCAAAATTCGAACGCGCAATCGGGCGTGGTCTATGTGCGCACGGTCGGGCTGAACCAGCATCACGAAGCGGTGCTGGAATATGTGCGCTGGGTGATGGTGAAGAAACGCGATTTTTCGGCGCTGGCTCCGCTGACGGTGGTTCCGGAACTGGCTAAGGTGGTGGAGCCTGCGGCGTTGGTGATCCCGCAGGGGCTTGATTTCTCGCGCTATAACTTTGCGCTGGCCGGCGAGCCGCATCGGATGCGCGATTATGCGGTGGGTGAGGTGATCGACCATGTCGATGGTGTGACCATCGAGGAAGCCGAGCATATGCTGGCGACAAGGCTGTGGCAGAACACGGCCAAGGTGCATTTTGATGCCACGCAGCGCCCGGATGGCAAGCGGCTGATTTACGGCGGGCATGTGATTTCCTTGGCGCGGGCGTTGTCGTTCAATGGGCTGGCCAATGCGCAAATGTTGGTGGCGCTGAACGCGGGTGCGCATGCCAATCCGTGCTTTGCCGGTGATACGGTGCGGGCGTGGTCGGAAGTGTTGGATATGGTTGAAACCGATGCAAAGGGTGTGGGCGCGATCCGGTTGCGGCTGGTGGCGACCAAGGGTGCTGCGGGGGCGCTTCGGGGATCGGATGGTAAATATCTGCCCGAGGTGCTGCTGGATCTGGATGTTTGGGCGTTGATGCCGGTTTAGTGTTTGTCTGCTGGCGGTTGCCTGAACGAGCAGGCCGTGACAGGGTGATCCAAAATCGGGGGTATCATGCGGCAATTTCTATGGGCGGCGGCTTTGTGCGCAGCGGCCACTGGTGCCACAGCACAAACGGTATTTCAGTTTCCCGAGGATGAAGAAGAATCCGCTTTCATCGCCAACGAGGTGATCGCGACCTTCTATCACGAACTGGGCCACGCGATGATCGACGTGCTGCAACTGCCGGTTTTGGGCAAGGAAGAAGACGCGGCGGACCATCTTTCGGTGATCTTGATGAACGACATCTGGGAGGAAGAAGCGGCGGCGAATATCCTTGCCAGCGATGCCACGGCCTATGCATTGCAGGCTGATCAGCGCGAAGCGGGCGGTGAGGCGCCGTCCTATTCCGATGAGCATAGCATGGATATGCAGCGCTATTACTCGGTGGTGTGCCTGTTCTATGGGGCAAATCCCGAGGCCCGGCAGGGCCTTGCGGATGAGCTTGGCTTGCCGCCAGAACGGGCCGAGCGCTGCCCCGAGGAATGGCAGGCGGCGGCTGGATCTTGGGATGCGGTGTTGGCGGATGCGACTCCGGGCGGGGATAATGTCGGGCTGGTGATGCAGCCGGGGCAGGAAGGCCAGCCGCTTGCCGATCTGATCGCCGAAGAGGTTACGAGCATCAACGCGCGCTTCGGTCTGCCGCTGCAGGTCAGCGTTGTGGTGGCCGATTGCGGCGAGGCGAACGCCTATTACAGCCCGAGTGAGCAGACCATCACGATTTGCAACGAATATGCCCAGAACCTGCAAGCGATGTGGGAAGCTTCGCCAGATTGATAAATTTTGTGATCACATGAATTTTTCATGTGATCACAAATCTGAAAAACTGCACCTGATAGCGAAACATTGTGCAGTTGCGGCGTAGGTTGGGGTGACATGCGTGATATAAGCGCTATTAATGAGCCAAGCTATGAAGCCGCCATTATAAATGTTTTGGGCGGCCCCATGCGGATCAAGAGAGATCAAGAGAAAGGCAACAGGTATGGCCGAGAACAAACGGGTCGTCGAACGCCCACTTTCGCCATTTATGATCGGCCCCTATTACCGGGTGCAACTGACCTCGGTGACGTCGATCCTGACGCGGATCACGGGCAACGGGCTGATCGTCGGCGTGATGCTTGCGGTGTGGTGGTTGTTTGCGGCGGCGGTATCGCTCGCATATTTCGCGGTGGCGAACCGCGTGGCGACAAGCTGGTTTGGCGATCTGGTGTTCACCTGCTCGGCTTGGGCGGTGTGGTATCACTATTTGTCTGGTCTGCGGCATCTGTATTTCGATGCAGGTCACGGGCTGGAGATTGCCACCGCTGAAAAGCTGGGCTGGGGCATCATCGCGGGGTCGTTCATTCTGACCGCGCTTACCATTCTGATCGTGTAAGGGGCTGAACATGCGTTATCTTACCGCGCGCAAACGGGCTGAGGGCAACGGTGCCTCGCATACCGGGACGGCGCATCATTGGTCGATGACCCTCTCTTCGGTCGCATTGGCTTTCCTTGTGCCAACTTGGGTCTACATCGTGGGTCATGCGCTGGGCCAAGATTACGAGGCGGTGCGGGCGACGTTTGCGCGCCCCTTCACTTCGATTCTGACGGCTTTGGTTTTGGTGATCGGGATGCGGCATTTCGCGATGGGGGCCACGATGATGATCGAAGATTACGCGCAGGGCACCGCGCGCAAGATCGCGATCATGTTTGTGATCTCGCTTTCCACCGTGATCGCGGCGACGGGGCTCTATGCCCTTGTGCGCATTGCACTTTAAGGGGCTGATATGACTGCTTATCCGTATGAAGTGCACGACTATGATGTGGTCGTGGTGGGGGCTGGCGGCGCGGGTCTTCGCGCGACTTTGGGCATGGCCGAACAGGGTTTGCGCACGGCTTGCGTGACGAAAGTATTCCCGACCCGCTCGCACACTGTCGCCGCACAGGGCGGCATTGCCGCGTCTTTGGGCAATATGGGGCCGGATAGCTGGCAGTGGCATATGTATGACACGGTCAAGGGCAGCGACTGGCTGGGCGACACCGATGCAATGGAATACCTCGCGCGTGAGGCCCCGAAAGCGGTCTATGAACTGGAGCACTACGGTGTTCCGTTTTCGCGCACCGAAGAGGGCAAGATTTATCAGCGGCCTTTCGGCGGTCATACCACCGAATACGGTGAAGGCCCGCCGGTGCAACGCACTTGTGCGGCGGCAGACCGGACGGGGCATGCGATTTTGCACACTTTGTATGGGCAATCGCTTAAGAATAATGCCGAGTTTTTTATCGAATATTTCGCGATTGATCTGATCATGACCGATGGCCGCTGCACCGGCGTGGTGGCGTGGAAGCTGGACGATGGCACGATCCATGTGTTCAACGCCAAGATGGTGGTGCTGGCGACGGGCGGTTACGGGCGGGCGTATTTCAGCGCAACTTCGGCGCATACCTGCACCGGCGACGGCGGCGGTATGGTGGCGCGCGCGGGGCTGCCGTTGCAGGATATGGAGTTCGTGCAGTTTCACCCGACTGGTATCTATGGCTCGGGCTGTCTGATCACCGAGGGCGCGCGTGGCGAGGGCGGCTATCTGACCAACTCGGAAGGTGAGCGGTTCATGGAGCGTTATGCGCCGCATTACAAAGACTTGGCTCCGCGGGATTATGTGTCGCGCTGCATGACGATTGAAATTCGCGAAGGCCGTGGGGTGGGGGCCAATAAGGACCATATCCATTTGCACCTGAACCATTTGCCACCGGAAACTTTGGCTTTGCGGCTGCCGGGGATCTCGGAATCGGCGCGGATTTTTGCGGGCGTCGATCTGCACAAAGAACCGATCCCGGTGCTGCCGACGGTGCATTATAATATGGGCGGGATTCCAACCAACTACTTCGGCGAAGTGCTGAACCCGACCCATGACAACCCCGACGCCACCGTGCCGGGGCTGATGGCGGTGGGCGAGGCGGGCTGTGCAAGCGTGCATGGCGCGAACCGTTTGGGCTCGAATTCGCTGATCGACCTGGTGGTGTTTGGCCGGGCGGCGGCGATCCGTGCGGGCGAGATTGTGAAGCCGAAAGAGCGGGCTGCAGAGGTGAACCGGGCGGAAGTCGACCGCGCTTTGGGGCGGTTTGATGCGACGCGGCACGCCAATGGTTCGCTGCCGACTGCGGATTTGCGGCTTGAGATGCAAAAGACCATGCAGGCCGATGCGGCGGTGTTCCGCACCGACAAGACCCTTGGCGAAGGGGTTGCCAAGATGACGGCGATTGCGGGCAAGATGGCTGATATCAAGGTGACGGATCGCTCCATGGTTTGGAACAGCGATCTGATGGAAACGCTGGAACTTCAGAACCTTATGCCGAATGCACTGGCGACGATTGTGGGCGCTCATGCCCGCACCGAAAGCCGCGGCGCGCATGCGCATGAAGATTACGCCACGCGCAATGACGCCGATTGGCGCAAGCACACGCTGGCTTGGGTTGACGGCAATTCCGTGCGGCTAGACTATCGCCCAGTGCATACGGCACCGCTGACATCAGAAGCCGATGGTGGGATTTCGTTGAAGAAGATTGCGCCTGCTGAAAGGAAGTTCTGATGCGGGCAGCGGCGCTTCTGGTGGTTTTGGCACTGGCGGCCTGCGTGCCGGTGGGATCAGTTGACCCGGTTGTGGCCAAAGATGTCGAGCAATGCAGCGCAGAGTCTGGCTTTACCGCGCGGGCGGCGGCGGCTCATGCCTCTGGTGTGCAGGGCGATATTCCCGGCACGCCTAAAGAAATGGCGGCGATCAACGCCTGCCTGAAGGCACGGGCACCAGAGATGCGGTCTGTTGGCGGTATTCCGCAGACGATGCAGACGCAGGTGCAAGGCGGAACTGTCACGAAAACATATACTTACGGAACGCCACCGCCTGCGACAGCAGCGGGCAAACCTGCGGCGTTGGCCATCCCAACGGGACCCCGCGCTTGCCGTAATACGTTTACCGGAGGAGATGGCTATGCCTGTTTGCCGATTTAGTGCACTGAGCGCGCTGATTGCCGTAAGCCTGCTTGCCGCCTGCGATCCGCAGGTTTTGGCCGACAAGGCGATGCGGCGGACGGCGGAAACTGTGGTGCGCCCAGTGTTGGCGCGCGAATTGCCGGGCACTGTCGCCGAGGCTGCGACGCAATGCGTGTTGGATGCGGCAGGGACGGACGAAATCCGGGCCTTAGCGCGGGATGTGGGCGTTGAGGCGGGCACGTTGACAGTGCAGAATATCCGCAATCTTGCCACCCGGCCCAGTGCCACGGCCTGTTTCGCACGCAATGGCGTGCCGCCGTTGAAGGGCTAAGTCATGCGCAAGAGCCTTGCCTTGCTTGCGCTGTTGCCGCTGATCGCCTGCGGGCCGATCCCGGTTGCGCAGGCCGAGCGCGAATGTTTCCAGCGTGCCCGTCTGGCAGAGCAGCCGCGCGGTGAGGTTGGGGTGGGGATCGGGTCGGACGGGCGTAAAACCACGTTCGGCGAGATCACCTTCAGCAGCGATTATCTTCAGGGCAAAGACCCTGATCAAGTTTACCAAAATTGCGTCTATCACCGCTCGGGTGAGATGCCGACGCGTCCCTACAGCAGCATTCCCGCCAGCCGATATTGACGCGGAAGATAAGAAAAGGTCTGTCAGATGGTTCAATTCACCCTGCCGAAAAACTCGAAAATCCGCACCGGCAAGACCTGGCCGAAGCCTGCGGGCGCGAATGTGCGCAAGTTCCAGATTTACCGCTGGACCCCGGATGACGGTGAAAACCCGCGGGTGGACAGCTATTTCGTCGATATGGACAGCTGCGGCCCGATGGTTCTGGACGCGCTGATCAAGATCAAGAATGAGATCGACCCGACGCTGACCTTCCGCCGTTCCTGCCGGGAAGGGATTTGCGGATCCTGTGCGATGAACATCGACGGCATCAACACCTTGGCCTGTATTTATGGACTGGATCAGGTGAAGGGCGATGTGAAGATTTATCCCTTGCCGCACATGCCGGTGATCAAGGATTTGATCCCCGATCTCACGCATTTCTACGCACAGCACGCCAGCATCATGCCGTGGTTGGAGACCAAGACCAACAAGCCCGCGAAAGAATGGCGCCAATCGATCGAGGATCGCTCCAAGCTCGACGGGGTTTATGAATGCGTGATGTGCGCCTGTTGCAGCACGTCTTGCCCAAGCTATTGGTGGAATGGCGATAAATATCTGGGGCCTGCCGCCTTGCTGCATGCTTACCGTTGGATCATCGACAGCCGCGATGAGGCGACCGGAGAGCGGCTCGATGATCTGGAAGACCCGTTCAAGCTCTATCGCTGCCACACCATCATGAACTGCACCAAGACCTGCCCGAAGGGGCTGAACCCGGCCAAGGCGATTGCCGAGATCAAGAAGATGATGGTTGAGCGGGTGGTGTAAACCACTGGCAAAACGCAACCACGCAAGACGCGCCCCAATCGGCGCGTCTTTGAAATTCTGCGGATGACAGCACTAAAGCGCCAGCAACGCCGCTTGGGTCTCGGGCGAGACGCTTTCAAACCCTTCGGTCAGATCATGCACCTCATTCACGATCTGGGAAATCTCGGCGCGCTCTGCCACGGTGAAATCCGGCCCGGTTTTGGTAATGCCTGCGATGGTGCGCGAGGTTTGCGGCCCCACCGCGTAGGTCCAGCCGTTGTGCAGCCCATGCGCCAACGCGTCACTTATGACGCCTTGTGGGTCTTGATCGGCGAGGTCGGCCCAGTTGACTGCACCTGTATGGGTCAGCCCCCAATGCACGACGGGGTCGCTAAGCATGAAGCCGCGCTCGCTGTAGTGATCAATCCACACCTGATCATAGGTTCTGTACAAGATCGTCGGGCGCGTGTAGCGGATGTGGGCTGCCAGAGCAAAACCGCTGTCGCAGAGCGCCCTCAACCGGGCTAACCGTTCTGAAACGGAGTCTGCCTTAGTCATATCCTTCACGATCACTCACCCTTTGGATGCTAGAGGTTGCGAATTGCACTTTATCCGCGCAATATCTGCTTGGCGAGATTATGACGTGGTAGAGACGTCGGCAACTGTTTTGAGCATATGACACTTCTGCAGGCAATGAAAAATCAGATCGAACATATAGCCCCGGCGGGTTCCTATGTCGCTTTGCGGGTTGGATTCTCATTTCCTGAGGAAGAGATGAACAATCTGCCTGGCATCTGGGTGGAGTTTTACACAACCCATGGCTTAGTTGTGCAGGATCCGGCGATGCGCTGGGTGTATGGCAATGTCGGTGGTATTCGGTTCTCGGAAATGATCGCGACCGATCCGCATCAGGTGCGTGCCCATGCTGCAGTTTTCGGCTTGGGCCATGGCGCTGCGGTGTCGGTGATGACGCCACGGGACAAGGGCCGGCGCAGCTACGGGCTGTTTTTCCGCGATGACCGCGACTTTGAAGATGCCGAGATGGAGGATCTGCTGCGAATCATGCAGCATCTGCACGCGGGCCCGGAGGATGAGAAAAGCCTCACAAATGCCGAGATTGAGGCGTTGAAACTGCAATCTGAAGGCTTGCGGCTGAAACAAATTGCAGCGCAGCTTGGAATTTCGGAAAGTGCTGTGAAAGCCCGGCTGAACAACGTTAAGCGAAAATTGGGCGCGCGAACACAATCCCAAGCGGCTTCGATCGCCGCCGCGCGGCGGATTCTTTAAGCGCCGCTGATAATCCAGCAAATTTTAACTATTCCGACAGTCGCGTAAAATCTGTGGACTGTAGGTAAATACAACTTCCGGGGTATTGTCGCTTTATCAGAAACGATTCAGCATGTTTAGGAGTATCCTATGGACAATATCCGGTTCGATTTTTCCGATTTCCATCGTTACGGTTCGGCATTTTACGACTTTTTGGCGTTGCGCAAACAGGTGTTTGTCGATCAGCTTGGCTGGGATGTGCCACATAATGCCAAGGTCGAAATGGACCAGTATGACACACCGATGGCGCATTACTCGCTGGTTTTAAGACACGGCCAGGTTGTAGGTGGCGCGCGCGCCATGGCCACGACCGCAACTTGGGGGGCGCATACCTATATGCTGCGCGATGCCTATTCCGGCAAGCTGCCGCATATCCCGTCGCATGTGATGTCGGTGGAAATTGCGACGCCGCATGTCTGGGAATGTACGCGGTTGGTGATCTCGGATGCGCTTACCACGGCGGCAGAGCGCAGCGAATGTTTGACCCTGATTGTGGATGGTTTGGTCGAAATCACCCGCGCTGAGGGCGGTGAGGAGTTGATTTGTTTGTCGTCACTGACCCTGATGCGGGCTTTGCGCCAGATTGGCTACGAGGTGTCGCGGCTGGGGGACACTTACCGCAATGATGAGGACGGGCGGCAATATGCAGTGCTAAGGATGCCGGCCGAATTCTCGCGGGCGCGGCAGTTGCGGGTGGCTCCGATCCCGTTCCCGAGCCATCGGTTGCGCGCAGAGCCGAGCTTCTTGCAGGGGGCGACAGCTTAGGCCATGCTGGGAATGATGAAAAGGAACCCCTATGCCGTTGTTATTGCTGGTTTTGCTGGTGTCAGTGTTTGTCTATGCGTGGGCAGCACGCCGCAACTCCACCCTGACGCGCGACTGCCGCTGGCGTTTGGATCGCCGGGCAGGCCCCAGCAGCTATCACTGCGCCGCCTGTGGCGCGGTCTGTGATCCAGGGGCGGGCCGCGGGCCAAGGCAATGTTTGCGGGTGGCGTGAGCCCGGGAGATTTGGTGTGCTGACACAATTTGGGAGAAAGCGATGAAACCAGACCAGCCAGACCATGTTGGCCCCGCCGATGCACAGGCACGCAAAGCGGTGAAGCCGGTGATCTGCTACCCGGTCTCGGGCCTACCGCGGCCAGATCTGACGCCCTATCTTGCCGCAAGGGCTGGGTGGAGCAGGGTGGCCGAAGTGCTGGTGCCCGCACGCGAGGCGCGGTGTTTTGACGTGCCCGCCGGGCATTTCTTTCGCATCACCAGCGTGGAAGGCCCGCAGGTCGGCGATCTCAATCTGTGGAACGCAGCTGATCTGACAGAGCGGTTTTTCTCGGGCAAAACCCGAGCCTTGCATGGCACGCATCTGTCGGCGGGTGATCGGATGTGGTCGGCGCTGCCTTATTTGCGCGAGATGGCTTTGATCACCGAAGATACGCTTGATTGGTATGGCTTTGACGGCTTTGGCGGCAGCGTACATGATGTGATCGGCACCCGCTGCGACCCCTACACCAGCAATCTTTTGTCCGGCGGGCAGTATCATCATTGCTGCCATTCCAACCTGACGCGGGCACTGGCCGCGCGCACGGGTTTGCCGCTGTGGCAGGCCGAGGCGCATGTGCATGACGTGCTGAACGTGTTCATGTGTACCGGCTTCACCCGCGACACTGGGCAGTATTTCATGAAGGCCAGCCCCGTGCGGCCGGGGGATTTCATCGAGTTCTTTGCCGCGATGGATTTGATTGGTGGCTTGTCGGCTTGCCCCGGCGGCGATTGCTCTTCGGAACATTCCTCGGATCAGGCGGCGTGTTTTCCGTTGCTGGTTGAGGTGTTTAAGCCTTTGGCCTTGCCCGAAGGCTGGCATCCGGCACTGGCGAACGGCTATGACCGCAGCCACGGCATAGGTGTGGTGTAAGTCGGGGGGCTTGCGCCCCCCAAACCCCCTGACGCTATTTCCGCGCAAAGGATGATGCTTGGAGCAAGCCTAGCAATACCGCTCCACTGCCAGCAGTTGCTGATCGCCGTAGCGGTCGCCCGCAGCAAAGCCGGGGGGCAGGATGCGGTCGATTTCGGCGTGATCTTCGGCGGTGAAGGTGATCTCGGTGGCTTGTGCCCATTGGCCAAGGTTTTCCGCCTTGCGGGTGCCGGGGATCGGGATCAGATGCTCGCCTTTCGCTAAAATCCAAGCCAGAGCCGTGGCGGCGGTGGTCCAGCCGCGCGTGGCACAGAAGGTGCGGAAGATATTGATCGCATTGGTATTTTCACTGAAGTTCGGTTCGGTGAAGCGGGGGTTCTGGCCCCGAAACCCGTCGGTGGGTTTGGCGAGCGCGATGTCGCCCAACATGCCGCGTGCCAGCGGCGAGAACGGGATAAATGCCACGCCAAGCGCTTTGCAGGCTTGGATCATGCCCAGTTCGGGCTGGCGGCTCCACAGTGAATATTCGTTTTGCACCGCCCTGCAGGGATGGATTTTGTGGGCGGCGCGCAAGGTGTCGGGGGCGATTTCGGACATGCCGTAGCCACCAATCTTGCCCTCTTCGATCAGGCGTGACAGTGTGCCTACCACCTCGGCCAAGGGGCGGGCGTGTTCGCGGCGGTGGATGTAGAACAATTCGACGTGGTCGCGGTTCAGCCGCTTCAGCGAGGCTTCCAACTCGGCGCGCAGATGGCGTTCCGAATTGTCGATGCGGCGCGGCGGGCCTGCGACAAAGCTGGCTTTGGTCGCGATGGTGACATTCGGGCGGCGCGTGGTCAGCCATTTGCCGATGATGGTTTCCGAAACTCCCATGCCGTAGATATTGGCGGTATCAATAAAATCAATACCTTGGTCTAGCATCGCATCAAGGCAATGCAGACTTTCGGCCTCATGGGTATCGCCGAAAATGCCACCGAAGGACATCGCGCCTAAGCCTATGGCAGATACATTTGGGCCGTTTTGGCCAAGTTTGCGGGTCTTCATGGGCGTCTCCTGCTGAAGGGGTCGCAATAGACGCCCACGAATCGGTTAGGTCAAGGGTGCAAGTAGTGCAGGCCTTGGAAACCTTGCCGCAGTGCAGCAGTGCGCGGGCCGAGCGTTTCGGGTGCGTTCGAGCGCAGGGCTTCGGCGATCAGGGCAGCAAGCGCCGGGGCGTCATTCGGGGTGACGCCGCGCCGCACCATCTCTGGCGTGCCGATGCGCAAGCCATTGAGGTCATTCGGAACCTCGGCGATCGGCAGGCCGATACCGCAGGCGAGGAAACCGGCTTTGCGCAGGGTCTTCGAGGCGGTCTGGCCACCGCCAAAGCCCGCAGCTTCAATGGCAAATTGGTGGCTTTGGGTGCCGCCCTTACCTGCGGCAAAGATCGGCAGGCCGAGGGCGCTGAGTTCTTGCGCCAAAGCCTGCGCCAGATCAACCATTGCTTGCGCATAGGCCGCGCCAAAGTCGCGCCAATCCAGCAGCGACAGCGCCAAAGCGGCAGATTTGGCGGCATCAAAGTTCGCGGTCATGCCGGGGTAGGCGATATGGTCCAGCCGTTCGGCAATCGTGGCATCATTGGTCACAATCAGGCCGCCCGCCGGGCCCCCAAGCGATTTATAGGTGCTCATCGTCATCAGATGCGCACCTTGGCTCAACGGATTGGCCCAAAGCCCGCCCGCGATGATGCCGCATTGGTGAGCGGCGTCAAACAGCACTTTGGCTTCGACCTCATCGGCAATCGCACGAATTTCAACGACCGGATGCGGGAACAGATTGAGGCTGCCACCGACGGTGATCAGCTTGGGTTTGACGCGATGGGCGAGGCTGCGAAGGTCTTCAAGATCAATGGTATAGCCGTCGGCATTGACTGGGGCGGGATAGGTGATCAGGCCGTAAAGACCCGCGCATCCAGCGGCGTGATGGGTAACATGGCCGCCGATGGTTGCGGGGGGTGCTATGATCACATCGCCAGGTTTGGTCAGCGCCATGAAGCCATACAAGTTGGCCAAAGCGCCCGAGCCGACACGAATTTCGGCATATTTGGCTTGGAAAATCTCGGCGGCAAGTTCGGCGGCGATGACCTCGATTTCCTCAATCGCCTCTAACCCCATTTCGTATTTATCGCCCGGATAGCCCAAGGACGGGCGGCTGCCGAGACCCCGCGACAGGGTGGCTTCGGCGCGGGGATTCATGATGTTGGTGGCGGGATTGAGGTTGAAGCAATCGCGGTCGTGGATTTGGGCATTGGCTTGGATCAGCGCTTCGATGCGGTTTGCAACCTGCGCTGACGGCGCGCCGGCATCAGAGGCAAGGCGTTGGATCAGGCTTTCACAGGCGGCGGGAACCCAATGGCGGCGGGTAAGATGGGGCATGGCGATCTCCTTTTATCAGAGCAAACCAGAGCGGGGGCTTGCGGGCAAATCAGAATTGCGGAAAACTAGGGTTAGAAAAACTATGGTATAAAAAAACTAAGCGCAGAAAAATTGAGGTAACATGGCTGTTGCTCCGCCGCGCCCAAAAGATCTGGCCCTGTCTGCGTTGCGCGCCTTTGAGGCGGCGGCGCGGCTAGGTAGTTTTGCGTTGGCCGCTGCCGAATTGGGGGTGACGGCGGGGGCAGTGACAGCGCATGTGAAGGCACTGGAGGCGGCGTTGGGATCGCCGTTGTTTCAACGTGCTGGGCGCGGCGTGGTGTTGACAGCGGCAGGGGCGCGGGCGTTGCCCGAGTTCACATTGGCCTTTGATGCGCTGGGGGCGGCAGTGCAGGTTCTGCGCGCCGAAGCAGCGCCCCGCGTGGTGCATATCGCGACTTTGCCGTCGATTGCGCAGCTTTGGCTGTCACCGCGTTTACCTGCTTTGCGCGCGGCGGCCCCCGAGATTGAAATCTCGATCACCGCGATGGAGGTCCCGCCGAACCTGAAGCGTTTGCCCTATGATCTGAGCCTGTTTTACGGTGAGGGTGATCAGATTATCGCGCCGGATGTTATTTTTCCTGTGTGTTCCCCGTCACTTGCGGAAAAGTTGCAGCGGCCCGAGGATTTGGCAGCAGTGACCTGCCTGACCGACGCCAGTTGGGCGCAGGATTGGCAAATCTGGGCAGATGCCGCAATGTCGGGGGTAAGTTTCACCCCACGTGGGCCGATGTTTTCGCTCTATGCGCTGGCGGTGGAGGAGGCTGCGGGCGGCGCGGGCGTGCTGATGGCGCATCAGGCTTTGGTCGCCTCGCATCTGGCGGCAGGGGCCTTGGTGGCACCGTTTGCGCAAAAGGTGACGTTGCCGGGCGGTTTGCGGTTGTGGTCGGCCCGGCCGATGCGGCCGGGCTGTGCCGTGCAGCGCGCGGCGCGGTTTTTGCAACTGGCAGGGGCGCGGGTCTAGGCGAAAGCGGCTTCCAGAGCCACTTCGACCATGGCACCGAAACTGGTTTCGCGCTGGTCAGCGGGCAGGGCTTCATGGGTCAGGATATGGTCGGAAATCGTCAGCACGGCGAGGGCACGGCGGTTGTAGCGGGCGGCGAGCATGTAAAGCTCGGCGGCCTCCATCTCGACGCAAAGCGTGCCGTGGCGCTGCAACTGATCCGACAAATCCTGCCGTTCATCATAGAAGGTGTCGGAGGAAAAAATTCCGCCGACATGCACTGGGACGCCAATTTTCAGCGCGGCTTTATGGGCGGCGGACAGCAGGGCAAAATCGGCGCAGGGGGCGAAATTCAACTCGCGGAACAGGCTTTGCGACGGGCTGCCGCAGGTGCTGGCGGTCTGCGCCAGAACCACGTCGCGGAGCTTGACATGCGTCTGCAACGCGCCTGCAGAGCCGATGCGGATCAGGGTTTGCGCGCCATAATCTTTCATCAATTCATTGGCATAGATCGACAGCGACGGCATCCCCATCCCCGAGCCGTGGATGGTGACCCGGTGGCCGTGCCATGTGCCGGTATAGCCCAGCATACCGCGCACCTCGTTCACCAAAACCGGGTTTTCAAGGTATTTCTGTGCCGCCCAACGGGCGCGGTAGGGGTCGCCCGGCAAAAGCACGGTTTCGGCAATCTCGCCTGGCTTGGCACCGATATGAAAGGTCATCGCATTCTCCGTTTTTGGCGAAGCTATGACGTTTTGCGGGGCAGGGGAAGCCTTGGGCCAGGGTAGACTTAGATCAATCCGGCCGTGAAGCTGGATTTGTTGAGGCAAAATTCGGCATCCGCGGGTTGCGCCAGCGCACCACGCTCCAGCACTTTGCCGCAATTCTTGCGGTCTTTGCACTGGCCGCAGGTGTGCAGCAATTCGTGGTAGCGGTCGTGATCAGCGCGGACCTGCGCTTCGGTCAGCCCAAAAATCTGCGCCATCGCCACAACGCGGTCGGGCACATCCTGCGGCATCCGTACGAAAGCCTCGATCTGATCGCGGGTCATGCCCAGATCGTCCAAATCGCGTTGGTCAAGCTGTGCGATCTGTTTCAGATCTTGCCAGCGGTGCTTCAGTGCCTTGATCCGGTCAAACATGGGCATCTCCTGTGTTGTTCAAGAGATGCCATGGATGGGCTGGGGCGGATTTGATCTAGCGCAAGTCCTTCGCGGATTGACGACATTTCGTCATTCAGCCGCCAGTGTGGTTTTGTCGACCAGACCGACGATATCAAGCATGATGCGGTTTAACTCGAAGTCTTTCGGGGTGTAGACGGCGGCAACGCCCATGGTACGGAGGGCTTTTGCGTCGTCCTCGGGGATGATGCCGCCGACGATCAGCGGAATGCCCGACAGGCCCGCTTCGCGCATTTTCGCAAGGGTGTCGCGGATCAGGGGAATGTGACTGCCCGAGAGGATCGACAGGCCGATGACATGGGCGTTTTGTTCGACAGCGGCGGCAACGATTTCGGCGGGAGTCAGGCGTATGCCTTCGTAATGGATGTCCATGCCGCAATCGCGGGCGCGGGCGGCGATTTGCTCGGCGCCGTTGGAATGGCCGTCAAGCCCCGGTTTTCCCATGAGAAATTTCAAGGGCCGCCCGAGTTTGGCCGCGAGGATTTGCACCGCTTCGCGGATCGGCTCCAACCCTTCGGTGCGGTTAGAGGGGTTGCGGGACACCCCGGTCGGCGCGCGGTATTCGCCGAAAGCCGCCCGCACCATCAGGCCCCATTCGCCGGTGGTGGCCCCGGCCTTTGCGGCGGCGATGGAGGCGGGCATGATGTTGATGCCGGAGGCTGCGGCGGCGCGCAAGGCGGTGAGGGCGGTTTGCACGGCGGCCTCATCGCGGGTTTCGCGCCATGCGGTCAGGCGTTCAATCTGATCAGCTTCGGCTTTCGGGTCCGACAGCATGATCGCGCCATCGCCAGCGGTCAGCGGGCTGGGGGTGGTCTCGACCCAACGGTTGACGCCGACCACTGTGGTTTCTTTGCTTTCAATTTTAGCGATGCGCTCGGCGTTCGCCTCGACCAAGCGGCCCTTCATATAGTCGATCGCAGCGACAGCGCCGCCCATCGCGTCGATCTGTGCCAGTTCCGCCCGCGCGCCGTCTTTCAGCGCCGTGACCTTGCGGTCAATCGCCGGGTTGCCGTCGAACAGATCGTCGTATTCCAGCAAGTCGGTTTCATAGGCGAGGATTTGCTGCATCCGCAAAGACCATTGCTGATCCCAAGGCCGCGGCAAGCCCAAAGCCTCGTTCCAGGCGGGCAGTTGCACGGCGCGGGCGCGGGCGTTTTTCGACAGGGTCACGGCCAGCATTTCGATCAGGATGCGGTAGACGTTGTTTTCCGGCTGCTGCTCGGTCAGGCCCAAAGAATTGACCTGAACGCCATAGCGGAAGCGGCGATATTTGGCCTCGGTGATGCCGTAGCGGGTCAGGCAAATCTCATCCCAGAGGTCCACGAAGGCGCGCATCTTGCACAGCTCGGTCACAAAGCGGATGCCAGCGTTGACAAAAAACGATATTCTGCCGACCATATTGGGGAAATCAGCCGATGATACTTTACCTTTCAGATCATCCAGCACGGCACAGGCGGTGGCCAGCGCAAAAGCCAGTTCCTGTTCCGGCGTCGCCCCCGCTTCCTGCAAATGATAGGAACAGACGTTCATCGGATTCCACTTTGGCAGGTGCTTTTGGGTGTAGGCCGCGACATCGGTGATCATCCGCAGGCTGGGTTTCGGCGGCGCAATATAAGTGCCGCGCGACAGATATTCCTTGATGATGTCGTTCTGCACGGTGCCTTGCAGGGCGGTCACATCGGCGCCCTGTTCTTCGGCGACGGCGATGTAAAGCGCCAGCAGCCACGGCGCAGTCGCGTTGATCGTCATCGACGTATTCATCTGCTCCAAGGGGATATCCTTGAACAAGGCCCGCATGTCGCCCAGATGGTTGACCGGCACACCGACTTTGCCGACCTCACCCCGCGCCAATTCATGATCAGAATCGTAGCCGGTTTGGGTGGGCAGATCGAAGGCCACCGACAGCCCGGTCTGGCCTTTCGCGAGATTGCTGCGATAGAGCGCGTTTGAGGCCGCGGCGGTGGAATGCCCGGCATAGGTGCGGAACAACCACGGGGTTTCTTTGCTGGATGCTGGCGTCGCCATCTCGGCCTCCTGAAGCGTATCGGCAATATTCTTGCGTCAGTGCAGCACTAAGCGCAATTTAACGCAAGTGTCAATTCGCTGCGTTGCGGCGTAGGATGGGAATTGAGGTGTCACAAACATGACGGCCCTTATCATTGTACAAACGCGGTGCGGTTCTGGCAAACCGCAGCCCGTGCCATCCAGCCAAAGACGACGCTTTTCAAGACGGCGGCGGGCTGCCAATATTGCGGGATGACAGAACCCGTCGCGGTCCCTTTTTGGTTGTTGTTGCTGATTCTTGCTTTTGCGGCGATCACTTTTGCCTCGCATTTCCTGTTCCCCTCGGTGCGCTGGTTTTTCCGCAAACGCGCCGAGAAGGCGCTGTCGCGGCTGAACCGCCGCTTGGATCGCCCGATTGAGTTTTTCAAACTGGCGCGGCGTCAGGACATGATCGTGCGATTGTCCTATGATCCGCGTGTGTTAGAGGCGGTGGCCGATCATGCCGCCGAAACCGGGGTGCCGGGGTCGGTGGCGTTTGAAGAAGCCCGCCGCTATGCGAGGGAAATCGTGCCGGGATTTTCGGCGACGTTATATTTCGGCGTCGCTACCCGCTTGGCGCGCCGCTTGTCGCGTCTGGCCTACCGGGTGCGGATTGGCCGCGTTGACGCGGCTTTGGCGCATATCGACCCGAAAGCTACAGTGATTTTCGTGATGAATCATCGCTCTAACATGGATTATGTGCTGATCACCTGGCTGGTGGCGAACCGCTCGGCGATTTCCTATGCGGTGGGGGAATGGGCGCGGATTTGGCCGCTCAGTGCGCTGATCCGCTCGATGGGGGCGTATTTCATAAGGCGCGGCAGCCGCAACATTCTCTACCGCCGGGTGCTGGCGCGCTATGTGCAGATGGCGACCGCCGCTGGCACGACGCAGGCGATTTTCCCCGAGGGCGGGCTGAGTTTGGATGGTCGGGTGGGGGCCGCGAAGATGGGGCTGCTCAGCTATATCGTCTCCGCCTACGAGCCCGGCGGGCGTGATGTGGTGTTCGTGCCGGTGGGGCTGGCCTATGACCGGGTGCTAGAGGATCGGATTTTGACCGGAGCGGCCGAGGCGGGCACGCGCAGGTTTCGCGGCAAACCTATGGCGATCATCGGATTTCTGTTGCGCAACCTCTGGCGCAAATTCCGTGGCCGCTTCAAGGGGTTCGGCACCACAGCGGCTGGCTTTGGCCCGCCGGTGTCTCTGCGCGCCTTTCTGGCCGAGGCTCCGCATCGACCGACCGAGGAGTTGGGGGCTTACCTGATGGCTGAAATCACCAAAGTGGTGCCGGTGCTGCCGGTGCCTTTGGTCGCAGCGGCATTGTTGGAAAAACCCGCGGACAGGGCGGCACTCAGCGCCGCAATGACCGCGTTGCAGGCGCGGCTTTCGGCGCGGGGGGCTGTGCAAAAGCTGCCGCCGCAGGGGCTGGAGGCCACGTTGCAAGAGGGCCTGACGCCGCTGATCAACCGCGGCCTCATCGACGCGAATCTGCAAATCACCCAAGGTTCCGCCGCGCTGATCGGGTTTTATGCCGCCCCCGTGGTGCAAAGGTTGGAAGCCGAGGTGTAGAATTGCCGCAACGCGGCAGACATAAAATTACAAAATTTGCATCAAGACTATTGCAAAGTTGCGCAGTGGCCCGCTATCACTACCGCAACCCGCCCCGATTCTGCGGCGCGGCATTAGTTGGAGGCAAGCATGGCGTTGGATATCAGCTCGGCAATCACCCCCTATGAGGCTCCGGTGAAGGACCTTTATGAGATTGGCGAAATGCCCCCCTTGGGCCATGTTCCGGCGAAAATGTATGCGTGGTCGATCCGCCAAGCCCGGCACGGCGAACCCGATACCGCGATGCAGGTAGAGGTGGTCGACACTTGGAAGCTCGACAGCCAAGACGTGCTGGTCATGGTGATGGCGGCGGGCGTCAATTACAACGGCGTCTGGGCGGCTTTGGGCGTGCCGATCAGCCCGTTTGATGGCCATAAGCAGCCGTTCCATATCGCAGGCAGCGATGCTTCTGGCATCGTCTGGGCGGTGGGCGACAAGGTGAAGCGCTGGAAGGTCGGTGACGAGGTCGTGGTGCATTGCAACCAAGACGACGGCGACGATGAAGAATGCAACGGCGGCGATCCGATGTTTTCGCCCAGCCAGCGGATTTGGGGCTATGAGACGCCGGACGGCTCTTTCGCACAGTTCACCCGGGTGCAGGCACAGCAGTTGATGCCACGCCCGAAGCATCTGACGTGGGAGGAATCTGCCTGCTATACCCTGACCCTAGCCACCGCCTACCGGATGCTGTTCGGGCACGAGCCGCATGATCTGAAACCGGGGCAGAATGTGCTGGTTTGGGGTGCGTCGGGCGGGCTTGGCTCTTACGCGATCCAGCTGATCAACACCGCAGGCGCGAATGCGATTGGTGTGATCTCGGAAGAAGACAAGCGCCCGTTTGTCATGGGGTTGGGCGCGAAAGGCGTGATCAACCGCAAGGATTTCAAATGCTGGGGCCAATTGCCCACGGTGAATACGCCCGAATATAACGACTGGCTGAAGGAAGCCCGGCGTTTTGGCAAAGCAATCTGGGACATCACCGGCAAGGGCGTCAGCGTCGATATGGTGTTTGAACATCCGGGTGAGGCGACGTTTCCGGTCAGTTCACTGGTGTGCAAAAAGGGCGGCATGGTGGTGATCTGCGCCGGAACCTCGGGTTTCAACTGCACCTTTGACGTCCGCTACATGTGGATGCATCAAAAGCGCCTGCAAGGCAGCCATTTTGCGCATTTGAAACAAGCGGCAGCGGCGAACAAGCTGATGATCGAACGCCGCCTTGATCCCTGCATGTCGGAAGTTTTCCCTTGGGCAGAAATCCCTGCGGCGCACATGCTGATGCGCAGCAACAAGCACAAACCGGGCAATATGGCGGTGCTGGTGCAAGCCACGCGCACCGGCTTGCGCACCTTTGAAGACACGCTTGACGCCAGCCTGAACCGCTGATTTAGCAGCATTCTTCGGTTAAAGCTGGCGTGTAGCCACTACATATGGTGGAAAATGGCAAACAACTTGCCATTTTCCACAAGTCATTCCCCGCGGGGAAAACCGCATCGCCAGAATTCTCCCCGCCGCGTTAAGAGATGATGCCAATAGCCATTTCACATTGGCATAAATACTCCGGGGGCGGCGCAAGCGGGGGGCTGGCCCCCCTCCCGAACATGCAACCGATGCGACGCCTCAGACTGTGTCCTGGCAGCGCCGTTTCAAGGGGCTCGATGCCCCGCAAAACGGCACTTGGTGTCAGGTTTGGGCTTCAGGTCTGGCCCTTGGTCCCAACCTTGGATATGGTCGCCAAATGACCGAACTCGCCCCCGTAAAGCTGACATTTTCTGATGATCAGGCCGAAGCCTATGACCGTGTTGCGGCGGAATTGTTCAGCATGGGCGTTGATCTGGACAAGGGCGGGTTAGAGCCTCGGCCAGAGGACAAATCATCGGTGCTGGCGGTTGTGGGCAAAGCGGGTTCGGGCAAGACCATGCTGCTTGCCAGCCTATATAAAGCCTTGGTCGCGGCGGGTGTTGATCTGGTTTCCGGCGATTACGAGCCGAAAAAGCGTAAAGAACGCCGCACTCTGGCGATTTTGGCGCCAACCAACAAGGCCGCATCTGTGCTGCGGATGCGCGGCGTGCCCGCAACCACGATTCACCGGATTCTCTACACGCCGGTCTATGATCCACAGTATGAGAAGATCGCTGAATGGCTGACCGGGCAAGGCCAGCGCCCTGTTGTCGAAGGGCTCACTGAACTGGCGCTCGACCGCGCGCATGCGTTCTACCAGAATGTTGCCTCGATTCCCGGGGCGCTGGCGGCGGCAGGTTTGCGGGGATCAGATTTCATCAAGGGCTGGAAACGGCGCGAAGAACCGCTTGATATTGGCTTTGTCGATGAATCCTCGATGCTGGACGAACGCGCGCTGAGCGATCTGCGCGAGATTTTCTCGACTTTGGTGCTGTTCGGCGATCCGGCGCAGTTGGCCCCGGTCGGGCTGTCGGGTGAGATGGTGTTTGACCGACTGGGCGATGGCCGCAAGTTGGTGCTTAGCCGCATCCACCGTCAGGCGCAGGACAATCCGATCTTGGATCTGGCGCATGCTTTGGGCGATCCAAATCTGGGGTTCGATGAGTTTGAGCGCATGGTGGAGGCGGCTTCGAAAAAGGATGAGCGGGTGGTCTGGGCCGAGCGGGTCGATGCCGATCTGATGGCGCGCAGTCCGGTTCTGGTCTGGCGCAATGCGACGCGGATCCGGCTGATCACGGCGTTTCGGGCCGCACATGGCGCGCCGGATGATCAGTTGCTGCCGGGCGAGCCGCTGATTTGTGATGGTATCGAATTGCCGTTGAAGCACCGCAAGAAACGGATTGACCTAGAGGCACGCGGGCTGATCAAGGGCGCGCAGGTGATCTTTCTGGGGCCGGGCAATCGTCCGGGGTTTGCGAAGATTCATGTGGTGGGGGCGGAAGATCCGCAGGTCTCGGCCGCCTCGATCATCAAGATAGAGCGGCCGGATGAGGATGAGCCGTTTATTGCCTCGGCGGCCACGATGGGGGCGGCGTTTCTGCATGGCGCGGCGGTGACGATCCATAAGGCGCAGGGCTCGCAATGGGAAACCGTGCAGGTGTTCGCGCCGGATCTCTATGCGGCGGCGGCGGCGGGGCGATCTGAGGCGGGGGTGGCGCTGTGGAAACGGCTGGCTTATGTCGCGATCACGCGGGCGCAGCATCGCTTGATGTGGGTGGTGCGGCCTAGGCTTGCACGGCCATTGCAGGGGTTGACTGTCGGGGATTTGCGGCCGGCTTCGGTGCCGCTGACATTGAGCGCGCAGGGCGATGACTAGACTCTGGCGGCGCTTGGGCTAGGGTGGGAAAAACTTGTGAGGCATCATGATCTGCGTGTTCGTTCAATTTCGCTGCACCCCCGGCAAGACCTATGAGGTTGCCACTGCGATTTATGATCGCGAAGTGGTTTCGGAATTGTATTCGACCTCGGGCGAATATGATCTGATCGCGAAGATTTACATCCCCGAGGATGCCGATGTGGGGCATTATTTGTCGGAAAAGCTGTTTGATATTCCGGGGATCGTGCGGACTTTGACGACGATGACATTCAAGGCGTTCTAGGTTTTTTTGAGTGTGTCCACGCGTGGACATGGCTGCCGTCTTATATGAATAAAAGGCTTAGTATGGCCTTGGTCATCTGGCGTTAGCCTTCAAACATCACTGAGAGTTTGTTGCCGCTGGGGTCGCGCAGGTAGGCTGCATACCATGTTGGGCTGTAAATCGCGCGGATGCCGGGGGCGCCTTCGTCTTTTGCGCCTACGGCTATGGCTGTGGCGTGAAAGGCATCGACTTCGGCGCGGCTGCGGGCGGGCAGGCAGAGCATTTGGCCATTGCCGGGGGTGGCGGGTTCCTCATCGAACGGCGGGCAGACCCAGAATTTGAAGCCCATACCGCTCCCGCTTTCTGAGTAACATTTCCATCCGCCCGGAAAGTCGTCATGCGCTGACCAGCCGATGGTTTTCAGCACGGCATCGTAGAAGGCGTGGGATTGCGCGGGGTCATTTGCGCCAAGCGTGATGTAGGCGGACATGGGGGGTGCCTCCGGCGGGAGTATTTTGAAAAGAGCAAATGCTTTAAGTGTGCGCGCTTGGCGGGTGGCTGTCAGCGCAGGATGGGTGGGCCGTCTTGGGTGGCCGCTTGGACGAAGGCGGTGATTTTGCTGGGGTCTTTGACGCCGTGACTGGATTCGACGCCAGAGGAGACATCGACTTGGCGGGCGTTGGTCAGGCGGATGGCTTCGGCCACGTTGTCGGGGGTCAGGCCGCCTGCCAGCATCCACGGTTTGAGCCAACGGCGTTGGGCTACCAGCCTCCAATCAAACGACAGGCCATTGCCGCCGGGAAGGGCGGAGTTTTGGGGGGGCTTGGCATCGACCAGAATTTGATCGGCGGCGAGAGAGTATTCCAGCAGGGCGCTCAGATCGCCTTCATCGGCGACGCCGATGGCTTTCATCACCGGCAGACCGTAGCGCGCGCGGATTTCGGCAACGCGTTCTGGGGTTTCGTGGCCGTGGAGTTGCAGCATATCCAAGGGCATCGCTTCGGTTATGGCATCGAGCAGGGCATCGTCAGCATCTACGACAAGGGCAACTTTCGCCAGACCCACGGGGGCGGCGAGGGTGAGGGTGCGGGCTTGCGGGATGGTCAGATGGCGCGGGCTTTTGGGGAAGAACACGAACCCCGCGTAGGCGGCTTTGGTCGCGGCAACGGCGGCCAAATCTTCCAAGCTGCGCAACCCGCAGATTTTGACACGAATCTCGGGCATTCACTTGGCCTTAGGGCGGTCGAGCAAAGCGAGGATATCGTCTTGTTGCGGCACCGACGTGGCATCGCGCATGGTGGCGAGTTCACGCTCAAGTCTGCTGACTTCGCGGGTTTTGGTCGAGGCGGTGCTGCGATGCTTGTGCTCGCGCGCCCATTCCCACAGGAAACCCACCAGCACGCCCGCAACGATGCCCGCGAACAGCAGCACGAATACGGGGAGTTCAAGCTGCCATGTCACGCCCAAGAACGCCGCCAGATCATCCGGCATTGCCTTGACCAGCACAGGGGTTCGGTTGGCCAGAGCCACGATCAGCAGGGCCAAACCAACGGCCGCCAAAGTCAGATAGCGCAGGTAACGAAACATCGAACCGCCTTTTTGCAGGTGCTGACCCACTATCGGGGCGATATCGCTGATGCGCAATGCGACTTATTTGGCGTTGAGCCGATCGCGCAGCAGTTTGCCAGTTTTGAAGAACGGCACCTTCTTATCCTCGACGCTGACCGCTTCGCCGGTGCGCGGGTTGCGACCGACACGGGCATCGCGGGCTTTCACCGAGAACGCGCCGAAGCCGCGCAATTCGACCCGGTCGCCTTTGGCGAGGGCTTCGATGATTTCTTCAAACACCGTGTTGACGATGCGTTCAACATGGCGCTGCGTCAGATGCGGATTCTCATCCGCGATTTTTTGGATCAGTTCAGACCGGATCATCCGCGATATCCCCCTAGTGGTGCCGCGCCCCAGTTTTGGGATTCTCGGCCGTGCTATCCTGTTACGCATTGGACTATAGGCATAATTTCCAAAGGCACAAACAAAATTCCAAGCTAAAGCTGCCAAAGCAAAGGGCCCCGTGTTGCCACGGGACCCCTTTTGTCTTCCGCTAACGGAAAGATCAGTTTTTGTCGCCCTTCAGAGCTGCACCGAGGATGTCGCCCAAGCTGGCGCCCGAATCGGACGAACCATATTGCTCGACAGCTTCTTTCTCTTCAGCGATCTCACGCGCCTTGATCGACAGACCCATACGGCGGGTTTTCGGATCAATGTTGGTGACGCGCACGTCGATCTTGTCGCCAACGCTGAAACGCTCGGGGCGTTGATCGCTGCGTTCCCGCGACAGGTCTGACCGGCGAATGAAGGATTTCGCGCCGTTGTATTCAACCTCAACGCCGCCTTCTTCGATCGCGGTCACGACGACGGTGATGATACCGCCACGTTTCACGCCATCAACCGCATCGGTGAAGGTGTCTTCGCCCAAGGCTTTGATCGAGAGCGAAATACGCTCTTTTTCGACGTCAACTTCGGTGACCGAAGCGGTGACGGTGTCGCCCTTGCGGTAGTTCGCAATCGCGTCTTCGCCGCGCTGATCCCATGACAGGTCAGAGAGGTGAACCATGCCGTCGATGTCGTTGTCGAGGCCAACGAACAGACCGAATTCGGTGATGTTCTTAACTTCGCCTTCGATGTTGGTGCCGATCGGATGGGTTTCGGCAAACACTTCCCACGGGTTGCGCTGGGTCTGTTTGAGGCCCAGGGACACGCGGCGTTTGGTGCTGTCGATTTCCAGAACCATAACTTCCACTTCCTGGCTCGTCGAAACGATCTTGCCGGGGTGGACGTTTTTCTTGGTCCAGGACATTTCCGAGACGTGGACGAGGCCTTCAACACCGGCTTCCAGCTCTACGAAGGCGCCATAATCGGTGATGTTGGTGACACGGCCTTTGTGCACGGTGCCGATGGCGTAAAGTTTTTCAACAGCATCCCACGGATCGGATTGCAGTTGCTTCATGCCAAGGCTGATGCGGTGGGTTTCTTTATTGATCTTGATGACTTGCACCTTGATCGTCTCGCCAATCGCCAGAATTTCCGACGGATGGTTGACGCGACGCCACGCCATATCGGTGACGTGCAGCAGGCCGTCAACGCCGCCCAGATCGACGAACGCGCCATATTCGGTGATGTTTTTCACAACGCCGTCGATGGTTTGGCCTTCGGTCAGGTTGCCGATGACTTCAGCACGCTGTTCTGCACGCGACTCTTCGAGGATGGCGCGACGCGACACCACGATATTGCCACGACGACGATCCATTTTCAGGATCTGGAACGGCTGCTTCATGCCCATCAGCGGGCCAGCATCGCGCACGGGGCGCACATCGACTTGGCTGCCCGGCAGGAAGGCGACAGCGCCGCCCAGATCCACCGTGAAGCCGCCTTTGACACGGCCAAAGATCGCGCCATCGACGCGGGTCTCGGTCGCATAGGCTTTTTCCAGACGATCCCAAGCTTCTTCGCGGCGGGCTTTCTCGCGCGAGATTTGGGCTTCGCCGCGGGCATTTTCCACGCGGTCGAGGTAGACTTCCACGGTGTCGCCGACGTTGATATTCGGCAGTTCACCGGGGTTCGCGAATTCTTTCAGATCGATGCGGCCTTCCATCTTGTAGCCGACGTCGATGATGGCCTGGCCCGCTTCGATTGCGATAACCTTGCCTTTGACAACTGTTCCCTCTTCGGGGGTGTCAATTTCGAAGCTTTCTTTCAAGAGCGCTTCAAATTCGTCCATAGCTTTGGAGTTCATGTAGTTTGGGTCCTTTTCGTTTATGTCACTGGCCATGCGGTTGGCTCCGCCGGTCTTGCCTGCAATAACCACAGGGCCGTGGCTTGTGCCCGACCCTGCAATCGTTGGCGTCTCTAGGGGGAAAAGCGGGATTCTGCAAGCGTTTTAGGGCTGTAGGCGGGCTTTGCCGCCGATAAATCCACTTGGTTGGTATGCTCTACAGCCTGCTACTTCATTGTCGCCAGATAGGCCGCCATATCCTCGGCTCCACTGGCCATTTTGAAGGCCATTTTGGCGGTGAGGGCGGGGTCGCCGGATTCCTCTTTCACCCATGCGGTCGGATTGGTGATATAGGCGGCAAGTTTGGCTTCGTCCCAGACATCGCCCTTGGCATTCAGGGCCAGCAAACCGGTGCCGTATTTGAAATCCGGGTAGCTGCCGATCGGGCGACCGATCACTCCAAACAGATTGGGGCCGGTTTTGCCGCCCACCTGCACCTTGGTGCCGTCCGCCGCGATGATCGCATGGCAGGCTTTGCAGCGGTTGAACAGTTTTTCGCCTTTGCCTGCGTCACCTTCGGCGAGGGCGGGGGTGGCTGCAAGCAGGCTGAGGGCGAGAAGGGCAAATTTTGTTGTGGCGGCTTTCATCGGGGCGGGCTCCTGTAAGGGCTGGCAAGCAGGGCTGTTACTATACCCTATTGGCGGAACATAGCGCGAGCGGCGTTGATTCACATCAACTTATGCAGAGTGCTTCAAACAGTCGCGCCACGGCTTCGGCTCCGGGGTCGATATGGCCGCTGAGGTTGCCTGCGTTGACGTAAGCGGCGCGGCCAGCCTGGGCGGTGAGCATGGTGGCGGTGTGGTTAGCCCCGGTGCGGGCGGCTTTTGCGGCGGCTGGCAGGCCATCATCAAGCGCGTCGAGCGCAGGTTGCAGCGCGTCGATCATGGTGCGGTCGCCAAGTTTTGCGCCACCGATTTGCTGCATCCGCTCTAGCCCAGCACGCAGGGCGTCGCGCATGGTCAATCCCGATGATGCGGCATCGCCTGCGGCGGCGAAGAAGATCGCCAAGAGCACGCCCGACGAGCCGCCCATGGTTTGGCTGAGTTCCAGACCGATGGCACGGTAAAGCTGGGTGTGATCGGACAGCGGCAGCTGGTCGACGGCGTCGATCAGGGCGTGGGCGGCCCCGGAAAGCGTGGACCCAGTGTCACCGTCGCCGGATTTGGCATCGAGCGCGTTCAGATCAGATTCTAAGGAAATCATGATTTGACAGCATTTGATCAGGAAATCTTTCGTGGGTTTGTGTTGCGATGGAATCGGGCGGATCGGGGTGAGACCGTCTGGCAAAGCACGGGTTTTGACGGCGGTGGTGGGGTGACAACCGGGCCAAGCGGCAAGGGGTAAATGGCAGGTCAGCGCGGCTTCATCCTCGGGTGTCAGTGGGCAAAGCGAGATTGAGACCCCGCGCATATCCAGCGAGGTCATCATCGCGGCAGGGCCGATGATGTATTTGATCTGCGCGGCAAGCGGGGAGCGGAGGAGTTCGTAGGCCAGAACCGACATTTCCAGAACCGAAGCACCGCCGAGGTTGTTCAACAGGGCGACATATTGGCCGCTGCCCGCTGCAATCGACAGCTTGTCAATCATCGCGGCCATCGCTTGCGCGGCCCCGTTGAAATCAATCTGCTCGACGCCGGGTTCGCCGTGGATGCCAAGGCCAAGCTCGGCCATACCGGCGGCGATGCGGTTTTCCTTGTGCGAGCCGGGGACGGTGCAGGTGTCCAGCGACATGCCGATGGATTTTGTCCCGGCGATCACCCGTTCGGCGGCTTCGGTGACGGCTGTCAGATCATGACCATGCTCGGCCAAATGCCCCGCGACTTTATGCACGAACAGGGTGCCCGCAAGGCCGCGCGATTGCGGCAAGTTGGGCAAGGCTATGTCGTCATCGACGATCACAATGCTGACTTTCAGGCCAAAGGCGCGGGCGCGCTCGGCGGCGAGGCCGAAGTTGAGGCGATCTCCGGTGTAGTTTTTCACGATCAGCAGGCAGCCCGCGGGGCCAGTGACGGCAAGGATGCCTGCGAGTACCGCGTCAACAGACGGGCTGGCGAAAACGTCACCACAAACGGCGGCTGTCAGCATACCGGGGCCGACGAACCCGGCATGGGCGGGCTCGTGGCCAGAACCGCCGCCCGAGACGAGGGCGACGCGGGTTTTGTCCCAATCGGCGCGCAGCACGACGCGGATATGGGGGTAGCCGTCGAGCCGCAAAAGCCGCCCGCCCGAGGCCATCAGCAGGCCGTCAATCGCCTCGGTCACGATGTTTTCGCGTTTGTTCATGAATTGGGTCATCGTGGTCTCCTTAAATGCGGGTGCCGCTGGCGTCGAAATAGAACGGGCGCTGCGGCTGGATTTTCAGGATATCGCCGCTGCGCAGAGGGGTGTGGGCCTCGGTCACGGTGGTCAGATCGTGGTTTTTGAACGTGAGATGCAGGCGGGTTTGATCGCCGAGGTGTTCGATACGTTTCACCAGCGCGTCTTGGCCCACACCTTGCTGGATGTGTTCGGGGCGCAGGCCTATACGACTGGCATTGGCCGGGGCATGGCCGAACAGATCGGCGGGCAGGATGTTGATATGCGGCTGGCCCAATCGGCCTGCGGCATAGATGCTGACGGGCTGTTCGTAGATCTCGCGCGGGGTGCCAAATTGCACGAGGCGGCCGCAGTCAAGGACGCCGACATGGGTGGCCATGGTCATCGCTTCGATCTGGTCATGGGTGACATAGAGGAAGGTCGCACCAAGGTTGGCTTGGATGTTCTTGAGTTCAACGCGCAGGTCGGCGCGAAGTTTGGCGTCGAGGGAACTGAGGGGTTCGTCCATCAGATAGACGGCGGGATTTCTGACAAGGGCGCGGCCGATCGAGACGCGCTGCATCTCGCCACCTGACAGGGCTGTCGCCTTGTTGTCCAGTTTGTGGGAGATTTGCAGGATTTCTGCGACTTCGGCGACTTTGCGGGTGATTTCCGCGCGGGGCGTGCGCAGAAGCGGCGATTTCAGCGGAAATTCCATATTTTCGCGCACTGTCAGGTGGGGGTAAAGCGAGTATTGCTGGAACACCATTGCGACATTGCGCTGGGCGGGGGTAAGGCCTTTTGTGCTTTGGCCGTTGATGAGGATGTCGCCCGTGGTGGGGGTGTCTAGGCCTGAGACGAGGCGGAGGGTGGTGGTTTTGCCTGCGCCTGTGGGGCCTAAAAGCACCACGAACGCGCCATCGGGGATGGTCATGCTGACGCCGTTTAGCGCGCTTTGGACCCCGTAGGATTTTGAGACGTTGTGTAAGATCACTTCAGCCATGGGACAGAACCTTTTGATTTGCCTCAGAGATCAGCGCGTGGCCGGTGGGGTCGAACAGGGTGATGGATCGGGGGTCGAAGGCCAGCCCGGTGGTGTCGCCGATGGTGGCGGGCTGATCTGAGGCGATGCGGGCTTTGACGGGGCCGTGGGGGGTGTCGAGCGTGATGATCTGGGTGGTGCCGAGGTATTCGGCGGCTTTGATGCGGGCCTTCAGCGGGGCTGCGTCGTCAAGCCGGATGTGTTCGGGGCGCACGCCGAGGGTGAGGGGGCCGCTGGCACCGCTGATCATCGGCGGGATTTTTATCGCGGCGTCGGAGAGGGTGACTTGGGTGCTGCCATTGCCGACCATGCCGTCGAAATTCAGCAGGTTCATCGCAGGCGAGCCGATGAAACGGGCGACGAAGGTGGTGGCGGGCCAGTCGTAGATTTCCTGCGGGCGGCCGAATTGCTCGACCACGCCATGGTTCATCACAACGATTTTGTCGCCCATTTGCATGGCTTCGAGTTGGTCGTGCGTGACGTAGACTGTGGTGGCGCGCATGCGGTCGTGCAGGGCACGCAGTTCCAGCGCCATATGTTCGCGGAATTCGGCGTCCAGCGCGCCCAAGGGTTCGTCCATCAGGAAACAAGCGGGGTCGCGGACGATGGCGCGACCTAGGGCGACGCGCTGGCGGTCACCGCCAGAGAGGCCGCCGACGGGCTTTTCGAGGATCGAGGTGATGCCGAGGATTTCGGCGACTTCGTTGACTTTGGCGCGCACCTGATCGCGCTTCATGCCTTGGCTGACCAGCGGGTAAGAGATGTTTTTGCGAACGTTCATATGCGGATAAAGCGCGAACATCTGGAACACGAAGGCGATGTCGCGCTGGCTGGCGGGCTTTTGGCTAACCTCGGTCCCGTCGATAAAAATCTCGCCTGCGGTCGGCAATTCCAGCCCGGCGATCATCCGCAGGGTGGTGGTTTTGCCGCAGCCGGATGGCCCCAGCAGCATGAAAAACTCGCCGTCCTCGATGGTGAAGCTGGACGATTGCACCGCCGTGAACGCGCCGAACTCTTTGCGCAGGCTTTTGATGACGATTTGGGCCATCGGTTACTCCGGGAAATGGCTGGTGATGATGAACATCACCGTGCCGATAAGCGTCACCAAGAAGGAATAGGTGAACAAGATCAAAGCGAAGGGCTGCATCAGCATGAACACGCCTAGGGCTATCAGGATGGTGGCAAGCATCTCCCACGGGCCACGGCGCAGGTGCAGGATGCCGTTGAGAAAGTTTTTCATTTGCGTACTGCCCCGAAGGTGATGCCGCGCAGCAGGTGTTTGCGCAAAAGGATGGTGAAGACCATGATCGGCAGCAGGAACAGCGTGGCGCCTGCGGCGACGGCGGGCCAGTCTTTGCCGCCTGCGCCAATGATGGTGGGGATGAAGGGCGGGGCAGTTTGGGCGGTGCCAGAGGTGAGAAGGACGGCGAAGGCGTATTCGTTCCACGCAAAGATCAGACAGAAAATGGCGGTCGAGGCGATGCCGGTGGCGGCTTGCGGCAGCACCACTTTGTAGAAGGCCTGAAAGCGGGTGTAGCCGTCGATCAGGGCGGCTTCTTCGTATTCGATGGGGATTTCGTCGATGAAACCTTTGAGCAGCCAGACTGAGAGTGACAGGTTAACGGCGGTGTAAAGCAGGATCATGCCGAGATGGGTGTCGCTGAGGCCAAGCTGGCGATACATCAGGAAAATCGGGATCGCGACAGCGATGGGGGGCATCATTCTTGTGGAGAGGATGAAGAATAAGAGGTCATCTTTCAGTGGCACTTTGAAGCGGCTGAAGGCGTAAGCCGCGATGGTGCCTAGAAAAACCGACAGAAAGGTTGATCCGAAACCGATGATGACCGAGTTCAGGAAACGCTCGCCGTAGCGCGAGGCCCCGGTGATCACCATGTCGTATTGGCGCACGATGCTGTCATACCATGTGGTCGGTGGGCCGAGGGCTGCGAGGTCTTCGGGCGTGACGCGCGAGCGGCTGGTGAACAGGTTGACGTAGCCTTCGAGGGACGGGGTGAACAGCACTTTCGGCGGGTAGGCGATGGCGTCGGCGGGGGTTTTGAACCCGGTGGCGATGATCCATGCAAGCGGCAGCAGGGTGAGGATGGCGTAGGCTATGACTAAGCCACCGGCGATCCATTTTTGGCGGGATGAGGGTTCTGTGATGGAATAGCTCATCTGTCTTTCACCTTGTTCAGGGCTTTGACGTAGATCGAGGCGAGGCCGAAGACGGTGACAAACAGGATTACCGCATAGGCGCTGGCGTATCCGGTGCGCCATTTCTCAAAGGCTTCGCGCTTGAGGTCGATGGAGGTCAGCTGGGTTGTGGCCCCCGGCCCGCCGCCTGTCAGTTGCACAACGAGGTCGAACATTTTGAAGTTCTCGATGCCGCGGAACAGCACGGCCAGCATCAGGAAGGGCAGGGCCATCGGCAAGGTGATGGTCCAGAACTGCCGCCATTTCGAGGCGCGGTCACATTCGGCGGCCTCGTAGATGCTTGGCGGGATGGAGCGCAGGCCAGCAAGGCAGATCAGCATGACGAAGGGCGTCCACATCCAAGTGTCAACGATGATGATGGCCCAGGGGGCGAGGGCGACTTCGCCGATCATTGAAAAGCTGGCGGGGTCGGCACCGGTCAGGAAGGCAATGAAATAGTTGAACAATCCAATTTGCGGTTGGTAGAGGAAGGTCCAGAAATTGCCGACCACGGCGGGGGACAGCATCATCGGCAGCACGATCAAAGTGGTCCAGAGGTCATTGCTGCGGAACTTTTTGTTGATGAGGTAAGCGAGGGAAAAGCCGATCAGAACTTGCAGCGTGATGGTCCAGACCAGAAAATGTGCGGTGGCTTGCAGCGAGGCCCAAGTGTCGGGGTTGGTCAGGATTTTGCGGTAATTTTCAATCCCGACCCATTCCACCGCATTGTTCGGACGGTTGGTGCGGAAGTTGGTGAGGGAAAGGCGAATGGTCCAGATCAGCGGGAAGATGTTGACGGCGAGCAGCAGGAAAATCGTCGGGGCGACGAACAGCCACGCAATGGTGCGGTCGGAGAGGCCGCGAATTTGGTGTGCAAGTTTCGGCGGCGTGGCGAGTGCAGCGCGCTGGAAGGGATCGGGCATGGGATTGGCTTTCCTGAGGGCCGCTTTGGGTATCATGCGCGAGGCTCTGTTGGCCCTCAAGAGCCTCGCGCGAACCCCCCGCTTTTGATCGCGGGGGGAGTTTGGCTTAGTATTTGCCTTCTTCCTCAAAGGTCGCGTGCCAATCGACGACGAGACCGTCGAGGGCTTCTTTCGCGGTGCCATTGCCTGCCACCACATAGTCATGGAACCACTTCTGCGAGCTCTGCATCAGGGTGGCGTAGCTGGGTTCGGCCCAGAAATCTTTCACGATCGCCATGCTGTCAAGGAAGGTCTGCGCATAGGGCTGGCTGGTGGCGAAACCGGGGTCTTCGACCACGGCGCGCAGGGCGGAATAGCCGCCGAGTTTCCACCATTTCGCCTGAACCTCGGGCTGGGCGAACCATTTGATATAGGTCAGCGCCGCGTCTTGTTTGTCGGAAGCGGCAACCACCGAGATGCCCTGACCGCCAAGTTGGGCGAATTTATCGCCGTTCGGGCCAGCTGGGTTGGCGAAATAGCCGGTCTTGTCGCCGCCGACATTGGCGTCGGTGTTAAAGCCAGGCCATGTGAAAGCAAAGTTCATCTGCAGGGCAACCTGGCCGGATTTATAGGCATCAACGCCTTCGCCCATATAGCCGTTGGAAGACCCCGGCGGGACGCAGCAATCGTAGAGGGATTTGTAGAATTCAAGCCCCTTGACGGCGCTTTCGGAATTCACAAAGCCTTCCATATCATAAGGTTTTTCAGGGTTGTCGTATTTGAAGCCGAAGGAATACAGCACATCCATGACACCCATGGTGATGCCTTCCGAGCCGCGCTCGGTATAGATTGAGGCACCGTAAACGGTTTTGCCGTCAATCTGGCGGTTCTGGAAGAATTCGGCGATCTGCTTCAGCTCGTCAAAGGTTGCGGGTGGGGCGAGGTCACGGGCGTATTTCTCTTTGAATTCGGCTTGCAGTTCAGGCCGCGCGAACCAGTCCTTGCGGTAGGTCCAGCCGACCACATCGCCAAAGGCCGGCAGCGCCCAGTAGTTTGGCGTGCCTTTCGGCCATTCGGCGTAGCCGGTGACGGTGGCGGGGATGAAATCATCCATCTTGATGCCATTGGCGTCGAAGAAGTCGTTCAGCTTGATATATTGGCCGTTTTCAGCGGCACCGCCGATCCATTGGCTGTCCCCGATCATCAGATCGCAGAGTTTGCCGCCCGAGTTCAACTCGTTCAGCATACGGTCGGCAAAGCTGGTCCATGGCACGAATTCGAAGTGCATGGTGTTGCCGGATTGGGCCTCATATTCCTTCGACAACTCGATCAGGGCGTTGGCTGGGTCCCATGCGGCCCAGCACAGGGTCAGATCTTCGGCTTTTGCGGCGCTCATGGCCATGATGGCGACGGACGCCGTGGTCAGCAGCAGTTTCGCGTTCATTTTATTCCTCCCGGTTGCAGGCCACGGCCTCCTCGCCACGACTCTTTGCTAAGAGAAGGCTAAATGAGGTACGTACCTCATAGCAAGCGATTTTTGAGGTGCGTACCTCAATTTGATTGCAAGCTGCGGAAATATCGAACAAAAGAATCGAAGGAGAGGGGTTCAAATCCGATGCGACCGACGACGAAAGATCTTGCGATTGCCGCAGGGGTCAGCTTGGCCACGGTGGACCGCGTGTTGAACGACCGATCCGGCGTGCGCAAAGATACTGTCGAACGAGTCAATCAAGCTATTGAAAAGTTAGGATTTATTCGAAATTTGGTTGCGGCCAATCTGGCGCGCGGCAAGGATTATCGGTTTTTGTTTCTGCTGCCGCGCGGCGGGGATCAGTTTCTCGCTGGGGTGGTGGCGCGAATCACGGAAGCCAATCTGGCTTTTGCGCCCGAGATGATGCGCGCCGAGGTACGGCATATCCACGACAGCGATCCGCATCAAATTGCGAACCTCTTGGGCAGGCTTGATGCCGAGCAAGTCGATGGCGTGGCGATCATGGCCCCAGAGTTTCCGCAGGTGCGCGACGCGATGGCGCGACTGGCCGAGCGCGGCATTGCCACGGTCAGTTTTATCTCGGGTCAGATCAGTTCTGCGCCGGAAGATTTCGTCGGCATCGACAACCGCGCGGCGGGGGCGACGGCGGGGCGGTTGATGGGGCGGTTTGCGCCCAGCGTTGCGGGAAAAATTCTGGTGGTGGCCGAAACCATGCACGCCCGTGACAGCCTAGAGCGCCGCTTGGGCTTTGATGAAGTGATCCATGCCGATTATCCGCATCTGACCGTGCTGCCGTCGTTGGAAACTTACGGCGACCCCGAGCGTTCGGCCCGGATCATCCGCGCCAGTTTTGCCAGCCATGCCGGGATTGCCGGGGTTTATGTGCTGGGGCCGGAAGCGCGGGTGCCGTTGGAGATTGTGACGGCGCAGCCGACCCGTGCCGCCATCATTGCACATGAGCGCACGCCGTTCACCGAGGCGGCCCTGCTGTCGGGCCAGATCGATGCGCTGATCACGCAAGACCCCGGCCATCTGGTGCGCTCGGTGATGCGGATTTTGCGGGCGCGCTGTGATCGGCGCGAGATTTTAGCCTCGCAAGAAAAGATCAGGATTGAGATTTTCATTAAGGAAAACCTGTAAGCTTGGGCTTGGCTGCTGGCGTTACAGAGCGCTTTGCAGAGGTTGGAGGGTCTGATGCTGAAGCATGTATCGCAGATTGGCGGGATGCTGGTGCTGGGTGTCGCTGCAAGCTTGGAGGTTGGTGCGACGACAGCGCAACCTGTGCCGCAGTATGGAGAGCAGGGGATTGTTATGGTGAAACAACGGGCTCCGGTCTGGTTACAGTGTCAGTTTGGGGCGGGGCAAATTGGGGCTGGGCAAAGCCCCGAAATGCCGGGGTTTTGCGCGCGGCTGCGGGCGGATTTTACCCGTCAGTCGAGCCGCGTGCTCAGTACCGAAGCCACAACCCCGGAGGGGGCACAGGTGCTGATTGTCACGGTAGCGCCGCGCGATGCGCATCGTGCCATGGTGATGCTAACGGTCGGGCGGCAGGTGCAGGGGCAGTTCGTGGCCTTTACCACGCAACAGATGCGGTTGGGGAGCGTGGATTCACCGTTGCAGGCCAGTTCGGCGGCGGCTTTGGTCTGTCCGCTGGTCAGCCTGCTGGAAACATTGGGCTGAGGAAATACTGCTCTGAGGAAACATTGGGCCGAGTTTGTGCCGGATGGCGGCATAGACAGAATGTTTGCCAAATGTTAAAATTTTCATGACGTGCAAAATAATCCCGTTTGGGACCATGCTGCTGTTTGCAACCCAATTCGATTGACCGCGCATTTTATAAATACCGCATATTTTGCAATGAAGTAAGGAGATTAAAATGCCATACTCCAACACAAACACAGAGTCGATCAATGCTCTGCCTTTGCCGCTGGTGGATGTCGCGGCAAACACTGCGACCACCGCGCGAGTTATCCTTGGCACCAGCACTTATGGTTCGGTGGGTGTCGCGGAGGATCATGACTGGTTTGCCGTCACGCTGGTCGCCGGGCAAAGCTATGATTTCCGCCTGTTAGGGGTGGGGCGCACGCCGGTCTCGGATCCGTTTCTGGCTTTGCGCAATGCTTCAGGGTCGATTCTGGTGTCAAATGACGATGCTGGCGCTGCGTTGGCGCTGAATTCCCTTGTGACGTTTACCGCTACGACGACAGGGACATATTTTGTCGATGCCAGCGGTTTTGGCACAAATACCGGCGATTTCGTGATCTCGGCTGTTCGGCATGAAGCCGCGGGCATGATGTTGACGGCGGATGAGGTGGCGTGGCAGCTGACCAATAATTTTGAGCGCTTTTTCGGGGCGGATACGTCAGAGAACGTTCCCGCCACCGCCTATGATCTGTCGGGCGGGCGCACCATCACCTATAATGTGACCCAGTTGACCGCGGCCGGGGCGGCCATGGCGCTGCAGGCGCTGCACATGTGGTCGGATGTCAGCGGCATCACCTTTACCGCCACGGCGGGCGCGGCGCAGATCAGCTTTGATGACAGCGAGGCGGGGGTGAACGCCTATAACAACAATGTCACTTTGGCGGATGGCACGATTACCAGTTCTGCGCTGATGATCACGACGGGGTGGCTGACCGAGTTTGGCACGACGCTGGACAGTTACGCCTTTGAGACCACCATCCACGAATTGGGTCACGCGCTTGGCTTGGGCCATGGCGGCAATTACAATGGCTCGGCGACTTACGGCACCAGCAATTACTATCTGAACGATTCTCAGCATCTGTCGATCATGTCCTATATGCAGTCGATGCATGACGAATTCTCGCGCGATGGCACTGATTACAATACCTTCGTTAACGCGCAATTTCGCTGGGTGCTGACGCCGATGATCGCGGATATTCTGGCGATCGGCAATCTCTATGGGCTGTCCACCACCACCCGCACCGGCAACACCACCTACGGTTTCAACTCTAATACAGGCAATGCGGCGCTGGATGCTGCGGTGAGTTTGAATGATCCAGCGAATGACAATTATGTCGCCTTCACCATCTTCGACAATGGCGGCACCGATACGGTGGATATGTCGGGATTCGCGGGCGCGCAACGGATTGCTTTGCAGCAGGGCGCCTCGTCGGATGTGCTGGGCGGGCGGCTGAATATGGGCATCGCTTATGGCACGGTGGTGGAGCAGGCGTTTGGCGGCAGCGGCAATGATGTGATCTCTGGTAACCCGAGTGCCAATTCACTGCGCGGCAACAATGGCAGTGATATGCTGATCGGCGGCAGCGGCAACGATACAATTGAGGGGGGGGCAGGTGCAGATACGCTGAATGGAGGCGTGGACCGGGACGTGATGACGGGCGGCAGCGCCAATGATACTTACATCGTGGACAACGCCTTGGATCACATCAACGAGGTGGGCGGCGCTGGCACGGCGGATCACGTCGCGACGTCGGTTAGCTTCAGCCTTGCTTTGGATGATGATATCGAATTTCTCACCACCACCAATGTTGCTGTGACGCAGGCGCTTAATCTGACCGGCAATGATTTGGCGCAGACGATCACGGGCAATGCGGGGGGGAATATTTTGGCGGGTTCCGGCGGAAATGATGTGCTGTACGGGCTTGGCGGGGCGGACCAACTTTACGGCGGCATCGGCAATGATACGCTGGACGGCGGTGGCGGCGACGATTGGTATTATGTCAACACCCAGCAAGACAGCATTGTCGAGATCGCCGGACATGGCACTGCAGACCGCGTCTGGGCCTTGGCGAGCTATGTGTTGGCGGCGGATGATGACATTGAGATTTTGACAACGATTGACGCGGCGCTGAGCACGGTGATCCATCTGACCGGCAATGGTTTGACGCAGACGATTGTGGGCAATAAGGCGGCGAACCAGATGATCGGGCTGGGCGGCAATGATACGCTGAGTGGTCTGGAGGGGGCCGATACGCTGAACGGTGGCACCGGCAATGATGTGCTGAACGGCGGGTTGGGCAAGGATCTGCTGATTGGCGGGGCGGGGTTGGATGTATTCGTGTTTAACGCCGCCGCTGGGGTTGCGAGTTCGGATACGATCAGCGGTTATGTTTCGGCAGATGATCGGATCAGGCTGGATGATGCGATGTTTGGGGCGCTGTCGGTGGGGGCGTTGGCGGCGGCAAATTTTGTCGCTAATTTGACCGGGTTGGCGGTGCGGACTACGGATCGGATCATTTATGAGACTGATACCGGCAATATGTTTTATGATGCGGACGGATTTGGCGGGGCGGCGGGGTTGGAGTTTGGCAATGTCGGCGTGAATATGCCGGGCTTTGGGGTGGGCGAGTTTTCGGTTTTCTGATTGGGGCTGTTTGGGGGGCTGGCCTTTGGGACTGGCCCTGTTTAGGTGGTCCCAACTCGGGACCATTTTTTTATGGAGATGGGTCAATGGGTTGGAAGGCGGGCTTAAGGGTTTGTTAATGCTTTGGCGGAGCGGTGGTGGCGGGTGTTGGATGCTCCGCAGGGAGTATTTTGAAAAGAGCAATTTGCGGGGGCGGTGATTTATCCGCGGCGTTGGTAGCTTAGTCTTAGCGCCAGAGTTGTGCCAGCCAGTCGGTCATGGGTTTGGCGCTGATGGCCTTTGTCGTGTCGACCTCGATGCGCGGGGCGAGACCTGTGGGCTTTGCGGCTGCCGCGAGGCTGATCAGTTCGGGGACATATTGCGCACCGGGGTGGCCAGCGGGGCGTTGGCCCAAGCGCGCGGCGTAGCGGCTACCAATCACCTCGGGCGGGGCGTGGCACCAGAGTTCGGCGATCTCGGTGAGGCCTGCGCGGTTGATATGGGCTTGCAGAGTCTCGATGGGTTGGAAGCCGAACCATGCGTCGATGATCACGGTGGTATTGGCGGGGGCGTCGGCGATCAGATCGAAGATCGCGGCGTAAGAGGCACGGCCTAAGGTGCGGTTGAACAGGCGGTCGCCGGGCGGCAGGATGGTCAGGAACGGGTTTTTGATGGTGTCGAGTGCGAGGATCGGCCAGCCTGTCGCATCGGACAATGCACGCGCGACGCCGGATTTGCCAGAAGCGGGGACGCCGTTGACGAAGACCGCGCGTTTGTGGGGGCGGTTTTTGAGCGCGGTGGTGGCGGCACCGATCACGCCTGCGTCGTCGCCTAAGCTGGCGGCAAGGACGGCGGCGTTGAACCATGAGGGGGCGGCGGGGAATTGGGCGAGGGCGGCGTGGGCGGCGGTTCCGGCCCCACCGCCGATCAGCACGCAATCGGGGTTGAGGGTGGCGATCAAGCTGTCGATGGCGGCGCGCAGGGGGGCGGCCCAAGCGTGGATCACGGCGCGGGCGTTGGGATCTTGGCGGCTGAGCAGGTCTTCCGCGCGGGTGTCGGGCGCAAAGCCCGCTTCGCCCAGATGCACGCCAAAGGCGGTGCCGGAAGAGGTGGTTTCGACGCAGCCAATTTTGCCGCAGACGCAGGGGCGCCCCTGCGGATCAATGCCGATATGGCCCAACTGGCCCGCCGCGCCGCGCCCGCGCAGGACTTGGCCTTGATCCAAGATCGCGCCGCCGATGCCGGTGCCGATGGTGAGCATGACGACGTTCTGTTGGCCTTGGGCGGCCCCGTAAGCGGCCTCACCCAATAGGGCCATGGTGGCGTCGTTTTCCAGCGTGACGGGCAGAGCGGTGGCGGCTTCGATCTGCCCGGCGAAGTCGAAACCCGAGAGATCGACATAGCCGCCGGATAGGACTTGCCGGGTGGTGGCGTGGACTTGGCCGGGAACACCGATGCCGAGGGCGGTGACAGCCTCGTTGCGCACCTTTTCCACAAGTTCCAGCACACGGGCGGTGACTTCAGCCGGATCACGGGCGCTTTCAGTGCTGGCGCGGGCTTCAATCACGCCCTCCGTGACGCGGGCGGCGCGCAGGCGAGTGCCGCCAATGTCGATGCCAATGGCGGTGCCCGTTGTCACGCCTAGGCCTTGAAATGTTTGGCGATAACCGCCTGAATTTCGCGCAGGCGGGGGACGGCGATGGTCTTAAGCCGGCTCTGGGTGACAGCGCGGTCCAGCGAGATGCAGTCTTTCCACAGCGAGCGGCCTGCGATGACACCAGAGGCGCCGTTGGCCATGGAGATTTCGACTTGGCCGAGGAAGGTGGCATGATCGACGCCTGCCGACAGAACGGCCCACGGCACGGTGCCGCACATCTTGGTGATGTTGGCGCAGGCCTCGGGCGTGCCCGGATAAGGGATTTTCAGCACTTTCGAGCCTGCACCAAGGCAGAGTTTCGAGCCGCCTTCGATCAGTTCGGGGATCTTGGCTGCATAGGCCTCGGGGGCCTCGCCGGGCAGGGCATAGGTCAGGAATTCGACCACCAGCAGCAGATCTTCGGCGGCGAAATCTTTGATCGACGCGCGCAGTGTTTCTATGTTGGCGGTGTTCGCCGCGGGGGTATCCGAGCGCAGGTAGATCATGATTTTCGCGCCCGTCCCACCCAGTTCGCGCACCCGGCGGGCGTTGATACCTTCGCACATGTTGGAAATCCGGTAGCCTTCGGGGGTGAGATCGAAGCCCGAGGCATCCAGGCCGATCAGCAATCCGGTAGAACGGTGGATCGCGCCTTCGTCGACCAAAGCAGGCACGGCGCAAAGCGGATCGACCAGCACGCAGCCAGCTTGGCGGGCGAGGTAGGCGGTGATGTCCATCTTGGTTTCGCCAAGCGTCATATTGGAAATTGCGGCCTGTTCTTCGGGCGATTTCGCCAGAAGCGCACGCATCCCACCGCGTTGATCGCAGGCGATCACCATCATCGCGCCATCGTCGCCACAGATTTGTTGATAGCCGCGGCGTTCGGCGGTTGTCATGCTAGACATCGGGGCAGCCATCGGAAGTCTCCAGAAATTTGGCGCGACGCAGGGGTGGCGAAGATGCCAGTTGCCTGAACGCGGATATTGCGGGATAAGCATCACATGTGGAACCTGTAACACCTTGCAGAAAGGAATTGCAACCTGTCAATTTCCAGCGGAGCCGTCATCGGTGAAAACCGAGCCATGCTGCACACCGTCGCCAAGCTGCATTACGAGGGGGATCTGAGCCAAGTGCAGATCGCCAAGCAGTTGGGGCTGTCGACGGCCACAATCTCGCGCCTGTTGCAACGGGCACGGGCCGAGGGAATCGTGCGCATCGAGGTGCGCGATATCCACGCGCCGGATGCGTTGGGCGGGATGCTGGCGGAACGGTTGGGGTTGAAGACCGTAGTGGCGGTGGATGCGCCGGTGGCGGCGGGGGTGCAGGCGCTGGCGGGGCCGTTGTCGCGCATGGTTGGGGCGCAAGGGTTGGGGCAAGGTTCGGTGCTGATGGTGGGCTGGGGGCGGACGGTGTCGGCGATTATCGACGGCGGTTTGCCGTCTTTGCCGGGGGTGTCGGTGGTGCCTTCGACGGGCGGGATGAGCCAGCACGCGCAGCATTTCCAGAGCAATGAGTTTTCGCGCAGGGCTGCCGAGGTGACGGGTGGGGTGCCGCATTTTATCCATGCGCCCTACTTGCCTGCGCCGGAAGCATTGGATTTCTTTCTGGCGGAACCTGCGGTGCAGGCTGCGGTGGCTTTGTGGGACCGGATTGACGTGGCGGTGGTGGGCGTGGGCCTGCCGTATGGCTTGGATCGCCCGACGCAAGGCGCGACGGATGTGGGTGACCCGGATCTGGCGGAGGCCGCGGGCGATGTGGTTCGGCATTACTTCGATGCGCAGGGCCAGATCGTGCAGTGGCGCGGCGAGGGCGCGATGATTGCGGTGTCTTGCATGCAGTTGCGCCGCGCGGGGTTGGTGATTGGCGTCGCGGTGGGCGAGGCGAAAGTGCATTCGATCATCGGCGCGGCGCGGGCGGGGCTGATCTCGGGTCTGCTCACCGATACGCGGACGGCTGAGGCGGTTCTGGATGCTTTGGCGCGGCAGGGTTAGGCTGCGATTCGGTTTCGGGCTGAAAAGCCTAAGAAAATACTTGCAGCAAAATATTTCTCTTGACGAAGGCCGTTTCGCGACGTGTTATCACCGCACTGGACGCGCCCAAAACGGGTGACACAGCCATCCGCTTTGCCGCTTGAGGAGGGGGCAAGGACGGGTATTCAGGGAGGAATAAAATGAAACGTCGTAGTTTTCTGGGCGCTGCTTCGGCACTGGCGCTGACATTCTCGATCGCCACCTCGGCCGTGGCTCAAGACAAGAAATTCACCATCGCGCTGGTGCCCGGCCTGACCACCGATGCGTTCTACATCACCATGCAAAAGGGCGCTCAGGCGGCTGCGGATGCTTTGGGCGTCGAGCTGGTGTTTCAGGGCGCACCCGATTTCAACCCGGTGACGCAGGTTCCGGTGCTGGACGCGGTGATTGCGCGCGGCCCAGATGCGATTCTGATCGCGCCGACCGACACCACCCAGTTGATCGAGCCACTGCGTAAGGCGCATGATGCGGGTATCGCGGTGATCACCGTGGATACGTTCATCGGCACTGGGATTTACCAGACCGGCGCAGGCGATGCGGATTTCCCGTTGGCCTATATTGCGTCGGACAACGTGTTGGGCGGCCGGATGGCGGCGCGGGCTTTGGCCAATGCCATCGGCGGCGAGGGCAAGGTTTTTGTATCGAACGTCAAGCCCGGCATTTCGACCACTGACCAGCGCGAAGCGGGCTTCAAGGCTGAAATGGCGGAGAATTTCCCGAAAGTCACCGTGTTGGAAACTCAATTCAACGACAATGATGCCAACAAAGCCGCCTCGCAACTGCAAGGCGTGTTTGCCCGCGATGCCGATCTGAAAGGCGTATTCGGGGCCAACCTGTTCTCGGCTTTGGGCGCGGGCACTGGCGTGCAGCAAGCGGGCCAGACCGGCAATATCAAAGTTGTGGCGTTTGACGCACCGGGCTCGATTGTCGATAACATCAGCACTGGCCTTGTTGACGTGGCGATTGCGCAGCATCCGGCAGAGATTGGCTATTTCGGCGTGGTTGCGGCCTATGCCCACCTGACCGGAAACTCGATCCCGGTCAGCATCGGCACTGGCTTTACCATCATGGACAAGTCGAACATCGCCGATCCGGAAATCGCGAAATACATCTACGCTGAGTGAGACGATTAGGGGGAGGGCAGAACCCTCCCCCATTTTACCGACCGAATTGCCGATCCAAGACGGCCCCTTCAGGCGGGCCGCTTGTTGTTGCGCAGGCCAAGCGGGTCTGCCCAAGTTTAGGAATTTCATATGACATCGCCTCCTGCTGCCACCTCCCATGTGGCCCCGCAAGCCGACCATGCCGATAAGGCGCGCACAGTGCTGCAGCGCGTGGCTGATTTGCGGGCCTGGTTGTTTCTGGCTTTTCTGATCTTCGGGTTTGAGATTTGGTCACGCTTAAGTTTTGGCGGCACTTTCCTGTTCAACCCGTTCAACATCCAGTCGATTGCGGTGTTCGCGGTGGCGCCGTTGTTGCTGGCGACCGGGCAGACCTTCGTGATCATCTCGGGCGGGATTGATCTGTCGATGGGCTTTATCATGGGGCTGGCGGCGGTGGTGGCGGCGCATGTGATCAACTGGCTGACGCCGGGTTTGGGGTTTTGGCCTGCGGTGTTGTTGGGGTCTTTGGTCGCGGTGGCGGTCTCGGCCATTCCGGGCTTTATCAACGGCTTGCTGGTGGCTTTGCTGAAGGTTCCGCCGTTTATTGGCACCTTGGGGATGTTTGGCGTGGCGCGCGGGGTGGCGTTTCTGCTGGCGGGCGGCACCACGGTTCCGGTGAAGAACGAGGTGTTCGCGGCGTTGGGCAATGGCAAGATTTACGGCGTGCCCTATATCATTCTGGTGACGGCCGTGTTCGTGCTGGTGATGCATTACCTGCTGGGGCAGACGCGGTTTGGCCAGCATAACTATGCGATTGGGGCCAATGCCCAAGCCGCACGGCGGGCTGGCATCAACATCAAATGGCATTTGCTGCGGCTGTATATCCTATCAGGGATGTGCGCGGGGCTGGCGGGAGTTTTGTACGCTGCGCGGTTCAGCGCGGGTGCTGCGCAGGCGGGTGAGCCGTTGTTGCTGGATTCGGTGGCGGCGGTGGTGATCGGCGGGGCCAGCCTGTTTGGTGGCTCGGGCACGATTTTAGGCACGGTTGCGGGCGCGTTTGTGATCGCGGTTATTCAATACGGGCTGGTGTTCATCAACGTAGCGCCGTTCTGGCAGTTTATTTCTGTCGGCGTGGTGATCATCATCTCGGTGCTGATCGACCAAGCGCAACGGCGGTTTTCGGGAGGGCGGCAAAGTGAGTGAGATGACCCCAATCGGGCAACCGCTGTTGGAAGTGCGCAACCTGTCGAAGAATTTCGGCCCGGTGCAGGCGCTGAATGATCTGACGATGATGGTGCGGGCAGGCGAAGTTGTGGCGCTGGCTGGCGACAATGGCGCGGGCAAAACCACGCTGATCAAGGCGATTTCTGGGGTGTATCAGCCCTCGTCAGGGGAGATTTTGCTGCAAGGCAAACCTGTTAGTTTTGCCTCGCCGCAAGAGGCGCGCGATATTGGGATTGAGACTATTTATCAGGATCTTGCGCTGGCTGATAACCTTACCATCGGCGCGAATATCTTTCTGGGGCGTGAGCCGATGCGCCGCGCGTTTGGGTTTTTGCCGGTGCTGGACCGCGCGAAAATGGCGGAGGCGGCGAAGTCCACCATGGCGTTGCTGGACTTCCATGTCAGCCGCCTGGATGCGCCAGTGTCGAATTTCTCGGGCGGGCAGCGGCAGGCAGTTGCGATTGGCCGCGCGGTGTATTGGAACGCGCAAATCCTGATCATGGACGAACCCACAGCGGCTTTGGGCGTGCCGGAACAGCGCAAGGTGATCCAGTTGATCCACCAGTTGAAAGCGCAGGGGCGCGGGGTGATTTTCATCTCGCACAACTTGCAGGATATCTTCGCGGTGGCCGACCGGATCGTGGTGTTGCGGCGCGGGGTGCAGGCCGGAGAGCGGCGGATTTCCGAGACGACGCATGATGAGGTCGTCAAGCTGATGGTTGGCGGCTGAATTATGGCTGCGACGTCTAAGAGGCCCATGGTGATCGGGTCCATCGGCGAGTTGCTGGTGGAGTTTGTCTGCGCGCAAAAGGATGGGCGCAACCTTGTGGCCGCGCCCTATGTCGGGCCGTTTCCTTCGGGTGCGCCGGGGATCTTCATTGACCAGGCCGCTCGGGTGGCGGCGAGTTTCGGCGGGCGGGCGGTGTTTGCCGGGGCTGTCGGGGACGATGCGTTTGGGCGGGTTGTGCTGGATCGTTTGGTTTCGGATGGCGTTGATCCGGCGCTGATCCGGGTGGTGCCGGGGGTGCCAACGGGTTCGGCTTTTGTCAGCTATAATTCCGATGGCAGCCGGGATTTCGTGTTCAACATCGCCCATTCAGCGGCGGCGCATTTGCTCGCGCTGGAGAAGATTACCGCAGGATTTCTGGTGGCGGGGATCTCGGTGCTGCATATTTCGGGCTCCATGCTGGGTGATCCTGCTATGCGGGCGGTGGGACTGGCTTTATGCGAAAGGCTTAGCGCGCAAGGGGTTGCGATCTCGATAGATCCGAATATCCGGGCAGAGTTGATCTCGGATGCAGGATATCTGAGCGCGCTCATGCGGATCATTGCGATGGCGGAATATGTGTTGCCGTCGGATGCGGATGCAGCGGTTTTGTATCCGGGGCAGGATTTTACCGATTGGTCGGAGCGGTTGTTGGCCGGGGCGGCGAAAGTGGTTGTGCTGAAACGTGGTGATCAGGGCTGTATCGGGCGCGATGCGGATGGGCAGGTGGCCCTGCGCGCGCACCCCGTGACGGTGGTCGACCCGACCGGGGCGGGTGATTGTTTTTGTGCCACTTTGGTGACGTTGCTCGCGGCGGGGCAGGCTTTGCCGCAGGCTTTGGCGTGCGCCAATGCGGCGGGGGCTTTGGCGGTGCAAAAGCTGGGGCCGATGGAGGGAAATTCTTCCTTGGCCGAAATTAATGCTGTGAAAGGATAGGCGATGCCCGTGAAACAGGACCGGTTGCTGCGGGTGGGTGTGCTGGGCTGCGGGCCGATTGCGCAGGCCGCGCATTTCGAGTCCTGCACCAAGGCGCGCAATGCCGAGCTTTATGCGATCTGCGATGTGGCGGATGATTTGCGCGACCGGATGGCGGCCACCCACGCGCCTCGGCATAGCTATAATGACTACGCCCGGATGCTGGCGGACCCTGAGCTTGAGGCGGTGGTGATTGCGACCTCAGACGCGTTTCATGTGCCTGCGGCCTTGATGGCGTTGCAGGCGGGCAAACATGTGCTCTGCGAGAAACCTTTGGCGGTCAGCATTGAGGAAGCGGAGAGTTTGCGATCTGCGGTAGTGGCTTCGGGGCTTACACTGCAAGTTGGCCATATGAAGCGCTATGACGCCGGATTGCAGGCGGCGAAGGGCTTTATTGACGGTGAAATGGGGCAAATGGTGGCGCTGAAAGCGTGGTATTGCGACAATACCCACCGCTATGCGATGACCGATGCGGTGCAGCCGTTGATGGTGACCTCGAAGAACGCGCGCAAGCCGAGTGAAAATCCGAAGGCTGATCTGGATCGCTATTACATGTTGGCGCATGGCAGCCATCTGGTTGATACGGCGCGGTATTTTGCGGGTGAGATCGTGGCGGTCGATGCGCGGTTGCTCAATCGGGCGGGCATCCGCTGCTGGTTTGTCGATGTGGAATTTGCCAGTGGCGTGCTGGGGCATCTCGATCTGACGGTGGCGGTGCGGATGGATTGGCACGAGGGGTTTCAGATTTACGGCGCGCAGGGCTCGGTGCTGGGGAAGACTTATAATCCGTGGTATTATAAGTCGTCAGAGGTGGATATTTTCAAGGAATCCGACGGTGCGACGCATAGGGTTCTGGGCGCGGATGGGCATTTCTATCGCCGCCAGATGGAGGGCTTTGCCGATACCATTCTGAAAGGAACCCCGCAGTCGGGGGCGGATATTGAGGACGGCATTGCATCCGTCCGCGCCATGGTTGCGATTGCAGTGTCGGCGCGCGAGGGGCGTCCGGTGAAACTGGCGGATGTGGCGGGGGCGCTGTGATGCGGTTGGGGATTTTCGCCAAGACCTTTGCGGGCAGTGATCCGGGCACGGTGTTGGCAGCGTCGAAGGCGGCGGGCTTTGCTTGCGTGCAGTATAATATGGCCTGCTCGGGGTTGGCGGCGATGCCGGATGCGTTGAGCGTGCAGGATGTGGCGGCGGTTTCGGCGGCGCGTGGGGCCTCGGGGGTTGCGATTGCAGCGGTGTCGGGGACGTATAACATGATCCATCCGGACCCGGCGATGCGGGCTAAGGGCTTGGCGCGGTTAGAGGTTTTGCTGCGCCATGCGGCGGCGATGGGCACGGGGATGGTGACGCTGTGTACCGGCACGCGGGACGCGACAGACCAGTGGCGGCATCATCCTGACAATGGCTCGGCAGAGGCGTGGCGGGATTTAGTGGCGGAGATGGGCAAGGCTTGTGCTTTGGCGGAACCTTTGGGGATCAAGCTGGGCATCGAGCCGGAACTGGCGAATGTGGTCGATACCGCCCCGCGGGCGCGCTTGCTGCTGGATACGTTGCAAAGTCCAGCCTTGGGAATTGTGCTGGACCCGGCGAACCTGTTTGAGGTGGCGACGCTGGCGGAGCAACGCGATTTGCTGAGCCGTTCGGTGGATTTGCTGGCGGATCGGATTGCGATGGCGCATGCCAAGGACCGCGATGCTTCGGGTCGCTTTGCCACGGCAGGCAAGGGCGTGGTGGATTTTCCACATTTTCTGGGGCGTTTGCGCGCGGCAGGCTTTGACGGCGATCTGGTGACGCATGGCTTGGCGGCGGCGGAGGCTGCGGGCGTGGCGCGTTATCTTTCCGGCGTGTTGGCGGGGCTGTGATGCAGATTTCGGCACTGCAGCGCGATGGCTTGGAACTGGCAGTTTATCGCGGTGGTGAGACGGGCCCGGCGCTGGTGTTTCAGCATGGGCTGTGCGGTGGGTCCGGGCAGATTGCTGAGGCGATGCAGGGGCTTGGCTTGCAGCGTTGGCAGGGGTTGGAGTGTCGCGGGCACGGGATGTCGCCGCTGGGGGATGAGGTTTCCATCGCCTGTTTCGCGGACGATGTGGCGGCGATGATTGAAGCGATTGGCACGCCTGTGGTCTTGGGTGGCATCTCAATGGGGGCGGCGATTGCCACACGGTTGGCGGTGACGCGGCCTGATCTGGTGCGGGCCTTGGTGCTGGTGCGACCCGCTTGGGTGGTGGAGGACGCGCCGGAAAACATGGCGCCGAACGCCGAGGTCGGGATGTTGTTGGAGGTGTTGCCGCTGGATCAGGCGCGGGCGTTTTTCGCGAGCGGTGAGACGGCGCGACGGCTGGAGATCGAGGCACCGGATAACCTTGCGTCGTTGAAAGGCTTTTTCAGTCGTAGGCCGCAGGTGGAAACTGCGCGGTTGTTGACCACGATTTCCGCCGATGGGCCGGGGATTACGGCGGATGATCTGCGCAGCCTTCGTATTCCGGCTCTGGTCTGTGGCTGCGGCGAGGACGCTATTCATCCGATGGCCCATGCGCAGGCTTTGGCTGATCTGATCCCGCAGGCGCGGCTGGTGGAACTGCCTGCGAAGGCACGCGATAAAGTAGCGCATCTGGCGGCGCTTGCCGATGCGATGACAGAATTTCTGAAGGAGATTGATGATGCCCCGCCCGCACCCTGACTGGATTTCGGCGCTGCCACGTAGCCGATTGCTTGCGGAATATTCGATGTGGTCGGCCAATTTGATCCGGCTGGCGGATGATCTGGAACGGATCACGCCGCACGCCGATATTTTGCATATCGACGTGGCGGATGGGCATTTTGCCCCCGCTTTGCTGTTCTTTCCTGATCTTGTGGCGGGGCTGCGCGCGCTCACGGCGATCCCGATCCATGTGCATCTGATGGTGGATGCTGCGGTGCTGCTTTCGCAGATTGACCAGTTTGCCGAAGCCGGGGCCGATCTGATCTCGGTGCATGTCGAAAATGCAAATGCGGGCGACGGCTTGCAGCGGATCGCGGCGCATGGACTGAAGGCGGGGATGGTTTTGCGGGTGGAAACTCCGGTGGCGAAAGCGGCGGAATGGGTCAGCCGCTTGGATATGCTGACGCTTTTGGGCACTGCGATTGGAGTGAAGGGGCAGGGGCTTGATCCGACGGCGGGGGCGCGGTTGGGGGAGGCTGCGGCATTGATTGCGGGTGCGGGTCGCCGGGTGATTTTGGCGGCGGATGGCGGGATCAGGGACACCACGGTGCCGCTGTTGCGCGGCGCGGGCGCGGAGACGGTGGTGATGGGCTCGCTGGCGTTTGGCGCGCCGGATTTGGCCGAGCGGATGCTCTGGCTGCATGGGCTGTGACGAAAACCACGAGGCCCCGGCGCAGGGCCGGGGCGGCTTGGGGAATTGGATATGCGTTAGCTGAGATGGAAATCGGTTGGCTGTAGCGGTTTCGGGGCAGGCTCGCCCAGATATGGCGCGAGGCTGATCTCGGCGGCGCGGCAGATTGCATCCAGCGGCAGGGCGTTCAGGGTGGTGCCGAAGGGATGGCTGAGTTCCTCGGTCACTTCCGCCAGCCCTAGGAAAACATAGGCTACGATGCCGACGAACAACGGTGTCAGCCAGCCGGAGGTGCCGATGAGGGCCATCGGCAGCAGCAGGCAAAACAGGTAGGTGGTGCGGTAGATCAACAGCGAATAGACGAAGGGCAACGGGGTTCCGGCGATGCGCTCGCAGCCTGCTTGTTGCAGCGCCATGCTGCCCAAGCGGGCAGTCAGGGTGCGCGCGCCGAAGCCGTCTATTTGGTTGTTGGCATAGGCTTGCGCGAGATCGGTGTTGATCCTGTTCAAGGCCGAGCAGGGCGGGTGCGGATCGGCCAGCAGTTCGGGCGACCGGGCTTGGGTTTCGGCATCATGCGTCAACCGGCGCAGCTGTGCGCGGTGCAGGTGCAGAAAAGCCAGCGATTGCCGCAGGATACGCTGGCGCAGGGTTTGGTCGGGGGCGAAGACTTCCAACTCACGCGCAAGACTGCGCAGATCAGCCAGCAGACCGCCCCACAGCTTACGGGCCTCCCACCAGCGATCATAGGCGGCGTTGTTGCGAAAGCTGAGGAACAGCGAGAGGGCGATGCCGAAGACGGTGAACGGGATGCCTTCAATATGCGGCAGCACGCCGAATTGGTGATCGAGCACCACCATAGCGGCGGCAAGTGCGATCACGCCGAGCAGAGGTAGGGCGATATGCGGCAGCACGGAGCCGCGCATCGCAAAGGCCAGCTCCCAAGCGCGGGGTTTGTCGCGGATGATCATGTGCAGCCTTCCTTATCGAGTGCCCACATCTGTTTGAGCCGCCGCGACGGATTTCACAATCGCAAACACGGTTTGGCCGGGGCAGAGCGCAAGCGCCTCGGCAGAGCGGCGGGTGATGCGGGCGAGCAGATGCTCGGGGCCAAGGCCAAGTTGGATAAGCGCGCCGTCTTCGGAGAGGCGGATTTCGGTGATCGTGGCTTGCAGGATGTTGAGGGCGGACAGGCCCTCGGGGCGTTGGCGCGCCAGGATCACGTCTTGGACGGCGATACGGATGCGCAGTTTGGTGCCGGGGGCGACGGCGATTTTTGGCAGCCAGATCGGGCCGCCGTGGGTGTGCAATTGTGTCAGGCCGTCGGAGTTTTGCGCGGTTACGGTGGCGGTGAGGACGGCCCCTGCGGCGCGGATGCCAAGGCTGGGGGCGAGATCGGGGTCAGCCAGCAGATCGGCGGCGGGGCCTGCGCGCAGGGTGCGGCCTTGGTCGAGCACGACAATGGTGGTGGCAAGGCGGGCGACCTCGGCAAGGGCGTGGCTGACGTAGAGGATCGGGATCTGGGTCTGGTCGCGCAGGGTTTCGATATAGGGCAGCAGCTCGGCTTTGCGGGCCTCATCCAAGGCGGCGAAGGGCTCGTCCATCAACAGCAGGGCGGGGTTCGACAGCAAAGCGCGCCCGATCGCCACGCGGGATTTCTCACCGCCAGAGAGGGCTGTGGGGCGGCGGTTGAGTAGGGCGTTCAGGCCCAAGAGGTCGATGATATCGTCGAAATTGGGGCCGCCGTTTTTCAGATTAGGGGTTTTTGGGGCGAACCAGCGACCGTAGGCAAGGTTCTGGCTGACGGTCAGGTGCGGGAACAGGCGGGCGTCTTGGAAGACATAGCCGAGGCGGCGGCGGTGGGGGGGCAGGTTTATCGCCGCGCGGGTGTCCAGCAGGGTGGTGTTGTCTGCGGTGATGCGGCCTTGGTCGGGGTGCAAGAGGCCTGCCACTGCATTGATCACGCTGGTTTTTCCAGAGCCGGACTTGCCGAACAAAGCGGTGAGGCCGGGCGTGGCGGTGAAATTCACCTCCAGCGTGAAGCCGGGGAACTGGTGGCTGAGGGCGACGGAGAGGCTCATGTGCCTTTGATCCTGCGGGCAACGGCGCGGCTGAGGAACTCGGACAGGATCAGCGCGAGCATTGCGACTGCAATGGAGATCAGCACCAATCGGAAGGCTTGGCTGTCGCCGCCGGGAACTTGCAGGAATGTGTAGATCGCCGAGGGCAGGGTTTGGGTTTGGCCGGGGATGTTTGAGACGAACGTAATCGTCGCGCCAAACTCGCCCATGGCTTTGGCAAAGGCCAGCACCGCGCCTGCGATGATGCCGGGCAGGATCAGCGGCAGAGTGACGGACAGGAACACCCAAAGCGGCGATGCGCCCAGCGTGCCTGCGGCTTGTTCCAGTTTCGGGTCTACTGCCTCAAACGCCATACGGATGGCGCGCACCATCAACGGGAACGCCATGACGGCGGCGGCCAGCACAGCACCTGTCCATTTGAACGCCAGCACGAGGCCGAACCACTGGTCAAGGTATTGGCCGATAAAGCCTTTACGCCCGAAGGCCAGCAGCAGCAGGTATCCGGTGACGACCGGGGGCAGGATCAAGGGCAAATGCACAAGGCCATTCACAATATGCTTGCCCCAGAAATCGCGCCGCGCCAAGAGATGCGCGGTGTAGATGCCCAAGGGCAGGCTGAGCGCGGTTGCCCAGACCGAAACGCGCAGCGACAAAGCCACTGCACGCCATTCATCGGGAGTGAACCAGTTGGCGGGGGTAAACCAGTCGGGCATCGGGCCTTATTTCAGAACGGTGAAGCCTTGGGCAGTGAACACGGCAGCACTTGCATCGCTGGATAACGCCTCCAGAAAGCTTTGCGCTGCGGGCTTTGTGCTAGCGGCGAGAACAGCGGCAGGGTAGACGATTGGTTTGTGGCTGTCGCTAGGGAAGGTGCCGATCACGCCTACCTTGTCGCCGCTTTCGTCATCGGCGATGGCATCCGAGGCGTAGACGATGCCATAGGGGGCTTCGCCTGTGGCGACCAGTGCGAGGGCGGCGCGGACGTTGTCGGATTGTGCGACATTGGCCTCGATGGAGGGCCACAGGCCAAGGCTTTCCAAGGCTTCCTTGCCGTATTCGCCTGCTGGGACGGAGTCGACGGTCGCCATCGACAGCTTGCCATCGCCCAGAAGTGCTTTCAGATCAAGGTCCCTGCTGATTTCTACCGGGGTGGTTTTGCCCGCAGCAACCAGAACCAGCGTGTTGCCAAGGATGTCTTTGCGGCTGTCCTTGTTGATCAGATTTTCATCTGACAGGGTATCCATCCACTTTTTCGACGCCGAGATGAACAGATCGGCGGGCGCGCCTTGCTCGATCTGTTTCGCCAGTTTTGCGGTACTTTCATAAGAAATTACCACTTTATTGCCGGTTTCGGCCTGCCAATCGGCGGCGATGGTATCGAGGGCATTTTTCAGGGAGGCTGCGGCAAAGACGGTGATTTCCTCGGCTTGTGCGTCTGCGGGCATTGCGAGGCTGGCGGGCAGCACAAGGCTGGCGAGCAGGGCGGCAGAGAGGGCGCTGCGGCGGGTGAAAACGGTCATGAAACCTCTGTTGATGTGTTTTATAGAACATATCGATGGCGCGGCGCGGTGCAAGCGTTATTTCTGTTCGGGAATATCGCGAAGCAGGCCTTGCAGGTCTTGCAGATGCGGCGCAGTCGCCAGTGCGGTGGCGGCCTCAGCCGCACGGTAATGGCTGATCACCGCCAGCCCGGTTGCGGTGACCTGCGCGCCGCCGCCCTTTGCGCCGCCGCGCGCGCTTGTCACCAGCGGATCGCTGAAGGCGGCGTTCATTTCTTCAACCAGCATCCAAGCGCGCTTGTAGCTCATCTCCATCGCGCGGCCTGCGGCCGAGATGGAGCCGGTGTCGCGGATACGCTCCAGCAGCGTGATCTTGCCGGGGCCGAGTTTGGTGGCGCCGAAGAAGAAGCGCAGCAGGGTATGGGGCTGGGGTTTCATGGCGCGAGCGTCTCGCCAAACCGCGCGCAATGCAAGGGGTTACGGCGTCAGGGTCTGGCGGTTGGTGCGCGCAAGCTGGGCGGTGAGTTTGGCGATTTCAGCGGTGCGACGCTGCGGCGACCAAGATTTGGCGGTGGCGATGATATCAGCGATTTGGGCGAGGTCGGCGGCGTTCAGCGCGCCGGTGACGGCGAGGGTGGTGCGGCGCAGCACGAGGTCTGACAGGTGCTCGACGGATTCAGTGCGAACGATCCAGTCGATTTCGGCATGGCTGTAGGCGGTTGCGTGGGGCAGACGGGTGGTGTCGCTGTAGGGGGATTTATGGGCAACAAGGCGGGTCAGGCTGGTGCCGTAGCGGGTGAACAACTCTGCCGCACGGGCAAGGTTCAGGCCCCCGGTGGCGGCAGCGCTGGCGATCAGCCGAGATTTGGCTGCGTTGTCAGCGGGATAGGCTTTGCCGCCACCGATGCCAAGCGCGCGGGTGGAAATGCGGCGAGGCTGGTTCAGGCGGGTCAGGCAGATGTCGGCGACTTCCTCGGCAAAGCCCCGGAAGGTGGTCCATTTGCCGCCAACCAGCGAGATGATCGGGTAGGGGCGCTCGGCGGTGGCTTCTAGCACCGGTGCGGAATGGTCGCGACTGATCAGGCCGGGGGTGGCGGCATCCGACGCAGGCAGCGGCCGGATACCGGAATAGGCGTAGATGATGTGGCTGTGATCGAAGGGAAGACCGGGCAGCAGGGCGCGCAGAGCGGTGAGGAAATAGGCGATCTCGTCATCCTCACAGCGGACGTTTTCGGGGTCGGCGGCCTTGATATCGGTCGATCCCACCAGCGCGCGGCCCAGGTAATCATAGACCAAAAGGATGCGGCCATCGTCGGCCTCGAAATAGATCATCTGGCCGTTCAGCATTTTCAAAAGCTGCGGGTGGTCGAGCAGGATATGCGAGCCCTTGGTGCCGCCGATCAGCTTGGTTTGTGCGCCCAAAGTGGCGTTGACGCGGTCAATCCACGGGCCTGCGGCGTTGATCACCAGTTTGGGCCGGATGGTGAAGGCGGTGCCATCTTCGCGGATGAAGCTGATTTCCGCGCCGTTGTGGGTGCTGATCTGGGTATAGTTCAGGGCGAGGGCATTGGGGTTGGCCACGATGCCATCGGCAAGAAGCTCCCACACCAGCCGCTCGGGACCTGCGATTTTGGCGTCGTAATAGAGGCCCGAGGCGACGATGCGCGGGGTCATTTGCGGAAATTCGGCAAGGGTTTTGGCGCGCGATTTCATCTTGTGGCGCGGCATGACATTGGCGCGGCTGCCGTAGTGATCGTAGATCGTGAGGCCGACTTTCAGCAGCAGCGCGCCCCGGCTGCGGGCGGCGGTGGTCGATCCGAACAGGGTGCGCAGCGCAGCCCAAACCCCTTTGGTCCAAGAGAAAATCGGGATCAGCGTCGGCAGCGGGGTGACGGCGTGGGCTGCATTTTTCAGCAGCAGATTGCGCTCTAGCGTCGATTGCGCCACCAGACGGAATTCGCCGGTTTCCAGATATTTCAGCCCACCGTGGATCATCCTTGAAGGTGCCGCAGAGGTGCCGCCGCCGAAATCACCCTTCTCAACGATCAGCACGCGCAGGCCTTGTTCGGCAAGGTCACGAAACAGCCCCGCGCCGTTGATGCCTGCGCCGAGGATCAGCACATCGAGGCCGTTTTCCGACAGGTCTTGCAGGCGGGTGTCGTGGTTCATAGGATATCCGTTTCGATCAGATGTAGCCGCACGCCGGCGGCTATCAAGGCGCAGGCTTCAGCGGCAGGCAGGGCCGCACCTGTCAGCACGGCGTCAAAGGCGGTGAGCGGGGCCAAGGCGTGCAGGGCAGAGCGGCCAAATTTCTCGTGGGTCAACAACAGGATACGGTTGTTGGCGGCGGCCATCATCGCTTGCTTTGCGCGGGTGACTTGGGCGTCTTGGATATAAGCCGTGCCGTTTCGCGCAGCAGAAGCCGAGCAGATCAGCACATTGGCGCGCAAGGCGGGCAAAGCGGTTTCGCAGAGATGGCCGATGAACGCGTTGTAGGTCGGGTGAAACTGGCCTCCAAGGCAGATCAGGGTGATCTCGTCAGCCCCGGTCAGGGTCTGGATCGAGGCAAGGCTGTTGGTGATCACGGTCAGCGGGGCGATTTTGGGCAGCAGAGGGGCAAGGGCGTGGCTGGTGGAAGAATCGTCGATCATCACCACTTGGCCGGGCGCGATGTAGCGCAGGGCGGCACGGGCTAGGCTGGATTTTTCGGCCGAGGCCACGGTTTGGCGGTAGCGGAACAGGCTTTCGTAGATGCCAGAGGGCAGGGCGCTGACGGATCCGTGCAGTTTGCGCAGCAGCCCCGCCGCCGCGAGTTGGTCGATATGGCGATGGATGGTCATCCGCGACACACCAAAGCGTTGCACCAGAGCGTCGATCCGGGTCTCACCTTGTTGCAGGACGTAAGCGGCAATTTCTTCGCGCCGATTTTCCTTTGCGCGGGGTTCGAGGGTCATTCGACCAAGGCCTCAATTTCGGGCCAGAGCGGGGCGATGACGTTGATGATTTTCTGGTAGAGTTGAAAGCGTTTTTCATAGCTGGCGGCGCGGGTGGGATCGGGCGTGTAGGTTTGCCCCAAAAGCGACATGTCGCGCGGGTCATGCAAGGGGGAGGCGTAGAGGCCGACGGCAGCCCCTGCGCACAAGGCAGCCCCCCAAGCAGCGGCTTCGTCGGTTTGGCTGGTGGTGACGGGCATGCCCAGAATATCGGCGAACATCTGTGCGAAAGCCGGGTTGCGGGCGACGCCGCCGGTCAGACGGGCTTCGCGCACCGGGAAGCCTGCGCGCAGGGCGTCAACGTGGGTGCGGTGGTTGAAGATGATGCCTTCCAGCACCGCGCGCAGCATATCGCCGCGCGTGTGCCAGCCGCGCAGGCCGACAAAGCTGGCGCTGACTTGCGGGCCGAAGGGCGAACCGTAGAGATAGGGATGGAATATCAAGGTGGTGGGTTTCTGGAGTGCCGCGTCAATCTCGCGCCCAAGTGTTGCGTGAATCGACTCGCCCGACGCATCAGCTTCTACCCGTTCGGCCTCACACAAAGTCTCAATAAACCAATCGTAATTCGCGGCAGAGGCGGGCGACAGCGCCATGTTGTTCCATTGGCCGGGCAGAATGGCGTTGCGGCACAGCCAGCGCGGGTCGGTGTTGGGGGTGTCTGAGACCACTTCGTTGATCGAGTAAGTGCCGGCGACGATGGCCACCACTCCTGTCGCATGGCCGCCGATGCCAAGCGCCGAAGCCGTCACATCATGCAGGCCAGCGGCAACCGGAGTGCCCGCGACAAGGCCAGTCAGTAAAGCAGCCTCGGCGGTGATATGTCCGATGATCTCGGCAGATTCGGCGATATCGGGCAGGGCGTGGGCGACGTTCTCCAGCCCGAAAAGTTGCAGCGCATCAAGGGTATAGTCTTGGGTTTGCACATCGGTGAAGGCGGTGGACGCCTCTGTGCGGTCGGTGCCGATGGAGCCCGTCAGGCAAAAGCGCAGCCAGTCTTTGCAGGCCAAAAAAGTGCCGATTTGGGCGAAACGCGCGGGCTCATTGTCGCGCACCCAAGCAAGCAGAGCTGCGGGCGAGCAGGCGGGGGGGATTTGGCCTGTCAGCTTTAGCGCTGCATCAGCACGGTCGCGCCAGCTTTCGCAGATAGCGCCAGCGCGGCCATCAAGCGACAGAATCCCGTTGCCGAGCGGGCGGCTTTCGTGGTCGAGCAGATACAGCCCATCACCATGGGCAGTGGCTGCGACGGCGACGATATCGCTGGCGGGGCGGCCCGAAAGCTGAATCGCTTCGGCGATCGCCTCGGCCGTGGCGCGCCACAGACCTTCCATATCACGTTCGACATGATGCGGGGCGGGCAAAAGCTGCGGCACGCGGCGGCGGGCGACGGCGAGTTGCTGGCCCGAGACGTCAAAGATCACCGCTTTGGTGACGGTCAATCCGTTGTCGATACCAAGAATGCTGGTCATGCCTCAGCCTTTCGCAAGTGCGAATCTGATGAAATGAACATCACATGATGAGATTATAACGGCAAGCGGTGTTACAATAATTCTAGCTCTGCACCTGCCGCGACCCGCTGCATAGCTTCGTCGGCGATCACCACGTTAATGCCTTTGGCGCGCATCCGGGCGATATGGGCGGCATCGGTCAGTTGATCGACGATCACGACATCGAACTCGGTCAGATCAGCAAAGGCGTGCAAAGCGCGGCGGCCGAATTTGGTGTGATCGGCCAAAAGAATGCGTTTTGAGGCAGACTCAAACATCGCGCGTTTGGTTTCGACCATATCGGGGGATTGGTGAAACACCATGTCCTCGGTGATCGCGGGCATTGACAGAAATAGCGTATCCGCCCGCAAGCGTTTGATTTCATTTATCGTCATCCGTCCCATGAACGCATTGCACCAGTTGTGCAACTGCCCACCGAGGCCCAACAAGGTCAGGTCACGGATGCCGTTCAGCTCGTTCATCAGGATCAGAGAATTGGTGATCGCGGTCAGCGGCACCTTGGCGGACAGGTGGGCGACCATCTGCAAAACCGTGGTGGAATCGTCGAAAAAGATCGCCTGGCCGGGTTCGACGAACTGCATCGCAGCGCTGGCAATCGCTTTTTTCTCGGCAGACTGGCGGGAAAACCGGTAGACGTCGGACGCTTCAATCAGGCTGGTGGGGGCGGCTGAGACAATTCCGCGGGCTTTGCGCAGCAGACCACGCGAGACCAGTTCATCCAGATCGCGGTGGGCGGTCATCAAAGAGATGCCGAACCGCTCGGTCAGATCCTCGATCCGCATCGAGCCTTCGGCCATTACCGCTTCGGTGATCAACTGGCGGCGGGCGAGTTGGCGGGCGTGACGGCTGTCCGAGGGCAGTTGTGCAGGTGTGAGGCCAGAGGGCGGTTTCATATCGGTCATTCTCGCCTCCCGGTCCGTGTAGCGATGCCCGCGCCGCTGTTAAAAAGCAAGAGGGCGCCATTGCCAGCGCCCTCCAACGTCAGATTATTGCGACAGGGTGAACGGGCCGGTGTATTTGTCCACGTTGTCTTTGGTGATCAGCAGGCAATCGAACAGCTGCTTTTCGGTCGCGGCACCGGTGGCCCCGGTTTTGATAAAGCTGTCGGCTTGCTTCACGGCCTCTGCCGAGAACACGGCGACGGGCTGCAACACGGTGTATTGCATCTCGCCCGCGGTGATCGCAGCAACTGCGTCTGGCGAGCCGTCAAAGCCGCCGACCTTCACGCCTTCCAGCTTGCCCGCTTCTTTCAAAGCTGCAATCGCGCCTAAAGCCATCTCGTCATTGCCAGCGATCACGCCGATGATGTCGGGGTTGGCTTGCAGGATCGACTGCATCTTGTCGTGGCCCTTGGTACGATCCCAATCGGCAACTTCCTTGGCGGCTTTCACCAGATCAGGATATTGCGTCAGCACGGTCTCATAGCCGTTCGAACGGGTGGCTGCGTTGTTGTCCGCCGGGTTGCCGAACAGTTCGGCGTAGCTGCCGGTCTCACCGACCGAAGCCACCCACTGCTGTGCGCCCATCGCGGCACCCTGTGCGTTGTTGGACACCAGCTGCGCTTTGGCGAGGCCTTCTTTGTTGATCTCGGCATTCACCAAGAACACAGGAATGCCCGCATCAACGGCCTTTTGCACTGCACCGATCGAGCCATCGGCATTTGCCGGGTCAAGGATGATCGCAACAGATTTGTTGGTGATCGCGGTGTCGATCATTGTCGATTCCGCATTGGTGTCGCCTTTATGCGCCGAAACGCTGGCGGTGTAGCCGAGGCTTTCGGCGGTGGCAGCCGCGACATCGCCTTCGGTTTTCCAATAGGGGTTCGCCGGGTCGTTAACGATGATGGTGATCAGGCCTTCGGCGAAGGATGTGCCTGCGAGCAGGGCGTTGATCGCAACAGCGGCGAGCAGCGCGCGTTTGGTCATTGTGAACATAGTCTCTCTCCCTTGGTTGATTTAGTCTTTGGTTGCCAATGACTTGGCGGGGTCTTTCCGCACCGGATAGGCCTCGTTGCGGCGAAGTGGGTTACGCCATGGCTTTCGCCTTCGGCTTGTATTGGATCGAGTTCAGCAGCACCGCCAGAACGATCACCGCACCGGTGAACACGGTCTGCCAGTAAGACGACACGCCGATGATCACCAGACCATCGGACAGAAAGCCGATTACGAACGCGCCCAGCATGGTGCCGCGAATGGTGCCGCGGCCGCCCGTCAGCGCCGCCCCGCCGATCACGACGGCGGCGATGGCGGTCAGCTCATAGGTTGTGCCAGCGGTCGGGCCAGCCGATGTGAGCTGTGAAGACAGCACAAGGCCAGCGATGGCGGCACAGATGCCCGACAAAACATAGACCGTGATCTGCACCCGCTTGACCGGCACGCCTGACAGTTCCGCCGCCCGCTCATTTCCGCCCGAGGCATAAAGCCAGCGGCCAAAGGCTGTGCGCGATAGCATCAGGCCTGCAAGGATGGCGAGGGTGGCCAGCACCACGACGCCAATCGGCACACTCCATTCGCGGCTAAAACCAAGGCGGTTGAAACCCAGCCAATCAAAGCCCTGATTGCCCAGCTCGGGTTTGCCCCCAAGATTGTTGAACGTTAAACCATTTGTCATCAGCAGCGCAACGCCGCGCGCCACATACAGCACGCCAAGCGAGGCGACAAAGGCCGGAACCTTGAACCAAGCGATCAGCACTCCGTTCACCAGCCCGACAAACCCGCCCAAAGCGCAGGTCAACAGCGCCACCGCCCAGACCGGGGGATAGAGGATGACGCCAAAGCTATCGATCTGCACGCCTTGCATCAGATAGCCCGCGATGCAGCCCGAAAGCCCCAAGGTGGACCCCACCGAAAGGTCAATCCCGCCGTTCAGGATGACCAACAGCATGCCGATCGCCAGGATGCCATAGATCGCCACATGGCTCGCCATGATCAGGAAATTCGCCAGTGAGAAGTAGTGCGGCGACAGCAGCGAGAACACCACGATGATGGCGATCAGCGCGAAGAAGGCGCGGCCTTCCAGCAGCAGTGCAATCGGGTCAAACCTTTGTTTCACGGCGGTTTTTGGGGTCGTTGACATCGGTTGCTCCTAGTGGGCCACGGCTTCGCCAGAGGCGGCCATGATCTTTTCTTTGCTGACAGTGTGATCAAACTCGGCCGAAATCCGACCCCGGTGCATCACGATAATCCGGTGCGCAATCGACAGGCATTCGCCGACTTCCGAGGTGGAATAGACCACCGCCAGCCCCTGTTTCGCGCCTTCGGACAGCAGCCGGAACACCTCGGCTTTTGCGCCAATGTCGATGCCGCGCGACGGCTCATCCAGCACGATCACCTTCGGATTGGTCGCCAGCATCTTGCCGATCACCACCTTTTGCTGATTGCCGCCTGACAGCGAGCCTATTGGCGCTGTACCGCTCGCATCGGTCTTCACGGTCACCTTACGGATGGCGTCACTGATCACGGTTTGCTCGGCCTTCCGAGAGGTAAACAGTCCCTTGGTAAACGCGCCAATGCTGGCAAGCGACAGGTTCTGGCCGACTGACATGGTCTGCACCAAGCCGTCGCGCTGGCGGTCCTCTGGCACCAGAACCAGCCCGCGGGCGATGCGTTGCGCGATGGTCAGGCCAGACACATCGCGACCTTGCAGCATCACCCGGCCGCCAGACGGGGCCAGACGCCCGGCCACACATTCCAGCAGTTCGGTGCGACCGGCACCCATCAGCCCATAAATACAGACGATTTCTCCGGCGCGGACGGAAAGCGAAAGCCTGTCCACCACCGAAAACCCCACCCCCGCCGCATCCGGCACCGACAGGTTTTCGATGCTCAGCGCCATCTCGCCCATCGCATAGCCGTCGGGCGGCGAGCCAAGGTCGAAATTCTCGCCGACCATGTTGCGCACGATCCATTCCAGATCAATCTGTGCCCGCTCGGCATCGGCCGTCATCGCGCCATCGCGCAGAACCACCGCATGGTTGGTGATCTGCAAGGCTTCCTCAAGATGGTGCGAGATATAGACAATCGACACGCCACGCGCGGTCAGATCTCGGATCACTTTGAACAAAACCTGCACTTCTGTCGCAGACAGCGCGCTGGTGGGTTCATCCATGATCAGGATGCGCGAGTTCACCGACAAGGCCCGCGCAATTTCAACGATTTGCTGCTGACCCAACCGCAGTTCCTCTACCGGGGTCAGCGGGTCGATGTCTTCTTCCAATTCCGCCATCAAAGCCCGGGTCTGGCGTTCTTCCTCGGCATAATCGACGCCAGTGCGGGTCATAATCTCGCGGCCCATAAAGATATTGTCGCGGACATTCATATTGGTGGCAAGGCTAAGCTCTTGGTGGATAATCGAAATTCCGCGATTCCGCGCATCGGTGGAATTGGCGAAACTGACAGGCGCGCCATCCAGCACGATCTGCCCCGACGTCGGTTTCACCACGCCTGACAGGATCTTCATCAGCGTCGATTTACCCGCGCCATTTTCGCCAAACAAAGTGGTGACCTGCCCGCGATGAATGTCGAAGTTCACCCCCCTCAGAGCGTGAATATTGCCGTAAGACTTGGCGATGTTGCGCGCCGAAAGCACCGGTTCTTGTGGCAGATCGAGGCTCATTTCAGCTCCAAAGACACCGGGGTGATCATCCAGCTTTTCGGATTCACCAGCTTGAACGCGCCCACCACAGACACGGTCTTGCCCGTCAGCGCGCTGTTATCAACGCCATCCAGCACCAGCTTTTTCATCTCTTTGTTCAGCGCCGAGCCGGCGTCCTGATATTCGATCTGATTGGTGAATTGGCTGAAGCTGATCTCGCCTGTGGCATCGCGCAATTCGGTGCCGTTGATCGCGGGGCCGGTCTGCACGCGCAAGCGCAAAGGGGCCGGAATGCCCGCAACATCAACATAATAGATGCCGGATTTGCCTTCACCGGCCACGCCTTCCAGCTTCACCGAATAGACGCCACCGACGCTATATTTCGCCTCTGCTGCCTTCGGATCAGCTGCAATCGCGGTGGCCAACTCCTGCGCATCCACCGCGCGCGCCGTGACATTGGCCTGCACTTTCGGGAAGGTCTCGGCCCCAAATGCCTCGGGCGAAAACACCGCCGCGCGCACATCGGCATCCGAGCCGATCCGCACCACCGTGGTATCCAGCGCCATCGCGCCCAGCACCGCCACGACCACAGCAGCGGTGATCAGAACTGCGCGATTGGCGCGGGGCTGATCGGAATGTGGCGCGGCGTCAGGCTGTTGGCTCATAAGGTGGCGACCTTGGATGTGACGGCAAAAGATGTGGCGGTGGATGAGCTGCGCGGGGCGAATAGGGAGAACACCGGTCGTGCCCAGCACAAACAGCGCGCCCAGCCTTGATGCGGCTGCGTTTTCAGCATGACTCCCCCCTTCTTTCTGCCGATCCGTGGGGCGATTTCCTCCCGCCGCGCGATCTGGCCTATCGTAAATCTATCGTTGTGATAGAGTTATGATATCAACTCTTGGCATAATGTTATAAGTTTTTGCATCTGTCAATCGGGTCTTTTGCAATCGTGCGGCCTGTGTTCTTAGCAATCTGCCCGTGGTTTTCGCCCGGCGGCCCGAGTCGTCAGCAATTCTTGCATCCGCGGAAAGTGCTGCGATGCGGCGAAAGAGCGTGAAGATTTCAGCAATATTAAATGCAAGATACTAATAAACAAAGATAATATACAATATCTGTCGATTCAGGCCCACAACAGGCGAAGTCCCGCGACGGTACCCATCTCAAGTCGGTTGTGATCGCGCCGATCTGCCTTGAGCTTTGGTTGACACACGGTAGTTTATCTGAAATAAATTGCGCTGTCCGTAAAATAATTCATTTTCTGTGTTATCTCTCTGTGATAATGCGGTCAGGCCAGTCGGCGGGGATGGGAATGCGCGCGGGCTGAGGGGGAGGCGGCATGGCAGAGCTTTTGATCGGCATTGATTCGGGCACTTCAGTGGTCAAAGCTGTGGCGTTTGCCCTGAATGGCGCGCAAATCGCCGCCTTTGCGGTGCCCAACGCCTACAGGGCGGGCGGGGATGGGGCGGCGACGCAAAGCCTTGCGCAGACTTGGGCCGATTGTGCGACTGCCCTGCGTGGCTTGGCCGAAAAGGTGCCGAACCTCGCCGCGCGCACGGCAGCGGTGTCGGTCACAGCACAAGGCGATGGGACTTGGTTGGTGGGTCCGGGCAACACACCCATCGGCGATGCGTGGCTGTGGCTGGATGCCCGCGCGGCCCTAACCGTCGAACGTCTCGCCGCCAGCCCCGCCAATCGCGCCCGATTTGAGGCGACGGGAACCGGGCTGAACACCTGCCAGCAGGGCAGCCAGATGGCGCATATGGATCGTTTCCACCCTGAGTTGCTGGATGCAGCCGAGGTGGTATTACATTGCAAAGACTGGATTTATCTGAATCTCACGGGCGTCCGTGCGACTGACCCTTCCGAGGCTAGCTTTACCTTCGGCAACTTCCGAACCCGCGCCTATGACGATACAGTGATCGAGGCTTTGGGCCTGCACCATCGTCGCAACCTCATGCCCGAAATCATCGACGGCAGCCAGATCACGCATTTCCTCACGCCCGAGGCGGCCGCCCAAACTGGCCTGCGCGCGGGTACGCCCGTCAGCCTTGGCTTCGTCGATATGGTGATGACGGCGCTGGGGGCGGGGGTGCACACTGAGGCGGTGGGGGCGGCCTGTTCTACGGTTGGCTCGACCGGCGTGCACATGCGGTCCACTCCGGTCGCGGGCGTGAATCTGAACGCCGAGGGCACCGGCTATGTGATCTGCTTGCCGGTGCCGGGCATGGTGACGCAGGTGCAGACCAATATGGCAGCGACGTTAAACATTGATTGGCTGCTGCGGATGGCGGCTGACCTTATGTCCGATTTCGGGCGGTCCACTAAACATGCCGATCTGGTGCCGCTGATTGAAAGCTGGTTGGCGGCGAGTAAACCCGGCGCCTTGCTCTATCACCCGTATATTTCCGAGGCTGGCGAGCGCGGGCCTTTTGTGAATGCCGACGCCCGCGCGGGCTTTGTCGGCCTGAATTTCAATCACCGTTTCGCCGATTTGCTACGGGCTGTGGTCGAAGGTTTGGGCATGGCGACCCGGGATTGTTACGCCGCGATGGGCGCTATGCCGTTGGAATTGCGGCTGACGGGGGGGGCTGCGCGATCACAAGGCCTGCGCGGCGTGTTGTCTGCGGCCACGGGTGCGCCGGTGCGGGTGTCGGCGAGGGAGGAGGCGGGTGCCGCCGCCGCCGCAATGATGTCAGCGGTGGCGATTGGCGCGTATCCATCGATGGACGCCTGTATTGCCGAATGGGTCACACCCTTGCTTGGCGCGGCGGAAGCGCCTGATCCCGCCCTGACTGACACCTACGCCCAAACCTATCCCGCCTATAAATCCGCCCGCGAGGGGCTGACCGCCGCATGGTCGCAGCTTGCGGACAGCCGCCACGTCAAAGACAGGACAACCGAATGAGCCTTAGTATTTCTGAGCCTAAGATTTCTGACCCTAATTTGGTTGATCTGTTCGTCATTGGTGGTGGCATCAACGGCGCGGGCATCGCGCGCGATGCTGCGGGGCGGGGGCTTTCAGTGGTCTTGTGTGAAAAGGATGATCTGGCGCAGGGCACCTCATCACGCTCTGGCAAGCTGGTGCATGGCGGTCTGCGCTATCTGGAATATTACGAATTTCGCCTTGTGCGTGAGGCCCTTATCGAACGCGAGGTGCTGCTAAATGCCGCCCCGCATATTATCTGGCCGATGCGGTTTGTGCTGCCACATTCGCCCACGGATCGGCCTGCGTGGCTGGTGCGGTTGGGGCTGTTCCTGTACGACCACCTCGGCGGGCGCAAGAAACTTCCCGGCACCCGGACGCTGGATCTCATGCGCGATCCGCAGGGTGCGCCGATCATGGATCAGTATAAACGCGGCTTTGAATATTCCGATTGCTGGGTGGATGACGCGCGCTTGGTGGTGCTGAACGCTTTGGATGCCGCTGAGAAGGGCGCGCTGGTTTTGACCCGCACCGCCTGCACCTCGGCGCGGCGCGAGAACGGCGCTTGGACGGTGGAAACCACCGATCAAAATGGCGAAACCCGCAGCTTTCGGGCGCGCTGTATGGTCAATGCGGCGGGGCCGTGGGTGACGGATATCGTCACGCGGGTGGCGGGATCGAACTCGGCGCGCAATGTCCGGCTGGTCAAGGGCAGCCATATCATCGTGCCGAAATTTTGGGCCGGGGAACACGCTTACCTCGTGCAAAACCACGACAAACGGGTGATTTTCATCAACCCCTACGAGGGAGACAAGGCGCTAATTGGCACCACCGATGTCGCCTATGAGGGCCGGGCGGAGGAGGTCACGGCGAGCGAGGCCGAGATCGACTATCTGATCGCCGCCGTTAACCGCTATTTCAAGGAAAAGTTGCGCCGCGCCGATGTGGTGCACCATTTTTCAGGCGTGCGCCCCCTGTTTGACGATGGCAAAGGCAATCCCTCGGCAGTGACACGCGACTATGTGTTTGATCTCGATGAGACGGGCGGCGTGCCGTTGTTGAACGTGTTTGGTGGCAAGATCACCACCTTCCGCGAACTGGCCGAGCGTGGTTTGCACCGCCTGAGAACTGTGTTTCCGCAGATGGGGTCGGATTGGACCGCGACCGCTACACTGCCGGGCGGAGAGATGCCGAATGCCGATTATGAAAGCTTTGCCAATGACTTGCGGGTGACCTATCCGTGGATGCCACGCAGCCTGATCCGGCACTATGGCCGCCATTACGGTGCGCGTACCCGTGATCTGGTCGGCACGGTAACCAGCTTAGACGGCTTGGGCCAACACTTTGGCGGCGATCTTTACGAGGCCGAAGTCCGCTATCTGATTGCCCGCGAATGGGCGCAAACGGCGGAAGATATCCTGACCCGGCGTACCAAGCATAACCTGCATCTGACCACCGAGCAGCAAGCGGCTTTCACCACTTGGATGGGGCAGGCGGCCTGAGATGTTAACGCTTTCACTCAACACCAACCCCCTCGTCAACCGCTTCGCCGACCCGGATGACCTGATCCAGACCGTTGCCCGCGACCTGCGCATCCGCGATTTGCAACTGACGCATGAGTTCATCAATCCGTCGTGGCCCGCCCCGGTGATCCGCCGCCTGACCCGTCAGATGTGCGCGGCCTTGCAACGCACCGGTGTCCGCGTCACCTCGGGCATGACCGGGCCCTATGGCCGCCTGAACCACTTCGGCCACCCCGACCGTGACGTACGCCGCTATTATATCGATTGGTTCAAAACCTTCGCCGATATCACCGCCGATCTGGGCGGCACCAGCATCGGCACCCAGTTTGCCATCTTCACCTACGCTGATTTCGATGACCTCAACCGCCGTGAAACCTTGATCCAGACCGCCATCGACTGTTGGGCCGAAGTCGCCGAGCATGCTAAATCCGCTGGCCTGACAAATGTGTTCTGGGAGCCGATGAGCGTCGGCCGTGAGTTTGGTGAGACCATCGCTGCAGCGATGGCTTTGCAAACCCGCCTGACCGAAGCCAAGATGGCCATTCCGATGTGGATGATGGCCGACATTGACCACGGCGATCTGACCAGCCCGAACCCCGATGATGTCGACCCCTACGCCTGGGCGCGCGCCGTGCCCAGGGTGTCGCCGATTATCCATATCAAGCAAAGCCTTATGGACAAAGGCGGTCACCGCCCCTTCACCGCCGGTTTCAACGCCAAAGGCCGGATTCATCCTGAGCCGCTTCTCAAAGCCTTCGCCGAGGGCGGTGCCAAAGACAATGAAATCTGTCTGGAGCTGTCGTTCAAAGAGCGTAACCCGAATGACCGCGACGTGATCGGGCAAATCGCTGAAAGCATTGCGTTTTGGGCCCCACATATTAACAGCGGCGTTAACGATCTTAACCTCTGAGGGGGCTCCCATGTCTGCTTTCGCCTTTCTAACTGCCACAGAAATCCTGTTCGGACGCGGGCAGGCGGGGCAAGCGGCGGGCCGCATCAAGGCTCTCGGCACACGGGTTTTCTTGCTGCACGGCAGCCCCATCCGCGCCGATTGGCTGGCGGAAGCGTTGGTAGGGCAGGGCTGTACCGTCACCCGTTTTGTGGTGCAGGGCGAGCCGGACATCGCACTGATTGAGGCCGCGACCCAAGCTGCGAAAGGCGCGCAAGTGGTCGTTAGCCTTGGCGGTGGCGCCGTGATTGATGCGGGAAAAGCCGTGGCCGCGATGGTCCCGGCCACACGGCCCTTGATGGATCATCTTGAAATTATTGGTAAATCCCTGCCGCTGGATCAGGCACCTTTGCCCTTCGTCGCGATCCCCACCACCGCAGGCACAGGCGCGGAAGTCACCCGCAATGCGGTAATCGGCTCGCCCGAGCATCACCGCAAGGTGTCTTTGCGCGACAAGCGGATGCTGCCCGCTTTGGCGGTCATCGACCCCGCGCTGACCGACAACACGCCGAAAAGCATCACCCTCGCCTCGGGCCTCGACGCTATCACGCAAGTGATCGAGCCCTATATCTGCACCCGTGCCAACCGCCTGACCGATGCGCTTTGCCGCGATGCGATCCCGCAGGGTCTGCGCGCGTTGCGGCGGTTGATGGTGAGCGAGGATGCGCAAGCCCGCGATGACATGGCTTGGGTCAGCCTCTGCGGCGGGCTAGCATTGGCCAATGCCGGCCTTGGGGTGATCCATGGTCTTGCCGGGCCGTTGGGCGGTCTGTTGCCCGCGCCGCATGGAGCGATCTGTGGCACGCTGCTGCCGCATGGCTTGGCGCAGAACGCCGCCCGCGCGGAAAATCCCACGCGCATCCGACAGGTGATCGGTTGGATCGCAGAAGCTTTTGAAACGCCTTATGAAAACGCCCTGCCAACGCTCATCAAATGGTCGCGCGAAAACGGCCTGCCGAGCCTTACGCAGATGGGTTTTACGCCGCAGCATCTGCACCAAGCCGCCGAAGCCGCCGCCACATCTTCGTCGATGCAGGCCAACCCGGCGCGGCTTTCTGCCTCTGATCTGGCGATCCTGATGGCCAGCGCATGAGCCGCGCGCTTGACCCAGAACAGTCGTTGGCGATCCGCGCTGCTTGGCTGCACTACGTCGGCGGGTTAACGCAAACCGCTGTCGCCAAACGGCTGGGGATTACCTCGGTCAAAGCCCACCGTTTGATCGCCCGCGCGGTGGCGGACGGCGCTGTGAAGGTCACCATCGATGGCGATATCGTCGAATGTGTCGCGTTGGAGACCGAACTCGCCGCCCGCTATGGCTTGGATTTCTGTGAAGTCGCCCCCGATCTCGATGAGGTCGGCCTACCGATCCGCACCTTGGGCATGGCGGGCGCGGGTTTTTTGCGTCGTCAAATCGAGCTTGGCACCACCCCGGTGATCGGGCTGGGCCATGGGCGCACTTTGGCCGCGATGGTGCAGAATTTGCCACGCATCGAGGCGCCTGATCTAAAGTTTGTCTCGCTGTTGGGCGGACTTACCCGGAATTACTCGGCCAATCCGCATGACGTGATGCACCGCATTGCCGAGAAAACTGGCGCGCGCGCCTATGTCATGCCGGTGCCGTTTTTCGCCAATACCGCCGAAGATCGTGAGGTTTTGCTGGCACAGCGCGGTGTGGCCGAAGTGTTCGCCATGGCGCAAGGCGCAGGTCTGAAACTGGTCGGCATCGGTACGGTCGAGGCTGATGCGCAACTGGTGGCCTCTGGCATGATAGAGCCGAAGGAAATCAAAGCGATACAGGCGGCAGGCGGGGTGGGGGAACTGCTGGGGCATTTCTTTGATGCCATGGGACGCATCTTGCAAACCCAGCTGACAGCGCGGACTTTGGCGGTGAGTTTTACCGAAGTGGGCGATCAAATCATCGCCATTGCGGGCGGGCCGGACAAGGTGCAGTCGATCCGCGCGGTGCTGTCCAGCCGCCGCCTAAAGGGCCTGATCACCGATGAGGCCACCGCCCGCGCGTTGGTTTTGCGGAAATGAGGCCGGGCTGGCCCACCACGGTCGCCCGGCCTATCGCCAAGCGCTTTGAGGTGCTACCTCAAGGCGCGCTACAGGATCGTTTGGCCAGTGGCCGCCCAATCCTTGGCGAATTGCTCAAGCCCCTTGTCGGTCAGCACATGATTGGCCAAGCTTTTGATAACATTGGGCGGAATCGTCGCCACATCCGCGCCCGCAAGCGCTGCTTCCTTTACATGGTTGGCGCTGCGGATCGAGGCCGCAAGGATCTGCGTCTCAAAGCCGTAGTTGTCGTAAATCTCACGGATGTCGCGGATCAGATCCATGCCGTCGATGTTGATATCGTCCAGGCGGCCCAGAAATGGCGAGATATACGTCGCCCCGGCTTTCGCCGCCAACAACGCCTGATTGGCGGTGAAGCACAATGTCACATTGGTTTTGATACCTTTTCGCGTAAAATAGCGGCAGGCCTTCAAACCGTGCAAGGTCAGCGGCAGCTTGATCACGACGTTTTTCGCGATCTTCGCCAGGTGCTCGCCCTCGGCGACCATACCATCATAGTCCATCGAGGCGACTTCAGCCGAAACCGGGCCATCAACCAAAGCGCAGATTTCTGCGATCACCGCTTTGAAATCACGACCAGATTTCGCAACCAGGCTGGGGTTGGTGGTGACACCATCCAGCAGGCCATAATCGTTCAGCTCGGCAATATCTTTGATTTCGGCGGTATCGACGAAGAATTTCATCACGCTCTCTTCTGTGGGAATCGATGGGATATGCTTATACAAAGTGTACAGAAACTGACAAATTATCACAAGTTAAAATCACAAAATCACATAAGTAACTTTTCATTTATGATCTGCGATGTTAGAATTCATGAAAATAGGGGAAATCTAGTGAAGCGCGAAGATCGCAAACAGGCGATTATGGATTTGCTGGTGGAACAGCACGCGGTCGATCTTGATGATCTGGCCGACCGTTTTGCGGTATCGAAAATGACCATCCACCGCGATCTTGATGATCTGGAATCCGAGGGCCTGTTGCGTAAAATGCGCGGCGGGGCGACGATTGAATCCGGCACGCAGTTCGAATCCGATTTCCGCTTTCGCGCCCGCCAAGAAGGTGCCGCCAAAGCCCGGATGGCCCGTGCAGCCCTGGATTTGATAGAACCCGGCATGACGCTGATGATCAATGATGGCTCGATGGCGGCGGTCTTAGGTGCGATGCTGCCGGAAAAACGCCCGCTGACGGTGATCACCAACAATGCCGCGATCATCGACGCGCTTCGGGCCGAGCATGGCATCACTTTGATTGCCTTGGGTGGGGTTTATTCCTATAAATTCAATGGCTTCTTTGGCGTTGTAACCGAAGAAACCCTCACCCGTCTGCACGCCGATGTGGCCTTCATCTCTGCCCCCGCCGTGCAGGGTACCCGCGCTTTTCACATGGACGACAACGCGGTGCGCGCCAAGCGGGCGATGATCGCCTCGGCCGCCAAGACCTGCCTTTTGGTCAACCACCACCGCTTTGGCCGCCAGGCTTTGCATGTGCTGGCCGATCTGTCCGAGTTCGACACCATTATCACCGATGCCCCGCCTGAATCTGAGTCCCGCGCCGCTTTGGACCGGGCCGGGATCAGTCTAAGCATCGCAGGAGACCGCGTATGAGCAAACACGTCTGGGTCGGCACCAGTTGGAAGATGAACAAAACTTTGGCCGAGGCGCAGGTCTTCGCCAAGGGCCTGCCGGCCGAGTGTGATCCACGCATCCAACGCTTCGTGATCCCGCCGTTTACCGCCGTGCGTCAGGTGAAAGCCATGCTGGCCGACACCACAGTAAAGGTCGGTGCGCAGAACATGCATTGGGCAGATGACGGCGCATGGACGGGTGAAATCTCACCCTTGATGCTGAACGATTGCGCGCTGGATATCGTCGAGCTGGGCCATTCCGAACGCCGCGAGTTCTTCGGTGAAACAGATGAAACCGTTGGCCTCAAGGTCGAAGCCGCCGTGCGTCACGGTCTTATCCCGTTGATTTGCATCGGTGAAACCTTGGCCGAACGCGAAGGAGGGCGCGCCACTGAAACCCTCACCGCCCAAGTCACAGGCGCTTTGGGTAAGCTCTCGCCCGCGCAAAAATCCAAGCCGATCCTGCTGGCCTATGAGCCGGTCTGGGCGATCGGCGCAAACGGAATCCCCGCCACATCGGACTATGCCGATGCAAGACAAGCGGAAATCATCGCTACGTCTGAGGCCATCCTAAACCGCCGCATCCCCTGCCTTTACGGCGGTTCGGTCAACCCCGGTAACGCCGCCGAACTTATCACCTGCCCGCATATCGACGGGCTGTTCATTGGCCGCTCGGCCTGGAATGTCGCAGGCTACCTCGACATCCTTGCCCGCGTCGCCGCAACTTTGTGAAGGAGAAACCGATGAAACTTGCAATCGCGGGCGACAGCGCGGGCGAAGGCCTTGCCAAAATCCTCGCCGACCATCTGAAAGCCACGCATGAGGTGTCCGAGATTTCGCGCACCGAAGCCGGGCCGGATGCCTTCTATGCCAACCTGTCCGACCGGGTGGCGAATGAAGTCCTGCAAGGCAAATACGACCGCGCCATTCTGATCTGTGGCACCGGCATTGGTGTCTGCATTTCCGCCAACAAAGTGCCGGGCATCCGTGCCGCGCTGACGCATGACACCTATTCGGCGGAACGTGCAGCCCTGTCGAACAACGCGCAAATCATCACCATGGGCGCGCGGGTGATCGGCTCGGAACTCGCCAAAGCCATTGCTGATGCCTTCCTTGCACAAACTTTCGACGCGGAAGGCCGCTCTGCCACCAATGTCGATGCGATCAACGCTTTGGATCAGAAATACTCCTAACCCGTGGCGGCGCTTTAGCCGCAGGCGGGCAGGCCCTGTTTTCTCTTTAACCGGGCTTGTCTCAATCCCGCAGAGCCCTCATTCTTGCGGCGCAACCGGAGGCGCAGATGGCACCGACACAAAAGCTGATCAACGATGGCAACCGCGCGGTGGATGAGATGTTGGTGGGCGTTCTCGCCGCCCATCCCAACCATCTCACCCTCGCCGCCCCGCGCGCCATCGTCGCCAAACACGGGCCCCGACCCGGTAAAGTCGCACTGGTAATCGGCGGCGGATCGGGGCACGAACCGACTTTTTTAGGATTTGTCGGCAAGGGCTTGGCTGATGCCGTAGCGGTGGGCAATGTCTTCGCCTCGCCCCCGCCGCAGCCCGCCGTTGATGCAGCGCTTGCCACGCACGGTGGGGCAGGGGTGCTGTTCATGTACGGCAACTATGCCGGTGACGTGATGAATTTCGACATGGCCAGCGAGATGCTGGAGATGGAGGGCATTGAGGCCCGCACCGTGCTGACCACGGATGACATCGCATCGTCATCAGACCGCTTAAAGCGCCGCGGTGTCGCCGGAAATGTCTTCATCTTCAAATGCGCCGGGGCCGCTGCCGATCTGATGCTGCCGCTTGCCGAAGTCGAGCGTATCGCCCGCAACGCCAATGCCCGCACCTATACGATGGGCGTGGCGCTATCTGCCTGTTCGCTGCCGCAAACCCGCCGCCTGAACTTCGACCTGCCCGCCGGAGAAATGGAAATCGGCATGGGCATCCACGGCGAACCGGGTATCCGGCGGGGCCCGCTGAAGTCCGCCAATGATGTTGCCGATGAGATCATGGATGCGATCCTGATGGAAATGGCCGCGCCTGCGGGTTCAAAAGTTGCGGTTTTGATGAACTCGCTCGGCTCCACGCCGCTGATGGAACTTTACATCCTCTACGCCCGCGTCGCCGAACGTCTGGGGCAGGCGGGTCTGACCGTCCACTCCGCCCTCGTCGGCCCGTATTGCACCTCGATGGAGATGGCAGGCGCATCGATCACCCTGATGCACCTCGACGATGAACTCACCAAAATGCTCGACCACCCCTGCGACTGCGCCATGTTCCGGGTGGGCTAAGCGATGGATTTCACAACCGAAACCTGCACCCAATTGTTTCAAGCCCTTGCCATCCGCATGGCCGCCGAACGTGATGCCCTCTGCGCGCTGGATGGCCTGATCGGAGACGCCGACCACGGCATCGCAATGGAGCAAGGAATGCAGGCTGCCGCCGCAGCCGTCGCCACTCTGCCGACCCTGCAAGACCAATTCAACGCCGCCGCGAAAGCCTTCCTGAACGCCGTCGGCGCCTCCTCCGGCCCGCTTTATGCAACTGCCCTCATGCGCGCCGCCAAAACCGCGGGCCCGCGCGCCGCCATGCCGCGCGCCGAAACCCCCGGGCTGATCATCGCAATGGCCGAAGGCATTGCCCATCGCGGCAAAGCCGAACCCGGCCAAAAGACCATGATCGACGCATGGTATCCTGCCGCCGAAGCCGCCAAATCTGGCGCAAGCTGGCCGGATATTGTGGCTGCCGCACAAGCCGGAGCCGACGGTACCGCCCAGATGCAAGCCACTCTGGGCCGCGCCGCCCGGCTTGGCGCACGCAGCTTGGGCCACAAAGACCCCGGCGCTGTCAGTGCTTGTGTGATTATCGAGGAATGCGCCAAGATCCTTGGCTAAACTGCTAAAACTTATCTAAAATTTTTCATCTTGGCGAAAATACTCCCGCCGGAGGCATCCGCCATACATGTCAGAAGCCTCCGGCGGGAGTATTTTAAAAAGAGAAAATACCAAAACCCGCGCCGCTTTCAGCCGTGATGCCCAATAACATCCGCCGAGCGTGCGATATGCGCCTGCATCGCCGCCACCGCCCCCGGCGCATCTTTGGCGGCAATGCGGTCAAGGATCAAAGCGTGTTCTTGCAAGGTCACCTGCTCTTTGCCCGACCAATGCAGCAGGGCCGCATGATACTGAAACAGCCATTTCAGCATCGCCTCGGACACCGCCAGCATGATCGGATTACCGGTCATCGCGGCAATCCGGGTGTGGAAGGCGACGTCGGCCGCGACAAAGGCCCGCGCATCGCCAAGACAGTCGCGCTGATGCGCCAGAATGGCCTGCAGATCCGCCACATCCGCCGGAACGGCTTTCTCGGCTGCCAGCCGCACCATCCCTGCCTCAAACATCCGCCGCGCTTCTTTCAGATGCGCCAAAGCCCCCGGTTCTGCCGAGAGCAGCAGTTGCGCCACCGCATCGACCTGGCCCAACACCGCACTGGCGTTCAGCGCTTTCACCCGGCTGCGCTCGCCATGGGCGATGGTGATCAGTCCCATCGTGTGCATCTGCTGCAGGGCCTCGCGCACTGCAGGGCGGCCCACCTCAAAGCGCGCCATCAGGGCGCGTTCCGAGGGTACTACCGCCCCCGCCGCCAATTCACCCGTCAGGATCATCGCCCTCAGCCGATCAAACACCTGATCCGAAAGCTTGCGCCGGGTGATCTTTTCCGAAACCATCACTCCCCCAGTCTTATCACCGCACTCTGTCCGGCTTAAGCGCAAACCTCGCAGTCAGGCAAGCTCTGTGCGCACATAACGCGCCAGATCTGTTGTCATCTCGGCCCCGGCAAACTGCAACCGCGCCGAGACATTCGGCATCAGTTCGGCCTCGACCTGCTGCCCTGCCCGCGTGGCGAGTTCCGCCAGCACCCGCGCCATCGGATAGGCTTGGCCCTGCCAATCCATCACGCCGCGCGGCCCGTAAAGCCCGGCGGGGGTCCACACCTCTGCCCCAGAGCCAACCAGTGCCGCAGCCAAGCCAAGCGCATAGGCCGCGCCGAACACCGTGCGGTGGCGCGGGTCATCATTGGTCATGCAGACCCGCGCGCCGTCGGGATTGGGAATCACCCGCGCGCCATACGGGTTCTGCCGCATCGCAATCGTGCTGGGCCCCAAGCGGTAAGCCTTGTCACCGATGATCGCGCGGGCCGAGGCGGTGATATGCGCCACCGCCTCCAACGTTTGCATCACGCCTGCGTCGCTGGCATCATGCACGATCGGGCAAAGCCCGTGGCTGACGAAATCCAAGCCCACGACTGGAGGCCGCTTGCGGTTCAGTTCGGGGAAGAAGCTGACCATGCCACCGCCAAGGCTCACTCTCGGAAAGGCCTTCCGCGCGGCTTTGTAGACATCTGCCAAAGGCGGGCAAGGCGGCCAGTCTGATCCCGGCGGGGTCGATTGCCGGTCCACCGAAGGGCAAATCATGATCGAGGCCACCTGTAGCCCCGATGCGGCCAAGTCTATGGCATGGGCCGAGAATTCAGCATCCAGATCGCCGTCACAGCGCGCGATTAGTTCCAGATCGTAGGCGGCGTCATAGCTGGCTTGCAGCACCGAAAACGCCCGTAACTCTGCCAGCCCATGCCGGGTCGCATCGAAATGGCACAGCAGCCGTTGCGGTTTCACCAGAGCCAGATCACCGGGCCGCTCAACCACGCGCCTTGCTTCTTCGGCGGTGATCACCAGCGCTGTCTGCGGAAAAACCCCGGTGGCGGTGGTGCGGGGCAGGGTGGTTGCAACGCCTGCCGTCCCCTGCCAGTTGAGCCGCACCGCCTGATCAAACTGCGCGCCATCCGCGATCTTATACGGCCAAGGCCGCGCCAAAGGCCGCACATAGGTCTTGTAGCTAGCATCACCCCATTGCCGCTGATCCTCCATCTCAAAGACATCGCCCTCCAGCCGGCAGCTGATCTGCCGGCCGCCCAGCCAATGCGTCAGCGCGCGCAGGTCTTGAAACGGCTGCCATGGTTCGATCAACAGCGGAAACTGTGCGGAGCGGATGCTGCCATCGCAATGCTCGATCGTCACCGCAGCCCCCGCCACCCCAGTGATCGGATGCAGCACGGTGAAGCCCGCGCGATTGGTCTCAAAATCGCCCATCGCCTGCGCTGTGGCGGTGAAACTCAATCCCTCGGCAAGGTCGATCACCACAGCCACCGCCAAAGCAGCGCCTTGGCTTTCAAACCGGGCACAGTAGGAAATCCGTGTTGGTTCAATCTCTTCATCGCTGATCTGCGGCACCAAAGTTCCCCAGTCGCGATCGCGCACCAGATATGCGATGCCGCGGATCACCTCGGTCTCGCCCAAACTGATCCGCCGCAGCGCGCCGCCGTCATAGTCGAAACTCAGCGCGCCATGGCTGATCTTCATAGCGCGGCCAATGCGACCATCCGGCCTTCGGCAGCCGAAATATAGGCGGCCTCAACCAAGGCCAAAGTCTGCAAATTATCTGCACCCGAGGTTTCCGGTTGCGTGCCTGCCGCGATGCATCCCAGAAAATGCCGCTGAATGATCAGCACGCTTTCCTGAATATTGTGCCAAGGTTGGCTCGCCCAATCCAGAACCGGCGGCGACAGATCCTCCACCTGGCCCCCCATCTCCAGCCGATACCCCGCCTCTAGCCGCAAACTGCCCTTGGTTCCGTCAACTTCTATCAAACTTTCCGGAAACGTCTCGGGGCTGCGCTGGGTGGCGTAGGAACAATCCACCACAGAAGTCGCCCCCGCGCCATGCGTCAGCAGCATCGTCGCCACATCCTCGCCCTTGATGCCTGGGTTGATCCGTCGCGTCGTCGCCGCCATCCGCACCACATCGCCAAACAAAGCCCGTGCAATATCAAGGGTATGGATGCCCAAATCCTCAATGATAAACCGCTTGCCCTCTGCCAGATAAGGCTGGCCCGCGAACACATCAAAGCCAGACCGGAAACTAACCCGGCCAAAGAACACCTCGCCCAACGCACCCGACCGCACGATCTCAATCACCCGCCGCACCGCCGATTGCCAACGAAAATTCTCATGCACCATCAGGGTCTTACCCGCCGCTTCCACCGCTGCCACCATCGCGCGCGCATCCGCCATATTGGCCGCAAACGGCTTTTGGCAGATCACATCCAGCCGCGCCTGCGCCGCCATCTCGACCAAGGGACGATGGGAGGCGACCGTGGTGGCGATATCGACAAAATCCAAGCGTTCGGCGGCAAACATTTCGCCTGCATCGGCATAGGTCCGCGCAATGCCAAACCGCGCCGCCGTCTCTGCCAGCCGCACCGCATCGCGGTCGCACAAAGCCACTATCCGCGCCCCCGGCAGGTCTGCCCAAGCATGTAGCTGATTTTGTGCAAAAAATCCGCAGCCGATCACGGCACCGATCAGAGGTTGTGGCAAATGAAGGCTCCTTACAAACTGCGCGCAACTTGCCATGCAGGGCGCTTGAATTCAACAGGTATGATGAGTATGCAAGCTACATCTATGGAGAGGCAACCGATGTCCGATGATCTGATCAAAGTCACTTACCGTCTGGAAACCTCCGGTGATGTGGCGGCGCTTGCCGCGAAGATTGCGTCGGATCAGTCGACTGGCACCTTCACCGATCTGCCGGGTGAAACCGACGCCGTGAAAGCCCGTTGCGCCGCCCGCGTGCTGTCGATCACCACTTTGCCTGATACCCAAACGCCGTCCTTCCCGACCGATGGCGGACCCTTCCACCGCGCCGATGTAGTGATCGGTTACCCGCTTGAGGCCGTCGGCACCGATATCGCCGCGCTGATGACCATCACCGTCGGTGGCGTGTATGCAGTGCGGGGGCTGTCTGGCGTGCGGGTGATGCATTTCGACCTTCCCGCCGCCTTCGCCCGCCATCCCGGCCCGCAATTCGGCATCGACGGCTCGCGCAAACTCACCAATGTCTACAACCGCCCGATCATCGGCTCGATCATCAAGCCCGCCTTGGGCCTGACGCCCGCCGAAACTGCGATGATGGTACAGGAACTTTGCGAGGCCGGTGTTGACTTCATCAAAGACGACGAAAAACTGATGAGCCCCGGCTATTCCCCCTTGGCCGACCGTATTGCGGCCGTGATGCCAGTGATCGACGCCCACGAACAGAAAACTGGCAAGAGGGTGATGTACGCATGGGGAATCTCTTCAGCAGACCCCGATCAAATGCTGGAAAATCATGATCTTGTCGTCAACGCCGGCGGCAACGCGGCGGTGATCAACATCAATTCCGTGGGCTATGGCGGCATGACCTTTCTGCGCAAACGCTCTGCCTTGTGCCTGCACGCCCACCGCAACGGCTGGGATATTCTGACCCGACATCCCGGCCTTGGCATGGAATTTACGGCCTATGGCACAATCTGGCGGCTTCTGGGGGTAGATCAGTTTCAAATCAATGGCATAGCCGCAAAATATTGGGAGCCGGATGAGAGTTTCGTACGTTCGTTCCACTCCTGCCGCGCGCCGATCTTCAGCCCCGCAGACCGTCCCTTACCTGTGGTGGGGTCCGGCCAATGGGGAGGCCAAGCCATTGAAACCTATGCCAGAACGGGACAGACCACCGATCTGATGTATCTCGGCGGGGGCGGTATTCACGGCCATCCGGGCGGTGCGGCTTCTGGCGTCGCAGCGATCCGTCAGGCATGGGAGGCGGCGGTGCAGGGTGTAGCCTTGGCCGATTATGCCAAAGATCACAAAGAGTTGGCGCAGGCACTTCAGAAATTCGGCCAGAAATAAGAACGCCCCCAACCTTGCGGAAGGGGCGTCAATTCACCTGAAGAACATCAGGTAATCCGTTGAATAGACGCGGTAATCTCGTTCCACTCAAACACCTTTTTCCAGTCATCGCGCATCAGCATCGGCTTGCCGAACTCTATCGCCTTGTTGCAGGCGTCCGAGAACACCCCCGGCTGCTCGTCAAAGATCACCGCCGCGAGGATATTCATATGCCCCAGCAGGAAATCCCGCGCCGCCGCTTGCGGCACCCCGCGCGCCACGCATTCATCCATCGCCTCGCGCATCACCACCAGAAGTGACGCCACAACCGTCTCCGACAAGCCCGGCTCCAGCATCGCCATCTGCTCAACGGTCACCCGATGCGAGCGCACCACGGGGGCGAAAATCGCCTGCGCCACTGCCTCACCTACCGCGTAATGTTCTTCCGGCCCCTGCATCAAAGCGTTCACCACGCCCTGCTTCGCCGCCACCCCGCCGAAGAAATCACGCTTCGCCACAGGGTCGGTTTCATCGTTGAAAATCGGCGGATGGCAGGGGTGGGTGACGAAATAGGTGATATCCGCACGGGGAGGCAGATGCCCGGCAAAGGGGGCGGCCGCATCCAGACAGATCACAATCGTCCCCGGCGCCACCAGCGGCACCACCATCGCGGCGACCTTGCCAATCGCGGTATCCGGCACCGCCAGCACCACCACATCCGCGCCTTGCACCGCCACCGCAGGGTGCACAGATTCCGCACCTATAGCCTCATGCAAGCGCGCCTGACCCGCCTCGGACACCTCCACATGCGCCACCACATAATCGGTTTTCGCCAGATTGCGCGACAGCCGCACGCCCATTTTTCCGCCAGCCCCAAACAACGCAATCTTCGTCATAGCTCTCTCCATTCGCCTCTTGCTCAACTGGTATGATGAGATAATATGCTAAGGTCAAGTCGAAGGAACACCCATGCGAAAAATCCTGCCGGACGGCCTGCTGATGACATGGTGTGGCGACGATTTCACCGGATCGGCAGCGGTGATGGAGGCGCTTAGCTTCGCAGGTCTGCCCTCGATCCTGTTCTTCGACACCCCCACCCCCGCGCAACTTGCCCGCTTTCCCGGCGTGCGGGGCTTGGGCATCGCCTCTACCGCCCGCAGCCATAGCCCGGCATGGATGGCCGCAAACCTGCCCGCGCCGTTGGCCTTCTTGGCGGCCCTAAACGCGCCCTTCCTGCACTATAAAATCTGCTCCACCCTCGATTCCGCCCGCCATGTCGGCAACATCGGCACCGCCCTTGACCTTGCGCTGCAAGCGCGTCCGTCCAAGGGCATCGCGGTGCTGACCGCCGCCCCCCGGATGCGCCGCTACCAAGCCTTCGGCCATCTGTTCGCAGGCACGCCGCAGGGGGTGTTCCGACTTGACCGCCACCCGGTGATGGCGCAGCACCCGGTGACGCCGATGGAGGAATCCGATGTGCTGCGCCACTTGGCGACGCAAACCGATCTGCCCTCGGCGCTGCTGGATCTAGAGGTTTTGGCCGATCCGCAAACCGCCCAAACCGCCCTGAACAGCGCGCTACACTCGGTTCGTCTGCTGAGCTTTGATACAATGACCGCCGAGACCGACGCCGCCGCAGGTCGGTTGATCTGGCAGAATCGCGACAGTCTGCGGCTTCTGATCGGCTCTCAAGGCGTAGAATATGCACTTATTGAACATTGGCAGCGCGAAGGCCTCATCCCCACAGCATGCGCCACCCCCTCTGCAGGTGCGGTGTCCCAGATCATCGCCGTTTCTGGTTCGGTCTCGCCCATCACTGCCGTGCAGATCGAATGGTCGGCTGCAAACGGCTTCGGCCTTGTCCGCCTGAACGCCGCAAGCTTGCTCAGCGCCCCCAAAGCCGCCGAAGCCGAGGCTACCCAAGCCGCGCTTACCTTGATCGACCAAGGCCAAAGCCCGCTGATCCTGACCGCCGCAGGCCCGAATGACCCCGCTGTCGCGGCCTTCCGCACCGCCCAAAGCCAAAGCCAAATCGCCGCCGAATCTGCCAACCAACGCGTCGGCGAAAGCCTTGGCCGCGTGCTGGATGCCACGCTGAAAGCCTCTAAATTGCGCCGCGCGGTCATTTCTGGCGGCGACACTTCCGGCCATGGCGCGCGCCAGTTGGGCCTGTTCGCCCTTTCCGCTCTGGCCCCCACCATTCCCGGTGCCGCGCTGTTTACCGCGCATGGCGACGGCGGGCATGACGGGTTGCAACTGGCGCTGAAGGGCGGCCAAATGGGCAGTGCTGACTATTTCGGCTGGATCAGACAGGGCGGTGGGCCGCGTTAAATCCTCGCGCTAAACCATCGACACCACCGCCAAAATCCTCCACTCTGACGACACCCAAACAAAGGCCGAACCATGTCGCACACCGCAAATCTTGCCCTGCCAAACGGCCTCTGGCTGGGCCGTATCTGGCGTGCGGGCATTGGGCCCAGCCTTGTCACTTTGCGCGGGGATCGTGTCATCGACATCACCAGCAAAGCTGCCCCGACGATGCGGGATATGCTTGAAAAAACTGACATCGCGGGATTTATCGCCAACATCCAAGGTGAAGACCTAGGCTCCCTTGCCGACATCGCCGCAGCCTCGATCGAGCCAGATCCAAGCCAAACCCACCTGCTCGCCCCCAATGATTTGCAAGCGGTGAAAGCCTGCGGTGTCACCTTTGCCCGCTCGATGGTTGAACGGGTGATCGAAGAACGTGCCGCCGGAAATCCGGCCCGCGCCGCTGAGATCCGTGCTCGGGTGGCGGATGTGATCGGCAACAGCTTGCGCGATCTGATCCCAGGCTCTGTCAAAGCCGCCGAGGTCAAAGCCCTGCTGCAAGCCGAAAATCTGTGGAGCCAATATCTTGAGGTCGGCATTGGCCCGGATGCCGAGGTGTTCACCAAGGCGCAACCGATGTCTGCGGTCGGCTATGGGGCGAGCGTCGGTCTGCATCCGATCAGCCAATGGAACAATCCAGAACCTGAAGTGGTGCTGGCGGTCAATTCCCATGGCACAATCGTCGGCGCGAGCCTTGGCAATGATGTCAACCTGCGCGATGTTGAAGGCCGCTCGGCGCTGCTGCTGGGTAAGGCGAAAGACAACAACGCGGCGGCCAGCATCGGCCCGTTCATCCGGATTTTTGACGGCGATTTCACCTTGGATACCGTGCGCAACCTAGACCTGAGCCTGACGGTCACGGGCGAAGACGGCTTTCATCTGACGGGGGCCTCCTCGATGCGCCAGATCAGCCGCGACCCTGCCGATCTGGTCGGCCAAACCCGCGGCCGCCATCACCAATACCCTGACGGCTTCATGCTTTATTGCGGCACGATGTTTTCGCCGGTGCAAGATCGCGATGGGCCGGGGCAAGGCTTTACGCATCATTTAGGTGATGTGGTGCGCATCGCCGCGCCCGAACTTGGGGTTTTGAGGAACACAGTGCGGCTATCGACCGAGGCACCGGAGTGGGCCTTTGGCAGTGCTGCGCTGATGCGCAATTTGGCGGGGCGTGGGCTGCTGTGATCCAAGCCCTTTGGGCGGGTTCAGCCGGTCTTCCCCGCTGGGAATGACTTGTGTATCTGTTGCGAACTGACCACTAAATGTTGATTTGATTGCGGAATTTCTGCAGATTTGGCCGAAAAAGCCTATCTGCACGATGTGCCGATAGGCTTTTGTTGGGTCAGTTAGGCCTTGGTGTCAGACCAAATCCGCCGGAAACAATTCTGCTGGCAGGTTCTGGAACGCCACCGGGCGCAACCAACGCCGAATGGAAAGCGTGCCCACAGACGTTGCGCCAAAGTTTGTTGAAGCGGGGTATGGCCCGCCATGCACCTGCGCATCGACCACCTCCACGCCCGTCGGGAAGCCGTTGGCGAGAATGCGGCCCGCTTTGCGTTCCAGCACGGGCAGCAGTGCGCGGGCGTGCGGGTAATCGGCGGCATCAATGTGCAAAGTGCAGGTGAGCTGGCCCTGCAAGGCTTGTGCCACCGCCTGCATTTCGGCGAAATCGGCCACGCGCACGACCAACCCCAAGGGCCCGAACACTTCCTCGCCCAAGGCGTGATTGGCAAGCCAATCGGCACCCGAAACTTCGAACAGGTAAGGCGTGGCTTGGCGCATATCGCAGACCGAGGTCAGCACTTCTTGCACGCCCGTCGCCGCCGCAATCTTGTCTCGACCAGCCCTGTAGGCCGCAGCGATGCCATCGGTCAGCATGATCTGCGGGCCGACTTTGGCCAGCCCAGCCTTGACCGCGTCGATGAAGGCTTGCGTCTCGGTCCCGTCGATCACCACCGCGATGCCGGGATTGGTGCAAAACTGGCCCGCGCCCATCGTGAGCGACCCGGCCCAGCCAGCGGCCAAAGCCACACCGCGCGCTGCGACGGCGGCGGGCAGCAGAAACATCGGGTTGACCGAACCGAGTTCGCCAAAGAACGGGATCGGTTCTGGCCTGCGTGCGCAGAGGTCAAACAATGCCCGACCGCCGCCCAAAGACCCGGTGAAGCCCACCGCTTTGATCAAGGGATGCTGCACCAAAGCTTCACCGACATCGCGGTTGCCGCCCTGCACCAAGGAAAACACGCCGGGATGCAGGCCATGCGCTTTGATTGCCGCATCAATGGCTTGCGCCACAATCTCGCCCGTGCCGGGATGCGCGGAATGGCCTTTAACCACCACTGGGCAACCAGCCGCCAAAGCGCTGGCGGTATCGCCGCCTGCCGTGGAAAACGCGAGCGGGAAGTTTGAGGCGCCAAACACCGCAACCGGGCCCACTGGCACCTGCATCATGCGAATTTCAGGGCGCGGCGCGGGGGCGCGGTCTGGCTGTGCGGCATCAAAGCGGCGGTCGAGATATTCACCCTTGCGGATATGATTGGCAAACAGCCGCAGCTGCCCGGTGGTGCGGCCCCGCTCGCCCTCTAGCCGTGCGGCGGGCAGCCCGGTTTCCGAAGTGCCGATCGCTGTGATCTCGGCCCCGCGCGCGTCGATTTCCTCGGCGATTTTGTCCAGAAACGCCGCCCGCGCCTCGCGGCTGAGGGCCGAATAGGATGGATAAGCGGCCTCAGCCCCCTGCACCGCCGTATCGACATGCGCCGGACTGCCGACGGCGAAGGCCAAAGCCTCGCCCGTTGCCGGAGACGACAAGAAGGTCGCGTCGCCCGCAACCCAGTTGCCTGCGATAAGGTGTTTGCCAGTCAGCATAGTGGTTTCCCTTTCAACGCAGGCTGGGGGTTTCACCCCCCCAGACCCCCGTGGAGTGTTTGAGCCAATGTGAAATTAGAAGTCGAAAGCCTCGGTTTCAATACGGCGGCCCAAAGTCAGAGCATCAGCCACATGCACCATCGGCGCAAGATCAACCTCGGACACCCCATGCGCCACCAATTCCGCCATCCTTTTGTACAGCGCCGGGTATTCGCCCATGATGGTATTCTCGCCGCCCGCCGCTTTGCCGTTGATTTCCAGCACGTTGCCGCCCATCCGCAGGGCCATCGCGCCTTGGTCGGTGTCCACCTCGATATCCCAGGTCTGCGGCCCGGTTTGCCGCCAGTCGAAATCGGCGGTGACCTGGCCCGAGAAGGTCAGCTTGGCTGCAATCGGGGTCTGGCGGTTCAACGGAAACTCAAGGCTGGCGGCGGTCAGATGCACGGGCGCAGGCAAGATCTCTGTCAGGATCGAGAGCGCATTGATGCCGGGATCAAACACGCCCATGCCGCCGGGTTCAAACACCCAATCCTGCCCCGGATGCCATTTGCGCACATCCTCGCGCCAAGTGATATGGGCGCGCAGGATCGTTTTATCTGCCAGCCACGCCTTCGCCGGGGCCACCGCATGCGCCATGCGGCTGTGCCATGTGGTGTACAGCGTCAGACCTTTTTCGGCTGCAAGCGATTGTAAAGCATGGACTTCTGCAAGCGTTGCGCCGGGGGGTTTTTCCAGCATCACATGCCGACCTGCCAGCAAAGCGGCTTCGGCATAGTCAAACCGTGGCACCGGGGGCAGGCAGAGGCTGACCACTGTTACATCCGGGCGCGCGGTCAGGAACGCCGCGAAATCTGTGAAGGATTCAACGCCGTCAACCGAGCCCTTGCGTGAAACCGTCGCCGCCAACTCCCAATCCTTGGAATTGGCAATCGCCGGAACATGCTGATCCATGGCGATCTTGCCGATGCCAACCAGAGCCACATTCATAGGTTTGGGCATCAATGCGAATCCTTGCCCACCGCATTGCCACGCGCGCCTTTGAGGAAATCGAGATCCGCCCCGGTATCGGCCCCCTCGACGTGGCGCTGATGCAGCCAGCCGTAGCCGCTTTCGTACAAAGGATGGATCGGCACCCATGCAGCCAGCCGCGCGGCCAGTTCTTCATCGGAAATGTCCAGATGCAGGCGGCGGTTCGGCACGTCGAGTTCAATGAAATCGCCGTTCTGCACCACTGCCAAAGGCCCGCCCGCCGCCGCTTCCGGCGAGGTGTGCAAGACAACCGTGCCGTACGCCGTCCCAGACATCCGCGCATCGGAAATCCGCACCATATCGGTGATGCCGCGGCGCAGGATCTTCGGCGGCAGGCCCATATTGCCGACCTCTGCCATGCCCGGATACCCCTTTGGCCCGCAGTTTTTCAGCACCATGATGCAGGTCTCGTCGATGTCGAGATCCTCATCGTTGATCTTGGCTTTGTAGTCGTCGATATCCTCGAACACCACGGCGCGGCCCCGGTGGGTCAGCAAAGCCGCCGTCGCCGCAGAGGGTTTCAGCACAGCCCCCTTCGGTGCGAGATTGCCCTTCACCACCACCACGCCGCCCGATTGCGCCAGCGCCTTGTCTGCGGGCAGGATCACGTCATCGTTGTGGTTGACCACATCTTTGACCTGCTCCCATGCGGTTTCACCCGACACCGTCAGCGCATCCTTGTGCAGCAGACCCGCCTCGCCAAGGCGTTTGATCACCACCGGCAGACCACCTGCGTAGAAGAATTCCTCCATCAGGTACTTGCCCGATGGCATCAGGTTCACAATCGTCGGCACATCGCGGCCGCAGCGATCCCAGTCTTCCAGCGTCAGATCAACGCCAACCCGGCCAGCGATGGCAAGCAGGTGGATCACAGCGTTGGTGGAACCACCGATCGCCGCGTTGGTGCGAATGGCGTTCTCAAAGGCTTCTTTTTTCAGAATGTCCGACGGCTTCAGATCATCCTTGACCATCTGCACAATCCGACGCCCGGTAATCTGCGCCATCACACGGCGACGTGAGTCTACCGCCGGAATTGCGGCATTTCCCGACAAGGCCATGCCCAAGGCTTCCGCCATCGAGGCCATCGTCGAAGCTGTGCCCATCGTATTGCATGACCCTGGCGAGCGCGACATCGAGGCCTCGGCGTCAACAAATTCCTCTTTGGTCATCGTTCCGGCCTTCACGGCCTCGGAAAACTTCCAAAGATGCGTGCCTGAGCCAACCCGCTCATTCTTATAATAGCCGTTCAGCATCGGCCCGCCGGTCACCACAATCGACGGAATATCCGTGCTTGCCGCCGCCATCAGCAGCGAAGGCGTGGTCTTGTCGCAGCCGACCATCAGCACGCAGCCATCCATAGGCTGGCCGCGCATGGCTTCCTCGACGGCCATCGCGGCGAGGTTGCGGAACATCATTGCGGTGGGGCGGAAGGCGCTTTCCGAAGCGGAAAACACCGGAACCTCAACCGGGAACCCGCCCGCCTCATAAATACCGTGCTTCACCCGCTCGGCCAGATCGCGCAGATGCGCGTTGCAGGGGGTCAGTTCTGACCAAGTGTTCAGGATGCCGATCACCGGGCGGCCATCGAACAAATCCGGCGGGAAGCCTTGGTTCTTCATCCAGCCCCGGTGATAGATATTGTCCTTCGAGGTGCCGCCAAACCAAGTTTGCGAGCGCAGTTTGCGGGGCCATGCGGCGGGTTTGAAGGTCATGTTATCCTCAGAGTTGCTTGACAGTCACCGCACCCGACAGGGCAGGGGCGATGGCCAAAGTATTGCGCAGCGGCAGACCAAACGCGTCCACCTGAATTTCAAAGGTATCGCCGGGCAGCACGTTCAGCCCCTCGGCAAAACTTAACGTCGCGGTGCCGAACATATGCACATGCAGATCGCCGGGCTGGCGGAACAGGGCATATTTGAAGTGGTGGTGCTCTAGATTAGCGAAGGTGTGCGACATGTTGGCCTCCCCCGACAGGAACGGCTTGTCAAAGATCGCCTTACCATCGCGCCAAATCCGGCTGGCCCCGCGCACATCATTCGGCAGATCGCCAACCAGTAACTCTGGCCCAAACGACGCCTCGCGCAGTTTTGAATGGGCAAGGAACAGATAGTTGATCCGTTCCGTCACATGATCGGAAAACTCATTCGCCAAGGCCCAGCCGACGCGCGCCGGGGTGCCGTCTTTGTCGATCAGGTAGATGCCTGCGAGTTCCGGTTCTTCCCCGCCATCCAGCGCGAAACCGGGGGAGGTCAGCGCCGCACCGGGGGCCACGGCCGTATGGCCATTGCCCTTGTAGAACCATTCCGGTTGCACGCCGACTTGACCCGGCGCAGGCCGACCATCGGCCAGACCCATCTGGAACATCTTCATGCTGTCGGTCAGCGTTTCGGCCCCGTCCAGCTTGGCGTGCATCGCATCCCGCGTCGCCGCTGACCCCAGATGGGTAAGGCCAGTTCCGGTCATATGCATATGTGTCAAATCGGGGTGGGTAATCGGCAGGGCAAGACGGCCCGCAGCCGCCAGTGCCACCAGATCCACCGCCTCGCCCAAACCCCGCGCCGCGATCACCTCGGCCAAGCCGATGCCTTTCGCCAAGGCCTCCGACGCAAGCGCATAGGTGCTGACAGCCCCGCGCACCACAGCCGCTTCCGAGCCTTCCCGCGCCACCACGCTGACCGAGCCATCCGCATTCAGTATCTGAGACAACAGCATGATATTCCTGCCTTATTTCGCTTTATTGTAGACGTCGAAGATCACGGCAGCCAACAGCACCAGACCCTTGATCATCTGCTGATAATCAATGCCGATGCCCATGATCGACATGCCCATGTTCATCACGCCCATGATCAACGCGCCGATCACCACGCCAACGATCTTGCCTGACCCTCCGGTCATCGAAGCCCCGCCGATGAACACCGAGGCAATCGCATCGAGCTCAAATCCGGTGCCTGCCTTTGGCGTCGCCGAGTTCAACCGCGCCGTCACCATCATGCCCGCCAAAGCCGCCAGCACGCCCATGTTGACAAAGCAGGCGAACACCAGACGGTCCGAGTTGATGCCCGAGAGTTTGGCGGCTTTTTCATTGCCACCCACCGCGTAGATCCGCCGCCCCATCGTGGTGTTTTCGGTGAAAAACGCATAAAGCACGGTGAGGACGATCAGCACCACCAGCACGTTCGGCAGGCCCTTCAGAAACGCGAGTTGATAACCGACAAACCCGGTTGCAGCGGCGATTAACACGGTGCGGCCCATGAACAACGCCATCGGCTCGGGTTCAATCCCGAACTCGGCATCGCGCGCCCGCGCCCGGAACCCCAGCCAGAATTGCGCGCCAATCGCCAGCAAAATCAAGATCACCGTCAGCCCATGCGGCTGGCCGATCCCGGTCAAATCCGGCAGAAAACCACTTGAAATCGCTTGGAATTCCTTCGGAAACGGCCCGATGTTCTGCCCGCCAAGCATCCACATCGTCGCCCCCCGGAACACCATCATCCCCGCCAGCGTGACGATGAACGACGGGATGCGCCAGAACGCCACCCAATAGCCTTGCACAGCGCCGATGCAGCCGCCGACGATCAGCGTCAGTGGGATCACGACATAGAACGGCAGCCCCAGATTGACGGTCAGATAGGCCGCAACCGCCCCGGTAAATGCCGCCACCGACCCCACCGACAGATCAATATGCCCAGACACGATCACCAGCAGCATCCCCAAGGCAAGGATGATCACATGGCCATTCTGCAGGAAAATGTTGGTGATGTTTTGCGGCTGCAAAAACGTTTTGCCCTGATAGGCGAGCAGTATAGAAAACAGCGCCACAATGGCGACCAGCGCCAACAGCATGCCATTCTCGCGCAAGCGGTCGCCCAAAGCCGAGCCGGATTTTTGATCTTGTGCCATTATGCAGCCTTCCCTTCGCCCTTCAGGATCAACGCCATGATCTTCTCTTGGCTGGCCTCGGCCCTGCTCAATTCCCCCACGATGCGCCCCTCATTCATCACATAAATCCGGTCACACATCCCCAACAACTCGGGCATTTCCGAGCTGATCATCACGATGGATCTGCCCTGTTCGGCGAGTTCCTTCATGATGGTGTAAATCTCAAACTTGGCGCCGACGTCGATGCCACGCGTCGGCTCGTCAAGAATCAGAACCTCGGGTTCGGTGAACAGCCATTTCGACAGCACCACCTTTTGCTGGTTGCCGCCCGACAGGTTCACCACCTTTTGCTGCACCCCCGGCGTGCGGATCGCGAGTTGCTTGCGATAGCCCTCGGCCACGCGGGTTTCGCGCCGCTTATCCAGCACACCGCGCATCGCAACCCCGGCCAGATTGGCGAGGGTGATATTCTTGACTATGGGTTCCTCAAGGATCAGCCCCAGACCTTTGCGATCCTCAGTCACATAGGCAATCCCCGCCTTGACCGCTTTCGGCACGGTGGACACATCCACCTCAACCCCGTGCATCTTGATCGAGCCCTTATGGCCCTGCCCATAAGACTTGCCGAAAATCGACATCGCAAGTTCGGTGCGCCCGGTGCCCATCAGCCCGGCAATGCCAACAATCTCGCCCTTTTTCACGTTGAACGACACATCCTTGATGATCTGCCGCTCGGCTTGTTCGGTGTGCCAGACGTTCCAGCCCGCAACTTCCATCAGCACCGGCCCCGGATTGAGGGTGCGTTCCGGATAGCGATGCGCCATATCGCGGCCGACCATATCGCGGATGATGCGGTCTTCGGTGATTTCGTGCTTGTCCATGGTGGACACCGACGCGCCATCGCGGATCACGGTGATGCGGTCGGCGACACGGGAAATTTCGTTCAGCTTGTGGCTGATGATGATCTGCGTGACGCCTTGCGCCTTCAATTCCAGCATCAGATCCAGCAGCTTCTGGCTGTCATTCTCTTGCAAGGCTGCGGTCGGCTCATCGAGGATCAGCAACCGCACATCCTTGGCCAAGGCCTTGGCGATCTCGATCAACTGCTGCTTGCCGACGCCCAGCTTTTCGACCTTGGTGGTCGGCAGTTCTTTCAGGCCGACCTTCTTCAACAAACCTTCAGTGCGTTGATAGGCCTCGCCCCAGTTGATCACACCGTTCTTCGCCACCTCGTTGCCCAAGAACAGGTTCTCGGCAATCGACAGCAACGGCACCAGTGCAAGTTCCTGATGGATAATGATAATCCCGCGCGCTTCACTGTCGCGGATGTTGCGGCAAGCCAAAGTCTCGCCGTCGTAAATAATATCGCCCTCGTAAGAGCCAAACGGATAAACCCCCGACAGCACCTTCATCAGGGTGGATTTGCCCGCGCCATTTTCGCCGCAGATCGCGTGGATCTCGCCCGGCTGCACGCTGAGCGACACATTATCCAACGCCCGAACACCCGGAAAGACCTTACTGATCCCCCGCATTTCCAACAATGCTGCCATGGTTCCCCCCTAAAGCCCGTGCCCGCCCAAAGACGGGCACGGCGTTATCTTACTTCAGCTGATCAGCGGTGTAATAGCCCGAAGTCACCAGCACAGCCTCATAGTTGGTGGCGTTGACCGGCTGGCTTTCCAGCAGATACGACGGCACAACTTTGACGCCGTTGTCATAGGTTTTCTCGTCGTTGATTTCCGGAGTCCCGCCGGACAGAACCGCGTCCACCATCTTGACGGTGACTTTCGCCAGCTCGCGGGTGTCCTTGAAGATCGAGGAATACTGCTCGCCTGCGATCATCGACTTCACCGACGGGATTTCGCAATCTTGACCGGTGACGATCGGCATTTTCAGATCGCCCGAACCATAGCCGACACCCTTGACCGACGACAGAATGCCGATCGACAGACCATCGTAGGGTGACAGCGCGCCGTGCAGCACTTTGTCGCCGTAGTTCGACGACAACAGGTTGTCCATCCGGGCTTGCGCCACGGCAGCATCCCAACGCAGAGTGCCAACCACCTTCATGCCGGACTGGCCGGACGGGATCGCAATATCGCCCGCATCAATCATCGGCTGCAGAACTGACATCGCGCCATCATAGAAGAAGAACGCATTGTTATCGTCTGGGCTGCCGCCGAACAGTTCGACATTCCATGGCTTGGTGTCGGCGAAACGCTCTTTGAGGCCTTCAACCAGCGAAGTCGCCTGCTGCACGCCAACCTTGAAGTTATCGAAGGTCGCATAGTAATCGACCGAGCCGCTGTCGCGGATCAGGCGGTCATAAGCGATGATCTTGATGCCAGCCTTGTTGGCCGCATCCAAAGCGTTCGACAGCGTGGTGCCGTCAATTGCCGCGATCACCAGCGCCTTGACGCCATTGGTGATCATGTTTTCGATCTGGCTCAGCTGGTTCGGAATGTCGTCTTCTGCATATTGCAGATCGGCGGTGTAGCCTGCCGCGGTGAACTGCTCCACCATCGACTTGCCGTCCGAAATCCAGCGCGCCGAAGATTGTGTTGGCATCGCGATGCCGATGGTGCCTTTGTCTTGCGCAAAAGCTGGCAGACCGACGATGCTTGTGGCAGCGGCTGCGCCGCCCAGCGCCAAAAGCGCCCTTCTTGAAACTTGCATTCTGTATCCTCCCAAGCGGCACAATGGCCGCGATAACCCGACGGCTCGAAAAGGTAGGCCCTCCCGAGACCGTGCGGCACTCTTGCAACAGCGAAATATATCGGTCAAATGATGAAATCGTATAGACATATGGCGGAATTGATATGCCAAAACCCCTCAGCGCCGATCTTCTGGCCCAGCGCGGCCTGAAACTGAGCCATTTGCGCCTGCTGGCCGCCTTGGCCGACACTGGGCAGATCAGCCTTGCTGCGGGCCAGATCGGCACCACCCAACCCGCCGCCTCGCGCCTGCTGTCAGAGGTGGAACGCATCGTCGGCCACCCGGTTCACCACCGCACCGGGCGCGGTATGTCGCTCACCGCCGTAGGCCAAGCCCTCGCCGCCCGCGCCCAACGCATCCAGATGGAGTTGCGCGACGCCGCCCGAGATATGACCGAAGTTGCCTCTGGCACAAGCGGCCACGTCCGCATTGGTGCCGTCACCGGACCCGCCATCGACCGCGTGCTGCCCACATTGCGCAACGCCCGCCTTACCGCGCCCCTTGTGACGGTTGAGGTCGTCGTCTCGCCCTCGGACCTTTTGTGCGAACAACTGCTCGCCGGACGCCTGGATTTCGTCATCGGCCGGCTGCCCGAAGGCCCGACCCGCGATTTGTTCACGCTAAGCCCCATCGCCACCGAACTCGTCAGCCTGGTTGTGCGCAAAGGCCATCCGCTTGCCAATCACCCCAACCCCACACCGTCAGACCTGATGTCCTACGATTGGGTGATGCCGCCGCCCGAATCCCTGCTATCGCGTGCCGTCCACGCCCGCCTGCGCGCCAGCGGCATGCCGAGCCCACCGCAGCGGCTGTCCACCGCATCCTTCCTGCTGATCTTCGCACTGATCCAACAATCCAACGCCATCGCGCCGTTGGCGCGCGCCGTGGTCACCAGCTTTTCCGCGCATCCCGACGCGCCCTATACCGAACTGGCCATCGACCTTGGCATTGAGGTCGAACCCTTCGGCCTTGTCACCCGCGCAGGCAGCATCCTGCCGCCAGTGGCCGCAAGGCTGGCGCGAGAGATTCAGAGTATGGTGATCGTGTGAGACCCGCTTAGGGACACAAGGTTTTCTTGTATGCTTCGCACCAAGCCGCCAAGCTGGGGGTTTCACCCCCCGGACCCCGTGGGATATTGAGCCAATGTGAAAGCGTTAAAAAAGGGGAGGGGAGTGAGCAGCGCTTCCAACTGCCACCAAACCCATAAATTTGCTTTCACATTGGCTTAAATATCCTCGGGGTCTGGGGGCGAGCCCCCAGCGGCCAGCCCCAATCTGCGCAGCTTGGTGGCTATCTCCGCCACCACTGCCACCAGCGGCTGATCAATATCGACCACCACCGCCCGCTCATCCTGTGCGGGCACTTCCAAAGTGGAAAACTGGCTGTCGAGCAAGGCAGGCGGCATAAAATGCCCGGTTCGCGCCCGTATCCGGGCCTCAATCAGCGCCCGCGACCCCGACAAATGCACAAACACCACCCCGCCGCCCGCCTCGGCGTCAATCAACTCCCGATACGACCGCTTCAAAGCCGAGCAACCGATAATCCCCGGCGCGCGCAAAGCCTGCCCCACCAGCGCCAGCCAAGGCCAGCGGTCCGCATCCGTCAAAGCCTCGCCCCGGCTCATCTTGGCGATATTCTCTGCCGGATGCAGATCATCGCCATCGCGGTAGGGCAGGGCCAGTGCCTCCCCCAACACCACTCCGACCGAGGATTTCCCGCAGCCCGCCACCCCCATCAACACGATCTTCATTAGCCCTCACCCCCGCCTCACAAACTGGCGGTAATCCCGCCATCGGCATACAAACACTGCCCATTCACAAAACTCGACGCAGCCGATGCCAGAAATACGCAAGCCCCGACCAGTTCCTCGACCCGCCCCCAACGCCCCGCAGGCGTACGCTTTTCCAGCCATTCGCTGAAAGCTGGGGTCCGCGACCAAAGCTGCGTTCAATGGTGTGTCAAAATACCCCGGCGCAATCGCATTGCACTGCAACCCATACCGCGCCCAATCGGTGGCCATCCCTTTGGTCAGATTGCCCACTGCGCCCTTGATGGCAGTATAGGGCGCAATCCCTGGACGCGCCAAAGCCGTCTGCACCGAGGCGATGTTGATGATCTTGCCAGCGCCGCGCTTGATCATATGCCGCGCGACAGCTTGGCCCACATTGAAAACCGATGCGATGTTGGTCCGCAACACGCGCTGAAACGCTTCTTCGGGAAATTCCTCAAGCGGCCCGCGGTGCTGCATGCCTGCATTGTTCACCAGAATGTCAATCACCCCGACCTCGGCCTCAAAGCTATCGACCGCTGCTTGCGCCGCCTTATAATCTGTCACATCAAACGCCAACCAACCGTCCTTGTCACTTGCGCCACCCATCCCGCGCGGGTCTGTTGCAAAAGAGCCGTGCGGGGTGGCAAAGCTAGAACTGAAGCGCGCGCAGAGTTTCCGCTTCGGTGCCATAGCGGCGGATATAGGCTTCGGTCAGGCCGAGGCATTCGGTCGAAGCGCAGCTGTCGCGGTGCGGGCATTGATAGAACCTGTTGCGGTCGAATTCGGCCCAGAACGCAGGGTCGATCACCAGCGTGGGCTGAGCGTTGACCAGCGCCCCGCGCAGATCGCCCATTAGGCATTCAGGTACATTCTTGACCTCGACCAGTCTGCCTGCGGCACGGGCAGCCAGAATGGCGGCGCGCAATGGTGGCAAGAGGTCGGCATGGCGCACGATCAGCGATTTGTGATCATCTTCGGCCATCGGAAAGTAGTTCCAGAACTCGTGCTGCACCACTTTGTGCATCGTCGCCAAGGCTGCCACAATGCCGGACAGAAAGGTGTAGGATTGCGCGGTGACGACGGTGTTGGTGATAATCCTAAGATCGGCGGGATGCGCCTCGATCAAGGCGATGCCCTGCATCATCCGCGCCCAAGATCCCGGCACCCGTGTGATCTGATCGTGGGTGGCGGCATCCTGACCCGCTACTGAGATGAAGAACTCATCAACCCCGGCGTCAATCAGCGACTCTAGATAGGGCGCGCGGTTCAGGTGCATGCCGTGGGTCTGAATACGCACATGGGCAAAACCTGCGGCGCGGGCGCGCCGCGCAAGTTCGGGCAGATCCCGACGTAGGGTGATTTCGGATCCGGTCAGCACCAGCCCCTGCCACGGCGCTGTCGCTGCCTGCTCTGCCAGAACGCGATCAAAGCTCTCGGCATCGGTTGGCGCAAGCCGATCCATGGTGCCTTCAATCATGCAGTGCGTGCAGCGCAGATTGCAGCGAAACTCCATCGTTAGCGAAACGTAGGTATCGTGGTCGCGCAGGCTGAAGCGTTTCTGGCTGTTTGGGCCGTCGGCGGGTGATGTGGTGCCAACGCGGTAAGCGTGGTTGCCAAGGATTTCAGGCGCATGCGGGTTCATGGTTTGGTCGCGTGCATAGTGAATCTTTCAGCAGGGGCTACGAAACGCGGCGGTGCGGTGTTCTGCCGCGTACCATGGGCAATCATCCCAAAAGTCTATTGGTTTTTGCGAGCCTGAGCCAGAGTTTTAGCAGCAACACCCCGAATATAAGCCGATTGCATCCAGCGCGTTCTACAACAATCCATAAAGCCCTGCCTTTGCGGGTAATGCGTCACCGCCGGATGATACAGTATAGTCAATACCAACATCGAACAGATGATGCGCCAGATTGGCGTCTTGGTCTGCAAGGAATCCTATAATTTCGGGCGGAAATGCGAATTTTGCGCAAAGATCACGCACAGCCTGAATCTTAATCCGGGAAAAATAAACGCAATCGCTGGTGCGCTTCTGGGCAAAGACAAAAATTTCTTCCTGCCATGCGCCTGCGCAAAGTTCGGGAGGCAGCTTTTTGATCTGCGATGTGCGGGCACTGGCGGCCATGGCGCTGGTGATCTCTGCGCGATCGGGGTGCGATTCATAGAAGCGATAGATGTTTTTCAGGGTCAGGCTGACGCCATCCCACGCGTGACACAGGCCGGCCGAAGTGGTGCCGCCAAATCCGTCTGTGTACAGGTCTATGGTGGTCATGTGCGTTCGTGCCTCCAGCAGCCCGGAATCCTCGGCGTTGAATTCGATCGAGCACATGAAGAACGGAATGCCATCATCGATGGTGAAGGAGGGTGCAAACAGGTCTGGGAATGCGTTTAGGAACGAGCTGATTTTTGTCCTTCGTTCGGCGCGGTCATAGTCGTAGAAGTAAAGCTCTAGTCCAAGGCGGCCATCGGCGGATTTAAGACCCCAGACCGTGTTGAACCTGCCCCAGAACGCGCGGATCCGCAGCACAACCGCCAGCAGCGCAGAACCGTTGGGCATCAATGTCAGTGCATGAAACAGGATTGCCGATTGTCGCAGGGCACCGGGCGCGGGCTGAAGTGGCGGATCATAGGGCCATTGGCAGAAATCACGCGCAGGATCGCTGGGGCGGGACTGGATTGCGTCAGGCATGGACGTGCCCATGATCGGCAGGTGGGTGCGGAAATCCATATAGTGTGACAAACGCCTGACCCGCGGCCGAGGTGCCGATCGCCACATGGCTGACAGCCGGGCGCAGCAGATCCGCAAGCCCGGTATCTGAGGGGCGCAAGGCGGTCAACAAATCAAGCAGCAGCTCCAGACCCCGCGCGGTCAGCGGCCAATCCGAGAAATTGATGTCGATAGAGCGGCGGGTTGATCCCTGTTCCACCACGTCAAGCACATCTGGCGCCGGGGGGTGATCCACCAGATAGAGCAAGAACGCAGCGGCAGCAGGGCGCAGGGAATGCGGCAGGCTGAGTGTGGCCAACAGTGCAAGGGCGGCGGCGTGGTCTGGCACCAAATGGTTCAGGTAGCGGGTCTGCAAATGCCGCCCACCTATTACCTTCAGCGCAAAATAGTTCAGGGCGGGATCGGCGGCAAAAGTCTGCGTCAATTCGGCATAGACCTTGCGCACCGGTGCGGGCTGGCCGCCGCCATCCTGCGGATCAATGCCAAAATGAAACAGATCGCACTGCGGCAGAAAAGGCAGAAAAGCGGCACAGGATACCCCGGTAAACGCCTCGGATATTTGCATAAAGTGGCGGGATGATTGCGGCGCGAAGGCAGCGCGGGGCAGGGTGCACAGCACGCGGCCGCCCGAGATACTGTCGGCCGTCAGCTTGACCGATCTGGCGCACAGCGGCGGGGTCGGCAGCAAGCCCAGCAGATGGGTCAGGGCCGGGCTGTCTGTCATGGCGACGGGGCCAGCGCTGCGGCCTCGGGTGCGATGAATTCCAACAGGCAGCGGTGCCCGGCGGGCAGCACGCCATCGGGGTTTGACAATTCTGCCTGCACGCCAAAGGTACGCGATGCGGTGTCGAACACGCGGTCAACCACGGTGATCGTGGTGGTGTAGCGACCCGAGACCGGGGCATCCGGCAGCACGGCCACGGCTTGGCCGACCGAAGTCGCAGCGTATAGCTCAACCGGTAGGAACGCCTCGACCAGCAGCGGATCAAGCTGGACAATCTGCATCACATGCCGCTCGCCCGTGGCATATTCGCCCGGCTTCAGCGTGGTTTCCAAAACATAGCCGTCCACTGGCGCGCGGATGATCGTTTGCTCTAGCGCCGTGCGGGCACGGGCAAGTTCTGCGCGGGCGGTTTCCTGATCCAGAAGCGCCTGTTGCAGCAACGCTTGCGCGGTGTTGTAATCGTATTCGAATTCTTCCAGTTGGCTGACGCTTTGCGCCTTTTCCTTGACCAATCGGCGGGCGCGATCAACCCTGCCCTTGCTGTACAGAACGCGGGCTTGTTGGGCGTCGATGGCTGCCGCCGAGTCTGCCCGGGTTTCCAGGATCTTGATCGACGCCTCTTCGACCACCGCGCGGATCCGGGCGACGATCTGGCCTTTTGTCACCGGGTCGCCGCGCCGCACCAGAACCGCGTCAATCACACCCGGCGCGCTGGCGCTGACATGGATCAAGGCTGCGGGGTCCATGACGCAATCGTATTGCGTGCCGGGTAGGGCCGGGGTCTGGGCCGCAACTGGGGCCGCAAACGTCAGAAGCGCCACCGCTAAAACCACGGCGGTTCGGCAGGGCTGGCGGCAGAGCGGCGCAGACGGCATGAGGATTGTTCCTTTGACCCTTGACTTGGCACCCAAGACGGCTTGCCGAACTGGCGTGCTGCCCGGCGGCCAATGGGGACTTGCCATCTGTTGAATTTAGGGGTGTTGGCCAGAATATGCCATCTTGAAATGCAGGAACAAAAAACTTTGAAAAGCCAAATATACTAAAGATATTTGTTATTATACTTTCGATTATTTAAATATATTAAGATTGACGCAACGGAAGTCCAATATGTTGATGGGGTTTGATTTTTGTAATACACGACCCGTGGTAGCTCTTGCTCCATATCTACTACTACTTGTTGGCTTTTGCTCGATGCGATTGCGTTGGGCGATATTTTAAAATGCCCAATAGGGCGGAAACTCCACGAGGGAAACGATGACATATACGAATTTGTTGGCAACGACCGCTATGGCTGTTGTGCTTGCTGCTGGCGCTGCTGCTGCGCAGGATCTGGGCTCGAACAGCTTTGCAGGCGGCGTTTCGCTGCTGTCGCCAGACCAAACCGGCTTCCTTTACGCTGGCACGGCAGAAGTGACCGGCCTTGGTTCGGCTGCTGTTGTAATTTCGGCTGAAGCTGCTCAGTTCAACATGACCGGTTTTTCGAATTCCGGGACTACACTGGGCTCCGAGGCTTCGGAAGCTGTTGCAAATTCGGGCGTGCTGACCACGTTCGACTTTGACCGTACGGTTACTGCAAGTGCATCGGGCATTGGCGCTGGTCGCGTTGTGGCGCAGGGCGATGCGAACGCTGCTGTTGGCGCTGTTGGCTCGGCATTCGGTGATACCGTCGCTAACGAAATCACTACTGACGAGTTTGGAACGCTGTCGAGCGCTTCGAATGCGACATCCGAGTCCGCAGCTTCGCTGGTTGGTGAAGGTTCGACTTCGGTTCTTGCTGGCCTGATCGGCACGGGCACGGGCTTCGTTGGCTCGACCGGCACGACGGTCAGCTCTGAGCAGAGCGGCGTTGCCTATTCGGCATTGAACGCTTTGGGTGATAAGGACGGTTCGGGCATCAATATCGCACCGGGCACCGGAACCACCTTTGCTGCGCTGTCGACCGAAATCTCTACCTTGGCAGATGGCGAAGGCGCAGTCGGCTTCTCCAACGGCTTCGTCCTGGGCAGCACGATCGATCTGGCGGTTGCCAACGTTGGCGGCGGCACGATCTCGCTGGGTGCTTCGACCGGTGGCTTCTTCGGCGGCGGCGCTGCGACCAGCGGCCTGTCCGGCTATGGCTCTGTGTTCGCGGCCGCTCCGTAATCCAGCAAATTTCCTGCCGCCCCGTTCTGCGGGGCGCGCGGGGTTGCTTGAACAAAAGCTGCCAGCCCCCACGGGCTGGCAGCCACTGCGTGCGAAAGATCAAGGATCACGCCGCTGCCTGTGTTTCAGATCTAAATGATCTTATTAATCCTGAGGAAGAGTTGATGTTGAGCCATACCAACAAGGTTATGCTGCGCCGCAGTTTGGTGCCGTGCTTTGCGATGATGCTCGGGTTCATCGCCACGCCTGGCTTTGCGCAGTCGACCCCATCCGATCTGTCAACCAATGACCAAACCGTTTCGGGCGAACAGAACGCCAATCTGACCAGCAGCCCGACGGCGAATGTGACCGTGCAATCCATCACCGGCGGCGCTGCCAGCTATCGCATGACGCCGAACGCACCCGGCATGCCCAGCTTTGCGGGGGGGCCGTGCATCGGCGCCAGCATGGCGGCCTCTGGTGCCATACCGGGGGTGTCCTTTGGCGGCGGCGTGTCGAAGGAAGATGCCAGCTGCCAGCGCCGCAACTGGGTGCAAACCCTGATCGGCGCGTCGCAAAGCTTGTCGCCCGAAGATGCGTTGTTCATGAAACGGCTGGCCTTTGAGGTGATGCGCGATGATGAATACCTGTCGCCCGGCTTTGCCCGGCTGGGTGTCGCGCCGCCGACCAATACGGTGAAAAAGAATTTCTGGGGTAAGCCCATCGCAACGACCTCTGGTGTTTCGGTCGCCACGTCAGGCACTGCTGAGACCGCCCCGCAAGTCGTTGCTGCTGTTGCTGCCCCCCGGCCTGTGGCGCGCGCTGCAAAAAGCTGTGTGGTTGTGGTTGCCGCCTCTGCCCCCGCACAGATGAAAGCACTGTTGGGCAGCAAAGGCTGCGCAGTTGTGGTGCGCTGATTGTCGGATTCAGGGAAAAAGCCTATGACATGCAGGATTTCAGCGGCTGCTGCCGGGCTATGGCTGTGCGTGTTCACGGCCGCTGCTGGTGCTGAGCCGGTCGAGACCAATCTTCGGCTTGCCCCGCTTGACGTGGTGCTTCTGGCTGCTCCCTCTGGTTTTGAGGCCGCTGTGTCGGGCGCAGACCCGCGTCTGCTGACGGTCGGCCCGCTGTCGCCGCCCGATCTTGCCGACGTGCTGGGGGTCGTGCTGCCAGAGCCGATTGCGCCGTGGAGTCCGGGCAGCCCGCCGCCGACCTTGGCCGATGTGATCAGTGTTGTGATCCTTGCAAACTGGAACCCCTACAACCCACTGGACGCCGATGGCGACTGGGGCTGGGGCGCACAGACTGGTGTGATTGCCGAGGCTTCGATGGCCTGGCGCGCGCAGATGGCGGCCTATCAGGTGCAATCGGCGCAGAGCAACGCGCAGCAGATCAACGCGTTTTCAGGGGCCATTCAGGCGCAGTTTGACATCGCGATGGACCCGAACCGCTCGCCCTTCGACGGGATTGTGGCAAGTGATCTTGCGCAGGATGGCGGCCTTTTGACGACCGAGTTCCACTGGGGCCGCGGCGATCCCAGTCATGTCGAGCGTGTTTTTGTGAAAATTCGGGAATCGCACCCCGGGTTTTTCGGTGAATAGGATTTGCGGCGCACCCCGCGTGCCCGCCTTTGGTAAGGAAGTTCAGATGACATTGCGTTTTGGGTCGAGGTTTGTATCGTTGGCTTTGGTGGCAACTTTCGGTGCGTTGGCGGCTTGTGCGCCTGCTCCGGCCAAGCTGCTGAACCCGGCAGACGAGCGCGCCTTGAAGATCATGGTCGCGCCGCCAGTTCCGTGCAGCGATCTGAAGATCGATCTCGTGAACACCTATGGCGGTTGCGAGAACTATGGCGGCATGATGGAGGGCGACAAGTTCACTAAATATGACCGTCCGAAAGACGACTCGGCTTTGATGACGGCAGTGGACGTGCGCTGCTATGATCTGCGGCCCGAGCGGATTGGCAGTTACGCGGTTTGCGCCCCGACTGTCCTGGTGTTGGCAAAGATCGGTGGTCCGACTTCCCCTCCGACCACCCCTCCGGAAACGCCTGCGCCAAGTGTGGCAACTACGAGTAACACCTCGGGCGCCAACCCTGGCACGGCTGCAACTTCTGCCACACAGAGCAGTGATGGGTCCAAGGCGGCAACCGCCGATGCCGGAAACACCAGCACGCAATCGTCCAGCACACAGAATCCGAATGGCACGCAGTCTGTTTCTGCCGGTGGTACCCGCGCGACACGAAACGCAGACGGCAGTTACTCGGGTGTTTCCTTTAACAACTGAGCTAGGTTTGCTTCCTCGTGATGGTATGACATGACGCGATAGGTTTTGGCGATCCGGGCTTTGGATCGCCAAAATACAGGGTGCCCCACACCTTAGGTTTTTAATGGAGTACCCGATGCGGAAGTTTCTGATCCCTTTGTTGCTGGTTGTTCTGGCGTCTTGTTCACAGGTTCCGTCGGTCAAGGACCGTGACGTGCCAAGTGCGTTCTTTGTGTTTTTCGATGAGAATTCCGCCAAACCCGTTGAAGGGTCGACAAAGATTCTTGATGAGGTTTCGGCCTTTCTGAAGTACTACGACGATCTCTCGGTCAGTATTGTCGGTCAAAGGGCGATCAGCGAAACGTCCGATAAGACGGATGGCCCGCTTGACGCACAGCGGGCGGCTGTTGTTGCGGCGCAGTTGCAACGGCGCGGCATCGAGATTGGTCGGATGGTGGTCGACAGCAAAGATGTGTCGGAATCGATGGCTGTCGCGGCTGGCGGTGACAACGCGGTTGATCAGCGCGTGGATATCATGATCCGGATTGTCCCGGCGTTGTAACAGACCCGCGCCTTGATTTTTGCCTTTGTGTCATGATCGACCTGCTGCCCCCCGGTGGAAAAGCCCCGGGCAGCATTTCTAGTATCTTCCGCGCGCGTAATGTTGATCATTTGTGGGCTCATCCCGGCCTGCCCCTGAGGCAAGGTATCTTTCGATGTGCGCAAGCTATCTAACGATACTATATCCATTGTTGCTGAGAATGCAGCGGAAACTTACATTAGATTACAGTATATTAATTACTTCGTGGAGATAGATTGTGGCTCTTCCGTTCGCAGACAATAGCTTCGACTCTTTGCCGAAATTCATGGGGAACCGGAAATCGCGGCGAGCGCTTGCGAAATCTGCGCCCACACGATTTGCAAGGTTGAGGCAAGCTGCGATCAGCTACCTGCTGGACCCGATTGAGCCGCGTATTCTGCTGAGTGCCGATCCAATGTCTGTGGTCCTGGCCAACAACATCGGGGTGGATGCAGGCGCCCATGTATCGGCGACGGTCAGGTTGTTTTCTGAGTCAGACGGCGGCGCCGCCGTTTACAAGTATGAAGTCCGCGATACCACGACCGGTGATATTTTGGTTGCGGCTACGCAAATCACATCAACCGGTGGTCTGAACTTTTCATCCGGCAGCGGCGACGACTCCATTTCCTTGAAGTTCGAAGATAGCTTCAGCTACGGCTCTGCTTTTGCGGTTTCGGTCGATGGCGGCACAGGGGCTGACACGGTCGAAGTCACATCGTTTGCGGCCGGCTATCTGGGAAATCTGAACATCGCTTCGGAAACCGTGGTGGTTTCTGCCCAAATTGGCTCCGCAGGCGCCTACGTCAATGACGTTACCATCCATGCCAACAGCACGGCGACTCTTGCGACGGCTTCAAGCCAGATTTCGGTGAATGCATCGATCTTCAGCCAAGGCATAGTGACCCTGTCAGCGCAGGCGATGGTCAGCGGGACGATCAACGTCGCGGTGCCAGAACTTGGCGAGGACGTGTCCACCGGGCAAATCGCACGCGTCACCCTGGCCGACAACATCACCGTACAGGCTGCGTCGCTGAACATCAGCACTTTGGCGAGGCTCGATCTTAATCTCGCGGCCAGCAACCAGTTGCTGTTCGCGGGTGAGGTTTCGGTCAACAGTCAGTCGCAGATCACCATCGGGCAGGGCGTTATTCTGTCCACGACCAACGCTGCCGGTATCATCCTTGCTGCATCGGACATTGTGAACATCAACGCGTCTGTCGCTGCGGCCGAGCTTGAAATACTGGGCGAAGATATCTTCAACATCAACGCATTGTGGATGCAGGTCGATGTTGCCCGGATCGTCGGTATAAGCGTGGGCGAGGCGGGCGTGGCGGGCGTTCCGGCCGCAGATACCGAGATCACCGCTGCGGACGCAGGCAACGTCGCGATTACCGCATCGAGCACGGGTGTTATCACCACCAAGGTCGAGAGCTCGTTTCTTGGCCTTGCAGAGGTTACAATTGGCGTTGTCAACGGTGCCGCTGGTGGCGTGCGTATTGATCTGACAAATGTGATTTTTGACGCCGGGGGTGCCCTTTTTGTCGAGGCGGCCGACTCGACGCAGGTTGCAACCTCGGCGATGATTGCGACAACGACGGCGGATGTCGCCGTAAGTGTAATTGTTACGGATTCCAACCTGACAGCTGGTTCGGACGTCACACTCGGCGCGCTAAGTACGGCGACCTATAGGGCGACGTCGACATTTGTGGGCACTGACAAGGTGCAGTTCACCGGTCCGTCGTTCAACTTCAAAGCGGCGTCGGCGATCAACATGGTGAATGGCGATATCGCCGTTGTTGTCACGCGCAGTGCAGTCGAAAGCACGGGCGGGACCATTCTTGTGAAGGCGACCGATCAGCGCTGGCTGGTTTCCACGACCAAGGCCGTGCAGGACATCGATACGAGGCTGTCGTCTTTGTTCGGTCCAGCCAAAACGAATCTGGCTGCCAGTGCAACCCTGAGCGTCAATGCGCTGACAGGTGGCGTGACGGCAAAGGTGGACGAGTCGACTCTGACTGCCCTTGGGGCCGTGTCGGTCAAGGCCAATCTTGAGGTCTTTCTTGATGCGCGCACAGTCGCGTCTGTCCTGCAAACCGGCGGCTCTGGCGCGGCGGCTGGCTTCTCGATTGCACAGAATTACATCGGCTATAATGTGACCAGTATCGCGGCTCAGGCATTGGGTGCGATTTTTGGCTATAGCTGGGGTCTGACGAAGACCACATATGACGTGCTGGGCCTCGTCCTGAATTCTGATGTGAATGCGGGCGGCGTTGTGGCTGTCGAGGCGACCAACCAAGCCGAATTGAATGCAACGGTTTCGAGCGTTGCGCAAAACGAGTCGAACGTGTTGTTCGGAAGCTCGGCCAGCTCTGCCATCGGTATGGTGATTTCGTCAACCAAGGTCGCCACGGCGGTCCGGGCAGCGATTGAAACCACGTCGGGGATCCAGCGAGTGCGTGGCGCTGGCGGCGTGTCGGTCGTGGCGCAGGACGTGGCCTTGATTTCGGCAAACTCGCGGGTCTACTCGTCTTCGTCGGCGACCAGCGACGGTGGTGCCAGCTATGCCAACATGCTGATCGGCCTGCTGTCAGATGCTGATTTTTATACGGATGGGGCCAAAGGCTATACTGGCACCAATCTGTTCGACTTGTCTGCAACCGTTTCGCCGACGCTGCATTTTGGCGACCGTGTGAATTTGCTGCCGAACTATGCGGATGACGCAGCGACAGGGGGCACGGGCCGGGGTGAAACTGGCACGGTCTATCGCTACCTTGGCGGCACGGCGGATATTGATCTTGCGACGGAAGACTTCACCAATCTGGACTACTGGCAGGCCGAGTTTGCATCTTCGATCCTGCCGCGCGGTGTCAACCTGTCGGATACCAATTCGATGGCGTTTGGCGGTCTTGTTGTGCGCAATGATGTCGAAGGCAGCGCTACCGCCGAAATCGTGAATGCGGATGTCTATGACAGCGGCGCGGTGACGGTGTCGGCCAGCCAGACCGGCAGCCTGACCGCACTTGCGGAAGTTGTCGTGAAAAGCTCGGGCAGTGTTGGGGACGCAGGCGGCACCGATATTGCCGTTGGCGGCGCGATCGTTATGAACTCGGTCAAGGGCACCTCGACTGCGCGGATTGTCAATAGCGACATCACGCTTCTGGCGGACAGTGCGCTGGAGGTTTCGGCGGTGAATGCCCTGACACTGGACGCAACGCTGGAAAACGGGTTGCAGACCGACGGCACCTCTGCGGCGGTTCTGGTGGTGATGAACAGCGTCGGCTATGATCCGGTAGATCTGTTCTCTGCCTCGTTCTCGGCACTGCTCGGGATTTCAACGTCCACGGCACAGCAAGATGGGGCCGTTGCCGAAATCACCGGGTCGAATGTATCGGCTGGCGCGGTGAGCGTTTACGCGGACAATGCCTCTTCGCTGACGGCGAAGCTTTTGGGCAGCGGTGGTGCGTCTGCGAGCGGCGTTCTTGCGTCCAACTTGTTGGCCGGGAAGGCCCGCGCCAGTGTTGACTTGACGGGCGGCAAGACGCTGACCGCCGGGGGTAATGTCACGATTGCGGCGGTTGATAACACCACATTGCAGGCTCACACCAGCATAAGCACCAGCCAGGCCGAGCCGGGCGGCGAGGATGTTGGGCTCGTCAATACGTTGTTGTCCAGCATCATGGACCGTTACGATTATACCTCGTTCTCGGGGATGAAGAATCTAACCTTTGGCGACATGGTCTATGTCGGCTCGAACAACCCGGAGCTGACTGGCACGCGCTTTAAATTCATGGGCGACGCGGCCTCGGACGTTGATCTTGCCACCGCCGATTATACTGACCGTGGCCTGTGGAAAGAGCTGACCGCCACCAACATCTACCCGACCGACCTGATTGATGGCGCAATCGCCACGATGGCGCCTGCGGATGACCCGGACGCCGAGGCAGAGCCGGAATCCGGCCCTTCCATGTTTGGCCTGATTTCCCGCAACCACGCCACAGGCGGTGCGCTGGCGGAACTGAAAGGCGGCATTGTTGTAGCCCAAGGGGATGTCACAGTCAGCGCCATCGAGCGCGCGACGCTGATTGCCAAGGAAAGCAGTGATGTTGCCGCTGATAAAGCGGCGGGTGGTGTGATTGCCACCAACACGCTGCTCAGCAAAGCGACGGCCAGCATTTTGGGTAGCACGGTAACGGCCGCCGCCGGTGATGTGCTGGTGACGGCGCAGAATCTGGCGATTGCGACGGCCACTGTGACCACCTCGATGGAGGGCGAAAGTGCTGCCAGCGTTGTGGTTGCTTTCAACGCGGTTGGTTTTGACGCGGCAAACATCTTTTTTGCGCTGACCGATGCCTTGCTTGGATCAAGCTATCTGAGCAATGAAACCCCGGTTGGCGCCACGGCCTATATCGAAAACTCGACGGTTCTGGCCGAAGGTTCGGTCACGGTGCGCGCTGATACGCGCGAAGTGCTGGCAGACGATCTGGGTGTGCTGAACGCGGATATTGTGCCGCAGGCGCTGGACGATATGTCCTTTGGGCAGGATGGCTCGCGCGACGAGGTCGCGGCTGCCGCCGCCCAGACTGCATTGGAAGCTGCATTTGGTCTTGCCGATGTGGCATTTGACGGGGCGTTCAGCGTCGAGACCTTGGTGCCGGGTGAATTGTGGTTCCTGCGCGACGAGTCGGGCATGGTCTGGCGTGTTGCGCTGAATGGCGATGCGCTTGAATTGGCACGCGTCAACCTGATGGATGCGGTTGTCGGCAATGCGGTCAGCACCAGCCAGACCAACGGTGCAATTCTGTTCGATGCGCTGCAAAGCGACGGGCTAAGCGAAGTTGGCAATTCGGCGGCGTTCGGGGCTGAAGGCACCGCCGCAGGTGGTATTTTGGCCAGCAACCGTGTCTCCAGCAATACCAAAGCCTGGATCAGCAGCGCAACTGACCAGACCGTAACCGCCACCACAGGTTCGGTGACGGTCGAGGCTGTGGACAGCGCGAATATCCTCAGCTCGTCTTCGCTTTCGGTTGAATCCGTGATCGAGAACAACATGAACGACTTCAAACAGTTGTTCATCGACATGTTGGCGGATGAATACAAATACACCACGCAATCCGGGCTTCAGACGGTGCAGGCGGGCGATTTGGTGCTCATCGACGCACCCATTCTTCAAGACGGCGGATCGGGCTTTATCAGTGCGAATTCGGTGTACAAGCGCGTTGCTTTGGGTGGGCCGATTGATTTCAGTTCGCTCAGCTATGCCGATCTGCAAAACACCGCGCTTTGGGTGCGAGTGAACGGCGATATTGATATCGGCGCGATGTTCCCCAATTTTGGCAACCTGTCCGACAGCAACTCCAGTGCGACCGGCGGGATTATTGTGACCAATCAGGTCAACGCCCATGTGTCGGCCTCGATCAGCGGCATGACGGTTGTGGCGGGCGGCGACGTTGTGGTTTCCGCAACTGCGGTTGCCGTTCTGTTGGCAGATCTAGAGGCGAATGTGGTGTCTGCGGGTGGCAGTGCCTGGGGAACAGGCACTGCGGTCTCTGTCAACGGCCAGATTGCCACCAATTCGGTGCAAAACAGCGCCACCGCCGAAATTCTGGAAAGTTCAGTAACGGCAGACGGCGATGTGACTGTCACCGCCTATCAGCGCAGCGTGCTGGATTCGCGCGTAACCTCGACCACGACCAGCGGCACCAGTTCGATCGGCGTGACCTTGGCGTTCAACAGCATCGGCTGGAACACGTCAAACCTGTTTTCGCAAACACTGGATGTGCTGATCGGTGATCCTTTGCTGACCGCTCTGGAAGGCGTTCCGGGGGCTGGTGCTTTGGCGCGGATCGTGAACAGCGGTGTCGATGCTGGCGGCGATCTGACCATCGAAGCGATATCGGCAACCCGGCTGAACTCCACCACATCCAACAGCACGCTGTCGGAATCAAAGGCGCTGGTCCAAGGCAATGCCAGTGCTTCGGCGTTGATGCTGGCGTCAAACAAGGTCAGAGGCGGCACCAGTGCCTATCTGAGCAACAGCGGTGCTGCGGCTGGTGTTGTTGTGAACACCGGCGGCAGTGTTGCTGTGACGGCATCTGATGAGCAACGCTTCTTCGCCAACAACAGCCTGACATCCGGCACATCCAGCGTGAATGATGGCGGCGCATCGGTGCTGCAATCCTCGATAAACTCGATGACGGCGACCGACTGGGTTGCAACGTTGGGGACCGAGCAGGAGATCTCGCTGAGCTTTGGCGATCTGGTGCGCGTGACGGACAGCGAAGGTGCTGTCAAAATATACAAATTCATGGGGGCATCGGACCTCGCTGCCCGCGATCTCGGGGAAGAAGACTACGCGGGCGACACCGATTACTGGCGCGAAACCCTTGCGTCAAAGGCGGTTCCGGCGATCAGCATCATGGGCGGCGTTGAAAGCAGCGTTGGCCTGATCGTGGTGCTGAACGATCTGCAATCCAGTGTGGAAGCCCGGATCGAAGACGCGGTTGTAACCACGACGGGTGGCGATATCGTCATTTCGGCGGATTTGTCGTCGCAGATGACGGTGCTGGTGGATGCGTCGGTCACGCAATCGGGCGGGGCCATTGCCACCAACGTGCTGCAAGGCGGCGCCTTGGCGCATGCTGTGGATGCCAGCCTGACGGCGACAACAGGCGATGTTTCGGTGTTGGCGTCGAATGAGACTGTGCTGGATGCCACGACGAAGATGCTGGCCGAAACCGGGGACGACTCGTTCACCTTAACGATGGCGTTCAACACGGTGGGCTGGAGGCCTACCAACATGCTGTTCAACGCAGTCGATACGCTGATCGGCGACCCTGCCGTGTCTTCGGCCTTTTCCGGCGAGAACCCGGTTGATGCCGTTGCCAGTATCACGCGCACCAGCGTTGACGCAGACGGAGCTGTTCTGGTTTCGGCGGAAAATCTTGCGGTCATCACCTCTGACACCTCGAACAATGCCACCAGCGAGGCCAGCGATCTGAGCGGCGCGTCTGGCAGCGTTATGGGCGCAATGCTGTCGCTGAACAAGGTATCCGGCGCGGCGCAGGCGCTGATCAACGGCACCACCGCCACGCTTGCCAATCTGCCAGATACGATTTCGGCGGGCGGCGGCGTGACGGTGACGGCTGTCAACCAGTCCGAGATCGACTCGATCAATACGCTGGCGCAGACCACCAGCGTCACCAATGATCTGGGGCTAAGCATCGCGGTTGCCTTCGTTGATGCGGCGCGCAACGACTATGATTACACGACGTATTCGGGCAGCCAGAACCTGCGCTATGGGCAGGTTGTACGGATTGGGTCGAACCCTCCGGCGGGGACGACCGAGGGCGATCTTTATCTTTACGGCGGCAACAACGGCGCTAGCGCTGACCGTGTTACGTTGACCGATCTGGGGACGACCACCTTCACTGGTGGCCTGTGGCAAAAGCTGCCCGGCGGCAGCATTCTGGATATGGTGCCGGAATTCATCAGCCTGAACGTAGGCGCATCCGATGCGTCTTCGGCGGGCGCGATGATTTCGATGAATGATGTACGTGGCGAAACCATCGCGCAGATCAACTCGGTGGATGTGAACGCTGTGGGCGATGTGGTGGTTTCGGCCACCAACATTTCGGCACTGTCGGCGCAGAACACTGGCAAAGCCCTGGCCAAGGGCGGCTCTGCCTTCAGTGGTGCGTCCACTGTGATGGCGATCAGCATAAATATGGCGACCAACGTGGTGCTGACATCAGCCACCGCCGAAATCCGCAACGCCGCAGTTGAAACGGACGGCGCGGTTTCGGTGCTTGCCGAGTCGACCGGCACGATTCTGGCCGACATTGCAACCCAGACCCAAGCCTTCGGCGGCGGCGGCGGGTCTTACGCCATCGGGGTTTCGCTGGCGTTCAACTCGGTCGGCTTCAAGCCGCAGAACTTCCTCTACAATACCGTCGATACCTTTATCGGCACCACGTTGACCGGCACTGACAAGGCGCAGGCTGCGGCGCGCATTGTGGATTCGGCTGTGACTGCCGCAAACGATATCAGCGTGGACGCGGTTTCGGATGCCTCTGTCCATGCGACGATCACCAATTCTGCCGTCGCAACCTCGATCAGCCTGAGCGAAAGCAACAGCGGCGTGTCGATTGCGCCAGTGATCGCCTTGAACCGCGTGGCCAGCGATGCGCTGGCCGAGATCACCGAAGGGGCCGTGACTTCAACCGGGATCAGAAGCACCGCCGGTTCGGTCAAGGTTTCCGCCACCGACAGTTCCGAGATTCTGGCGCATATCAAATCCAGTTCGGTTGCCGTCTCGGCGGGCACCAAATCCACACTTTCGGTCTCGATCGCGGCGACATTCGCGCGCAACGAGATCCTGTCGAATGCCACGGCCCAGATCGTTGGCGTGAACACGCTTTCGGCCGCACAAAACGTGCAGGTCATTGCCGCGCGCACCGCCACGATTGATGCGCTTGGCCTGTCGTCTTCGGTGGCGCTTGCCGCATCGTTTGGCAGTTCCTCGGCGCCTTCGATATCGGGCGGCGGCGCGGTTGCCGTGAACCGGATCAACGGTGGCGTGGCGGCACGGATCGAGCAGGCCAACGTGACGGCTGGCGGCGATGTGCTGGTGCAAGCCACGAACTCAGCCAGCATCTTTGCGACGATCGGCGTCATGGCCGCGACGCTTTCTGTGTCGGGCGGGTCGTCGACGGCCGTCGGGCTGGGCATTGCGGTTGCCGATAACCTGATCGGCTATTCCAATGCGATTCCGGCTTCAGTCACCTATACCAGTGACAGCCGCCCGATGACGCTGACCACCGGCCAGACGGTGCATGTCATCGGAGGCCATGCGCTGACCGGCGGATACTACCGCTTTACCGGGACGACCACCGCCTCGACGCTGAAAGATGGCAACAACACAACTGTCGGATTTGATCTGACCCAGCAAGATTACAACGACACCCGTTTGTGGGAACGCGTTGATCTGGCACGCACTTCCGCCGCAGCCACCGCTGAAATCGTGATGGGCAGTGTTATCGCCACGGGTGATATCGCCGTGCGGGCGACCGCGGGTCAAAGCATTGTCGCCACCGTCACCGCAGCAGTGCTGGCAATTTCTGGCGGCAAATCGGGGTTGTCATTCGCGGCGGCCGGATCAGTTGCCAAAAACAAGATCCTCGGTGGGGCGATTGCGCGCATCACCGATGCGACAGTCATTCAGGGTGAAAATCTGACGGTTCTCGCGCATGACACTTCGCTGGTCAACAGCGTGGTCTTGGCCGCGTCGGCGGCAGCGGCCATCGGACAAAGTGCTACAGCAATCTCGGTTGGTGTGGCAATTGCGCTGAACGATGTGGAAAACGCAGTGACCGCGTTGATTCAAGGGGTGGATTCGGTTGATCTGACCGGCAATCTGTCGGTAACCGCAACCGTCGCCCCTCCGGCCAATTTCACCGTGAACAAGGCGGCGCTTACGGCGGATCGCCTGAACGACGCGACCGAAACCGGCATGGTGAGCGTGGACGGTAAGGTGGTCGCCGACAGCGCCGACAAGGCCAGCGATGACGCGATTCTGACCGAGATTATCAATCTGTTGAACACCAACCTGCCGGTTGGCGAGAGAATTCCCAATACAATCAGTGCAGGGACCATCCGGCTGAGCAAATTGCGCGATGATGCGGGCTGGATTCTGATCGACGCTTCGGGGCGCGCCTTCACATTGGAAATTGACGGAACCTTGTTGAAGGTATCGTCCTCGACGATCAATTCGGCGGCGACGGCAGCTTCGATGGCGGTTGCTCTGGGGCAAACTGGGATCGCAATCTCTGGCGCGGGTGCCATCAGCAAGAATGATGTTCGTACCTCGGCCACCGCGACCATCCGCACCAGCGATGTTGTGGCAGCAGACAACGTGACAGTAACCGCGCTCAACGAGAGCGCGATCAATGCTGCTGTCATCGCGGTCTCGGCTGCGGTTGGCGTGGGCAGCACCGGGGTTGGTGCCTCGCTGGGGATGGCGATCGTGCTGAACCAGATCACGGGCGTTGACGCGAACAGCCCGGTTCGGGTGCTGGCATCCATCGAGGATAGCGACGTGGACGCGGGCGGGACCCTAGAGGTTACCGCCACCTCGCAGCAAACCATCAACGCGCTTAGCTTTGCCGGATCTGTCGCGATTGCGGCAGGCAGCACGGGCGTGGCACTGGCCGGGTCGGGCGTTGGCGTGACCAATGACATCAACGTGCAAACCAGCGCCTTCATCGACGGGCAGTATGCCGGGGCCACGGGTTTGGTGGCGATTTCGGCGGACAGCATTCTGGTTCAGGCGCGCAATGCCTCTGAAATCAACGCCTATGGCGGTGCCGCATCCATTGCGTTTGCCGCAGGCTCTACCGGGGTTGCCGTCTCCATCGGCGCGTCGGTTGTATTGAACGACATCGGCGGGACGACCTATGCCGCGATTACAAACACCACACGCGGCGTGCTTGCTTCGGCGGGCAGCATTCTGGTGGCGGGATCGGACACATCTGTTCTGAAAAGCACGGCGCAGGCCGCCGCGATTGCGGCTGGCTTCGGGTCCACTGGCATCGCGATTTCTGGTGCGGGCGCTTTTGCCACCAATATCATCACAGCAGCGGTTGCGGCTGAGGTTGTGGGATCTGACCTGACGGCCTCGGCTGGCGTTTCCGTCACCGCCACATCGACCGGCAGCATCAAGGCATCGGTCATGGCGGCATCGGCTGCGGTCGCAGCTGGATCGACCGGCATTGGCGCAAGCATTGGCGTGGCCGTGGTGCGTAACATCATCGGCTTTGGCACCATTGCCGCCAACAGCCTGACTCCGACTTTCAAGACAGCAACCGACCGACCGACCACGATCAATATCGGGAATACCGTCCATATCTCTGAAGGTGGGCGCGCGGGTCAGGTGTTTGCGTATCGTGGCACCACGGCGATCACCAAATCGGGCGGCGTTGATCTGTCGACCATGGATTATGCCAACACGGATATGTGGGAAGAAATCAGCCTGAGCCGGACTCCGGCCGGGATTTCCGCCCTGATCATGGACAGCGATATCACCGCATCCGGCGCGGTTCTGGTGTCTGCCATCAGCGAACAGCGGATTGATGCCGCGGTTTTTGCAGGATCGGCAGCAGTGGGCGCGGGCTCTGTCGGGGTTGGTGTTTCGGGTGCGGGTGTTGGTGTCACTAACAAGATCGCATCGTCCATCAGCGCGGTGATCGACGGCGGCACTATAAAGGCACGCAGCGTTTCGGTGCTCGCCAGCGATGACAGCTTGATCAACGCGTCAGCGCAGGCGGTTTCTTTGGCGGCGGGCTTTGGCCAAACTGGCGTTGCGGTCGCCATCGGTGTGTCTGTTGCCCATAACGTGGTCGACAATGATGTGCTGGCCAAGATCGACGGCGCAACGCTGACGGTTTCCGGCAGTGGCACGGCTGTGTCGGTGCGTGCCCTGACGGGCATCTCGGCGCCCACACTGACGCTTTCGCTGACGGCGACCAATCTGGATGACGCGGCGAAAACCGATACCAATTCGGCCGGCACGGCACTGGATGCTTCTGATGTGAGCGGCGACACGATTCTGCGCGGCGCGCTCAAGACCGCGCTGCTCAATGCAGGCGAAACCGTTTCCGGAAACCTGCGGGTTTCCATTGTCGAGGCGGGCAAGAAATGGGCCGTGATCGACGCCAACGGGGCACATTGGACGCTGGAACTGGTCGGATCGACCATCCGTGCCACCCGGTCCACAATCAATGCGGTGTCAACCGCCGCTTCGGTGGCGATCGGTGGCGGTATGGTGGGCGTGGCCTTGTCCGGCGCGGGTGCTTCGGCGGTCAATGCCATAACCTCTACAGCCAAAGCCACGATCACAGGCGCTACCCTGTCGCTGGCAACCGGCAGCGTGCTGGTGGACGCGCAAAGCAACGCGCGGATCAACGCCTCGGTCATGGCCACAGCCCTGTCTGCCGGGTTTGGGCAAGTTGGTGTCGGGATCAGTATCGGTGCGGCCATCTCGCGCAATTTCATCGGATTTGATGCACAGGGCGACGTCGTCGCCAATCGCGGTACAACCATTGCGACAGTGGAAAACAGCATCATCACCGCCTCGCAGGGCGGTCTGATCGTGAATGCCGCAAGTGGCCAGTCCATTCAGGCGCTGGTGATCGCCGGTGCGGGCGCCGTCGCGGCCGGACAGGTTGGCGTTGCGCTTTCGGGGGCCGGGGTTGAAGCAGAAAACAGGATCGGGTCGACGACGACAGCGCAGATTTTGGGATCAACGACCAATATCAACGCGACGTTGGTCGATGTTCTTGCGGCGGACACTTCGGTGATCGAAGCTTTGGCGGGCGCCGTCGCGCTGAGTGTGGCCGCAGGTATGGTTGGCGTTTCAGGGGCGATTGCCGCGTCGATTGCCGTCAACAGCATCAGCAGTGCGACCAGCGCCATCGTCAGCCGCAATGCTTTGTCGGGGGGGCTGGGATCGGTTCGCGCCACGTCCGGCGCGATCCGCGTGCTGGCGGACGATGACAGCACGATCAAGGCCACAGCCGCTTCGGTTGCGTTGGCGGCCGGGTTCGGGGTTGGCGGAATCGCCGTCAGCGGGGCAGGGGCTGAAAGTCAGAACGTGATCACCACCACGACGCAGGTTGTTGTGGATACCATGCGTCTGGAGGCCACGACTGGCATCACGCTTGCCGCCTCTGGTGCGGCTGTCATCGAGGCGCGGGTGATTTCCGCCGCCGCTTCGATGGGAGTGGGCGCAGTTGGCGTCGGCATTTCGGTCGGTGCCTCGCTGGCACATAACAGCATCGGCAATGGCAGCGGCAGTGGCGTTCTTGCCTCGGTGACCAATGCCATACTTGCGACCACCCAAGGCAGCATTTCGGTTGGGGCCGCGATGACCTCTAGCATCGATGCCTTGGTCGAAGGGTTTGCGGTGTCGGTTGCCGGGGGTCTGGTTGGTGTTGCCGCCAGCGGGTCGGGCGCAAGTGCCGATAACACGATTGACTATGATGTCAGCGCAACTGTTACCGGCAGTACGGTGACGGCGACTTCAGGCGGCCTGAATGTGACCGCCGGGGACACCAGTTCTATTGATGCGACAGTGCGATCCGCGTCGATCGCGGGTGCTGTCGGCCTGGGTGGCGCGGTGGCGATCGCGGTGTCCTTGGCCAATGCAGCGCTGTCGAATACGATTACGGCGCGCGTGCGCAACAGCGACGTGACCGCTGGGTCGATGACCGTTTCTGCCACGGATTCTGCCGCGGTGAACGTGGTTTCGTCGGCCTCCGCGATCAGCGGTTCTTTTGGCGGGGCTGCCATGTCGGGCGGTGGCGCCAATGCCACCATCATAAATGCAAATGTGACGTTGGCTGAGGTTGACGGCACCGCCTCGGACATCATCCTGACCGGGTTGGCAACGGTTTCGGCGCAATCGCTGGCCCATCTAACGGCAGAAGTTGATGTGACCAGCATCGCCGTTGGGCTGTTTGCGCTGGCCGCAGGCGGTGGCACAGCTTCGATCGCCACCGGGGGCTCGGTTGCCGGCCATGTGTCGGGCGTTGAAATGACGGCCGGCGGCCTGAGCGTGTCGGCGCTGAGCGGGGTTTCGCAACGTACAACCGTCTGGGGCATGACCGTCGGTGCCACCGCAGGCGTGGGTGCCAGCGTGGCGGCTGTTGCAACCAGTCGCTCTGTTGCCGCCACGGTTGGCGGAAGTTCCGGCACTTATCACTTGGGTAGCCTGACAGTTGCGGCCGAGGCTGGCGGAATCAATGGCAGCGCCATCGAAGATGTGGCGGCCTACGCGTCGGGTGGCGGGCTTTTGCTTGGGGTGCAATCCACATCCGCGACGGCGACGAATACCAGTCAGGTCGATGCCGGCATTGAATCCGGGGCGACTCTGGTCGTCAGCGGCAATGCCGTGATCTCTGCGAGCGGCAGCGATGCGCAGCAGATCCGCTCCAAGGCCGTCGCGGGTGGCCTGATCGGCGTGGGTGCGGCCTATGCCTCGGGCACCACCAATACCGGGGTCAGCGCCACGATCGGTGAACTCGTTCAACTGACGGCAGGCAATCTGTCCATCTGGGCCGTTGGCAGCGATGCGGTTTCCGTGGGGGTTGTCGCGGGGGCCTATGGTCTGGCCAGTGGCTCGGCGGCGACGGCCACCACCCACATTACATCGGATGTTTTTGCCGGGATCGTCGACGCGAGTTCCTCAGATCGCAAATCAACTGTCAATGTCATCGGCACATTCCAGATTGCAGCTTCGCATCTGGCAAACCCGGATGCGGAAATCGACACCAGCGCTTATGGCGTTCTGGCCGGGTCGGGCGCTGCGGCAAGCAACACCATCGGTTCGACCGTGGCGGCAGAGCTGGGCAACCACTCGGTGGTTGCCGCGGGAACGCTGGACATCAACGCCACCAATCGGTTGACGGGCTGGATTGATATTGATGGCAAGACGGGTGGTCTGGTCTCTGGGGCAAGCGCTGATACGCTGACCACCGTGCGTTTTGACACCAGCGTGCGCTTTGGCACCAACAGCGTTGTGGATGTAACGGATGTTGACGGCACACTTAAGGCTGTGGTGTTCAACGCCCTCGAGCAGTGGCACAAAGTAAAACTGGTCACCGGCGGCGCATTGTCTGGGGCAGGGGCCTATGCCGAGTTCGACGGCACTGATGTGCTGGGCGAAATCATCGTCGGTCCGGGGGCTGTGCTGCGGTCGGATGGCGAGATCGAGATGGAGGTGGATGGAACCACTGACATCAATCTGCAATCTTATTCTGAAACCTTCGGGGCCGCGACCGTGGCGCTTGGTTATGCCAACGCCGATGTCACCCCGATCAATCGGATCGTTTTCCAAACTGGCTCGTTCGTGCGAGCTGCGGAAGACATGTTCATCAGCACAGGCACCGACCGAGATCTGTCTCTGCCGAACCATGCGCTGGAAATGCGGGTTGACAACTTTGCCGGATCTTTGATTCCGATCTCCAGCCTGAAAACACGCGCGCTCTATGAAGCGCATAACCTCGTTCAAATTGATGCAGGGGCTATTCTGGAGGGTTATGCCAACATCGACCTGAACGCTGACGGTTTCAACATTGCCAGCGTTGTCGGTGTGGCGAAGGCGACCAACTGGGCTGCCTCGATCGGCAATGCACTTGGCGGTGGCAGCGTCGGCTCGGGCGCGGGTGCAACGCGCTCTGTCATCATGGGCGATGTGGTTAACAACGGCACGATCCGCACCGGCATCAAGCGCAATGTTGCACTGACTCTGATTGTGAACTCTGCCGGTGACACGGTCATCGACACGGCACATTCGACGGGCGAATGGATCAACGGGGTGTTTGTCAGTGACATCGGTTTCACCGCCGGCCGTCAGGTGCTGCAATCGGCGCAGTTCACTACAATCACGCAAGCGCGTGAAAACATTCAGACCTATTCGAATAACGCAACACTGGTGGCGTTTTATACCGCACAGATCGCACGGATTGAGCAGGAACTTATTCTGCTGGGGTTGGCTGAAGTCATGTCAGATGGCACGGTCGTGCCGCTGACCCCCGAAGTTGATACGGTTCAGATCAGTTACATTAAGGCCGCAGCTGGCCGGGTGCGCATATTTGCGGATCAGTTGTCCGGCAGCGGGCTGATTGACGTGCCAAAGAACGCCAGTATCACGATCACCAGCAACTCGTTCGCACAGCTATACTTGGGTGATATCACGATTCCGGATACCAATGGCGGTATCTACTTTAACGGCACTGATGTTACTTTGGTGACAGAGGGCGGCACGACTGCCGCACAGGCGAAAACCTGGATCAATGCCGAAAACGCCCGCAACCGAAACTTCAATAACGACAACCTATCGGGGATCGGCGCATCGGATTCGACCAAAACCGCGACGTTCGACATTACGGGCGCCAGTGTGGATCGCACCAGTTCCACACCGCAAGTCACCATCAGCGTGGCGAACATCAGCACGTTTGTGAATGGCAGCACCGGTTTTACTCCCTCGCCACAGGAAATCCGCGTGGTTGGTAATATCATTGCCCGCACCAGCCATGTGTCGATCACCAATCCGTCGAATGGCGGCTCGATCACGATCATCGGTCAGATTGCGGCATCGTCCCTGAGCATCGTCTCCAAGAGCAGCATCAACATCTCTGGCGCGCTGATGCAGCACATTGGTGGCGACCCCTACGGGCAGTTTCTGTCTTCGGGTATTATGGGCGACGGCTCGCGCGCGGCGACCGATGCTGCGATCACTGCGTATCTGAACATCCAGCCCACCACGCCGTCGATCATGGCAAACCGAATTGTGATCAGCGCAGAATTTGTCAACATCAGTGGCCTGATCCAGTCTGGCAAAGAAACCTTTGCGCTGACCCTTGGTGCAAGCCAGCAAGCCCTGATCGAGCGGGCAAAGGCAAGCGGTGCCAATTATACCAACATCACCGTCGCTAATTCCGATTTCACGGTCGTTTATGACCGGCAAAATGACGCTTTGATCATCAAGGCGCTGCGTCCAACCGGCGGCTATATTGAGTTGACCGGTAATGTTATGAATACGCAGAATGGCAAGCTGGTTGCGTATTCCGGTTATCCTCAGATTTCCATTGTCAATACCATGACCCTTGCCGGCATTGACCTGACACTGGAAAGCATCGACGCAGACACCCGCGGCGACGGCATCATCATGCTGAACGACAAGGCGCGTAATCTGACGACGATCTATACCAAGCAGGCCAATGGCGATGTGAAAGTGGATCGTATCACTATCGGTTCTTCAGCGACCACGACTTCGGTTCTGACCGGCGGCTCGGCAACCTCGATCAATTACAATCCTGTCACCGGTTTTCGGTATGGTTGGACCGTAGGTGTGTCATCGCGTGTGAAAGAAACGGCACGTTGGGAAGAAAGTGGTTGGCTTGGGATTATTGATCTGGGTACCGACAATATTCCTGTCGACCCGGTAAAACAAACGCTCAACGCGGCGCTCGTGCCGAATTCAAACTACTTCTACCGCGACACTGCAAATGATGGCGACGCCTATATGTATTCGAGCAATACCGTCACGACGGAATCGACGGGCTGGAAACAGACGCAGTATAGCGTGCGCAAAAGCTGGTATGGCAAAAAAACCTATACCTATGAATATCAGAAGATCGACGGGCTGTTCACGTCGCACCTTCACAGCATCGAGGCTGATCGCCCGATTGGCATCAGCTTCCTGCACAACACCTCAGGCAATATCTATATCAACGCGGGGAGTGCTGATATTGTTGTTGCTGGCAAGCTGACCAACCTGACCGGCACCACCACGCTGATTACATCCGGGACGATCAGCACGACGGCAACGATGGGTGGCGAAAGCCTGGCCAGTGTCGGTGGCAAGACCGTCAATCTGACGGCAGGAACCGGCATTGGAACGGTTCTTGCGCCGTTGCAGGTTGATCTGGCAGATGCAATTTCGAACACCATCCTGAACGCTTCCAGCGGTGGCAACATCTACATCACGGAAGTAGACGGCATACTGAACGTCGGCACCATCACTGCGGTGCGCAATGCAGGCACGGCGCAGGAATCTCGCGGGCTGGTCTCGCTCAGTGCTGCCGGGGCCATTCTTGGTACGTCTTCCAGTTTGGTTTCCGGCGGGGCCATCGTGCTTAATTCAACGGCGGCGGCAATCGGTGCTACGGCCACCATGCTGCGGATTGATACTGGAAGCGGTGCAGCGCATACGCTGACAGGGGCCGCCGCAGGTGGCATCTATGTCGAGGAAATCACGGGCGATTTGCGGGTGTTCGAGCTGCGCACACCAGGGCAGACCGTGTCGCTGCGCATCGGGTCCGGCAGTTTGATGGATGGTAACAACAACGCTGTGGTCGATACACGCGCGGTTGAGGAATTGCTGGCATCGGTCTGGACGGATCTACAACTGACCGAAGAAACCGGCGCGGGCGCCAAGGTGCAGGAAGCCAAAGACAGCCTTTCGGCAGCCAAAACACGGGAATACCAGACCTATTGGTCTTGGCGTCTGTTGCAGGGTGACAACTTTGCCACCGTCATCGCCGACAGCCAGCAGATCATGGTGCTGAACGCCGAAGAAGAAGCGGCGCTGACGCAATCTTATGCCGAGGCGGCCTTGCCTGCTGGCACGACCTGGGCTTTGGCAACGGACAGTCAAAAAGCCGATGCACTGGTCTCTGCCGGGTTGCAAGTCGCGACGTTGAAAGTGTCGCGCACCGAGCAACTGCGCACACTTCATGCAGATTACAGCACTGCCACATCCGCGTATGACGCCACCTATGTTGCCCCGCTGAACGCCGCTGAAATTTCCAGTATCGAGGCCTCCATCAAGATCTGGACGCCGGATGAGCTGATCTATGGCTTCAGTGTCGGCCTGTTGCAGCCCGTCACCGACACCTCAACAACGATCGAGGATGCCAACATCATCGCGGGCAATCTGATCCTCTCTGTCCGCGACAACATCGGCACGACCGGGGGGCAGGTTCTGATCAATATGAACGGCACCCTGACCGATGACGAACGCGTGTTGCTGGCCGCTGCCGAACGCAAGGATGTGAATTTCCTGACCAGTGACCGCGTTGCGGCCACGGTGAATTTTGTGACGGGCAGCAATGTGATGCACCGTACCGATGGCGGCACCTGGGGTACTGCATTCAAGATCGGTGACTATATCCAGATCGAGGGCAAGACAGCCAATGCGACCGGCGAAGGGTCTTTCTACAAAATCCTGTCGATCAGCGGTGCCGACATGGTGTTTGAAACATCCGGCAAAGCGCTGTCGACACTGGAGTTTGCACAGGCCGTCACCGTTTCGGTCGTGGCGCTGAATCCGCTTGGCGACATCTTCAATGCCAGCGTAAACATTTCGGGCCATACCATCACGCGCTATGATGGCGGCTCGTTCTTGGGGCTGACGATTGGCGACAAGATCATCTTGTCGAATATCTCGGCCGGGGCAGAAGGCATTGCAGGCGAAAAACGCCCATCGCTGAACGTGAATTCATCGGCAACAGCCTATACGATTACCGCGATCAGCGGCGGAACCATCACGGTGGCCGAAACGTTGGTCGCGGAAAGCGGCCTCGGGATCACGATCAACGAAAAGGTTGATATCAAGTACGTCCAGATCCAGCTGCGCGAAGACTTCGACGTAACGCTTTCCAGCGGGGTCACCTCTACATCGGGCGGCGATACGTTCTTGGGCTCGGAATCTGATATCCGGTTGAATGTGCTAAATGTCGGCGATTCTGCGCGGATCAAGACCTCGGGGTCGATCTTTACGATTGCAGCGGATGGCGTGGCCACGATCACGGCCGTGAACGATTTGGTGCTGGAAGCCGGACAGGGCCAGATCGGCCTTGAGGAAAATCGGGTTTGGGTGAACCTGACCAATGCGACTGCAAACATCACGGTGCGGGCGCAGGGCGATATCTGGTTGGGCGAAACCGTGGGCGATATGCGCATTGCCACGATCTATTCGCAATCAGGTGCGGTCGATATCTGGGCAAAATCCGGATCCGTTGTCGACGCGATGAATGCTGATTTCGTCAACATCGAAGCCAATGACATCCGAATGCGAGCCTCGGGTTCGATTGGGTCCGCAGGAAATGCCTTCAACATCGAGGCGCGGGGCAATGGCAGCGCTGCGGGCAATGGCTGGGTTACAGCTTTTGCCGGCAGCAATGTGGTGCTGACCGAAGCCTTTGGTGATATGTGGGTGCGCAACATCTATGCGGGCGGCGATGTCACGCTGGTGGCCGCTGTGTCGATGTTCGACGCGGTTGACGTGACCACCCCATCAAGCCCGATCAGCGGCGACAACGCGATCACAACATCAAACCCCGGCACGGATATTACCGGTAACAGCATCACGCTGACTGCGCTGCTGGGGTTCATTGGTGCGGCAGGCAACGAGCTTGATCTGAACATGTCGGCCCACGGCGATGGCGTTCTGAACGCGACCAGCGCCGAGCACATGTATCTGACCGAAACAAGCGGCGATCTGTCTCTGGGACTGGTCACAGTCGCGTCTGATGCGACCGCCTTCCTGACCGCACTTACAGGCAGCATCCTGAACGCCGCCATTCTGGGGGCGTCCAACATTGCGGGCGGCAAGGCCTATCTGGTTGCTCAACAGAACATCGGGCGCAGTGATAAAGCGCTTTATTCGACCGTTGCGATGATTCAAGGCCGGTCCACGCTGGGCAGTACCTACATCGTCAACATCGGTGATCTGACGATCGGGACCATCGTAGCATCCGAAGATGCGCTTGGCATGTATGCTGGTGGCGACGCGATTGTAACGGCGCGCAGCCCGATCACCGTGGCCTCAAATGTGTCCGTGGTCGGGAACATCGTTTACACTGCTACGGAAAGCACCACGAACAACCGCGACAACATCACGGTCAACGCCGGGGTCAAGCTGACCTCGACCGGGGGCAGCATCACGTTGAATGCCGGTGACAATCTGACGGTTGCATCAGGTGCGGTGGTTTCTGCGGCGACTGATCTGCTCATCAATACCGACCATGGCGATCTGGATGGTTTGGGCGGCAATGTGACCGTCGCGGGGTCGCTCAAGGCGGTTTCAGGCGATATTCGCATCACCACCAGCGCCGGTCAGTCCGATACGGTCTCCCTGACTGGCAGTTTCACCAGCGGTGGCGATTTCTGGCTGCTGACGGGTAGCGGAAATGACGCGCTGACCTATTCTGGCACGCTTACGGCTGAAAATGTCTATCTGATGCTGGGCCGTGGCGATGACGCCGTGACGCTTGGCGGCACGATATCTGCTACGGCAGGCGATGTGGTGGTTGATCTTGGTGATGACCGTGACACGCAAGACACCCTGACGATCAGCGGTTCTGTTGTCGCATCACGCGATATCCTGATTAACAAACTGGCGGAAGTCGATTGGTCGGCAACACCCGGCGTGGCGCAGACCGTCTCTCTTGCGCGCGGCGATCTGGTCAAGGTGATCACCGACAACAAGGCGTTGATCTACGAGTATCTCGGCAGCTTCGCGACGCAGAACATCGGCGCCGCCAACTATGCCAACAGCGCCCTTTGGCGCGTGGTCGAAGTATTCGCCAATACCGGTCGGGCAACGATAACTGTGAACGCCCTTGGTTCCTTGACGGGTGGCCGCGACATTGAAGTGCGCACCGGGGGCGGGGCAGATATTTTGCGGGTTTCTGGCGCATTGAGAACCACCACCGGCAATATTATCCTTGATCTTGCCAACAGCCCGACCGCCTCGACCCAGATCATCGATCTCGACGACGGCGGTGTCTCTGCGGGGGGTAACCTTGAAATCCGCACCACCGGAACCGGCACGGCTCAGATCAGTATGATCGGGTCGTTCTCTGCGGTCGGCGATGTGCTGACCAGCACTGGCTCGGGCGCGGACAGTATTACGGCAACCGCAACCTTTACCGGTGCCAACCTCTCTTTCCTGACCGGCAGCGGCAGCGACACCATCGCGCTGACGGGCGCCCTGACCGCCACGGCGGGCGACGTGTTGTTCGATCTGGGCGATGACAGCGATGTGCTGGATCAGTTGACGGTCAGCGGCACCATCGCTGCCTCGCGCGATATCCTGATGTACAAGCTGCCGCAAACCACCCTGTCTGCGGTGGTCGGCGTCAGCCAGCCGGTTTACCTTGCCAAGGGCAACATAGTGCGCGTGACCACGGGCAACCGCCCGGCAGTCTATGAATATATTGGCGCGGCAGGCGCGTCGGTTGATCTGGGTAGTGCAATCTATTCAAACACTGCTTTGTGGCGCGAAACCACAGTGAACGCGACCAATACCGGCCGCATGGTCATCGCTCTGACCGGGGCAGGCACGCTGACAGCAGGCCGCGATATCGACATCTGGACCGGCGGCGGCGATGACAGCATCGTGGTCGCTGGCTTGCTGAAGGCGCAAAGAGATCTGCGCATTCAGACCGGCAATGGGGCTGATGTGATCAGTTTGCCAAAAGGCATTCAGACGGTCACTGGCACAGTGCTGATTGATCTTGGCGACTCCAAGATCAGAACGGTGCAAACGCTGGATATCGGCAATGGCGCAATAGCGGCAGGGACCGATATCACCATCAAAGCCAGCGGACTGGCCGATTTCGCGATGGTCGTCGCGCAAGACCTGGTGGCGGGCCGCGATCTTCTGATCCAGAGTGATCAGGGGACGGATTCGGTCAAGATCTCGGGTATTGTGACCGCAGGGCGCAACGCGACCCTGACAACCGGGGCCGGGACAGATGCCATTGAAGTCAAAGGCACGCTGACGGCAGTCGCGGGTTCTGTGCTGGTTGATCTTGGTGCCGGGTTGACCGGGGGTACCCAAACCTTCGATATTCTTCGCGGCGATATCATAGCGGGTGCGAACATCACCTTGCAGGCCGCTGGCCCTGCCGATGCCGACCTGACGGTTATTGGCAGAGTAAGTGCCGGAGGCACGCTGACTGTTGCCACCGGCTCTGGCAAAGATGTGTTGCATGTGACCAAAGACCTGCTTTCGGGCGGGGCTATGACCCTCAGCACTGGGGCGGACACTGACAAGATCACGGTGCTTGGCGATATGACCAGTACGGCAGGGTTGATCCTTGTGGATCTTGGCGACGGTGGCTCGGGCCTGTTTGGGGCTGGTTCACAGGATACGCTGGCGGTCAGCGGGTCGATGGATGCGGGAACGTCACTGACTGTCCGCAACGCTGGCAGTTACGGAGCAGTGGTTGAAATCACCGGCGACGTGACGACCGGCACGTTCGTTTTGATCAGTCTGGCCAATGGAAGCGATGCTATCACGATTGACGGCGATGTAAGCGCCGGAACGAATGTGACGCTTTCCACCTTGTCCGGAACGGATACGGTCGTTCTAAACGGGACGGTTACTGCCAAGACGGGCGCAATCTGGATGAGTCTGGGGTCAGTCACCTCGGGCACAGCCAGCCTTCGGCTGTACGGCACGTTGAACGCGGAAACCGACATTACGCTTACCAACTCTGGCACCGGCGCTGCAAGCTACCTGTTGGACAAGGCAGTGACTGCTGGCCGGGCGTTCCTTCTGGCAAGCGGATCGGGTGCTGACCTGATCGTGATCAATGATGTCGTCACAGCGACCGGGCAGACGGCCATAACCACCGGCGCGGGCAGCGATCTCGTGCGGATCACGCAAGATGCGGCACTCATTAGCCGTGGCGCGGATGTGGTGATCAATCTGGGGGCCGATGACAGCGGTGCGGACGTGTTGGAAGTGACCGGCGACCTGACGGCGTCGGTCGGGCTGCAGATTCTGAATACCGGGGCCGGATCTACCACCATGACGCTGCAAGGCAGCACTGTGACCGCGGGTCGCGGTGGCGTGACGGTTGATCTGTCCAGCGGGCAGGATCTCGTAACTTGGACAGATACCATCCTGACCAGCACCGCCTTCCTCACGGTCAAGCTGAACGACGGGAATGACCGGTTCGTGCAGGACGGCGGCAGCATCACCGTAGCGAAAGCAACGCTGATTGATGCGGGCGCCGGGGTTGATGCCGTCTATCTCGCAAACGGCGCAATCCGGTCGGCCACAACGACGTTCGAGCTGGGTGCAGATGCGGATTACCTGCTGATGCAGGACATGACCGCCCTTGGCGGCACCTCGGTCATCTATGGCGGCGCGGGCGACGATATCATCGACATCATCCGTCTACCGGGGCAGGGCCAGACCGATACACTGCTGATCGATGGCGGCGCGGACAGCGATCAGGTGAATATCCTCACGCATGGGTCGGCCACCGGGGCCATAAAGGCGGTGAACTACAATATCAAGGTCTTCGACAGCGGCGCGTCCAACCGGGGCACCGACCGTCTGGTGGTGCTGGGAACCGCCGAGCGTGATACCTTCCTCAGCCGCGAGGGCTATGTCGCCCTGCTGCATGGTACACCCGAACAGATCCTAGCGAATGCCTCGGCGCGTCCCGCCACGGCGGAACGGATCAGCTATAACTCAGCCATCGACGGTGGATTGCTGGTCAGCGGTCTGGCAGGCGACGATCTGTTCGTGTCAGATGACAACAGCACCGTCATGGTGCTGGATGGCGGCGAGGGGAATGACACCTTCCTGATCGGGCAGATCTACGGCTCGGCACCGGCGGTCGGCAGCACGTTCGGCAGTGGCACCGATGGCATAACCACAACTGAAACCACGCGTGGCTGGGTTTCGAACGGCATCCGCTACGACACGCTGATCCGCGGCGGGGCTGGTTCGGATACGTTTAACGTCTATTCCAACAATGCGTTGTTGCGCCTTGAAGGTGGCGATGCCGATGACAGTTTTGCCATCCATGCGCTGTTGCGTGCCGGAACACAGACCGAAATCAACCGCTATAAGGCAAACGGCACGGTTGAAATCGTGGGCGGCGCTGGCAACGACACCATGCGTGTCTTTGGCACCGAAGGCGCAGACGCTTTTGTGACCGCCGAAAATGGCGTCTGGGGGGCGGGTCGCAGCATCAGCCTTTCTGGAACCGAAGAGTTCATCGAGTTGGACGCCCGCGAAGGCGACGATTCTATTTTCGTGCAATCCACCGGTGTGTTGACTGCAACCCGGATCATCGGAGATCTGGGCAGCGATATGGTTTCGTTGTCCGGCGATGTGACCAAATCGGTCATCACAGGCCAGCCCTCAGGGTCTGGTTTTGGTGGCGGTGGCTTCGGGGGCAGCTTTGGCGGGTCCGGGGTAAGCTTTGCCGATCCGGCCGCGACCTCTTACGATGCCTGGATTTTGGCAGCCAGCACGACGGCTTTGGGTGCCAGCAGCCAGAGCGGAGCACTGAAAGTCTTTGATGCGGGAACGCATCAGCTTTCAGCGCTGGCGGGGGCGATCACGCTGGATGCGGCGCGAGTCTATACTCTGGGATTCCGTCAGCCGGTGATGCTGAAAGCCGAAGCCTACAGTGGCCCAAAGACGGTCACCATCACTACGCTGGAAACGACGACCAATGACTGGGTGGTGTTCTACAGCGACGGCGCAACTGCCGGTCTGAGCGGAACGATGAGGAATTCAACCGGGTTTGATGGACGGCAGCGCACGCTTGTTGCCGGGCTTGGTATGGCGACCGGGGCCGTGACGCTTGGCGTCGATGCCGATGGCAAAGGCGGTCTGATCTATCAACGCGGTGTCTCCTATAGCGGCTTCGAGACCATCGAGGTCTTGATGGGCAAAGGCGATGACACATTCGTCATCACCGACACCACGGCAACCGCCGACAGCACAGCTTTTGTCGCGACCACTGTGATCTATGGCGGCGTCGGGGCTGATACGATCACGGCTTTGAACGTGGCCGACGGCACGGCACTGGTGATCTATGGCGACAGCGACACCGCCGGATTGCGCTACAGCGATGCGGTCGGGGCCAAGAACGGCAATGGCTGGCTCTTTGATGCGACGAAAACCGCATCGGGCAACGGCGATATGATCGACGTGTCGCAGGTGACAGCCGGGGCGGCGGGCGTGGTGCGCGTCGTGATCGATGGCGGCACGGGCAACGATACGATCCTGGGCAGCCAGGGCGCCGATCTGATTGCGGGCGGCTCTGGCAATGACATGATCAGCGGCAATGGCGGCAACGATCTGTTGTTTGGCGACAGCGGCGTCTGGGTCAATCTGGCAACGCGTGCGGTGGTGGTCGAGGGCGTTTCCCAGATTACGACCGGCAAACTGTCAGCCGATCCACGCACGGCAGGGGCGGATACGATTTCCGGAGGCGCAGGCGATGATCTGATCTTCGGTGATCTGGGCACGCTCGAAAGCCAGTCGGGCAGCTTCCGATTGGGCCAGGTCTGGCTGGTTGCGGCGGCACGGTCGACCGATCTTGCCAAGGGCGGCGCGGATATCATCGATGGCGGCACCGGCAACGACATTCTGGTCGGCGGCTTTGGCGCAGACCGGATCGGCCCGATAAGCGGCGGTGGCAGCGATGCCAATGGCAACGATGTGCTGATCGGGGATTCCGCGGATATCCTTTTCCGGCAGGGCTCCAATGGGCAGCGCGCGATCAACTCGATCACCTCGACCGGCACTTTGCTGGGCGGTGCCGATATTCTTCGCTCGGGCGGCGGCAATGACATTCTGATTGGCGGCACTGGCGCGGATACGCTGGATGGCGGCGAAGGCGCCAACATCCTGACCGGCGATCATGCGCTGATCACCTTTGCCACGACCAGCATGGACCAGATTGTGATTGGGGTGGAAACCCTGATGGCGACGACCGATGGCAACGACTCTCTCGTTGCGGGCAACGGCGCGAACATCGTGCTTGGCGGCTCCGGGCTTGACCTCGTGACACTGGGCAATGGCAGCAATGTGGTGATCGGCGACAATGCCCGCATCACCAGCACCGCCACGGGCACCAAGCCCGCCGGCGCGGCGATGCACATCATCACGTCAATTGTCAGCCTCAGCGCGACCTTGGGCGGGGCGGATACCATCACGGCCGGCACGGGTGCGAACATCGTCATGGGCGGTGTCGGCGCGGATAGCATCACACTGGGAAACACCTCTGTGACGCAGGGCGCCAGCATTGTGGTCGGGGACCACGCCACCTTGACCTTCGACCCGGCAAACGGCGTCGCAACCCGGATCGAAAGCACGTTCTCGGGTCTGGGTGGGGCTGATACCATCACGGTCGGAAACGGAGCGGCGATCATTGTCGGGGGCGCTTACGCCGATGTGATCACGGCTGGAAATGGCAATGCTGTCATCCTTGGGGATGAAGGCGTGTTGATCGGCTTTGCCGCAGCGGCAGCCGTCGGCAAGGCTCCGATGACGTTGTCGAGTGTGACCACTGTCGTGGGCACCAACGGCGGGGACGATATCATCACAACAGGTCTTGGCAGTGCGCTTATTCTGGGCGGTGCGGGCGGAGATAGCATCGTCACCTCGGCCGGGGCTGCAACCGGCACGGCAGCCGGGGCGAACATCATTCTGGGCGATCACGGGCGGGTGGTCTTTGCCAATCCGCAGACTGGTGCGAATCTGCCGACTTTGGTGGAAACGCTGTTCTCGACCTCGGGCGGGAACGACGTAATCACGACAGGCGCGGGCAACGACCTGATCATCGGCGGCACAGGTGCCGACCGGATCAGCAGTTCGGCGGGCAACAATCTGTTGTTTGGCGACCATGCGAGCATCTCTGGGACGATTGAGCCGACACGCTTCCTGCAGATTTCCGCAGGCTATGCGATCCAGTCGACGTTCACCGGCGCAAGCCATGGCGGCGGCGCGGATGTGATCAACGGTGGCACCGGCGATGATATGATCGTGGGCGGCCAAGGCGCTGACACGATCTACGGCGGCGCCGGGGATGATGACATCATCGGCGGCCACTATCTGACGGCGGCTATGGCCACCTCGGTCAGCGCGACGGCCTCGTCGGATGGCGGCGACCTGATTGATGGCGGCGCGGGACATGACGTGATCCTCGGCGACAGCGGGTCCGTGATCCGGTCCGCGACCGATGTGCGCACACGGACGATAACGGGAGCCACCACGGTCAGCACGCTTGCGCAGGCCAACCCGGAGGGCCCGGCGCGGGGGATCTGGTTGTTCACCTCGCCCACCATGGTCGCCTCGACCTATGGCAACGACTACATTGCGGGCGGGGCTGGCAATGACATGATCTTCGGCCAAGCCGGCAATGACGTGATCCAGGGCGACGGGTCGCTGGACCTCAATCGCAACGGCATCGCGGATTCTCTGGAGAATTTGGGCGTCGGTGCCTGGAGCGGTGCCGCAGCCTATGCAAAATTGGTGGCATGGAAGGCCACAAATGCGGTGATCAACGGCCAGTCCTCTGCCACGACCTCGGGTGGCGCGATGCTGCTGGAGGCCGCTGCGGCAGGCGGGATGCTGGACTATGCCTACGGCTCGATGGGCACGCCTGAAATCACCGGTGCTGGTGGCGGCGCGTTCCTTGCGGTCAAGGCGTCGGTGCTGGATTTCAACGGTGTCGGCACCGACGGCGATGACTACATCGAGGGCGGCTCGGGTGCCGACGTGATCTTTGGCAATGGCGGCCAGGATGATATCATCGGCGGGTCTTCGGGCCTGTTCGGTGGGTTGGTGTCGGTGGCAGCGAACCTAGCCGGAGCGGATATACTGTTCGGCGGGTCGGGTGCGCTGAACGAGACCGCCCCGGCGACGGCGGCAGACGGGCGGGCCCGCGAAGGCAACGTCGTGGTGGCGGGCAATGCCAATGTGCTGCGCCTTGTCAACGGCGGGGCCGTCCAGTTCGTCGATCAAAGCGTGTCTGGAACCACGTCCAAGGTCATGCGCCGGTCTGTTGAACTGCTGGACAGCGCAACCGCCAACAGTGCGAACCTGACCTATATGCTGGCGGCAAGCGCGCAGGACATCATCGTCAAGTCGACGCTTGGCGATGTGGCCTACGGTGTCAAAGGCGCGTCACAGATGGCCGTGAACCGCACCGGAGCATCCGTGTTGTCGGCCAAGGTATCCGGAGTGGACGTGACCAAGCTGAACGGCACCTATGGCCGCAGCACCCCCACGGCAGCCCAAGTGGCCTTTGCCAGCCAGTCAGTGAAAATCACCGTAGGTTCGGCGCTGACCGCCAGCGGCACGCGAGGTGTCTCGACCTACACCTACAACGCGACCAGCAAGGCCTTTGAGGCGGTCACTGCATCAAATCGCAAGGTGACGACCGGAACATCGAAGCTGACTGAGCTGAAAACGGCGAGCGGCGTTCTGTTTGCCTATGTCGATGACAAAGGTGGGTTCTGGATGGTCCCGACAGCGGCGGTCGGCACGCCGTCGTCAAGTTCGGGTGGTGCAACCACGACGCCAGCTGCGACGGGTTCCGGCACCACATCGACAGTTCCCGAAACGACGGCTCCGGTCCTGACGGCCTATCAACGTTTCTTGGCTGCGCGCAATGCGGCCACTACGACAGTGGCAGAAACAACCAAAGCGTCCACCACGACCGAGCCAGAAACCGTCACCGTAACGACAACGCCCGAAGTGGTGGTCACAGCGGCGGTTGAAGAAACCACCGTCCCGGTCCTGACGGCTTACCAGCGCTTCCTCGCGGCGCGAAATAGCGCTGCCACTGCGGTGGTTGCAGAGTCTTCTAGGTCAACGGCGACGATCGTCGAGGAACCCGTCGTATCGACACCCGAGGTCGTAGTTGCTGCAACGCCTGTGGTTGTGGTGGTAACGCCTGCTCCGGCCCTGACTGCCTACCAACGGTTTCTCGCGGCGCGCGCTGCCCGGTAGATTGTAATGAAACACAATGAGCAACGGATCATGAAGGGTGCCATGAAGCACGACGAGCCAAGCAGAACCGAAACCAGCCGCACTGGCGTGGTAGAATGGTATGACGACAAGATGGAAACGTCGTTTTCCAACGTGATCAACGTGCAGGCCACGCGGGAGCAGATCGAGATTTTTTTCGGAATCACACGCAGCTGGAACGCAGACGCAGACAGCGTGATGCGTATTGATCTCAACCACCGTCAGATCCTGACGCCCTATGCGGCCAAGCGGTTAAGCCGTGTCCTTTCAGACGTGCTGAACACTTATGAAAGCCGTCATGGTGTGTTGAAGGTCGATGAGTGATGATCGGGTCGGCACCGCAGGCCTTCACCACTGGAGACGCGCACGCGCCGCAAGGCACGCAACCGGATGGTCTTGACGCACTGCGCTTGCTTCAGGGCCTGATGCAGACGTCTTCAACGGCTGATCTTGCACGCGATTGGGTGGCAGTGATGCTGCCGCGTATGGATGAGTTGCGCGGCGTCGGGCTGCATTTTCTAACGGTGGTCGGGTTTGAGGCAGAGACTGGCAACACGATTCCCTATGCGCATCACCCTGTAAACCGCCTTGAAGGCCAACCCTTGTTGCAAGCATTGGCAGATGCATCCGAACGCGGCCAGATTATCGTGTCCGGCAGATTGCCGAGTGCGGCGCAGGATCAGGGACATAAGCTGACGGCGTTTGTCGTCCCGGTGCTGGTCGAGGGCAAAACCGTGGGGGCGGTCGGGGTCGAGGCTGAGTTTGCCGATCAGGCCGCGATGGCCCAGCTTCTGGCATTGGTGCAATTGAGTGCGGGCTGGCTGCAAGACCGGTTTCGCGCAGACAGTATTGCCCGCTCTGGACGCAGTTACAACACTGCTGCGGCGGCACTCCATACCGTGATCGCAGTGGCTGAACGGCCCGGATATCTAGAGGCGGCACAGGCGGCCGTGACGGATCTTGCGCAAAGGTTTCGCTGTGACCGTGCCTCGCTCGGGGTCCACAGGCGCGGCCAAACCCGAGTTCAGGCGATTTCCAACGCTGCACAATTTTCACGTAATCTGCGGGATGTGCGTGACATTCAGGCGGCGATGGATGAAGCTATCGATCAGGAAACCGCGATGCTGTGGCCGCTGCCTGTTGGCGCGGGCGGCCCCTTGTCGGTGGCGCATCAAGCGATGAATCACAATCTTGGCGGAGCTAGCATCTTTACGGTGCCGATGTTTGATGGCGTGGCCTATGTCGGCGCGATGGTGTTCGAACGCCCCAAGGCCGACCCGTTTCAACCCGCCGAGGTGGAAATGCTCGAAGCCATTGTTACGGTGATCTCACCCATTTTGGTGGAAAAACGGCAGAATGATCGCTGGCTGATCACCAAGGCGCTGGAGGTTGTACAAAATCAGGCACGCGCTCTGATCGGGCCGCGCCACTTCCTGCGCAAGGTGATCGTCGGTTCCGTTGTTTTGGGGCTGGTCTTGATGGTGACGGTGCACCAAACGCTGACAGTTTCGGCCAATGCCTCGGTCGAAGGATCGACTCAACGGGTGATTGCCGCGGGCTTCGATGGTTTCATCGCGGCGGCCAATGCGCGCGAAGGCGATCTGGTGACCCAAGGGCAAGTGGTGATCCGGCTGGATGACCGCGATCTGGTGTTGGAACGCTTGCGGTTGACGACGGTGAAACAGCAAGAACAATTAGAGCTGGACAGTGCGATTGCGGCGCGCGACCGCTCGCAGACCGGCATCCGCGAGGCGCGCATCCAGCAGGCAGATTCGCAGATTCTGTTGATCGACAATCAGCTAGAGCGATCGCAACTGCGCGCCCCCTTTGACGGCTTGGTGATTTCAGGCGATATGAGCCGGTCTATCGGCGCATCGGTCAGCCGGGGCGAGCCATTGATGAGCATTGCGCCGATCGCTGATTTCCGGATCATACTGAAAGTAGATGAACGCCAGATAGCCAATGTTGTGGCGGGGCAATCCGCCGTGCTACGGCTGACGGCGCTTCCGGACCGGGCTTATCCTTTGCACATCCGATCGGTCTTGCCGATTGCCGAATATGGCGAAGGACGCACCACATTCCGCGTCGTGGCCGCACTGGACGCGGCCGCACCCGAACTGCGTCACGGGATGCAGGGGGCGGCCCGGATCGAGATCGAGCGCAGGCCGATGTATGTGATCTGGTTCAAACCGGTTGCGGATTGGCTGCGCATGGCACTCTGGACAAACTGGCCAGTATAGGGATGGCGGGGCCGTTTCTTTCGGGTGATTGGTACCGAGTGGCCGCATTGAAGCCACGGGTGCGCCGCCAAGTGGATTTTCACCGCCAGATATTTCGTGAAATGATCTGGGTGATCGTGCAGGATCATCAGTCGGGCAAATTCAACCGACTGACCCCGCAAGGTTATTATTTGTTTGGCCGCATGGATGGCGAACGCACTTTGCAGACGCTTTGGCAGGATGCCTGCGACCGTTTTCCGGATGATCCCCCGACGCAGGGAGACACCATCCGGCTGCTAAGTCAGCTGTATCAGGCAGATCTTATTGCCGCCGACACAACACCTGATTTGGCTGAACTGGCCAGCCGATCACAGCGCCTGAACCGTCAGAAAACGCTGGCCCATTTTCGCAATCCGCTCGCCCTTCGCTTGCCACTGCTGGACCCGAACTCATTTCTGGATCGCACAAAGTGTCTGGTCGCCCCGATCTTTACCAAGTGGTTCATGGCATTATGGGTCTGTTTTATCCTGATGTCGCTGGTTCTTGTGGTGTTCAACTGGCCAGCATTGACCCAGAGTGCCGGGGACAAAATCCTGGTGGGCTCAAACATCGCATTGATTCTGTGCGCCTATCCGCTGGTCAAGGGATTGCATGAACTTGGGCACGCCTATGCCACGAAATGGTGGGGGGGCGAAGTGCGCGAGGTTGGCTTGATGCTGCTGATCTTCATTCCGGTGCCCTATGTCGATGCGTCACAAGCCACGGCCTTCGGATCAAAATGGCAGCGCATCGCAGTTGGGGCTGCGGGAATACTGGTAGAACTGACTTTGGCGGGCATCGCACTGATCTTCTGGCTTAGCGCCGAACCGGGCATTGCGCGGGCCTTTGCCTATAACGTGATGCTGATCGGGGGCGTTTCGACGCTGCTGTTCAATGGCAATCCGCTGCTGCGGTTTGATGGTTATTTCATCCTGTCAGATCTGCTGGAAATTCCCAATATGGGGCCACGCGCCAATACGTATTTCTGGTATCTGTGCCAACGCCACCTGCTGCTTAACAAAGATGCGGTCAACCCGGCAACCTCGGGTTCCGAACCGCCATGGCTGGTGATCTATGCTGTCACGTCCTTTGTGTATCGGCTGATGATCATGGTGGCGATCTCGCTGTTTATCGCAAGCCGCTTCCTTGTGTTCGGCCTGTTGCTGGCGGCTCTCAGCATCTTTACGGCGCTGGTGTATCCGATCATCAAGGGAGCGTATTTCGTGTTGTTTTCACCGTCGCTTGGCCGCACACGAGGCAAGGGGATGCTGGTCTGTGCCGGGCTGTTGCTGGTGGCACTGCTGGCACTGTTTGCGGTTTCCATGCCCTATGCCACCGTGGCTCAGGGCGTGATCTGGCCGGATAAGCGGGCAATTTTGCGGTCCGAAGCCGAAGGGTTTGTGGCCAGCGTGGATGTTGGCTCAGGCCAAGCCATTGCGGCAGGAGCGCCGGTTCTGCATCTTGCAGACCCTATACTTTCCGCGCGAATTAGTGTCGCTGCCTCCAGCCTGCGGCAACTGGAACTAGAAGCACAGGCCACATCTTTGCTGGATCGAGTTCAAGCCAGTATTCTGCGCCAACAGATTGCGTTTGCCCGTCAGGAACTGACCGACTTGCACCTGACCGAAGCCAACCTGATCCTGCGCGCACCACATGGCGGCAATATCTATTTGCCAAATATTGAGGATCTGGTCGGGCGTCTGGTGCGCAAGGGCGAGGCTGTCGGATATGTTTGGCCGGTCGCAGCACCGACCTTGCGTCTTGCCGTTGGGCAAGATCAGGCTGAACTGGTGCGCAACCGCACACAACACATAGATTTTGTGCTGCAACGTGACAGAAGTCACTCCTATCCCGCGATTCTTACGGGTGCGGTGCCCGAAGGCTCAATGATTCTGCCATCCAAGGCGCTCGCCACCAGTGCTGGCGGTGATATTGTATCTGACCCCAATGACCCCGAGGGGCTGCGCGCCGTTGAAAGCCTGTTTCAGTTTGAGATTGCTCCAGTGGAGGCTTTGACGGGGGCAATGATCGGCGAACGTGCAGTGGTGCGGTTTGATCATGGCGCTGAACCCTATGGCTACCGGGTGCTGCGTGGGCTGCGCCAACTGTTCTTGCGGCATTTTAATCAATGACGGTGCCAGCCCCGCACATTGCTTCGCAAACACCATGGGCGCTGCCGGCGATCTGTGTCTATCCCGAGCGCGTCCAGCCCGAGATCTCGGAGTTTGACCGCATTGCGCGCTCTGTTTTGGCCTATGTCGCGCCGGTGTTGGCCCAATTGCCGCCGGTGCACAGTCGGGCCGCAATTGTTCGGGTCACAGAGTCCGCAGGCGTCGATCTTGTAGCATTGTCCGATGCCGCCTTGCGCGAGCATCTGCGCGGGTTGCGCCCAATTCTAAGTCGAGCCCTGCGCCGGACGCGACCAAAACGGAAGACTGTAGCCCTTGCCTTTGCCGCGATCCGCGAATGCGCCGATCGCACCCTGAAACAACGGCCCTTCGACGTACAGATCCTTGCGGCATGGGCAATGTTGAACGGCACCATAGCTGAAATGCGGACAGGCGAAGGTAAGTCGCTAACTGCCACGCTGGCGGCAGGCACCCTCGCCCTTGGGGGCGTGTCGGTTCATGTGATGACGGTGAACGATTATCTGGCCCAACGTGATTATGACAGCTTTGCGCCGCTTTATCATGCGCTTGGTTTGACGGTGGGGTTGGTGCTGGAAGGCCAGACCCCAGACCAGCGCAGGCGGGCATACGCCTGTGACGTGGTGCACTGCACCGCCAAAGAGATCGTGTTCGACTATTTGCGCGATAGAGGAAGCCTGCGGACCCACCCCGGCAATCTAGCCCGGAAAGTTGACCGCATTCTGGTGGGAGAAGGCGCCCCGACCAGTGGGCTGGTGATGCGGGGCCTGACGGCGGCGATCATCGACGAGGCAGACTCGGTACTGATTGATCAGGCTTGCACGCCCTTCATCCTGAGTGGCGGCGTCACTCATCCCGGCGGCCTTGCGCCCGACATTCTGCGAAGGGCGATGCTGGCAGCCCGTGATCTGACGCTTGGCCGTGACTTTCGCGTGCTGGCACGGCACCGGATTGCCGAACTGACAGATGCAGGCCGTGACGTGCTTGCCCAGACCCTTAGCCAAGCGCAAGGGCCGCTGTCGGTGGCGGCAATTCGGGAACATGCGGCGACGCAAGCGTTGAACGCGTTGCATGTGTTCGAACGGGACCGCGATTATCTGATCGAGGCAGACAAGATTAAGATCATTGATGAAAGCACGGGGCGCGTCATGGGCGACCGTACTTGGTCCGAGGGGCTTCACCAGATGGTCGAGTTGAAGGAGGATGTGCCGCTGACCCATCTGTTCGAGACCATCGCACGAATCACGCTACAGAAATTCTTTCGCCGCTACATACGGTTGGGGGGGATGACCGGCACGGCTCGCAGTGCCGCGCGCGAGTTGTGGGATGTTTATGGGATGCGTGTGCGTCGCATCCCAACCCGTCTGCCCGACCAAAGGATATGGGACAAAGCCGAAGTTCACGCGACACTGGGCGAGAAATGGGCCGCGATCACCGGACATGTGCAACAGCTTCAGGCCCGTGGCGCACCGATTCTGATCGGAGCAAAGACCGTCGGGGGGTCGCAAGATGTCAGTGACGCCCTAAGGGAAGCGGCGCATCAGGTTTTGAACGCCCATAACCATGCGGAAGAAGCGGCGATCATAGCTCAGGCTGGATTGGCGGGCAGGGTGACCGTTGCAACCAACATGGCGGGGCGCGGCACTGATATTAAGCTCACACCCGAGGCGAAAGCTGCGGGGGGGCTCCATGTCCTCCTCACAGAACTGCACGACAGTCGCCGGGTTGATCTGCAGTTGTCGGGTCGGTGCGGACGCCAGGGCGATCCCGGTCGTGTCATGCATGTGCTCAGTCTACAGGATGACATTCTGGCGCGGCGAGGCGCGGCCATGCGGGCCGCAGCGCGGTGGACACACCGGGCTGGTTGGCCGCGCATAACGTTGGCGCTTTTGCGGCACTGCCAATCTCGCGAAGACGCGCGGCAAGCAAAAGTCCGGGTTGATCTGCTTGTCCGCGAGCGGCAACGCGACGTGCAATTGGCGATTTCGGGCTATACCGAATAGCTAAGTTGCACCTGCTCGACAATGTGGCGGATCTGCGCCGCAACACTAGAAGCATCGCGGCTCGCATCAATCAGATCGTCCGCAAGCGGCCGCACCCGCGCCGCCTGTTGTGCCAAACTCGGGGCTATGATGCGCGGATAGGCAGCCAGATATCCGCTTAACCAACCTGTCAGGTCGGTCACAGAGTCCCAATCACCGCCCGACACCGTTTCATCTATTTTACGCGCTAGGGCGATATCGGCTGGGCAATCCAGCCAGATTGAACGGGAAATAAGACGGGAATGATCGGGAACCGCCCGCCCCAGCGGTGTTTCAAACAGCACCAGGCGATCCTGACAGGCAGCCTTCAGATGATCAACCAGCGCCGCAGGCACCATTTCCGCCAGAGGCATCCCACGCAAAATCCAGTCCTCGATCTCGGCAACGGATCGATCCGTCATAGTCTCATGCGCGTCAAAATAGACGGCGTGCAGCGTCATCTGGCTTAGAAGACTGGCAATAACCGTTGATTTGCCGACTCCAGGGGGACCGCTGATGGCAATGATCGGAAAGCTCATGCGGCGCGCTCCGTTGCCGTTGTGACGAACCAACCCATGTCCAGCAAAACCGGGTGGACCGTGACCTGCGCTGACGGCCATGCTGCGCGCAAGGCCTCTGCGTAGGTGTCGGGGTCACGATAGAAAGGCGAGAATACAAGATTGGCGGTGCTGCTGAAGGGAAGTTCGTGAAGATTGGCACTGGTGTAGGCGCCCCGTTCCAGAATGACGATCCGACCAGATCGGCCAACATACCGGGCTGCACGCGCCAGCAGCTCGGCGGCCTGCTCTGCGGGCCAATCGTGTAGAACCGATTTGAACAGGATCACATCCGGGGCCCCGCCCGCCTCGATCCGCCAGTTCATCCTGCGCATGTCACCGGGCAGAAAACGCAGTCGATCACCAAAATGGGCGTTCTCGGGATCGGCACGACCCAACGCACAGACGCCCGGCAGATCAAGGATCGCATATGAAATTCCCGGGTGGCGTCCCAAAAGATGGCGCGCAAATGCCCCTGCGTTTCCGCCGACCTCTAGCACTAGACCTGTGTCGGGCAGCGAAACCTGATCCAGTAAACCGGGTGCTTCTGCATCGGTCAACGCCGCAACATAGTTCACCCAGCGTTGTGTGTGGGCACGCGCTGCCGGATCATCCTGCATTGCGGAATCATAGTCGAAATAGCGGAAGGTTGATGATTTTTCCATGAAAGTGTCGGCGTCTTCGAACAGATCTTCGGCGTGCCGTGCCACATCTGCGGCCGCAAGCCGCAAAAATCCAACGCGGGCCTGCAACTGCTTGGCATGTGTCTGCCAAAGCAACGCGAACCGATCGGTCAAGGCGAAATCATCAGATCTCATCACCCTGATCTCGCGCAGGATTGCCACCAGAGGCGCAGGCGGGGGTTTGGCCCGACCGCCCGATGCCAACACCGCGATCAGCCCCGAGCCGATCGCCACATCCAGCGCAATCACTCCCAGAAAGGAGCTAAGGCAATTTTCAACGGTCATCGGAGGAGCGATCATATGCAAACGCCCCTCCAAGGGCTAATTTTGGCGATGTAGCCTGAATCAGGCTGCTGCTGTCTCAGGCGCGTCGACCACATTCAGGTGCTGCGTCATCGCGTTGATGTTGTTCAGCGATTGCAAATGCAGATAGCACAATTCCAGTTCGTCGTTCTGGAACATCTCGGACAGTTGTTCTTGCGGGATGGCCTTCAACTTGTCACGATTAATGGTAAAAAATCCCGCCAGCGACCCGGTTTTACCGTCTGGCAATGAAAACCGTGCCTGAGCTGGATCGAGGACTTTCAACTCGACCAATCGTTTACAGAACAGCTTGGTGCGTTCGTATTGTCCCTGATAGCTGGAAACAAAGTTCAGAATACCCGAAAGATATTGCGTGCGGGCGCCCTCGCTATCAAATAAACGCTCGCCCTTGCCTTCTTTGTTCAGGCCTTCATACTCTTCGTCAATACACAGCGTAAAGCTGCCCTTGCCTTCGGCTTCGGCAAAGACGAAGGGGTATCGCCGCAGGAACGCGGTGACATATTTGCCCTTCCAGGCGCCGTCTTCTGCGACAAAGATGTTCTGGCCATCTTGAAAGCCCAAGATCACCGATGGAAAAACGGCTTCTGCAGTGCCTGCAAATATAATGGTAAATTCAGGTGCTGCTGCTGCAAACTCGGCCGCTAGAAGCGGTGAAGAATTTACAGCCTTAGCAAATCCATAGCTCTTTCCAGATTGAACTGACCAGTTGCGATGCGACTCAGATGAAATTGGCGTTGCACGCTCGTAAATCAACAACTGTTTAGACATACTTTATCCTTGCTTGAATAAGATGGTGCCGCGAAATGACCGGCAACTGCTTACCAAGCGTTTATCGCAAACGGAACTTTCATTCAAGAGCCAGCGGTGTTGTGATATTTCAAGCGGCGGCTTTCGCAAGGCCGCACAGCCGATTTAGCCGCACAGCCGATTTACTTGCTAGCCATCGCGTCCCGGCAGGTTACGCGGTGATTTGACGAAGAGATGGGGGTGGGACTTGTGCCCGTCCTTCATGGCCTGCATCGGCGTTCGGCTCCCAAGGGCTGACTGCGGCAACTGCGTGTTGTAAAGTATCAGGTA
>NZ_JAUSBA010000035.1 GCF_030652235.1 Cypionkella sp.
GTTCCGGGTGAACCTGACCAAGGCCGCAGGCCTGTAAGCCCCCTGCCCTTCCGTCGAGCCTTTGCTGAAATGCCAAGCTCCAACCAGACCGCTCAGGTTTCAGCTAATCGCTTCAATTGAAATCGGGAACCAAACGCGACATCCGCGCAGCCAATAACTTTGTTCGTGAAGGCCTTTTGCCAGCGGCGATCCTTGGCCGAGCCCAGCAAACTGAGAAAGACGACCGACTCCCCGCCATCGTCGCCGCAATCAAGGGTGCAGATCCCAAAGTCACTCTGCAGGAAGTCTGTAAGAGGTTGGAAGCCATGCGAGAGCGCACACCGCGGGGACGGACAAAGTGGCAACCTTCATCGGTGAAGATGCTGCTAGAACGGGCCGCAAGGCTCGGGTTGGCGTTCTAGCACAATAGAAATGCGGTAAACGATTCGCGTACGTCTACTTCTGAACTAGGTTTTGTGCCCTGTAGCCCAACCGGTACAAGATGTGTCATCTTCCACAGCGGTGCGAACTTTTCACATAGCTATCAATGACTTACCGAGCTGCGTTGAGAGTTTGGGCGAACAAGCAATACATGCCGCTCAACTCACAGCATAAAAAAACAGTTGCCGCACTATAAGTTGCGTGCCATCACTTCAGTTGTCGCACAAACACGATTATGACGCTTTCTTGCGACGAAACTACAAAAGCCCACCAAGAGGCGCCTGAGGACAGATGAACACGAGCACATACCAACCTTCGCCAGGCTCAATTGCTAGCACAATCAGTGCGAACGCAGCACGCCTGTCTGAAGCTCTGAACACCCATATGCGCAACAGCTTTCAACCTGAAAGCCGAAAAACTCTGCGCAAATTCCATCCCGCCGAGGTCTCCGAGCTGACGGGTATCAGCATGTCTAACCTTCGAACGCGACACCAGGAAGGCAACTTTCCTGAAGTCGAGACTGACGCGCGCGGCCGGCGCCTTTACACTGCAGAAGAAATCGACGCTATCCGCAAGGTTATGGCGCGCACAGGTCGCAATGGCGAAGCCTACCTGCCCGGTCGCCGTGACGGCGACGGACTACAGGTCATTTCTGTCGTGAACTTCAAGGGCGGTTCCAGCAAGACAACCTCGGCCATCCATCTCGCTCAACGCTATGCACTGCGTGGCTACCGGGTTTTGGCGTTGGATATGGACCCACAGGCGAGCCTGACCACGATGTTTGGCTACCGCCCAGAGATCGAGTTTTCGGAAACTGGGACGATCTACGATGCTTTGCGCTATGAAGATCCCGTCCCACTCAGCCAAGTCATTCGGAAAACTTACTTTCACAATCTCGATCTCGCCCCGGCTGGTCTGATCTTGTCTGAGTATGAAACCGAGACTGCTTATGCTCTGCAGCATCGGGTTGATCCGCCTTTTACTCAGCGGCTCGCCATAGCATTGGATGAAGTTGAGAAGGACTACGACCTCGTCTTGATAGATTGCCCACCGCAACTTGGCTTCACCACCATGACTGCTCTGCTGGCTTCGACTGGACTGCTCATAACAGTCGTTCCAAGCATGTTGGACGTCGCATCAATGGCGCAATTCCTTGAAATGGCTGGGGAAACTGTCAGGGTTCTTGAAGAGTCGACAGGCCCGACCGATTGGAAATTCCTCAAATTCTTAATCGCACGCTATGAACCGACAGACGTTCCGCAATCTCAGATGGCGGGCTTCCTGCGATCGATCCTTCTGGATCAAGTCTTGAACACCCCGATGCTGAAATCCACCGCGATTTCCGACGCCGGCATGACCCAACAGACAATCTATGAACTCGACCCTACTCAAGTCATCCGCAAGACGCTGGATCGCATCCTAGAAAGTGTAAATGGCGTCGCGGATGAGTTTGAAAAGGTCATCCAGGAAGCATGGGGACGGAGAACTGACTAATGGCTCGTCGCAACATATTTCAGCCACCACCGCCTCCCGATTCCGGTTCGGAGGTAGGCCAACCGGACAGCAAGCCCCGGTTCCCCAACACTGGGGCGATGTCAGGCGTCAAGTCTACACTTCGCGACCTGTCTTCAAACGCTGTCCGAGAAATTGATCCATCATTGATTGACGACGGCGGCCCGAAGGATCGCCTGACCATCACTGATGCCGATGTTGCAGATCTTGTGCAGAGCATTCGGGCTCATGGTCAGCAGGTGCCAATCATGGTGCGCCCGCTCCTTGAAAACCCGGGACGCTATCGCATCGTCTATGGCAGACGGAGGCTTCGTGCCCTGAAGTTGGCTGGCATCCCGGCTAAAGCCTTGATTCGAACGCTCACCGACGAACAGGCGATCTTGGCGCAGGGCCAAGAGAACAGCTTGCGCCTCGATCCGAGTTTTATCGAAAAGGCAATCTTTGTCACTGATTTGACCGATGGTGGATATGACCAGTCAGTCGTGTTGGATGCCTTGGCGATCGACAGGCCCATGCTATCTCGAATGACCAAAGTAGCGCGGACGCTGCCACTTGGCGTGGTTCAGTTCATTGGCGCTGCTCATGGAATCGGACGCCGTCGCTGGGAAGAGCTGGCTGACCTGGTTCGGGACAAAGGGATCGACCTCGACGCTCTAGTAGCTTCCCTGGATGAAGCCTCTCGTACGCTTACGTCAGATGAACGGTTCGCATTTCTATCTGATGCGGCATTGAAAGCAGGACAGTCGGGCGCCTCACAAGCTGGTACGCCCCCTGCCCTACCGGTCATCTACGAGGGATCCAAGGTTGCCGAGATTAAAGACACACCGCGATCATTGACGATCCGCTTTGCAGGCTCTGACCAACCAGAGTTCACAAAGTGGATGAGAGAACATGCTGAAACAGAGGTCTTGCGCCTCTACGAAGCTTGGCGGTCGGCAACTGAAGCCGATTGAGATGAACCGAGCAGATCAACAACAAAGGGAGCACTCGCAACCAAAGTAAAAAGAAAGAGCCCCCCAAGGTCACCCTCGGAGAGCCCAATCTGTTGCCTAGCATCACCAGATTTACCAGCTTCTCCCTGTCAGTCAAGAACAACCGATTCGGTTGATTTTATAAGTTTTGCCTAAACAGGCGAACTAATGGTGCCTTGCTGTGGCAGCTTTTGCCTAGGCTTGCCGTGAAAAAAAGATGCGCTTTCAACATATTACTGCACCTTTAGGGTCGCGGTCCGCAGAAGATTTGCCTACGACTCATAGTCAGCCCGATCGGTTCAGCCTCATCGAAGTTGTCCGCAAGGCCAGCACAGCCCTCGGGCTCAAGGCTCCGATCATTGCAACTCTGGATGCATTGCTGTCCTGCTTGCCCCCAAAGCGAAGCCACAACTTCGTCTTTGCGTCAAACGCAACGATTGCTTTCAAGCGCAACGGTATTTCCGACCGAACGATCCGTCGACATGTCGCTCAACTAGCAGAGGCTGGCTTGCTCGTTCGATCCGATAGCCCTAACCGCAAGCGCTTCTCCAAGAGCGACATGTCCACTGGCAATGTCCTTCGCTTCGGTTTTGACCTTTCTCCGCTATTCAAAAGCTATGACCAGATTTGTGCGGTGGCGGAAGACTGCGCCAAACAAGCCAGTCACATTTCTTACCTACGGACAAAAGTGCGGTGCGCGATCGCCCGAACAATGGAGTTAGATGGGTTAAGCATCGATGCGGAAAATGCACTTCGCGCCTTGAGGCGCAAGCTAACGGCTGAAGAACTTTACAGCATCCTGGATGACCTTGTCTCCGTTGAGGAAAACCAACGTATAGATTGCAATGCAGAGATGTCGATCGACGCCGAAATGTCCGCTACTGACGGACAAAATGTCCGACACCATCATAACTCAAAAAAAGAACTTATAGATTCTGATGTCGCTGAGAAGACCGAACACTCCCATCAACGGCATCACCAGATATCTATTGGAAGCCTCGTTGGTGCATGCAAAGAGGCAGCAAGCTACCTCCAACGCCCTGCAGAGAGCTTATCTGACGTAATTAGTCACGCACGTACTCTTGCTCCAATGATGGGCATCGACAGTACGACTTACCGCGCAGCAGAAGATAGGCTTGGAGAACTTAGAACGGCCGTTACCGTTTGGGGCCTGCTTCAGATGCAAGGAAAAATTCGACAGCTTGGAGCCTACTTTCGCGCCATTACCACCGGAAAACGAAGCGCAGCTTTCGATCCTTGGGCAATGATCAATACCCTTGTGAGGCAAAATAGGCTGCAAGGATGTTAGAGTTGTCCGCGGACAACGGCTAGCAGGGGCCAAGAACTGAAGGCTCTGCTTCAGAAAACAGAGTTGTCCGCGGACAATCTTCACGGAGCGGCGTCATATCGTAACTCGACAACGGTTCCACGGTTGAGAGTGAAAGGATTGCTTGTTTGAGGGTGGCGGGAAGTGAGATCGGGAGAGTGGCTCCCGGCGCCCGTCGTGGAGAAGACCTGATGGCCCAAGCTGCCCAGAAGATTACCCTGTCGTCCTCACAGGACATTCCCTTTGACAAACTGGTGCTGAGCCAGTCGAACGTCAGGCGCATCAAGGCCGGTGTGTCGGTGGAAGAGTTGGCCGAGGACATCGCTCGTCGTGGCTTGTTGCAAGGCCTCAGCGTGCGCCCTGTGTTGGATGCCGATGGAGTCGAGACCGGCAAATTCGAGATCCCTGCTGGCGGTCGGCGGTTTCAAGCGCTGGCACTGCTGGTAAAGCAAAAGCGTTTGGCAAAGACCGCGCCTGTGCCTTGTGTGTTGCGTGATGTGACATCAGATATTCTGGCCGAAGACGACTCCTTGGCTGAGAACATGCAGCGCGTTGCCTTGCACCCGCTCGATCAGTTCCGTGCCTTTGCTGCCTTGCGCGATAAGGGTCAGGGTGAGGAGGCCATTGCAGCGGCCTTCTTTGTCACCCCGCAGATCGTGAAGCAGCGCTTGAAGCTCGCGTCCGTGGCCCCTGCCCTGCTCGAGGTCTATGCCGAGGATGGCATGACGCTAGAACAGCTGATGGCCTTCACGGTGAACCCCGATCACGGCCGTCAAGCGCAGGTCTGGGACGTTGTGAAGAACTCCTGGAACAAGGAGCCCTATTCGATCCGGCGCATGTTGACGGAAACCTCTGTGCGGGCCTCGGATCGGCGTGCGGTGTTTGTCGGTCTTGATGTCTATGAGGCCGCCGGCGGCGTTGTCCTGCGCGATCTCTTCCAAGGCGATGATGGTGGCTGGTTGGAGGACCCTGCCCTGCTTGACCGATTGGTCGCGGACAAGCTGCAAGCCGAGGCGCAGGCAATTGCTGGTGAGGGTTGGAAGTGGATCGAGGTATCCACCGACCTGCCCTATGGCTACAGCCACGGTCTGCGGCGTCTGGTTGGCGATCCCTCACCGCTGAGCGCTGATGAAGCTGCAGAGCATGCCAAGCTGCTTGCGGAGTATCGCGCACTGGAAGAGGAATATTCTGGTCAGGACGAATACCCCGAAGAGATCGACACCCGGCTCGGCGAGTTGGAAGCTGCGATGGAAGCCCTTGAGCAGCGTCCGCTGATCTTTGATGCGGCCGAGGTTGGTCGCGCCGGCGTCTTCGTGACGCTGGATCGGGACGGCAACCTTGCTGCCCATCGCGGCTATGTCCGGCCTGAGGATGAGCCTCGGGAAGAGACCGTGGCCAACTTCGGCGAAGAACTGGGCGTGGAAGGGCAGGGGGTTGATGGCAGTGTCTCCGCCTATCAGCTTCCCTCTGGCACATCTGCGGCCACCGTCATTACCTCTGGCGGTCAGCCGGCCAGTTCGGGCATCTGCATCGCAGACGATGAGGATGATGGCGCATTGAAGCCTTTGCCAGAGCGACTGGTCATGGAGCTGACCGCGCATCGCACCCTCGCCTTGCGTGAGGCGATTGGGCGTTCGCCCGACGTTGCCCTGACCCTTCTGCTGATGAAGCTCGTCAATGACACCTTCCGCAGTTCCGGGGCTTCGGGCAGTTGCCTCGAGGCTTCTGTGCGCACCGTCTACATGTCGGCTCAGGCGCCCGATCTGAAGGACAGTCCGGTGGCCAAGGCCGTGGACGATCGTCATGCTGCTTGGGAGGCCGATCTGCCGCTTGGTGACGATGCCGTGCTTTGGGACTATCTTTCGGCCCTTGATCAGGCGAGCCGTCTGGCTCTGCTGGCGCATTGCCTGAGCTTCGGGCTCAACGCGCTCCACGAGAAGGTGAACCCATATGGAGCGGGCATGTCGGCCAGCGGGTTGGCCCGCCGCATGGCGCAGTCTGAGATCGTGGCCCAAGCCGTCGATCTCGATATGGTCGCGGCTGGCTGGGAGCCGACGGCGGACAACTATCTGAATCGTGTGCCCAAGGCGCGTATCCTTGAAGCTGTGCGTGAGGCGAAGGGGGAGGGCACCGCGCAGTTGCTCGACCATCTGAAGAAAGGCGAGATGGCGACGGAAGCCGAGCGCTTGCTCAAGGGCAGCGGTTGGTTGCCGGAGGTTTTGCGGCGCAGTGACCTTGCTGCTCTGGACAGCGTTACCATTGTGGAAGGGCAGGGGGCTTTGAGCGAAGAACCCGTGAGCGCTGCTGACATTGATGCTGAGATCGACTTGCCCGCCTTCCTGATGGCCGATCTGCCCGTGGAAAGCACGGCAATGATGGCTGCGGAGTGATCTGAGCCCCCGAGGGCGGGGAAACCCGCTCTCAATCACCACAAAACACAACAATATCAATATGATGAGTGCGAGTCCTCGCATTCAGAATGAGGAATCATGTCCGCAAACACAATAATCGACCAAGCGCCCTTGGGCGCGCTCATTCGCTACACTGATGGCAGTCCCAAACCGCCCGCACGCTTCACCAAAAAGCTGGCGGCATGGGAACGGTCCAACGGTGTTGGCCGTCTGGTGAAGAAGGAACCGCCGCGGCCTTATCCGACCTGGACGGCTCCGGCGTCCTTCACGCTGCATGAGGGGAACTTCTCTTCAGAGGGAGTCATCCTCGTCACGATCATGCGCAGTCATTCTGCCGACAGCCAGCTCAGCTTTGAGGTGGTCAAGGAGCCAAAGGTGGGGCAGGTCCGCGTCTTGCTGGACTTTGGCGGCAACACCGAACTTCTGCATCTGGCATCGTCCGGCGCGGCGGCGGAGCTTTGGATTGCCAAGGAGGGCTATCGCAACGCGCGGTTCGAGATCGTCGGAGCTGAGGAAGACGATGGGGCAGGGGAGGCGACTATAGCCGCCTGAGCCTCCTCAGAGACCAAGGGGGCCCGCCGCACGCGGGCCTCTCATCCAGCACCAACCGTCCCGCGCATCTGCGCGGGGCATCAAAGGCTCCATCCCCAGTAAGGCTTCGGTCAACCAAAAGCATGTCTGAAAGGCTGGCGGGGTGAGCATCATCGAGACAATTCGGCTCCTTGTGTCAAAGTACCATCCCCCGCTTGCCAGTCCCTTCCTTGGCCCAAATCCAGTCTTCGAGATCAAGCCACAAGGGCTCGGACTACGGGCAAGCCCGTGCCGCCGGCCGGATTCGGGGCAAGCCCGAACGCGCCCGGTGATGTCAGCCCGTCTTTGGGCCTGCGGGTTCCTGTCAGCGCGGGGGATGGTCCCTCGCCTCCAAACAGGAGCCGAAAACAAATGTCCCGCAAAGATGCACACGCCTTCGCCGCCAGCCTCGCAGCCACGCTCATGGTTTCCATCGTGGTCTTCCAGGCAGGGGATGGAACCTTTGGTGCCGTCCCCGCCGATGAAATCGACGGCGACGAGGTTCAGGTGCTTGTTGAGATCGACCCGTGGGCGTGATGCCCACGGTCGTTATGAAGGCCCGGGCACGGCGCGAATGCGCCTCCGGGCCTTTCGCCTGTCTGCCCTTAAGAGCCTGACAGGCACAAGGCGCCGACGGCGGGTCGGCATCCCGAAATCCAAGTAATTGAAACGCGCATGCCTGCGCCTTCACTCCTTAGCGCGGCGCTATGCTGGGTGCCACCTATTGGCGATCAGTTGACTGCCAGGTCCTCGGGCGATTTGCCTGCGTCAAGGGCTGCGACAAACCACAGCGGTTTGCGCCCCCGGCCTGACCAGGTGAGGGCCGTGTTTTCTGGATGGCGGTATTTCGCGGCGGCGGGCGCACGGCTGGGTTTCACCTCGGTGCCAATCAGGTCGGCCAAGGAATAGCCCATCTCTTTGGCAATGATCTCGAGCTTTCTGCGGGCATCGCTTTTCTGCCGGTCCTCAAACGTGGAAATAGCCTTGGCCAGATCCTTCCGCAGGCTTTTGAGCTCTTTGAGCGACAGTGTCTCAGCGTCGAATTCAGCCATGGGTGCCTCGTGTCCAAAATGATGCCCTTGGGATAGCCGTCACGGCGCGGGCTCGCAACTCCCATCGGGCTGGGGCGCGAATGGCAAGCAAAGGGGCTCTGAGGTGATCAGCCGCTATGGGGGTAAGGACTTTGGGTTTGCCGTCTTAGCAGGGCGAGGGAAGACATGTTCTGCAAGAGCCCCCGATCTCTCCTGTCCCCGGCGCCATCCCTTCGACTGACAATCCCCTAAGCCTGTTCGGCCTCATGCGCGCAACCCCGCGTCAGTCTGGGCCGTGTTGGCTAGCGTTTCTTTGGAAACGCGGCACCTGCCCGCTCCACCCCGGACCTTTGGGGGTTTCCGGTCGCCGTTTCGTCTCCCGTGCACGCCTCAGCCGACAGGCTTTTTCCGGGTCTTGTCGAAGGGACGGTCCCAGGGACAGGAAACACAGGAGCTTACCATGCAGAACATCGTCATCCTCGCCGGCAACATCGGTCAGAAGCCCGAAGTGCGCTCGACCCAAAGCGGCACCAAGATCACCAACTTCACCCTCGCCACCTCGCGCCCCCGCCTTTCGGAAGGCCGTGCGATCCGCGACGAGAACGGCTACCGCGTTATGGACACCGAATGGCACCGCATCACCTGCTTTAACGGTCTCGGCAAGACCGTCGCAGAGCACTGCGAAAAGGGCATGAAGGTCATGGTCCACGGCCGCATCCACTACACGAAGTGGACCGACGCAACCGGCACCGACCGCTACGGCTGCGAGATCATCGCCGAGAAGGTCGACTTCCTCAGCCGCCCGAAGTCGGCCGAGAATGAAAACCCCGAGCTGGTCGACCGTGACGACGAAATCCCGTTCTGAAAAGAACGGGGTTTCCCCAGGGCCCGGCGGGGAAACCCGCCGGGTTTGGCTTTGCTCAGCCAAGATGTGGCAAAACCTATCGGGCCATAGTCAGAAAAACTCGTAACAGAGGCCCCCACTCGTCATGAAGGCGGCAAGAACGCCGCCATCGGACGGTTGGCAGCTTGCGAAGACGAGGTAGTGGGGTGGGACGATTCAAGCGCCTTTGCGCTGTTTTCTGCCGAACTGGTGGCGCCAAACATCTGGCCCGCTCGATTTCTTGCCGCTACGCTATCCTCATGAAACCCGCAGACAAAGATCGGATTGCCGCCAGTCTGGCCAAACTCATGGCCATGATGTGCGTGCGCAATACCGGGTTGGAATCGCTGCATGCAGGCCTGGTTCCAGTGACCCGGTCGGGCGACTATTCCGATGTTTTTGTCCTTGATGCTGATGGCCGGAAGATCCCTTGGGCTGAGGTATCACACTTCGACGATGATCAGATGCGCGCGCTCATGCGCGAAATCGTCAATCGGCTTTATACGTTTCACGTCAGCTGTGACGATCCGGAGTTTCTCGCGCAGACGGAAAAATGGATGGCCGTTGCGGGGAAGTGGGATGAGCCGGAGCTTGATCGCAAATTTCTGGGGGCGATCAAATACGAGCCCTGAGGGAAGCAAAGGAATATCGGTTGGAGGCAGGCCAGCAGTTAGCCCTCAATCTTCTGGCTGCCTTGCTTTCGGTGATCGCAATCGGCCCAAAGCTGCCTGGGGAGGGGGACCGAAGGCCCTCCAAAGTGTTTCCCGAAGCAGCCATTCGGCACTGAGAGGAATAGTCGAGGTCTATGTCGCCCCGCAACTAGTCAGCTTGACGGGTTTTCCTACAGGCCGACGGCCCGCGTCTAATGACCGCTGGACTCGGCGCGGTTGCCACAGACCGCCATCAGATACCATTTGAGACGCGCATTCTTCGTCTGGCTGTGGAGCCGCCAGCCTCAATCGCGGTTGGGAAAAGGCATCAAGCTCTCCAGTTCACGCGGGTCACCATCAATCTAGCGCGCTCAGGGATCCGGGCGGTTTTCTGTTTCGGGTGGCAAGTTGGTCAGGAAATCCGAAAGGTGGGGGATGACGACGTCGATCGTTATAGGATCTTCGTAGAATTGAATTTGTCCTTGGGTCCCCAGCCAGACAAGCTTCTTGTGGCTGGACGGAATTGCCTCGAAAAGCTGGCGCGGCACGTCGGGGCCACTCGCGGCGCGGTCGGCGTGCAGCATCAGCACGGGAAGCTGAAGGTCCTGAACAGATTGATCGATCCGGTGGCCCCAGATCAGATGCTCGCTCATCTCGGTGATGCGGTTTTCCCAAAGCCCACGATGCGCGAGCATGGGGTGCCGGTCCGCCCATCGTATGTAAAACGACTGTACGAAGGACGCCGCTAACAGCGCATCGCGATCCGGGGTCAGGAAAGAGGAAGAGACGATCGGTACGTAGCCAACTTCACCGGTCTGGCGATTGGTCTCTGCGGCGCGCAGGCTTTTGGCCAGCCGGGCCGCCACCGCCTCCTCTCCGCCCAGATACATCCGTGCGACCTGCGGGGTCAGATAATGTCCGGCCACCAGGCAGATCGCCCGGATTCGAAGATCCTTGCGCGCCGCCTCGATGGTCCAGTTGACGCCCTGACAAATGCCAAGCACGAAAATCCGCTGCCGGTCCACGTCCGGGCGGGCCACCAAAGCGTCAACTGCGGCGCAAATATCCGCGACCTTCGCGGTGGGGTTTTCGTTGCGCCGCGGAAGCCCCTCGCTTTCGCCATGGCAGCGCGGGTCGAATATCAGCACGACAAAACCCTCTGCCGCCAGACGGGTGGCATATTGCAGGGGGGCCTGTTCCTTCACGAAGGCGACAGGACCGACGATCACAATCGCCGGCCACGGTCCGGAAGATTTCGGAAGGAACAGATTGCCTGCCAGCATCGACCCATACGACTCGAACCCGATCCGATGGACGCTATAGCTGCGGCTCTCCAGTCCACCGGAGGCACTCCAAGGCTGTGTCTGAAAAGGCGGTTCGGATTTTGTCATGGTCACAGCCTGCATGCCTTTCGCTTGGACGATGGGGTGGGGGCGCAAATTACTTGTCGAAGGCGCCCATTTGATACAGGCCGCCAAGCCAGTCCTCGACGTGCCAGGTCTGGACCACCTTGCCGTCCTTGAACTGGTGAATATCGATGGCCATGATCGAGAACGGCTTGCCCTTGGAGGGGAAAGCCCCAAAGGCCGCCGCCTGGGTGCCGGAAATGGTGGACCGCACGATGACCTTGTCGCCCGCGTCGATGATGTCGTCATTCACGACTTTCAGATCGGGGAACATCGTATGGAAACCGCCGACGAAAGGCTTGAACCCGTCGCGCCCGGCCGCCTGCCCCTGATTGACCGGAATATCCTGCCAATCTGGCGCGAGAATCTGGTCCAGAAGCTCAGGCTTGTTGTCGCTGAGAGCCTGATAGAACAGTTTGATCGCCTGAACGTCGCTTGGGTCAGCGAAGGCCGGAACGACGGAGAAAAGCGCGCTGAATCCGACTACCGCAGCGGTCACAAAGATCTTTCGAGTCATGGTCATGTCCTTGAATTATGCCGCCGCGAACCGGCATGCCTTGCATGTGTCGGCGAAGCAGTGTGATTATGGAAATAGATTGATGGGATAGTCGTGATGCAAAATCTGCATGATGGTTGGCTCGACCTCACCTCCCTGCGCGTGCTTCAGTCGCTGTTCGAGACGCGGAACACCACCCGAACAGCCGAGCAGTTGAACATCAGCCAGCCTGCCGTGAGCCGCGCATTGGCCAGGTTGCGGCAGCTTCTGGCGGACCCGATCATGGTCAAGGGGCCGGGTGGCATGATCCTGACCGAGCGGGCGACCGAAATCCGGGAGCGTCTGGGCGTAGCATTGGCAAGCCTCGATGACTTTCTTGTGCGCCCGGTCTTCGATCCGCAAACCGCGGTACGGGTCTTCAGGCTGACGACCACCGACTATGGCGCCATCGCTGTCCTGCCGCGTCTCATCCAAGCGCTGTCCAAAGCAGCGCCGGGGGTTGCACTTGAGATCCTGCCCTTCTCTCCGAATGCTTTTCGCCATCTAGGCGAGGGCCAGACAGATCTGGTCTTCTACAGCGACGACGCCGTCCCCTTGCCGCTGAGATCGCGCAGGCTCTATCGCGAGGGTTATACCAGCCTTGTGCGCAAGGACCATCCGACCATCAGAGGCGCAGTCGATCTTGATGCGTTCCTGTCCTGGCCCCATGCTCTGGTCAGCATCATGGGGGGAAGAACCGGCGTCGTCGACGATGCGCTCACTGTGCTCGGACGACGACGCGACATCGCTATCTGGCTGCCCTATTTCGCCACGGCGGCAACCTTGGTCTCGCAAACCGACATGATCCTCACCGTCCCGAGTCGCGCGGCAGATGAATTGGCGCGGGCCAATGCACTGTCGCGATTTGCCCCGCCTTTGCCGATCGAGGGTTTCGACTACCGTATCCTTTGGCACGAACGCAGCCAGGTCGACGTTGGGCACAAATGGTTGCGCGATCTGATAGCCACGACAGTCACCGACGGGAGCGGATGCCTTTAAGACGAAGGGCAGATCATTGGTCTATCGACCAGCAGCCTGGATGAGCGGACAAGTGCCATAGCCCATCAGCGACACCCTCGCGCTGAAGGAATGTGCGGCGCGGATGGCGGCTTTCCGCCCGATACGATTTATCAGCACATAAACGGTGGTCGATGTTACGTTGCCGTGTCGGCAAAGCCGAGGACGTGGCGGGCTTGGCGGACAGGATAGAAGCCATGACCATAGAAACACTTCCCGCCCTTCGTCCTACGCGTGCGCCTTGGAACAAAGGACGCATCGTTGGCCAGAAACGCCCCCTGCTGCCGAAACATGTCTGGTCCATCCGAGTCCGGCTGGAAATGGCCGACAATAGGCGCGATCTTGCGCTGTTCAACATGGCCATTGATTGCAAGCTCCGGGGCTGCGATCTGGTCTGCCTGAAGGTGAACGATGTTTACGCCGCAGGCCGCGTCAAGGAACGCGCCTCGGTGACGCAAAGCAAGACACGCAAGCCGGTCCGCTTTGAGATCACCGAAACCACGCGACTGTCGGTGGAGCGTTGGATCAAAGATCCAGAAATGATCGGTTGCGAATATCTTTGGCCCAGCCGTGTCCATGCTAGCCCGCATCTGTCGACACGCCAATATGCGCGGATCATGCGCGACTGGGTTCTCTCGATCGGGCTAGAACCGAGCGCCTATGGGACCCATTCGATGCGACGCACGAAGGTTGCCCAGATTTACAAGAAGACCGGCAACCTGCGCGCTGTTCAACTTTTGCTCGGGCATACCAAGATGGACAGCACGGTTCGCTATCTAGGGGTCGACCTGGACGACGCGCTGTCGTTGTCAGAAGGGATCGATCTGTAACAACCCCGCCGACCGGCGTGCCACGCGCCGGTCGGCCCAATCCTGCCACTCGCCTTTGGTGCGCGACGCTGCAGTAGCAGCCCGTTTAGCGGACGTTCATGGCATTTGACGAGTCCAGCGGAGGGATCAGGTTCGGTAGTGAGAACTTTCTCCGGCAAAGGTTCTGCTCGCGATGGGAATTCAATGCTCCAACTTCGCGATCGCCGGTGTGCGGCGGTGTGCGGCGGTGCCGAGAGTAAACAGAATTACCAATACTGTTAATGGCTGCAAACAAAGAACTCCCGTCTCCCGCTACAAGCGGCGGTTCAGCGACCGGAGTTGATGATCGCCACTCTGAGGGACGATCCAGTTGGGGAGGCGAAGACGCAATGTGCGGCTTCAGCGGTCACGTCAGCGCAGCCGCTTCTTCATGCGCTCGATCTGTTCGGGCGTGCCCTCGAAGGTGTATCCGTCGCGGGTCTTCTTCATCCGCACGCCGGGACCGGCAGCCTTTTTCAGGTTGTCTTCGAGCTGCTTCTCCATGCTGCGCGTCAGCTCTCGCTGAAGCTGCGATGCGGACGTGATCTTGCGGCCATTGAACCGCATTTCGATGCCAGCCATTGGCTTTTCCTTTCGTGTCAGCCCTTCGGAGGGAAGGGATCGTTGCCGTAGGTGTTACGCTCGCGGATGCGACCGTTCTCGCCGTGGATCAGCATCTCGCTGCCCTGGCGAATAGCGGATTCCCGCGCGGCCGCGATGGCCTCGCGCTGTGTGCCATGGACGGAAGACGCGCGCTCATTGCCCGCCCCTTTCACTGCCCAACCGTTCTCATGCGGCACAACATGTTGATTTTTCTTAGACATTTCAAACCTCATATGTCGATTTCGGTTGACGATTCGACAACCTTGTGTTTATATATAAAGCAATTAATGGCGCTTATCAACCAAACAATAACCGCCGGGAGAGGACCATGTTCGGACAAAGACTGCGACTTGCCCGCAAGCGGGCGGGTCTATCCATGCAAGCGCTCGCGGAGCGCGTAACCCCAAGCGTGTCAGCGCAGGCCATCAGCAAATACGAGGCGGACAAGATGATGCCGTCCTCATCGGTGCTGGTCGGCCTCGGCAAAGCGCTCGGCGTGTCGCTCGACTTCCTGCTCGGCGGACAGGTCGAGGCCCTGGAAAGCGTCGAGTGGCGGAAGAACTCGACCGCCTCGGCGCAGGATCGGGCGATGGCCGAAGCCATCGTGATCGAGAAACTCGAAGATTATCTCGCCATCGAGGACATCCTCGATCTGCACGCCGCCGAAGACCCCTTTGCCGCGCTGCGCGTGGATCAGGTCGCCGATGAGGAGGCCATCGACGCCAAGGCGCGGGAAGTGCGGCGGGAGTGGAAGCTTGGGATCGACCCGATCCCGAGTATGACCGCCCTGCTCGAAGACAAGGGACTCAAGGTCATCGAGGCCGACCTTCCCGAACGGATCAACGGGCTGGCCTGTCATGTCGAACGGGCGGAAGGCGCGCCGACTGAAGTGATCGTCGTCTCGCGGCACACCAATGTCGAGCGCAAGCGCTTCAACCTCGCTCATGAGCTCGCGCACCGCATCATCATCGAAACCGGCAATGCCGCGCTGAAGAAGGAACCCTCCATGCACCGCTTTGCGGGGGCTTTTCTGATTCCGCGCGAACACCTCGAAGCGGAAGCGGGTAAGAACCGCCACGGCATGACCTGGATCGAGATCATGCGGCTCAAGCGCACCTATGGCGTCTCCGCCGCCGCGATGCTCGTGCGCCTCGGCCAGGTGGGCATCCTGTCGAAAAGCGCCGTGGAATATGCTTTCAAGACCTATGCGCGCGGCTGGCGGCGCGAGGAACCGCAGCCTATCGGTCCCGGCGAGGGGTTCGCGGCTTTCGAGAAGCCGCAGCGCTTCGAACGCCTCGTTTGGCGCGCTCTGGGCGAAGAGATGATTTCGCCTGTGCGGGCGGCACAGATGCTCGGCCTCCCTTTGAGCGTTATCGAGCGCGACATCAGGGGGCCGCGTGTCCAGTGACCTGTGTTGTCGTCAATGATGCGTCCTGTCTGATCGACTTGAGAAAGGGGGAGTTGCTGCATGTCCTGTTGCGGCTGCCCTATCGATTCATCGTTCCCCTACCGATCCGCGAGGAGGAACTCCTCGACTTCACGGCGCAGGAATGGCGAATGCTCGAAGACAGCGGCCTCGTCACCTATGACCTGCCAAGTGAAGAAGTCAGTCAGGTATTTGCGCTGAAGCGCGAGCATAGCCGCCTGTCGGCCAATGACTGCTTCGCCCTTGTCACGACAACCTGCCAGGAGAACGGAATCCTCCTCACGGGTGACAATCTCTTGCGGAAGGTGGCCACGGCGCGGGCCGTGCGCGTTCATGGCGTTCTCTGGATCATTGACGAGCTGCACGCTGCCGAAGTCTGCGAGGTCGAGCTTCTCATCTCCGCCCTGCAAGTCTGGCGGGCGGATGATGCGGTATTCCTGCCCCCTGCTGAGATCGACAAGCGGCTGCGCCGCTTAACAGAGTGACACAATCTGTTCACCCGCCTTGGCCTGCTCGGACGGGCGCATAGGCCCTTATCTGTCAAAGGTCGAACATCTCCAAGGTCCGTTTTTGCGATGGTCGAAGAATCTATTGCGAACGCAGCGAAGGTCAGCTCCCCGCCCTTTTTGTTAAACGTTACTTCCGGCCCTTTGCAGACACTCGACATGTGCGATTGCTGCGCGGCGGCGTTCCCGGAAGCGGTCGTTCGACGTGCGATGTAGAAATTCGTCCGCGCGATGCTCCGTATTTGGGACGCTGTTGCCGTTCGCGGCGCCTGCACCCTAATAGGAGCCAGCTCTGGCGTGGCTAATCACACCACTGAACCCGACCCCGCCGCACCCAAAAGTGCGACCGGCATCCAGTCTTTCGCCACACGGAGGGAGACAATGTCGGCCTTCTCTCTCGATCAGCACTAACGTCCCAGCGAGGCTTGGCCTCGGCGATGACTAGGAGTTCGATGATATCACCGCAACCACAAGGGCAGCGCATTCCGACGCACCAGTTCTCGTCGTCTTCGCGCGCCAGCAAGAGATCTCGGCGCGGCATGAATTGAGGCAGACTGTCCCCTTCGATTATGATCAATCGCCGCGCGGGTCCGAACCGTGCCCAAACGTCGCGCCACCACTTCCGAACGCCCATCATCAATCCGGCCTCCGCTGCTTAAGTAGTGGAAGGCCAAGCAGCGGCTCCAGATCACCGCGCGCTAAGAGGCCAAGATTGGATCTGGGAAATGCTGCTTCCGCAGTGAACTCTTCTTCACCCGCAGCCAAGCTGAACTCCGTGCGGGCATAATTCCCGTTGGGGTCCAAGCGGAAAGGGTAAGCCCGCGCGATGAACTCATTCATCGCTGCCGTCGCGACCCGCATATTGAGCGTAATCACTGACGGGGCCTCTTCGATCATGCCTTTGATATAACCCGCTTCTAGTTCGTATTGGTGCGCGCCAGGAGCAGTGCGGCGGAGGTACTCCGCGCGTAAGCTGGCGGGTGAGTACACTTCACGATCCCGCAACGTGGAACCGCCTGGCTGAACGTAATCCACCCGTCCGCATACATCTGCGATCGCCATTCCTCGTGCAGCTTTGCGGAGTGGGATCACCACGCCCATGTCGAAGAGTGGCAGCAAAAACGCTTGAGCGATGAAGTCCGCCATCTGGCGAGCTTCAAGCGTATCAACGCAGCAGAACAGCACATCGGCCTGACTGGCCGACAGCACCGCCTCTCGGCTCGTGATGGATGCCGGTATGGCCATCGCGACACCTTCGCCGCGATGACGGGCGACTGCGGAAGCGAACATTTCGACCTTGAGCCGACGCTCCTCGGCATCAGCCTGGGTGGCGTTCAAAATACGATTCAGATTGTGGGGTTCGATGCGGTCGAAGTCGATCAGGTCAACTCTGCCGAAGCCTAGACGGGCGGCTTGCTCACCTATGATCGAGCCAGTGCCTGAAACCCCGATCACGACAGCACGCAGTCGCCCCAGCTCGCGGGTCATACCGCTTGTGAATGCGACGGGCCGATCAGTGACTCTGGACGGTGGATGCTCGTTAGCCCAGATTAGGTCGATGTCATCACCGATCACTGACACGAGATTAATTGGCCAACACGTTCCGTCCTGGTCGTACAGGCGCCCGCGCACCCGCCCATCCGGGATCATGATGGCGGAACCGTGAAGCGAGCCGAGGGCCTCAAACAGGCCAGGGATCACCCGAGCGTCGCTTTGGTCGTCGGCTCCGGAGAAGTCGAACAGGCCGCCGGGATGGGAGTGGATCAAAATGAGGGACAGATCCTCCGCCTCGGCCAGATCGATCGCCTCTTCGATCCAGAGGCCAGGCCAAACAATGCGGTTGGGTTCACGCAGCGCACAGTCATCATAAGGCACGAGGACAGCCTTTCGGACCAGTAGGCGCTGACGAGGGCCTGGCACACGGGCGCAGACAAGGATTGCCGCGGCCTCATAGCCATCGCCAGGGAAGAGATGCCGGCGGACGCAATTAAGTGTCGCTCCGGCGAAGCTGAGCGTCCAGTTCGGCATCATTCCCCGACTTCCTTGCTGAGGGCCGATTCGACGAGCGCCAGATGCGTGACGACATTGTCGGACGAAGGGTTCCACTCCGAACCCGGCCCACGATGTCGCGACCAGCCATTGTATGGCGCGCCCAGAATCGTCGCTGGAATGTGAGTGCAGTCGATCACGCGGCCCGACACAAGTGCAAGCGGCGGATAGGTGTAAAACATATCGATCTGGGCTGCCGGGTAAGTCGGCGGGATCTCAAGGGCGAGGCGCGTCTGAGTAACGATGAATCCGGCTGGAACGGGATAGTGGTGGATGACCAGCCAACGCCTCCCCCCGTCATTCACTGTCTCCCACTTAAGGCCGGTGCAATCGAGATAGGCTTCATCTACCTCCAGCACGTCGAAGTCCCGGTGAGGCGCCGGAGGCGCCTCACCGTTGTTAACTTCCTTCGGCGTCAGGCGGATCTTCTCGATGCCCGGGGTGCGCAGATCGACAACATCGGTCAACGCGACTTCGCGCTTCGCCTGACCCGCCACTTTCAAGAAGATGTGCCAGCTCTGGGCGACATCGAAGCCGGCCCTGATCATCGCGTCGCTGACGACGATGGTCGGCGTGTCGGACACGATGGTCACACCCTGAATATTGAGCTTCCAGGACGGCTTCCGGCCTACGAAAGCTTCGACCCCGCGCCCGTCCAGATCAACCAGGTCCTGATCACCAATCTCGCTATCGGGTTCATCAACCCGCTCGAGGTACACCGCGACGCCATCAGGCAGCTGACCGAGCTTGCGAACGATAGCGCCCGAGACGATGCGGCACGGCCACTGGAAGCGCTGACCGTCGATCGTGATGAAGTAGTCGCGATCAGTCTCGACGATCACGAACCGGCCATCGGCACGTTTCAGGTCCACGGTCTCGCTCGGGCGAACATCCTCAAGTTCGCCGTCTGCAAGCACCTGCAGCACAACGGCGTGCTGGTTCGGCTTGAAGCCAGCCGCAGCGGCGAGCTGGGCGCCGGTCGGCGTGAGGTCGTCGATCAGCACGTTTCGGTAGGTCAGGGTCGCATCCGCAACCTCGATGCGGCGGTGCTTGCCGCGATCCGCGGTATCTTCACTCAACTCAGTCATTTCACACTCCAGCTTTTCCGGCCAATCGCCGATGTCGCTAAAATGGGAATGCGTGCTAAGTATGTCAAGCATTAACTTTGCTCGCTTGACGAACTTATCAGGGTAGCCGATACTCTACACGCCGGACTCCGTGTCCGGTTCGCGGAGGAGCCTGCATGACCGATGATGAAACTGATCAAACCGCCCGGCCAACCAACCTCGGCCAGATCATCAAGAAGGCCCGTACCGATCTTCAGATGTCGCAACGCGATGTCGAGGAGGCGACCGGCAAAGAGATTTCGAATGCCTACTTGAGCCAATTGGAGAGCGGAAAAATCACCAAACCCTCTCCGCACATCCTATATACCCTCTCGACCGTCTTGGCGGTCCCTTACGAGACGCTGATGGAGCGAGCGGGCTACATCGTGCCGTCGGCTCAACGCCCTGACGACGTCAAGCATGGGCGGGCCGCAACGTTCGCGGTCGATAATCTAACGGCCGATGAGGAAGCCGCCCTCTTGGACTACCTCGCATACCTACGTACCAAAAAGGGCTGATCATGCGGCGACCGGACGACTGTAGCTTAACCCCAAGTCAGCTCACCCGCGTTCGCGCCGAGGCCGAGCGCGCGCTGAGAGAAGCCGGCGCACTCGGGGTTTTCCCGACGCCTGTTGAGGCGATCATGACCGTTGCGAAGGTTGAAGAGGTCAAGGAAGACGTCCTTAACCCCAGCTTCATCGACAAGCTTCGCTCCAGCGCTGAGCAGGCGGGCGGTGCCCTCAAGCGCGCTGTGGGCAAAGTGATGGGCCTGTTCCACGCCAGTGCCGGTCTGCTATTCTTGGATCAAACAATGATGGCGGTGAAGAAGCGCTTCGTGCGACTACACGAGTCTGGCCACGGCTTCATGCCCTGGCAACGTCCGATGTACGCTTGGGTCGAGGACTGTGACAATGCTCTGGACCCCGATGCAGCTGAGCTTTTCGATCGCGAAGCCAACGTCTTCGCTGCCGAAGTCCTGTTCCAGCTCGACAGCTTTCGTGACATAGCCGAAGGGGAAAAGTTCAGCATCTAGACGCCGGTCAAGCTATCGAAGAAGTTCGACGCGTCGATTTATGCGTGCGTGCGACAGTACGTATCCAAAAATCATCGCGCCTGCGCAGTCGTGGTGTTGAACATGCCCGAATTCGTTGAGGGCGATGGCTTCCGCGCCACACTAAGACGTCCCGTTCAATCTGACAGTTTCACGACAATTTTCGGCGCTCACGACTGGAAGCCTGTCTACACGCCTGATGACGATATCGGCGCGCTGATACCGATCAGTGGCCAAAGGTCATCCGGCCAAAAATCTCTTGTCCTGCTGGACCGCAACGGCGACCGCCATGAATGCGTTGCTGAGTCCTTTACACAGACCCACCAAGTCTTTGTTCTCATCCATGTGATAAAAACGCTAGCCGCGCCGCGACCTATTTTCCTGACAGCGGTTTAGACTGCCTCCGCAAGCACCGCAACTATGTCGCAGGCGGATAGGCCCAAGTCGCCTTGATCCGTTTTTAGTTGCCCGCCTCGGGTTTAAGCGGTTTACCTGCATACTTAGTGACAAGATCAACCTATCGCGCAGGAACGGCATGGCGGAAATCAACTTCGCAACAGTGTTGCTTGGGGCGGCAGGCTTCACGGAAGGCAACGTCAACGAGACGTATCGTGGGCAGGTTTTACTTCATGGCGGAGAGATCAGGCAGGCAATAATCAAGGATCTCGATCTGATCCAGCTCTGCAACGAGCTACTCGCCTTTTGCCTGGCCCGTCGGCTTGGCCTGCCCATCCCCGACAGTTTCCTTGGGTTGGTCCGTCCCGACATACTGAGCGTGAACAAGGCACCTGCACTGCCCGATGGTTCCCGTTTGGTTTTCGTCAGCACCGATGTGAAGGTACCGAACGTCACATTTCGGCTTCGCGCGTCAACACCGATAGGTAAACGTGCCATCATCGACCAAATCTCAAAATGGCCAGACTTAGGCAAACTCTATGCATTCGACGCTTGGATTGCCAACATTGACCGCCATTGCGGCAACCTTCTTTTCGGCAGCGTCGGGGATACATGGCTGATTGATCACGGCCATTGCTTCACTGGACCGACTTGGGGGCCATCTGATCTCGACCCCGCCAAAGAGTTTGCCAGTCGGCTGTCCGAGTGGATGACTCCTTTCCTGAGTACTGATCAAAAGGATACCCGACGCACAGAAGCGCAAGCGTTCGAGGCTGCGCTGGCGGGGTTTGATGCCGAGGAACCTACTAAGTCCAGCCGCGTGGTGGATCTGATGCCGATGAATTATGTTGACGCCCTAAAGCAGTTCCTGACGCAGCGCAGCGCTCAGGTCACTTTCCATGCCAGCAAAGCGCTTAATGTGCCGGTGATGTTATGACCCTTCGACTGGACTCCAGCCGCTTCCCTTCACTGAAGGAGAGCGTCCGCGCTCATTGGGCACCGATCCTGCTTGAGCCAATTTCAGGATCTGATGAGAGATTTGTTATCGGTGTTGCTGCAGCGAATGCCACTGGATTTCACGTCGAACTTGCGAACTGCCATGAAAAGATAACATGCTTCTATGGCGAAAACGCGCCTACCATCGTTAACGCAATTACCTTGGCTGGCATGTGCTTGCGTGAGGACCTGGCGGAACGGTCGATTGAGGCGCTGTTCTCCCCTGACCCTCCGGTCTCCGGTGTTACAATTGGAAGTTGTCGGGAGGCAGAAGGAGCGAGTTTAGAGGCCTTGACCCAAAGCTGGATGGCTGCGCTTTCGTCTTTGTATTCACCCCGCACCAGTCACGATGTGCAGTCCTTGACGATGTTGGCGGTAGGTGATGCCGAGGGCCAACGGGCAGGAGACCGTCTGCCCTTCTTGGTCTGCGATTTCGTCAAATCCCAACGCGAAGGCTTCGGCGAGTATTTCAGCACCGACATCAGAGAAGCGCGCGCCCGGCGTTCCAAGGGTGGAAGCCACCGCGTCGTCATTGATTTCGCGGGACCTAGGCTGGTCGCCAATTTCGGGACACTGAAAGCTGGCGCCATCACGAACTCGGTGCATCTGATCAAGCGGCGTCTATGGGATCTCAAGGTCGAGCGAGATCGGGAGCCGCACAGCATCTTGGCTAGAGCACATGAGATGATCCTCCATCGCCCGCCGAAGGATGACCCCCAAGTTTCTGACCAACAACAAGCCAACATCAGCGAGGCGCTGGAAGACCTTGAACAGCAGGCCGATCAAGAAGAATTGCGCCTGCTTGCGCTCGATACAGTTCAGTCAATCGGCAACCGCGTTCTGCAATACGAACTGGCGGCATAATTCCGCCAAAAGGCAGTGTTGACACTTTGTTAATCCACAAGAAAAGCAGCACTCGCGCCCACCTCGCCGCGTGCTGCTTGAGCGATAGCTTTTCGGGTTCGCTGGAGCGACCGTGTAGCGCTGCCGTCAGGCTGCTTCCCGCCCGTTGCTCAACTCAAAGCCCCATCGACGCAGCCGGTCCTTTGCGTGCTTTTGACGCCTCGGCATCCCGGATGCACATTGTCCCCGCAGCCGCCTTTGTAAATAGATGCAACCAAAGGTCATACAAAGTGATTGATCAGGGACAAGCAATTTCTCATCCGAGACCAGCTTTAACCCAGACGAGTGCATCGGTGCACGCTTCGCTTTCGTTACGCCAACGCCAGTCCAACGGGTTCCGGGGCTAGCGTCTCGCCAGCCGCCAGCAGTAGGTCTTCGCGAAACTGATCGGCCACAAGCTGAACCCCGACCGGCTTTGAGCCCACGGAACCAGCGGCAACGGTCAGGCCCGGCAAGCCCATGAATGGAATGGCGATCATCGTAAGCTGCGCCTCCAGCACCGCATCGAACGCGGCAGGCGAGGCGACATCCTGGTGATTAAGGAACGGCAACTCACCTGAAACGGGGCACAGCACCAGCGGCCATTCCGCCAGAAAGGTCCGCCACAGCCGGGTGAGGCGCGCACGCGCTTTCAATGTGACCATCAGGTCGGGCAGATCAATCTCGGGGCAATGGCGGGTCATCTGTGCATAGACGAAATTTGCATCCAGATCGTTTTCGGCGCGCAACGCGGCTGTGCCGTCCTGTCTGAACTCGGCCATCCACAGGCGCAACTGCATGTCGCGCGCCTCGCGCAAGGGCGGCGGTGTCACATCTTCAACCTGATACCCCGCGTCGCTCAGCTTGGCTGCTGCGGCGCGAAGCGCATCGCGGACCGGCTGGGCCACCTTCATGCCATCGGGCGCCTCGACATAGGCGACCTTGCGCGACATATCGGCACCCCGCAGCGGCATCGGCTGCCACCAAGGATCGCGCATGTCCCGAGCAGCCATTGCAGCCAATGCAAGTCGCAGATCTGGGATTGATCGCGCCAGCGGCCCGGACACCGCCATCAACTGCCCACCGATCAGCCGATCTCCGGCGGTGGCGTTAAAACCGGGAACACGCCCTAGCGACGGGCGCAGCCCGTGCACGCCGCAGGCATAGGCCGGATATCGGATCGACCCGGCAATGTCGGTGCCATGGCTGATCGCTCCCATGCCCGACGCGACCGCAGCCCCGGCCCCGCCGGACGATCCCCCCGGCGTAAGGCTATCGTCGCGCGGGTTTGTCGTCGCACCGTGCAGGCTGTTACGCGTGAACCATCGCAGTGAAAAGGCGGGGGTGTTCGTGCGACCCACGACAATTGCACCCGCCTTGCGCAGGTTGGCCACTACGGGGCTGTCAGCCTCTGCCATAAGCCCGGTTTGGGTGCGCAAACCGTTCGTGGTGGCAAAGCCAGTCTGGTCGACATTCACCTTGATCGTCACCGCGATGCCAGTCAGTGGACCTGGAACCTCGCCACGGGCCAGATCGATGTCTGCGGCTTCTGCCGCTGCAAGAGCCTGCTCATCCATCCGCTGCACAATGCTGTTCAGGGCGGGGTTCACGGCCTCGATCCGTTCCAGTACCGAAGCAACAGCTTCCTTGACGGAAATCTGCCGCTCGGCAATGAAAGGCGCCAGTTCGCTTGCAGTCAATTTCCAAAGCGCAGTCATATGATCTTTCCACTAAGGCCAGCCGCTGCTCAGATGTCGGCCCGGCAAGGGCAGGATGACAGTCCAATCCGAGCGCGACAATCGGCAAAAACTGGCAAATTCGGTAGTACATGAGGCCAGCGCGATATAACGACGAAGATGCAGCACTTAGGGCAATCGTGTTGCTGTTGGTCACGGCCCTTAGCCGCCGGTCGAGAGCGTTCCTACGCTGCGGTGCGGCTTCCCCGAAGCGGCCGTTCATGCCTCGGCGCAGCGAAATCCGGGGACGAATGTCTCTGGTGCGGACAAGACCGTCATCTGCCAAAACCGTTATGGCAAGCCTACTCGGGCTTTGAAAACCGGAGCTTCAGCTTTCGTCCGCTAGCCGAATACCATAAGACTGTTCAAAATCTATTTTTTAGTTTCAAAGCGACACGGTTGCGCCTATCAAGTTACCGGATCATGCCCGCGCCGGTGCAGTAAGCCCTTCCAGAAGACGCGCATGGGTTAAGGCGCGTGGCGGTCGCAGATAGCCCAGAGCGCGAACGTCCTGCATCCATTGGCCGAAGGGGCTGGATCTGGACAGGCTGGATCCGCCAAGGGCATGACTCAGGCCTGCCAGCGCCTTTTCGGACAGATCAGCGATGGCAAGCTTGCCGTGCAGAACATTGGTGCCGGCGCTGCCGGTGCCAAGCGATCGCGACATCCCCTCGAATGCCTGTTGGGCAAGCCAGATTTGCATCTGAGCCTCGATCCAGCTGGTCTGCTCAAAGGCCGACAACCGGCTTGCCCGCTTGCCAAGACTGCGCTTAGCTTCAGCTTCAGCGGCATCAAGAATACCCATGATCACCGCCGAGAACATGAAGCCGATGACTGGCGTGATCTGCGGCAAAAGATCAAAGATACCGCCCTGCAATCCGTGCCGCGCGACCCGCACATCGTCAAAGCGGAAAGCATGGCTTTGTGTTGCCGCCATGCCCAAGCCATCCCAAGCGCGCACCATTTTCAGTCCTTCGGCACCTTCCCAGCCAATATCGCGCGTGTCGAGCAAGAAGACATCGGGCTGCGGTTCGCCCTCGGGCCGCGCGATGGTCATCATGAAAGAGGTGATGCCCGAGCCGCTGCCCATAAATTTATCACCGCTCATGCTCCAGTCACCTTCGGCGTGCGGTTTAGCGGTAGAGCGGGTCGCGAGAATATCGCCCCCAATACCAGGCTCAGATGCGACGGTGCCAAACCAGTGACCAGATCTTGCCTTTTCAAAAACGCCGTCGCGGTGTTGTTTCCAACCTGCGGGTGCGCCGGCGTTTGGTTCCGTGATCCAAAACATCAATACCGTCGGATGCATCGATACGACCAGCGCAAGTGAGGGGTCCACAGCAGCCAATTTGCGCAAAAGCCGGGCTACCGGCGCAGCAGATTGCGCCACGTCAATCCAAAGGCCACCATGACTGACAGGCACACCCGTAAGTGTCAGGCCGATCCTGGCAAGAGCATCAAAATCCGCTTTGTCGAGGGCCAACCTTGCAATTCGCGCCGACCGGTCTGCTGACCAGGTTGCGATTTGCCCGTCCAAACCTTTTTCTAGAGTTGCAAAATCCATGGTGCATAGCCCTCCCAATTGGAAAGTATCGACCAAACTGTTGTGGGGTATCCGACTCTGTTGCACAAATCGGCTGATGGCCGGAGTTCCCCTTCTCCCGGACAGACCTATTCCACGACCTTCGTGACGGGGATGCCGAGGGCGGTGTAGCCGTTCAGTACGGCAACACGGATCTTGCGATCTCCTGATCGGGAGGGATCTGACTGAGCAACTCTGGCAACATGGGCGCGTCGCCGATGTCGCTGCTGGTGACCTCGACCGCCCTGATCTCCAGCGTTTGCTCGTCGATCCCGAGGTGCACCTTGCGCCAGACGCGACGCTTGGGACCGCCATGTTTACGCGCGTTCCACTCGCCTTCACCCTCGACCTTGATCCCCGTGCTGTCGATCAGGAGGTGCAGCGGACCCTGCGCGCCCCGATGCGGGATGTTCACGGCGAGGGTTTTCTGGCGTCGGCTGAGCGTGCTGAAGTCCGGAACGTCCCAGTCGAGGCCGACCAAGCAAAACAGGCTCTCGACGAACCCGGTCGTTTGCCGCAGCGCCATGCCGAACAGCACCTTCATCGTCAGGCAGGTCTGAACGGCGGCGTCACTGTAAATGGGCTGTCGTCCACGCTTGCCGGTCGGCTTCGCCGCCCACGCCATACCAGGATCGAACCAGATCGTCAGAGACCCGCGGCGCTTGAGCGCCTTGTTGTACGCGGGCCAGTTCAGTGTCTTGTAGCTCGGGGTGTTCGGCTTGCTCATCCACCCCAGCTACCATCCTGGATTCACGAGATGAATCCCTCACGGGATTTGTGCAACAGAGCCCATTAAATATGAGATTTTGTCTGCTTTCGATGAGTTTAGCGCGGCACCGAGCCTGTGAGCAGGCGCTTCTGACTATGCTGCAAACCTGCCGGCACTTTGCGTTTCGTCCAACTATTATGCAGTCCCATTCCCACATCACAGATTAAGAGAAAATGGACGAATTCCTGAAGCTGGAAATGCCTAAGCCGTTCGGTTTTTGATTGGTCTTAAATACGTCAACACCATGTAAACGTTTTATTCATCCGGTAAAGCGAGCGGGAATACTTTGCATTTTGACACAGGACGCTGCTGTGCTCGGGCCACGGTCCTCGTTCTCTGCTGAGGCTGCGCCTGACGGGGGGAACGGCCCGACAGCGCGCATATCCTTTGTAGTAAGAGATGATGCGACAACTGGATGTTAAAACCTGACGCTGGCGGTCCGTGGCCAACGTCAGGTCAGCGCCGCATTTTACTCGCCGTCACCGGTCATGTTCATTGACGAAAAAATCACACTGAACGTGGCGAGAAGCATGGTGCTGGTGATGACCGCGCCAAGATCTTGTGGCCATCTTATGCCGTTTGCGACAAGTGATCGCAAACGGGACGCCAATCAGGTCGAGGAAAATTTGGGCCATCCAGAAACATAAGGTCGGGCACTGGCCCAGAAAGGACGACTTGCCGCCGCAAAGCCTACTTTGACGCATCGCCGAAGGCATAGTTCACTGTAAGGGCAACCAGCGGACTTGTCGATACCGTGTCCTGCACCTGAAAATCGAGCGTGGTCCTGTCATCAAGCGCATAGCCGACCCCAGCACCCCAATTCACGCTTGCGGATGGATCGGCGCGCCCGACATCGGCGTGCAGAGTCCAAGTGTCAGCCAGCACAAATTCAGCGCCAAGACTTTCGCCAAAGGTCTTTTCCGCCAGATCGTAGGACACCTCGCCCGAGACGGACAGCCGGTCGGTCACAGGAACGCCAAGCGAACCCGCCAGTTCGGACGATGCGGCGTGAGTCTTGTCGTAGAAATGCTGCGTATAGCCAAGGTCGTATCCGAGGCCAGAGCCGGTTTCGCCCCTGTAGCCCAGCGACAGATCAAGTTCGGCTCGATTTCCGACATCGTCCTTCAAGTTTGTTGCCCAGACCCCGGCGTAAAAGCCGTTTTTGGCGAGTTCGAAGTAGGGCTGGATGGCGGGGCTGTTGCCAGTCTCTGACAGACCGTCCGATAGGGAGTTCGACGTGACGGTGACACCGCCGCCGAACGACAGGTCCTCAGCCAGCACGGTCGACGGCAGAAGGAGTGCTATCATCGCAGTGGAAACCACGAGCGTTTTCATGAGAAGCCTTTCAAGGAGATTGTTGGGAATGTTGCGTCGAATGGTCTTCGGGTCCGACTGCAAAATCGGCACCGAAGACTCCGGTCAGTGCCACGGATCACCCGTGTGCTACCTCGTCGCGACGCTTAGGTTTCAGGCTCATGTAACCGACAATCGCTACGATTGCCGACAGGAACAGACTGCTGGTGATGATGGTGCCAAGGCCCATGCCGCCGTATTCAGCCGGTTGCGACAAAAGATCGCCGAACGACGCGCCAAGCGGGCGGGTCAAAATATAGGCCAGCCAGAACCCAAGGATCGGATCGAGCTTCAGGGAGAAATATCCGAAGGTGAGCGAGGCGATGATCATACCGAACAGCACGCCGGTGGAAAGATAGCCCAAACCGAAATGCTCGGCGACCAGATCCCCCGCGGCTGTGCCAAGCGCAAAGGTGAACAAGATCGCCAGCCAGTAATATGCCTCGCGTTTGGTGGTAAAGATCGCGTGGATCGACAGGGTTTTTTCGGCGGCGAACCAAAGAGCGAATGTCGCGGCAAGAGCCACAGAAAAGCCTATTGTCGTCGTGATCAGCGAGACGCCGAAGTTGTCCACCAAGTTGTCAGTCACCAACGTGCCCACGATGCTGATCAGCACCACCGCCAGCCAGTAGGACCAAGGCACATAGCATTTCTGACCAAATTGCAGCAACAAAGCCCCGATCAGAATCGCAGCCATGATGAGCGAGGTCATCGTCAGGCCGAGGCCTAGGTTGACCGCGAGGTAATCCGCAGCGGTTTCGCCCATGGTTACGGCCATAAGCTTTATCAGCCAGAAATCCACGGTGACTTCCGGTACGCGGTTTATGGCACGGTTGGGCATTGGATCACGTGAAATTTGCATGATGTTGGCTTCTCGGCTGGGGGTGCTTGAGACGCTCATTTCGACACCAGTGCCAAGGCTTGTGCCGAGAAGCCGTCGGCCCGCTGGTCATCATCAGCATTGCAGCGTTCAAGTGCTTTGGTCTGGAAGTCGACGGCAGCAGCGTGATCCGCATCCGACAGTTTGGCGGTGGTCAGGCCGTCAGACACCGACTTCAGCATCACTTCGCAAGGCAAGGCCCGGCCATTGGCGTCCGTGACAGCGATACCAGATACAAGGGTGGCTGCAACAGGGGCGGCTGTGGCCGCGACAGGGCTTGTCAGCGTGGCCTGCAAGGCGGTCAGGGTAGTGTCAACTGATACCGCATCTGGCGTTCCGGCCCGCAGAGCGGCGAGCGCCGCATCGGCGGCATCGTCAATGGCGCCCCAGGCATTGCCGTCCAGCGCCCGCAATGTTGCTGCCTGATCATCCCAGGCGGTCTCGAAATCCTTGATCCGGGTTTTCGCAGCAGCCAGATCGCCCGTGGCCGCGATGGTCTGGACATCGGCCACGATGCCACTGAAGGCGGACATGTCGCCAAGGCCTGTGGTCGGGGTAACGGTGGCTGCGGCAACGCTTGGCCCGGCCACGTAGAGATTGAAGGCGGTAAAGGCACCGACTGGAACGACGATCAAAGCGGTGGCCAAAAGAAGTTGTTTCATTTTTCAAGCTCCTGTCAGAGGCGGATTTGCCCCGTCAGAGGTGCTTCTACGGTCATGGCCATACCGCCAACTTTCGGCGGGCTTACAGATTTGTATGGTGGCCGCGACGTTTGTGTTAAGCCGCAGGTGCATTCAGACGATGATAAATTACTTGCAACACCGAGAGACAAAGCCCCAATGCGCATCCTGCTGATCGAAGACGACCCCTCTGCCGCCGACTATGTTGCGCGCGGTTTGTCTGAGAACGGCCATGTTTGCGACGTGCTGGGTGATGGGACAGATGGGCTGTTTGCTGCCACGCGGGAAAGCTACGATGTGCTGGTCGTGGACAGGATGATCCCCGGTCTTGACGGTCTGTCACTGGTGCGCGCCTTGCGGGCAGCAGGGCGCAAGACGCCGGTGCTGTTCCTGACCGCGCTTGGTGGCATAGACGACCGTGTCGAGGGGCTGGAGGCCGGTGGCGACGATTACCTGACGAAGCCCTTCGCCTTTGCCGAACTGCTGGCGCGCGTCAATGCTTTATCCCGCCGTCCCCCGGTGCAAGAGGTGAAAACGGTCCTGAAGGTCGCGGATCTGGAACTGGATCTGATGCGCAGGCAGGCCTCTCGAGGAGGGCAGCCGATTGATCTTCTGCCCAAGGAGTTCACGCTGCTTGAGGTCTTGATGCGCAACGAAGGCCGGGTGGTTACGCGCACGATGCTTCTGGAAAGGGTTTGGGATTTCCATTTCGACCCAAAAACGTCAGTGGTGGAAACACACATCAGCCGCTTGCGGGCCAAGATCGACAAACCGTTTGACGTGGCCTTGCTGCACACACTGAAAAACATGGGTTATTCGATTCATGCGCCCCGTTGATCTTTGGCGGCACAGCTCATTCCGGCTGGCACTTGGTGTCACGCTGGCGGTGCTCGGCGCGCTGATCTTGGTCGGCGCGCTTGGCTATACTGTGCTGCATCGGCAGTTGGCCGACAGGCAGGATGCACGGTTGATGGAAATTTTCACGACATTGCAGCAATCCGATGTCACCGATAAGCAGGATCTGGTCGAGTCGATTGCCGCCCGCATCAAAGCCAGCCCAAATTATTCGTCCGTTTTCTTGCTCAGGGACGCCGCGGGCGAGATTCTGGCAGCCAACATTCAGGATGTTCCGATCAAGTCAGGCTGGTCTACAGTCGAAGCCTCCGCTCTGGGGGTTCAATCCGACTATCCTTACCGCGTATATGCGGGCGACTTGAACAGCGAGTATTTGGTGGTCGGGCTGAGCAACGCAGATCTTGATGATCTATCAGAAATCATTCTGGCCGGGTTCGGATGGTCTGCCTTGGCAGTCCTCATCGCTGCTATCGCTGCCGGTTCATGGATCGCATCCAGGCTTCAGCGCCGCCTCAGCGACGTAACATCTACGCTGCACCGCGTCGCAGGTGGGGATTTGTCCACTCGATTGGCAGTGTCTGGTCGCGGCGATGATCTTGACCTGATTTCAGGCGAGATCAATCATACGCTCAGCCGCCTTGGCGCGCTGGTCGAGGCCATGCGTCAGGTCAGCGCCGATATCGCCCACGAATTGCGCACGCCGCTGAATAGACTGCGCATTCACATCGAGCAGGCGGCACGCAGCGCCGCCTCCTCTGCGCCAGTCGGGGACGACCTTGCCGCCGCCATTGTGCAAAGTGAGGCCATCGACCAGACGTTTTCCGCGTTGCTGCGCATCGCCCAGATCGAGGCCGGGGCGCGTCGGGAAAAATTCGCGCCGGTCGATCTGGCAGCATTGCTCGGTGACGTCGGAGATATTTATGCCGAGGTGGCCGACGATGCTGGCCAGACCCTGCTGTGCGATATGGCGGGGGCCGCATGGGTGATGGGTGACAAGGAACTGCTGACCCAGACCTTTGCAAATCTGATCGAAAACGCCATCCGGCATTGCCCGACGGGCACGTTGATCACTTGCAAAGTGCGGGCGGAGGGCACCCGGGTGATGGCATCCGTATCAGATACCGGGCCGGGGATACCGGCAGGGGAGCGAGAGTTGGTGCTCCGTCGCCTTTACCGTCTTGAGAAAAGCCGGACAACCGAAGGTACTGGGCTTGGTCTGTCGCTGGTCAAAGCCGTAGCGGATCTACATGGTGCCGAACTTGGGCTGGTAGATGCACTGCCGGGATTGAGGGTAGAATTGCAATTTGCGCGAATCGTCGGTGCATCATGACCCAGATGCTTTCACAATTCGTGGATTTCCTTGGCGCCCATCAAATGCTGGCGATCTTTTTTGCCTTCCTTGTGGCGTTTGGCGAGGCGCTCTTGATCATCGGACTGTTCGTGCCCTCGACGACGGTTCTGGTTGGTCTGGGCGCCTTGATCGGGCTGGGAAAGATGGCCTTTCTGCCAGTCTTTGCGGCGACCGTTGCCGGGGCCATTGCCGGAGATGCCTTGTCTTTTTGGGCGGGCGTGCATTGGAAACAGCAAATCCGCACCTTCTGGCCATTCGCGCGCTATAGCGCGCTGATGGCCAAGGGCGAGCAGTTCATTGCGCGCCATGGCGGCAAGAGCATTTTCATCGTCCGTTTCATACCTGGCGTGAAGGCAGTGGTGCCAACGATTGCTGGAATGATGGGCATGACCGCGACACGTTTTGCGCTGGTCAATGTCGGGTCGGCTTTCGTTTGGGCCGCGGCGCATCTGCTGCCTGGCATCGCTTTGGGGCGTGGGCTTCAGGTCGTGCATGCCGCCAATCCCCGCTTTGCCATCCTCGCGGGGCTCGGCGCGGCGGCCGCGTTGCTGGCCTGGGCCGCATTGCGCCTTGTGCGGGGCATTCTGGTCCCTGCGGCCGACCGGGGCCGCCAACGCCTGGCACTTTGGCTTGAGCGTCAGGGTGGCCGCAGCGGAGCTTTGGCTCGTGTCTTGCGAAATCACGACCGGATGCTGGAGGCGGCTGCCTTGATCGGGCTGGCACTCGTTGCACTTGCCAGCTTTGCGCTGCTGCTTGTCGCAGTGATCTTTGATCCGGAAATGGCGCTGGCGGATGCGGCGATCGGGCAGTTCGTGCAGGGACTGCGTACGGATTGGGCCACATCTGCGATGGTTGGCATCACCATGTTGGGTGATATGGCGGTGTTGCTGCCGGTGGCGCTGCTCCTGATCGCGGTCCTTGCAGTCGGCAGACAATGGGCGCTGGCAGGGTCTGTGGCGGCAGCAAGCGTTGCCGGAGTTGTCTTTGTGCCTTTGTTCAAGACGCTGCTGCACCGCGCGCGCCCGATCCCGATGTACCAAGGCGCTGACGGGTTCAGCTTTCCCAGCGGCCATTCCACATTGGCCACCATCATCTTCGGCATGCTTGCCCTGTTCGTGGCGCAATCCTTGCCCGCAAGGTTTCGCAGTGTAGTTTACGGCAGCTTTGCCACCTTGATTGCGCTGATCGGGCTGTCGCGCGTCTATCTGCAGGCGCATTGGCCCAGTGATGTGCTGGCGGGGATGCTGTTCGGCGGTGCTTTGGTCAGCGTCGTCGCCCTGCTCATGCATACGCGGGTCGTGGCCGTTCCGCGCCGGATGTTTGCCGTGCTGATGGTCATCGGGCTGGGCATCATGCCGCTGCATCTATGGACTGGCTGGGCCACTGCTGCTGCCCGCTATGACGCCACTCCGCCCGTGACGACGCTTGCCGCAGCTGACTGGTTGGCGACCGGTTGGCAGCAGCAGCCCACCCATCGCATCTTGCTGGATGGTGACCCGGGCGAGCCGATGCTGCTGCAAACCACCTGGCCTCTGGCAGACCTGGGGACCGCATTCGAGGCTGCCGGATGGCAATCATCGCAGGCCACACTGTCGGGCGAGATCCTTTCGGCCGTCCTGCCGTCTCGTCAAACTCTAGGCAGTCACCCGCCCTGGCCGATGACGCATCTAGGTCGCTCAGCTTTGGCGACCCTCACCAAGATGGAAGCCAATGATCAGCGCATGGTGTTGCGTATCTGGGGAACGCAAACTCTGGTGCAGGATGGCACAGGCCGTGCCCCGCTCCTCTTGGTGTCACTGACTGCTGACAGGCTGGACGCGGTCGTTTTCGGATATGCGCAACTGGAGCAGGCGTCATTTGGGCCTGACCAGCTGGCCACCGAAAAGGCCGCATTTGTGGCGGCGCTGCCTCAAACTGATGGGGTTCCGAGCAGGATTGTCGATCTGCCACTTGCCGCCGCGCAGTGATCGCTCCGGGTTTCGATTTTACAGGTTGCGTGGAAAGATGGCACCCGGAAGACCGAGCCTGCGAAGCGCTGTCTCGTAGATCGAGACCAGCCGGGGATAGAACAGGCGATGAAGAAGCGGATCAGCCATCCGGATCAAGAAAGACGCAAAGGCGGCAACAACAAAAGCGCCGAGCATGTCCAAGGGAAAATGAACCCCGAGGTAGATGCGTGACCAGGCCACGGCAAAGCCCAAAAGCAGAAGCGCGCCGCCCCAGCGCCGACTTTCCGCGCAGAAAAGTAGAGGTATTGCAAGAGAAAACATCAATGTGGCGTGGTCACTTGGAAACGACGCTTCTGCGGCATGGTCCAGCAATTGCCGCCCCAGCCCGATCTCGAAGGGTCTTGGGTGATACCAGATTGCAGAAATTCCCTGCGCGATACCCAAGCCGATCAATGCAGCGCATGTCGCATCGAGTAGCGCAAATCTGACGGCCCTGCCGCGCCGAACCCATGCATGGATCATCAGGATCATCGCGAGATTGATAGTCCAGTTTGCCAAAATTTTGGCAATTGTGATGACAAAAGCCGGGGCTTGCACACCGGCGTTGATCGCAAGAAATGCGCTTTGGTTCCAAAGTTCTACGGCTGACACCGACATATTATTACCTTATCGCCCAAAAGCCCACATCGTCGACAGGCGCATCGACCGCAACAGATGGTGCAGCATGGCGAGACCAGCGTGGGCAATCAGGTAAGCCCAAACCAGATTGGCCAGCGCAAGATGTACCGTCATCGCGATCATCCCATCCGGTTCGGCCGAATGCAGACCAAGTGCGACCTGCACGAAATAAACCGCGCCGGAGGCGGCCATCGCCGAGATCAGCACAAGACCAAGGCCGTGAATGGCCGAAGGCAATGCCGCCTCCGGGTCATGCTCGGGAAGGCGCAGCTTCAACGCTGCCCCGGCATACACCTTGATATCTCGCCCCAGTGCCGCCAAACGCCGCCCGGAAAACCACGGCAGCAGCGCGCCAAGGTCTGTCCCGCGCGACCTAAGCAGAATTGTCATCCAAAGCCCGAACGCCAGAACCGTGGCCGAAATGCCCGAATACCGATGAACCTGAAACAGGATGTCGCCGGCCTGCACATCGTCTGGTCCGTGCATCTGCAGGCTGGTCAAAAGCTGGGTCACGATGGCAAGGGCCAAACCCGCGTGCAACAGGCGGGTTGCGCGATTGTGCCGGGTTTGAAGGTTTGTGTTGTGATCGGTGCTGGGCATGTCGAGGTGTTCCAATTGGGGACGGCCAGAAAGAGGGGACCGTTGAGCTCCCTCTAAGTCCCCACTACCGCGACAGCCTTTCAACCAACTCACAAATTTGTAAGGTTGCAGAGGGGCGTTGTGGTTGCGCAGATGCGAGATGACGACGCACAGTCCGGAAATCGCCCAGCCAGTTCATCGCCCGGAGCCAGCACAATGTTCGCGTCCAACCGCAGCCAGATTCCGACCGGCATCTGGGTTTTAGGCTTTGTCAGCTTGCTGATGGATATCTCGTCCGAGATGATCCACAGCCTGTTGCCTCTATTTATGGTCACCTCCTTAGGGGCCAGTGCGCTGATGATCGGGCTGATCGAGGGGCTGGCCGAAGCAACAGCTCTGATCGTCAAGGTGTTTTCGGGTGTGCTGAGTGATTGGTTCGGGCGGCGCAAAGGCTTGGCGCTGATCGGCTACGGGCTTGGGGCGGGCACAAAGCCGCTGTTCGCCCTTGCCCCGAGTGTGGGTGTCGTGTTGGCCGCGCGGCTCTTGGATCGCGTGGGCAAGGGCATTCGCGGCGCACCGCGCGATGCGCTTGTCGCTGATATCGCACCACCCGAGTTGCGCGGTGCTGCGTTTGGATTGCGCCAGTCGCTGGATACAGTCGGTGCATTTGCCGGGCCGCTGATTGCGGTGGGGCTGATGTTGCTGTGGTCAAACAATTTTCAGGCAGTGTTCTGGGTGGCGGTGATCCCCGGTGCGATGGCAGTGGCCCTTCTGGCCTTTGGGGTAAAGGAGCCACCGCCAAAGGCCGGAGCGATCCGGCAAAACCCGATCCGGCGCGCCAATCTTGCCCGTCTGCCGCCCGCCTATTGGCAGGTGGTTGGCGTTGGTGCGGTGTTCACATTGGCCCGCTTCAGCGAGGCGTTTCTGGTCCTGCGCGCCCAGCAAAGCGGCATCCCGCTGGCCACCGTGCCGCTGGTCATGGTGGCAATGAACCTGGTCTACGCAGTGTCGGCATACCCGCTAGGCGATCTTTCTGATCGCATCAGCCACAAATCCCTGTTGATCGGGGGGCTGGTCTTGCTGATCGTGGCGGACCTGATCCTTGCCAGTTCCGCCCATTGGGCCGTGGTGCTAGCCGGTGTGGCGGTCTGGGGCTTTCACATGGGTATGACGCAAGGCCTCTTGGCGGTCATGGTGGCCGACACCGCCCCGGCAGACCTGCGTGGTACGGCTTACGGCTTTTTCAACCTGGTCAGTGGTCTTGCGCTCTTGATCGCAAGCCTTGTGGCGGGGCTCTTGTGGGACAGCCTTGGTGCCCCGGCAACGTTCTTGACGGGGGCCGTGTTCAGTGCTGCGGCCTTGGTTCTGCTGTTCAAGCGTGGCGGAAATCTGCGCACCGCGCGCGGGGCCTGAGGTTGTAAGGCTGCTGACAACTGAGTGTAAGATGGCAACCCCATCTCTCCTTCATCAGGCCGCAACCAGCGGTCATGATTGACTGGAGAGACCCATGGAAACGAAGACTTCCCTGACGATCACTGGCGCGCTTCTTGCGCTTTCCCTGATTTCTGGCACCTCGGCCTTTGCCGAAATCCCGACTGTCGGTATCGAAGACCAGATGGCCGAAGCGCAGGCATTCCTGGCCTCGCCCACGAGCCTGTCCCAGGCGATTGTTGCCGCAGAAGCGGCCGCCGGCGGCAAGGTGTCGACCATCGAATACCAGAGCGGGGAAAACGGTGCGCCTGACCTGATCATGGCCGATGTGGTGCTTGCCGACGGCAGCGAGAAAACCGTCGCCATCAATCCCGCCGATGGCAAAGTGATGAACGTCACGCTGGCCGAAAATGATCAGCAGGGGGCGAACAGGACAGCGGCGCCGAGAATGAGAACGGCGGCGAAAATGGCAGTGACAGCGAGCAGGATGGCGAAAACGCCAATAACTGATCTCTGACGCAATGCCAGGACAAGGCGGTGCCGCAAGGCACCGCCTTGTCCTTTGCCCAGAGGCCATCACCGGAAAAACCCACATTACAAAACTGTAAGTTGGGCGAAAGGACGCTGCGGTGTGGGGCAGACAAACAGGGTCCATCGAGAACCCGCCCACACGGCCCCCCCAGAAAAGGAAGCCCCAATGCCTGAACCCATGATCCGGTTGAACCGGCTAACCCAATCCTTTGATGGGGTGACCGCCGTTGATGCCCTGTCGATGGACATCGCCGAAGGCGAGATCTTCGGCTTTCTCGGTCACAACGGCGCGGGCAAAACGACGACAATCCAGATGCTAACCACATTGGCGCGTCCCGCCTCTGGGACGGCGACCGTGGCAGGGCATGACATCTGCAGTGAGCCGTTGGAAGTGCGGCGCCGCATCGGCTATGTCCCCGAAAACGTGCGGCTTTACGACACCCTGACCGCAGCTGAGAACCTGATTTTCTTTGCCCGCCTGTCGGGCGTGGCGGACCCGAAGCGGCGCGTGGCAGAGGTGCTTGACCTCTTGGAGTGCACCTATCTGGCCGACAAGCGTGTGGGGGGCTTTTCCAAGGGGATGCGTCAGCGTGTCGGACTTGCTCAGGCCATTCTGCACCAGCCCGCAGTCCTGTTTCTGGATGAGCCCACATCAGGACTCGACCCGATGGGCATCAAGATGCTGCGCGACCTGGTGATGCGCCTGAATACCGAATTCGGGATGACCATCTTCATGAACACCCATCTGATTTCCGAGATTGCCAAGACCTGCACAAGCATAGCGGTGCTGAGCCACGGCAAGCTGGTCTACCACGACCGGATTGAAGCAGTGACCGCCCGCTATGGCGACGACGCGGCCTTGGAGGAGCTTTACCTGTCGCTGACCCCGGTTGGCCGTCTGGCCGAGGTGGCGTGATGGAAGCTGCACCCTCACCCGGCTGGCTGATCGCCCGCCAATCCGCTCGCTTTGTGCTGCGCGAACGAACGGTGGCACTTCTGTCGCTGATGTTCGTCGTTCTTGTTCTGGTTTCAGCCTGGCTCGGCTGGTCCGCGACCTCGACGGTCAACCGCATCTATCTGGATGCGGCGGCCTTTCTGCAAGCGGCAGGCCAGCCGGTGCCGACGAACCCGGTTCTGGACATCTCGCCCCTGTCGTTGATGCGCAACATGTCGGTCTACGTAGCACTGATCGGGGCGCTTTCCGCCATCGTGATCGGCAATCGGCTGATTGGCCTTGATCGCAAGGCAGGAGTGTTGCCGCTGATCGGCATTCGTCCGCTTGGCCGAAATTCCTATGCAGCTGGTAAGATAGCAGCCCTGACCGGGTTAATTCTGGCTTTGGGCGCGGTGGCCGGAGTTGTAGCCGTTGCAACGTTTTTGATGCTGCCTGTCATCACATTGACGGGCACGCAGTGGGCCCAATTGGCCGGTTTCATGGCCGTAACCACGCTTTACATGGGCATCTTCGGTCTGATCGGCCTCGCGGCAGGAACTTGGGCAAAGTCGGAAACCGTCGGGCTTTTGCTGCCCGTCACCCTCTGGCTGACCCTGACCTTCATCCTTCCGCAGCTGACCGCAAACCTGAACCCGACGGCTGCGATCAATCCGATTTCGGCGCTGGCCACCCCTCCCGACACCAGCTTCTTTCACGGGGCTGCTGTCGTACTTGGCCCCGTCTCGCTGGCCGATGCCTACAAGTTCGCCTCGGCGGCATTGCTTGACTACCTGCCGCAGGGCATCGCCTCGCCGTCCTTCATCCCGCCGGTGATCAACCTGGTCCTCGCGACCGGCCTCGCTGGCGCAATCGCCTGGCGCGCACTGACCCGGCTTTCCATGACGCAAGGAGAGTACAATGTCTGACGCCGCCCTGAACTCCATCCGATTGAACCCAACCCCTGTCCGCACCATCGCCGGCAAGGATATCCGCGATGCGCTGCGCGACCGTTTCATCCTGATCGTCACCGCCTTTCTGGGCCTTGCAGCCCTGGTGGCCCTTGTGACGGGTGCCATTGCGTTGCGCAGCGACGTCGCCACATACGAAGCGGCCAAGGCGTCTCTGCTGGCGCTTGGCAAATCTGCGGATGCGATCAAGGCACCCGAGTTCTACCCGTTGCGCCTGCTGCGCGGCGCCATCGAGCAGATCGAGATCATCGGGGCCGCCATCGCCATCCTGATCGGCTATCGCTCGGCCGCCAGCGAACGCGGTCGGCAAACCCTGGCGCTGATGCTGACCCGCCCGATGCGCCGGTGGCAATTCGTGGCGGGCAAGGCCTTGGCCGGGATCGGCCTGCTGGCGGGCGGTCTTGCGCTGGTTCTGGGCGGGCTGACCCTGCTCTTGCACCTCATGTCCGGCATCGGGCTGGGCATGGATGATCTCCTGCGTATCGCCATCGTCTGGGCTGTGGCCGTGGCTTATACCGCCTGCTTCTTCCTGGTCAGTTTCATCCTGTCGCTGCACATGAAGCAACCCAGCCACGCGCTGCTGGTCGCCTTTGCGATCTGGCTGACGCTGGTGCTGGTGGCGCCGCAGATCGGTGACACGCTGGACCCCGACAATCAGGTGGCCGGGGGCGTGTTCAAGCAGTTGAACATCGCCAAGCCCGATCAGATCCAGATCATGAAGGGCTTTGCGACTTTCGAGACGGTGCGCGACGGCATCGAGCAGGCCTCTGTCACCAAACATTTCGAGCGGTTCACCTTCGCCGTGCTGGGGATCAAGGCGACCTATGCCGGGATGCCGCTTGGCCCGATCCTGATCGAAATGCTGGGCAATCTGATCTGGATTTTTCTCACTGCCCTCGGGCTCGGCGCACTTGCGCTGGCCCTTCCCCTCAACCCCGACCGGCTTGCAAAAGCCTGAACTCAAAGGAACTACACTATGACCCTCAAGAAACACATCTCGACGCTTGCTCTCGTCTCCATCCTTGGCCTGACACTGTCCAGTCCCGGGTTCTCGCAGACCACGACCGACACGGATGGTGACGGTGTGCCCGATGCCTCGGAGGTGCTGCTTGGCACCGATCCGATGGTGGCGGACACTGATGGTGACGGCCAGAACGATCTGGCCGATGCCGACCCTGCCTTCATGGCAAACCCGCTGGACATGACCGGTGCGGCAGCCCCTTTCGGGATCAAGGAAGCGTTGGTCGAAAACAACTATGACTATGCGGCCAAAAAGGACGCAACCGATCACTTGGAACTGCTGGTGACCAATTCGGGCAGCGCGGCTTTGTCTGGATTCTCGATTTACTACAGCATCACGGACGCCGACACGGGCAAGGTCGAGGGCATTTTCCGCAAGCTTGACGGCTTTAGCGTTCCCGCCGGTGGCGAGGCGCGGCTTCACTTCGACGACGGGGCCGTGGCCGGGCATTTCCGCGCCAACCCGAACTCGATCTACATCACCAGCCAGGCGGCAAAGACGATCACGTTCGTCCTGAAGGCTGAAGGCTTCGCTCCGGTCAGTGTAGATGTCGCCAAGGACAAAGGCGGTGCGGAAGCGGCGGACTGAGTGGGTTCGGTCCAAAGCGTCACAAATTTCTGAAATATGTTAGGCAAGTCATCAGCTGCGCGGGAGAACATCTCCGCGCCGCTGTTCTGTTGAATGAGGTGGCTGTCGGCCCTTTGGATTTATGCTCTTGGCTGGAGGCCTCTAGGCAGGCTTCGGCCACTGGCGGTGCAAGGCGTCAATCGTAAAGTCATGGCTGTGCGCCGCGCTGGTGTCCGGTGCCAGATGTGGGTGGTTTGCGGGCAGGTCAGCATGGCTGTGCGGCACATGCGATGGGTCATTTGCAGGCCAGCCGATAAGCAGATAGGTGACCAGCCAACAGGCAAGTGAAAGGAAAAATTGCGCGGCGAAGACGGCCGGGCGATCCTGTGGCTGGGCCGAGCGGTTCAAGACGCGGCCAATGGGCGTTTGGGTCTGCGAAAATCCAAACCGGATCAACGCCTACAGCAGAATCAGCCCCCAAAGTCCGGAGTCAGTGTGGCCACGACCACCAAGATCATGGTCCGGTCGTTCCTGTGATTAAGAATATGCGCTTATTCGTCATAACAGCCGTTTCTCGCCAACCAGTCTGCACGATCGCTTCAACCTACACTAAGCCGCGATAGGTCCAAGTTGAGGTCCCAGATTGATGCAAGCGCAGGATTTGGCGGAACGTCGGCCACACTCCGGAGTTAAGCGAAATTACATTTTCATCTCAATTGCCGACCGGGCTCAAGGGGCTGTATGCACTCACGTCTCAGAGTATGCGGTGAAAACCTCAGTCGTGCCATCGCGCTTGATCATGAAGACATCATACGCCTCACGCGCCGACTCATCGCCCATGCCGGGTGACCCATAGGGCATTCCGGGAACGGACAGACCGATCGCGTTGGGGGCTTCGGCCATCAGGCGGTTGATATCGGCGGCGGGCACATGGCCTTCGATCACATAGCCCGCGATCTTGCCCGTATGGCACGAGATCATCTTTTGCGGCACGCCGCTGTCCTGTTTGAAGCGCATCAGGATGGTGCCGTACATCTCCTCCTCGGTCACGCTGAAGCCAGCGGCTTTCAGGTGATCGACCCAAGCCGAGCAACACTCGCATCCGGTGCCCTTCACGACATGGATCGCGGGGTTCGTTTCCGCGTGGAGTGGCAGCGCCGCAGCCGCGGCAGCGGATACCAGCAGAGTGCGACGGGTCAGAAGGTGGGGCATGTGACAGACCTTTCAGCCAAGGATACGGCGGATTTTCGGGAGGGCAAAGCGGCGGTCTTCGTGGAAATCAATGATACCACCAAAGCGACCATCGGGATGGAAAAGGAATACCCCTGCGGTATGGTTCATGGTGTAATCACCGTCGCCAGTTGGTATCTTTTCAAACTTCGCCCGAAAACCTTCGGCGGTGCGGGCTAGTTGGTCGGGCGTACCGGTATAGCCGGTGATGCGTGGGTCGAAATTCGACACATAGTCAGCCAGAAGCTGTGGCGTATCGCGCTCCGGGTTCACGCTGATAAGAGCGACGGCCAAACGGTCTGCTTCCGGCCCCAGATCGGCCAGCCAATCGGAAATGTCGTTCAGCGTGGTGGGACAGACATCCGGGCAGAACGTGAAGCCGAAAAAAGCCAGCAGCGGGCGGCCCAGCCAGTCTTGCGGTGTCACCGACACGCCACGATGGTCGGTCAGGGTGAAATCCATCTCTGACAGCGGCAGGGGAAGCAGGTCGAAAGCCTTTGGCTCAGGGCTGCGCCACCAGCCGAGGGCCAACATGAAACCGACGCCGCCCGCTCCGGTGGCGGCTGCTGTCAGAACTGTGCGGCGGGTCAGCACTCGGGGCCTTTGGCCCCCAGGCCTCGAATCTCGACGTCAACGGTCACTGCGCCCGCGTCGCGGAATGTCAGTGTCACGGGAAATGTCGCGCCCTTTTCCAGCTTTTGTGTCAATCCCATCAGCATCGCGTGAAACCCGCCGGGTTCCAGCGCAATCGCACCCTTGGCGGGAACCGACACCGCCATCACATGCGGCATTGACGCGATTCCATCGGTCACGACAGTTTCATGTAGCATCGGCATGTCGGCGACTGGGGTTGCAATACTTGTCAGCATGTCCGCCGCAGGGCCGATGTTGCGGATGGTCAGGTAGACGACCCCGGGGCGGTCGGTGCCGATAGATGCGCGCGACCAAGGGTTTTCGATTTCGATATTGCCGGCAACAGTCCCACCGCAGGCGAAGGCCTGTGTCGCGGACATTAGGGCCATCAGGGCAGGGATCAGGATTTTCATAGGTGGCTCACATTCTCGATTTCAGATCGGCGGTGCCGCCGCATCGCGTTCAGGGTCAAACAGCCAGACAGATCGTCCTGCCGCCCTTGCGGCCAGTGTTGATCTCGCAAAGAAGGCCGCCAGATACAGCAACAGCACGCCAAGGCTTGCTCATCCGAACGCCGTCACCGCCTCACCCCTCGCGTTCCGGGTTGAAACGCAATAGGCGCAGGGCATTCAGCGTAACCAGAACCGTCGCGCCGGTATCGGCCAGAATAGCAATCCAAAGGCCAGTTACCCCCAGCACCGTCGTCACCAGAAACACAGCCTTCAGCCCCAGCGAGATCGTCACGTTCTGGCGAATGTTGCCCATCGCGGCCCGGGCCAGCCGCACCATCGCCGCCACATCCGTCACCCGGTTGCGCAGAAGGGCGGCAGCAGCGGTTTCCAGCGCTACATCGGTGCCAGAGCCCATCGCCACGCCTACTGAAGCCGCCGCCAGCGCGGGCGCATCGTTGATGCCGTCACCCACCATGATGACGCCACCCGATGCGACCATCGCCTTGATCTCGGTGACTTTAGCCTCGGGCATCAACTCGGCCCGGTGTTCCATCCCCATCAGCCCGGCAATTGCGGCCCCGGTGCGGGCATTGTCGCCTGTCAGCATCACCGAGGTGACGCCCATGGCTTTGAGCTGCCGCACCCCCTCGATCGCATCGGCGCGTGGCTCGTCGCGCATGGCGATCATGCCAAGCGCAAGACGCTCGCGGAACACCACGACCACGGTTTTACCGTCTTCCTCCATCGCCGCCGCGCGCCGGATGCCGAGGCCGTCCAGCGCCTGCATTTCCGCGGCATAACGGGGTGAAGCGACCCAGGCGGGCGCGCCGCCCACCGTGGCCTCAACGCCCTTGCCGATCAGCGCCTTGGCGCCGGTTGCGGGCAGGGGGGTTACTTTGGCCTCATCGGCGCGGCGCAGGATCGCCTCGGCCAAGGGATGGCTGGAGCCGGTTTCGATCCCGGCGGCAACGGCCAGAAGTTCGGCCTCGGTCGCGCCCAGCGGGATCACATCGGTGACAGCGGGGCGGCCGACGGTTAGGGTTCCGGTCTTGTCAAACGCCACGCGGGTGGTGCGGGCTGCGGCCTCAATCACCGCGCCGCCCTTCATCAGGATGCCACGCTTGGCCCCCGATGACAGGGCCGATGCAATCGACGCGGGCACCGAGATCACCAAGGCACAGGGGCAGCCGATCAGCAGCAAGGCCAGCGCGCGGTAAATCCAGGTGTTCCAATCCGCGCCCATCGTCAGCGGTGGGATGATCGCCACTAGAACGGCCAACCCGACGATTGCGGGCATGTAGATGCGGCTGAACCGGTCGATGAAGCGTTCGGTGGGCGCGCGGGCGGTTTCGGCTTCTTCAACTAGCGCGATGATACGAGAGATGGTGTTGTCTTCGGCGGCTTTGGTGACGGTGATCCGCAAGGCGGCTTCGGTGTTGATTGAGCCTGCAAAAACCGCATCGCCCGGCCTCTTGGTCTTGGGCATGGATTCGCCGGTGACCGGGCTTTCGTCGATGCCGGATGTGCCCTCGGCAATCTCGCCGTCCGCAGGAATACGGTCGCCGGGGCGAACCAGTACGCGCTGGCCGATTTGCAGTGTGGCGGCGTCTACTTCGCGGGTGGTTCCGCCTTCCTCAAGGATTGCAGTTTTGGGCACCAGGTCGGCCAAGGCGCGGATTGAGGCGCGGGCGCGGTCGGCGGCGACACCTTCCAGCACCTCGCCCACGGCGAACAGGAACACGACCAACGCCGCCTCCTCGGCAGCGCCGATGAACAAGGCACCGATGGCTGCGATGGTCATCAGCGCCTCGATGGTAAAGGGAATACCGGCGCGCAGAGCGGCAAAGGCGCGGACTGCGACGGGGGCAACTCCGATCAGGCAGGCCGCGAAAAAGGCGTAGTAGGCAATGCTTTCTGGGCCAAAGAGTTTGACCGTCCAGGCGGCGGCCAGCAGAAGGCCGGTGCCGATCACCAGTTTGCCCTTGGCGGTTTGATACCAGCGCTTGTCGCGGTCTTTGGGGTCGGTCGCATGGGTGTGGCCGGGGCCGCCGTGGCCTGGATCCTGTTTGGCAGCGGTCGCCGCAACCTTGGTTGCCCCGTGATCATGCCCTGCATGTCCGGCGTGGTCGTGCCCCGCATGATCGTCCGCAGCAGCACTTTCCGCACCCGGCAGCACGAACGCCTTTTTGAGCGCCACGGGGGACCCTTTCGGCGCGATGCCAAATCCCAGCTTCTTCACCGTCGCCTCGACCGTGTCGCGTGAGGTTCGGCTGGCGTCCAGCGAGACTGTCAGCCGTTCCGTCATCACGCCGACCTGCACATCCTGAACCCCCGGCAGCCGGTTCAGCGCAGTGGTGATCTTGGTGGCACAACTGGCGCAATCCATGCCCGTGACGGTCCAGTCACAGCGTTCCCCTGTCTCATTCGCGCTCATCACAACCCTTTCGGCCACCCAAAGGGCGGCGCTTGAATCCATCGAGTCGTGGGTATAACTTCTCTAGCAACTAGAGGTTCAAGAGGTTTTTTCGTGCTAAGCATCGGAAAGTTGAGCGAGGCCGCAGGCGTCAAGGTGCCGACCATCCGGTATTATGAACAGATCGGGCTTTTGCCCGAGGCGGGCCGGTCCACCGGCAACCAGCGGCTTTACGGACCTGCGGCGCGCGACCGGCTGGCCTTTATCCGTCACGCCCGCGATCTTGGCTTTCCGCTGGACGCGATCCGCGATCTGCTGGGCTTGTCGGACCGTCCCGACCAGCCGTGCGCAGCTGTGGACAGCATCGCCAAGGCGCAGCTTCTGGCCGTTGAAGGCCGGATTGCGCGGCTGATGGCGCTGAAATCCGAACTGGAACGCATGATCACGCAATGCGCGGGCGGCAGCGTCGCCGACTGCCGGGTGATCGAATGTCTAGGCAGCCACGCGCATTGCACCACCGACCATGGCCGCGATCTGGCCGAAGTGTCGGAATGACCGCGCTGCCGACGTTGGGCCTGTATGCCTTTGCCGCCCTGGCCGAGATTGCCGGGTGCTTTGCCTTCTGGGCTTGGGCCCGGCTTGACCGCTCGCCTCTATGGCTGGGGCCGGGCATGATGGCGCTTGCCGTCTTTGCATGGGCATTGACGCGGGTGGAGGCTGATTTTGCGGGCCGATCCTATGCGGCTTATGGTGGGGTTTATGTCTGCGCTTCGCTGGTCTGGTTGTGGCTGGCCGAGGGCCAGCGTCCCGACCGTTGGGATTTGACCGGCGGGGTCATTGTGTTGGTGGGCGCCGCCGTGATCCTGCTTGCGCCGCGGGGGGCGTGAAGCCGTAAATCTTGATGCCTTCCAGACAACCGCCTCTCACAGCTTGGGCCATCGCCGGTGCAACCCGTCGATCACCAGCGCGTGGCGATTGCCCACTGCATGTTCCCGCATGTGCGGATGATCGGGGGCCAGATCCGGGTGATCATGCACGATCTCTACCGGATCGTGCGAGGGCCAAAGGTGGATCACCGCGATCATCGCAACCGCGCCCAATGCTGCCAGACCTAAGGCGGCGGTGGTCAGGCTGAAGGCCGCGCCAAGCCAGCCTGCCAGCGGATAGGTCACCAGCCAAGCCGCGTGCGACAGGGCAAATTGCGCGGCGAACACTGCCGGGCGATCTTCCTCACGGGATGATCGGTTCAGGATGCGGCCAATCGGAGTTTGTGTGAACGAAAACCCGAACCCGATAACTGCCCACAGCAGCAGCAGCCCGGCAAGCCCCGTCGCTAGCGGCGTGATGGCAACCCCGGCCACCATCAGACCCGCGCCGGTTATCATTACCGGGCGGTCCGGGATCCGTTCAAGGATGCGTGGAAGCAGGAATGCCGCGACAATCGACCCGGCACCAAACGCGGCAAAGGCCAGCGCCACTTGCGGTGCGCCCAACCCCAGACCGGCCTGCACCAGCACCACCGTGTTGACGTAAATCATCGCGCCTGCCGCCGCGACCGCCATTTCCATAACCATCAAACCACGCAGGCGCGGTGTGGCCAGATAAATGCGGATGCCCTTGGTGGTCGAGGCCCAGAAGTGACCGGGTTCCGATACTGTTCGGGCCGGAAGGGTGACGGTGACAACCAGAAAGGCTGACCCGACAAATCCCGCCACGGTGCCTCCGAACAATACCGGAAAGCTGACCACGGTCAAAAATGCTGCCGCCAGCATCGGGCTCAGCAGTTGTTCCAGATCTTCGGCCAACCGCAGCAGCGACAGCGCGTTGGTGTAGTCTTTCTCCTCAGGCAGAACATCTGGGATCGTCGCCTGAAACGCCGGGGTAAAGCCTGCCGATGCCGCTTGCAGGAAGAAGATCAGCACATAAATTTGCCAGACCTCGGTCACAAACGGCAAAAACAGCACGACGCCGGCGCGGATCAGGTCCAGCGTCACCAGAAATGCGCGGCGTGGCAGGCGTTCGGCCAATGCGGCGGCAATCGGGGCCAGCGTGACATAGGCGATCATCTTGATCGCCAGCGCCGTGCCCAGCACCAGTCCGGCATTCTTGCCCGCCAGTTGCCATGCCAGCAGGCCAAGAGCAACGGTGGCAAGGCCGGTGCCGACAAGGGCAATCACCTGTGCGGCAAACAGGTGGCGGAAGGTGCGGTTGGCAAGAACGCTGAGCATCGGGTCTGCTTTCGGAGATAAAGGTCAGTGCTCGCCGTGGCCTTCGGGTTCGGCCATGTGGAATACTATGTCAAGGGATTTGCCCCCGGCGTGCAACACCAGGCGGGCGTCAAATTGATGCGGCTCGGCAGGCGCATCGGCGCTTTGCAGGCAGTGGTGGTCGTCGGGCGCGGGCAGCAGGAACAGGGTTTCGGGGCCCGTCGGTCGGTCGATGATCACCATCGCCGACAGCCCTTCGGTGTGGCGGGTGATGGTCAGGCGCATCCGCTCGCCCTGCGGCGTGTCAACGATTTCCAACACGCCATCGGCCAGATCGCAGGCCACCACGAAGGGGTCGGGCGCGTGGTGGTGGCCGTGGGCCACGGGGCGGGCCACAGGATCGCCGCTCGCAGGGGCCTCGATGCGGATGCTCACTTGGCTCAGCACCGGCAAATGCTCGAACAGTTCCGCCTTCATCGCAGCCACGATGACTTGCGCCTCGGCCACTGTCACCTTCTCGTCCAGATGCACCGACATTTCAGCATGAAGTTTGTGGCCGAGCCAGCGCGCCTGCACCGCATGCACGCCGATTACGCCCGGCACATGTGCGGCAGCGTGGTCGATCTCGTCCAAAATGCCCGGCTCCACCCCGTCCAGCATCCGCGTCAGCACGGAGCGCGCCGATTGCCAGACGATGCCGAAGATGGCGAGCGTAATCAGCAGGCCGACAATCGGGTCGGCAAGTGGAAAGCCGAGCCAGACCCCAATAGCCCCCAGCACGACGGCCAAGCTGGTAAAGCCGTCAGTGCGGGCGTGGTAGCCATCGGCGATCAGGGCCGCGCTGGAGATTTCGCGCCCCACGCGGATGCGGAAGACTGCGACCACCTCGTTGCCGATGAAACCGATCAAGCCTGCGGCAATCACCCAGCCTAGATAAGTGATTGGTTGCGGATTGAACAGACGGTTGATGGATTCGTAGCCTGCAAACAGTGCCGAGAACAGGATGATCCCGACGATGATCAGGCCAGCAAGGTCTTCGACCCTGCCCAATCCGTAGGTAAAAGTGCGGCTCGGTTTGCGGCGGGCGAGCATGAAGGCCACCCACAACGGGATCGCAGTGACGGCATCGCCGACGTTGTGGATCGTGTCGGCCAGCAGCGCGACCGATCCGGAAATCAGCACGATGACGATCTGCGCCGCTGCCGTGAGCGCCAGCAGGACAAACGACCATTTGATTGCCCAGATCCCGCGCGACGTGGTAGCAATCGTTGCGTCGACCACGCCGTGGGTGTGACCATGGCCACCTTCGGTCTCGCCATGGGGGTGGCCATGTCCGGCAAAACTTTGTCCGCTCTTGCCAAAGCCGAACCAGTCGAGAATCGCGTCGCGCATTTTGGCCTCACAGGTATTTGGTGATCAGTTTGAATTCTTCGACTTGGGTGCGCTGGTCACGGGGCAGCGGGCCGGTGATGTCTTCCAAGCAATGGTCGATGTGATCGTGGATCAGGGCCTTCTTGGCCTGAGCGACGGCCTTCTCGACCGCCTGCAACTGCTGCGCCACGTCTAGGCAGGGACGGCCCGCCTCCAGCATCTCGATGATTGATTTCAGGTGACCATCCGCCCGTTTGAGGCGGTTGATGATGTCAGGGTGGGAGGTGTGGGATGCTGAGTCTGCCATTTAATACACCTATCCCCCTGGAGGGGATAAGTTCAAGCAGCAATTTCTGTCGCATCCTGACAAACTGCGGCCACATCAGCAGATTCTGGCCATTGCACATACGCGTCGGATTGCATTTGACCACGGTTTTCGATACTTTCCTCTCCAAGAGGCCCTGATGGGCGATGATAGGGCTTTAACGGTGCGAGTGAAGACGCCGTGGAGCGAAGAGGCGGCGGGCAATGACAGTGGAATGGATCAGCGGAGCAATGCGGCGGGTGTTTGCCATGCTGACGCTCTGCGCGTTCATTGTTGCGCCCATGATCATAGCTGCAACGCATGGGCCCGGATTGCCGTCAGACAGTGTGCAGGCCGCCGAACCTCTGCAACACGGCCATTCGCATCCCGAACCCGAGCCGGGTCAGACTGGCGTTGGTCATGACGCAACCGATCATGAACACCCCACGCAAGTCGTGCTAACCCAAGGCAGTGATGCCATTTCGGAGTTCAGCGCATTGCATATCGGGATTTCCGATGTTTCGGCGGGAACTCTGGTGTCATCAGGGCTGAGGCGACCACCGAGAGACAGCATCGTCTGATCGGCCTTCGGCCCTGACGATAGCTGCACTCAATCAAGGACAAACCAATGACAAATTTTCCACGCACCCGATGGGTCGCGGGGGCATCGTCCCATAAGGCGATGTTTCTGCTGATCTTGTCAGGGCTGCTTATGCTCTGGGCCGAAGCCGCCCTGGCCCATGCCGTTACTCTGGGCGACAAGGGCTATATTCAGGAAGTCACTGGGGTGAAGATCATCCCGTTCCTGTATCTGGGAGCCAAGCACATGGTGACCGGATATGACCATATCCTGTTCCTTTTCGGGGTGATCTTTTTCCTTTACGGAATGAAGCACATCGCGGGCTATGTCAGCTTGTTCGCTATCGGCCACTCCACCACGATGCTGGCGGGCGTCTACTTCAACTTCGGCATCAACAGCTATGTGATTGACGCGATCATCGGGTTTTCGGTGGTTTACAAGGCTCTCGACAATCTGGGGGCGTTCCCGCTGTGGTTCGGGTTCCAGCCCAACACCAAGGCCGCGACGCTGATTTTCGGGTTTCTGCACGGGTTTGGTCTGTCGTCGAAGATTATCAACTACAACATCTCGCCCGACGGGCTGGTGCCGAACCTGTTGGCATTTAACGTGGGCGTCGAAGTGGGGCAGATCATAGCCCTTTCCGCGATCCTGATCATAATGAATCGCTGGCGCACCACCCCGTCTTTCGCGCGGCAGGCCTATGCCGTGAACATTGTCATGATGACGGCTGGCTTTGTGCTGATGGGTTATCAGCTCGCCGGCCTCGCCCTTGCCTGAACATTGGAGATATTCCATGCAACCTCAACGTTTCGATATCCACAAAGCTCCCTTGACGCCCCTTCGTGCCGAGCCGCGCCACGCCGCACCACAGGGCGGGGCCGGTCACATTCAGGGGGTCGATGCAACCTCTGGCGGGCTGGTCCGCAGCACGCTTTTCGCCGGGGGGGCGGCGCTTGTGATCCTGACCCTGTTCTATCTGCCCGCCGAATACGGGGTCGACCCGACCGGTGTCGGGGGGCTTCTTGGCCTGACCGAGATGGGCGACATCAAGCAGCAGCTTTATGGCGAGGCGGCAGCCCAAGACGCGGCGGCGACGGAGATTGCAACCGCACCGGAGGAAAATGCGGAACCCGGAGATGTGGCGGCACGCCTCGACCGGATCGACGCCCAGCTGCAACAGATTGCAGCCGTCATCGGCGCAGACATTGCAACCGCTTCGGTCGCTCAGGCGGAGGCGATGCCCGAAGCTGTGGCCAGCATCGCTCCCGTGCCCGATGCTGAACCCGCGGCCATTGGACCAGAGGCGGCAGCGCTACCTGTGGATGCGGGCGACGCTGCGGCATGGCGGGATGAGATGGTGTTCACACTCGCGCCTTCGGAGGCCAAGGAAATCAAGCTGGTGATGGCCGCAGGTGATGTGGCCAACTTTGAATGGGTCTCCGAAGGTGGCGGGGTGAACTATACCCAGCACGGTGACGATGGTGGCGCAAACGAAGTCCGGTTCGAGGATGGTCGCGCAGCGCCTGGACAGGATGGCACCATGGCCGCCCCCTTTGCGGGCAACCATGGCTGGTTCTGGCGCAATCGAGGAGAGGCCCCGGTGACAGTGACGCTGCGGGTGGGCGGTGTGTATTCTCAGATGATAGAAGTCGAGTGACCGCCCGCTGAAGTCATCAGGTCGGAGGCAAGGAGTAGCCCCCGATCTGATCAATATGTTATGACAACACGACACTGCGTCAACATGACAAGGCAGTGGACGCCCTCAACGCTCCGAATTCGGACCAAACCGGGCGATCAGATCGAAGGCATCGCCGCGGAATACCTGCCGCACGATGGTCACCGTCTCGGTCCCCCGCCACGTGCGGCGTTCAACCAGCAGGCAGGGCGCGCCGACTGCAATTTCCAGCGTGCGCGCCATCAGCGGTTCCGCTGCAATCGCCGCAATGCGATGCTCTGCCTCGGTCCATGGCACATGTGCCACCAGCCAGGTGCCTGGCGGCTCGGCCCGGAAATCGGCGCGTTCGGCTTGCGGCACAGCATCGAGAAAGATATGCCGGTCCTCCAGCATCACAGGCAATGCGTCGCTGGAGTGCACAGAGCGGATGAAACGGCTGCGCCCCAGATGGTGGCCTTCGGACCCAAGATGCACGCAGCAGGGAGGTCGCAGCTCGTCGGTCAAGGCAAGATAGCCATAGGTGGCTCCCCGTTCCTCGACTTTGGCGCGGATATCTGGAATGTTGAGAATGGCAGAATGGATACGCGGCCGCGCCACCACCGTACCCGCGCGGCGGTTGCGCAAGATCAGACCTTCGGCGGCCAGCGAGGACATAGCCTTGTTCACTGTCATCCGTGAGCAGCCATAGGTGGCGACCAGTTCGGTTTCAGGCGGAATCCTGTGCCCCGGCGGCCATTCGCCGGACAGTATGCGGGCCTCGATCTCGACCCTGATACGGGCGTGCAGGGTCTGCGGGCGATGGTCGGGTGCGTGGTCGTGCATCAGATCACAGCATGGCTTTCCGCTGCTGCAAGGTGGCAGGCGGCTTGGCCGGAATGGGCAACGGGGCGCAACTGCGGTTCCGTGACACGGCACTGCGGTTCGACCACCGGGCAGCGGGTGGAAAACCGGCAGCCGGGCGGCGGGTTGCGTGGGCTGGGCGGATCGCCAGCCAGCAGGATGCGTGGGCGGGGGGCCTCAATGCGTGGATCGGGGGAGGGAACGGCGGACAGAAGCGCCTGCGTATAGGGATGCGCGGGATCGGCAAACACCGGCTTGGTCACACCCTGTTCCGCTACCCGACCCAAATACATCACCGTCACCTCTGAGCAGACCTCGCGCACGATTGCCAAGTCATGCGCCACGATCACGATAGTCAAGCCAAGCTGTGCTTGCAACCGCGCGAACAGGTTGACGATCTGTGCGCGGACCGAAACATCCAGCGCCGACAGCGGCTCGTCACAGATCAGCAGCGAGGGGTTCAGGGCGAGCGCGCGGGCAATGGACACGCGCTGCCGCTGACCGCCCGATAGCGAGCGCGGGATACGGTCCAGCACAGTTGCAGGCAGCGCCACGAGGTCCAGCAGTTCCGCAAGGCGCTGTTTGCGCTCGGATGCGTTGCCGATGCTATGGATCAGCAGCGGTTCCTCCAGCGTCTGGCCCACGGTCTGACGGCGGCTCATCGACCCCAGCGGGTCTTGGAAAATGAACTGCACGGCGCGGGCAAAGCCCTTGCGGTCTTGCTTTTGCCAGTCGGCGCGGTCGCGCCCGTTGATCTGGACTGTGCCTTCGGTGGCGTGTTGCAACCCGATGATCGCCCGCGCAAGCGTGGTCTTGCCGCAACCGGATTCGCCGACGATGCCGTGGAACGCGCCCTTGGGGATGGTCAAATCGACGCCATCTACCGCGCGGACAAGTCCGGCAGCGGTCTGGAAGTGCACTTTCAGCCCCTGTGCCTCGATGGCGGGGGGATCAGCCTGTTTCACATCAGTCATGGGTCACGATCCCTTCCGCAGCAATAACAACCGGGCAGGCCACGCGGTGAGGCACGTCACCCAAACCCACGGTTTGCAGGCGCGGGCGGTGGCTGTGACAGGTGGCTTGCACCATGTCGCAACGGTCGGCAAAGCGGCAGCCGGGCATCAGTTGCGCCTGATTGGGCGGAATGCCGGGAATTTCCTTCGTCCCCGTCGCACTCTCCGAGCGGAAATCGGGCACCGACGCCAGCAGCCCGCGCGTATAGGGATGCACCGGGGCGGTCAGCACCTGAATGGCGGTGCCTTCCTCGGCAATCTGACCCGCGTAGAGCACGATCACCCGGTCGGCCAAGACCGACACCGCGCCGATGTCATGGGTGATCAGCACCACTGCGATGCCGTCCTCTTTTTGGATCGTCCGGATCAGTGCCAATATCTGTGCCTGCACGGTCGCATCAAGCGCCGTTGTCGGCTCATCCGCGATCAGCACCCTTGGCCGGGCGGCCAGTGCCAGCGCAATCATCGCACGTTGCAGCATCCCGCCCGACAACTCATGCGGATAGCGGTCGTAGCGATCCTCGGGGTCGGGGATGCCGGAACGGGCTAGCAGCGACACCGCTTCCTTGCGCGCGGCCTCCGCCGACAGGCCCGCATATTTCTGCGCTTGGCTGGCCAGTTGCGGGCCGATTTTCAGCATCGGATTCAGAGCGCTCATCGGGTCTTGGAAGATCACGCCAAAGAAACCGCCGCGCAGGGCCGAGAGTTCAGAAGGCGAGAGGGTCAGGATATCGCGCCCATCGGCCCGCGCGGTTCCGCGCAGATCAACCGCGACGCCTTCGGGCATCAAACCCAGCGGCCCGAGCGTCATCACCGTCTTGCCAGAGCCACTTTCACCCACGATGGCCAATGTTTCGCCGGGGGAGACATGGAAACTGGCCCCATCCACTGCACGCACCGACACAGAGGGCGTATAAAGGTCGATCACCAAATTTTCGACCGCGTAAACTGGCGCGTTCATACTTTTGCCTCCGTCGCTGCACGAGCGGTTTCCTCAGCAGCCCGCGTGGCTTTTTTGCGCCGCAGCAGCCCGCCTCGCACGGCCTTTGGCACCTTTTGCAGCGCAAACGCCTCGCCAAGCAGGTTAAAGCTGACCACAACCGCCGTCAGCGCCAGACCGGGGATGATCACAAGGCTCGGGAATTCCTCAATATAGCTCATACCATCGACCAGCATTTGCCCCCATTCCGGGGTGGGCGGGGCGACGCCAAGACCAAGGAAGGACAGCGTCGCAATCGCCAAAACCAAGGCTCCGGCATCGGCGGAGGCGTAAACCACCACCAGCCCCAGCACATGCGGCAGGATGTGTTTGGTGAAGATCCACATGTGGCTGGCACCCATCACCCGCGCCGCCTCGATGTAAGGTTGCTGTAATTCGGCCACCACAACCGCACGGCTCATCCGCGCATAGTTCGCCCACCACGCCAATGTCAGAGCGATGATCATCTTCCAATAATCGCTCATCCACGACCAGCTTGCGCCGGAAAACACCCCGATCAAGGCCAGCGCGATGATCAGGCTGGGCAGGGCAAGCGCGATGTCGATGATCGAGATCAGCACCAACTCGGTGCGCCCGCCGACATAGCCCGCGAAAGAGCCGATCACCACGCCGATCACCAGTGCCGCCAGCAGCACGAACACCATCGCCACCAGCGAGGTGCGCGCGCCACCGATGATGCGGCTATACATGTCGCGGCCAAGGTAGTCGGTGCCAAGCCAGTGCGACCACGAGGCTGGCGAAAGGATCGCTTTGTAGTCTTGCACCGTCGGGTCATGCGTCATCAAGAAGGGTGCGAACAGCCCGATCAGCACGAAGATAATGGCGGGGGTCAGGATCAGCCAAGGCCAGTTTTTCATCGCTTATGCCTTTCCCATTATGCTTTTCTTGGCCGGCGCAGGCGCGGATCGGCCAGCATAGCGGCAATATCGACGATCAGGTTGACTGACACGAAGAACACCACGAACAACATCAGCACCGCCTGCATGCCGATAAAGTCGCGAAAGCGGATCGCCTCGATGAAAAAAGCCCCTATACCGTTCAGCCCGAACACCCGTTCGACCACAATCGCGCCGATCATCATCAGGGTGAACTGTGCGCCGAAGGTGGTCATGTAGGGGATCAGGATATTCGGCAGCGCCTCACGCAGCAGTACGGCGCGGCGCGTCAGGCCCTTGGCAAAACCCGTGGTGGCAAACGGGCGCGACATCGCCTCTTGCAGGTTCACCCGCACCACGCGCGCCAGCACCGAGCCGGGAAACAGCGCAATGGTGATCCATGGCAACAGCCACGAGGTAAAGCCGGAGACACCAAAGGTCGGCACCCAGCCCAGCATCACCGAGAACACGATCACCAGCATGGCTGCGACAAAGAAGTTCGGGGTCGAGGCCCCAACCAGCGCCAGCCCGTGCAACAGCTTGTCCACGATGCCGCCATTCGACACCGCCCCCGCCAGCCCCATCACCAAAGACAACGCCAGCGCCAGCACACCGCCCCCCGCAAGCAAAGCCAGCGTTTTCGGGATACGGGCAGCAAATTCCTCGGACATCGGCTTGCCTGTGCGCAAGCTGACCCCGAAATCGCCCTGCACGGCATCCCCCAGCCAGCGCAGATAGCGCACCGGCAGCGGGTCGTTCAGGCCCAGATCATTGGCGATCTTGGCGATCATCTCACCATCGGCCCCTGCACCTGCCGCCCGTTCGGCGATCAGGGCGGCGACGTTACCCGGTGCAGCGGACACCAGCGCAAACGTCAGCGCGGTGGCCGCCAGCATCAGCAGCAGGGCAAGCCCCGTCCGCCGCATGAACATGCGTTGCATCAGTCTTGCCCTCCGGTTGCGGCTTAGCCCAGTGTGATGCCCTTGAACGGCAGGTCGTAATCGGTGGCGGGCAGGCCAAAGCCTTTGAGGCGCGGATTAACCGCCCAGATGCGCTGACTGACCACCAAGGGGCAGGCGGCGGTGTTGGCGCTGATCCAATCATAAACCGCCTGCATCGCCGGTTCGCGCGCCTCGCCGCCTGCATCGAGTGCGGCCAGAACCACCTTGTCCAGATCGTCCGAGACATAAATCTTGCCATCCGGCCCGGTATCCGCCGCCGTCACGAACGAAGCGCCAAGCGAGCCATGCGGATCATAAGGCGCGCCATAGGTGGCAAAGAAGGTCAGGTCATATTCAAATTTCGGGCGGCGGTCGTGCATCGTGGCATTGTCCACCGACGAGATGTTGCACTGAATGCCGATCTCCATCAGTTGCCCCTGGATCATCTCGGCAATCCGGCGCGAACCGGGGAACGACTCGTCCGACACCAGAAAGTCGATCAGCAGCGGCGCGCCATCTTTGGTGAAACCGCTGGCATCGCCTGCCCAACCGCCTGCCGTCAGGGCAGCCTGCGCTGCCGCCACGTCGCGCATCGGAACCTCGCCGCGTGTGCCCGCCGTGGGCACCGTGGTCGGGAAGATGTTCACAGTCGGGTCGGCGTAGCCCTCAAACAGCACGGCGGCAATCGCTGCGCGGTCGACGCCGATAAAGATCGCATCGCGCACGGCTTTATCCTGCATCATCGGCGATTTCGGCGAATAGCCGAGGATCGTCGTCGCCGTGCCGGGTTCGGCCACCACGGTCATGCCATCAGTTTTCAGCGCACTCGCGCGGCGCGGTGACAACGGGGCCACCCAATCGCCACCGATCACATCCAGATCACCAGCGCGAAGCCCATTGGCGCGGGCCAATTCATCCGGCACCACCAGCAGTTCCATCCGCGCAAAGCTGGGCTTTTCGCCCCAATAGGCATCGTTGCGCACCAGCACGGTTTTGTCGCTGGCATAGCTTTCCACGATCCATGGGCCAGTGCCAATCGGCGCGGTTTGTTTGCCATCGGCATCGGCGGCCTTCGGCGACAGGAAGCGCACCGGGCGCACGATGGTCAATTCCAGCAGCGCCGCCGCAACCGGTCGGGTCAGCGTAACGGTGATCTTATTCGGCGCATCCTTGATGATGCTGCCAAACGCCGCTGAAATCCCGATCCATGAGAAATCGGCCACGCCCATCCAGCGTTTCAGGTTCCATTCGGCAGCATCGGCATCAAACTGCGTGCCATCCGAGAAAGTCACCCCCTCGCGCAGATCAAAACTGATCGAAAGGCCATCATCTGCCACTGTCCATGCGGTCGCCAGCCCGGGTTCAAGCACACCGCCGGGGCCGTAATGGATCAGCGCATCGAACACCACCGTGTACGACGACAGGGTAGAGACGTTCTGCAACAAATCCAGATCGCCCGTCTCTGCCGCGATGGCGACTTTCAGCATGTCGTGGCCATCCGCCAACACCATGCGCGGAAAGGCAGAAAGAAACGTAAGCCCTGCCGTCGCGGCAAGGAAAGACCGACGTTGAAGCTTCATCATGGCAGATCCCCTCTTGGTATATTTTGGTACAGATTAGCAGGGGATTTAATATTGTATAGATATTAAATCAGAGAGCGCAAAGCCGCGGGGCCATGGTGAGCGGCATGGATTTCTGACAGTATTTTCGGGGCTCCTCGCAAACAAAGCGTCAGAATCAGACGGTGTTGCGTACACAAACCAGCCCGATCAACCCAGCAGTCGGCCACGCAATTGTTCCAGTTCGATCATTTCCGCAATGCACACTCTCAGCAGGTCCATCACAGCGCGCGCGGGGCGGGACAGTTCGGAAAACTCATGCCACGCGAAGTAGCTGGTGCGCTCGACGGTCGGCTCGACAATGCGCGCGGCCAGAAGGCTTCCGGCTTTGATCTCGGGGGCATAGGCTGAATAAGGCACGACGGTGAAATAAGCCCCGTTCAGAATGATGCTACGGTAGACCGACAGTGACTCCTGCTCGGACACAATATTGATGCGATAGCCCGCGCGCGCAGCGGTGTTTTCAAGGTCAATGCGCAGCTGGTTGCCACGTCCCCCCATCACAAGCGGATATTTTTGCAGCGACCGAAACGGAATGGTGTCGCCTACCACACCGGGAATTTCACGCCCCACCAGGTAAAGTTCCTGCAGCAGAACGGGTTCGGTGATGGCGCCGTTCAGTGTGGTGGCATTTGGCAGAAGTCCGAAATCGACCTGGCGCGAGGTGATCAGATCGACGCTGGCAATCCGCAGCAGATCCAGAATGCTTAATCGGATGTTGGGATATGCGGCGAGAGCTGCAACAAAGATTCGCCCCGACAGCGTCGGTGCCAGCGAACTTGCAAGCACGATCCGCACTTCCCCCGACAGATCGCTGCCCGCGGTCAACGTTTCATGGCGCACCTGATCGACATGCCGGAACAGCGCAAGCGCGCCGTCATACAGCTTGCGCCCCGCGGGTGTTAGGGTGACTCCCCGGGCGTTGCGCTCTAACAGCATAACGCCAAGATCATGCTCTAACGCCTTGATTTGTGCTGAAAATGCAGGTTGCACAAGATGCACCTGTCGGGCGGCTTCCGAGATACTTCCACATTCAGCGGCGGCGGTGAATAACCTGAGCTGTTCAAGCCGCATCGTGCATGTCCTATCGTCAAACGCTATGGATGTTATCGTGACATAATATTGTTACGATAGCAGGCATGAGTCTAGTCTTCTTCTTACTGAAACTTGTGCAGTATGGAAGGAAGTGCTTTGCAGTATAGCCAAGCCATCAAAAACCTCTTTGGCAGTCGCGCTGAACGTGGCCCGCTGTTCTCGTTCTGGACGCACTTTCCCTATGATGATCTGGATGCCGAGCGGCTGGCGCAGGCCACGATTGCGCTGCAGCGCGACTTCGACCTTGATCTGGTCAAGACCGCGCCGAACGGCATGTATGCGGTCGAGGATTTTGGTCTGGAGATTGATTTCTCGGAGGTTCGGCGCGGCGGGGTCTCGCGCATCGTCTCCACGCCGTTCCAGAGCATCGCGGACTGGGGTTCTTTGGCCGACGTGGACATCACCAAGGGGGCGTTTGCGCGTGAGATCGACTCGTTGCGGATGGTGCGCCGGGCGCTGCCGCACACTCCGATCATTTTTACGATTTTCAGCCCGATGACGATTGCCGCCAAGCTGAGCCAGGGCCGCATCCACGGACAGATCGCCGAGGGTGGTGATCGTGCCGTGATCCATCAGGTGCTGGGGCGTCTGACTGCTCTGATGCAGGCCTATGGTAAGGCGGCGGTTGACGCGGGGGCCGACGGCTTGTTTTTCGCGCATCAAGATACCAGCCGTGGTCTGCTGTCGCACGATCACTTCAGCGAGTTCGTAGCCCCCTATGATATCGAAGTGCTCGCGGCGGTTTCTGCGGCCCGCTTCAATGTCTTGCATATTCACGGCGACCGCATCCGGTTTCGTGAGTTACAGGATTATCCGGTGCACGCGATGAGCTGGCACAGCTGGGAGACTTTGCCCAGCATGTATGGTGGCGCGCTAACATCTGGGAAAGCTGTGGTGGGCGGGGTCGACCGCCGCTCGATCACGGCGAATGATATTCCTGCCATGCGGCGGCAGATCCAAACCGCGTTGCAGGCGATGGAAAGCGTTGGCGACCTGATTGTCACGCCAAGCTGCACGGTCCGCGCCGGGTTCGACCCAGCCACCATCCACGCCATGCGGGAGATCGTGCGCGGCCAAACCCCTTCGGAAACATGCCAAACTGAGAAAATCAGGCAGGTCGTCCAATAAAACAATAAATCAACAGGAAGGAAAAGGAATGCTCGAACTCAAAAATCTCAAGCTGTCATATGGGACTTCGCAAATCCTCAACGGCGTGAACTTCTCGGTGAAGCGCGGGGATGTCGTCTCGATCATCGGCCCCAGCGGGACCGGCAAGACAACCTTGCTGAAGTGCATCAACTATCTGGTGAAGCCGACCTCTGGCACCATCGATTTCGACCAGATCCGCATGGACTATGCCCGCCCCGACAAGGCGACGATCCAGGCGATCCGGCTGCGCACCGCGATGGTTTTCCAACAGTTCAACGTCTTCAAGAACATGACCGTGCTGCAGAACGTCATGGACCCATTGGTTGTGGTGCAGCGCAAATCGCAAGACGAGGCTCGCGAGATCGCGCTGATGGAGTTGGATCGCGTCGGCCTTTCGGCGAAGAAAGATCAATATCCTGCCCAGCTTTCGGGTGGACAACTCCAGCGCACCGGCATCGCGCGCGCTTTGGCGGTTCGCCCCGATGTTATGCTGTTTGACGAACCGACCTCATCGCTGGATCCCGAACTGGTTGGCGAGGTTCTGAAGGTGATCAAGGACGTGACCTCGTCGGGCATCACCTCAATCCTTGTGACCCACGAGATGCAGTTCGCAAAGAACATCTCAAACCGGATCGTCTTTATGGACGCTGGCGTGGTCGCGGCTGAAGGCAGCCCGTCCGAGATGTTTGATGCGCCCGCAAACCCCCGCCTTGCCCAATTTCTCAGCACCGAACTTGAAACCCAATAGGAAAGGACACTCCCATGCTCACGCTCAAATCCCTGCATCAGACCCGCCTCGGCTTCGCTTTCGCCGCAGGTCTTGCCGCCGCCATGACCTCGGGCAGCGCTTATGCGCAAAGCACCGATGGCGCGGTCCGCACCATCCACATCGCGACGGCGGCGGAATCGCGGCCATTGTCGTGGGGCGCGCTTGGGGTCGAACCGCAAGGCTATGAACCCGATGTGTTGAAAGCGATCAACGCCAAACTGCCGCAATACAAGTTCGAGATGGAAGGGGCCGCCGACATCGCGCAGGAAACCGGCCTTGTCACCGGCAAGTATGACATGGTGACCGGCGGGTATTACAAATCCGATGCCCGCGCCGAGCAGTTCTATATCCCGACCACCCCGCTGGGCGTCAGCACGATGCGGATCTATTCGCTTAAGGGCAGCGGCATCAATGAAATGAAAGACCTTGTCGGCAAGCGGATCGTGCCCGTCACCGCTGGCGGCGGCGTGTTCCGCTTCGTTACCAAATGGCAGGAAGAAAACCCCGATTTCGTGCTGGATGTTGCGACCTCAAGCGCGGGTATTCCCTTCCCGAACCGTATGCAGGAAGTCAACAACGGCAAAAGCGATGCGCTGATCTTGCCGTCGAACCTTGGCCAGAAAGAAGTCATCGAGAACCAGAAGCTTGATCTGGTGGCTTCCGAGCCGGTGGCCTCGAACAACACCTATATCTTGATCGGCAAGTCGGAAGAGAATGCGGTGCTTCTTGCAGATGTGGATCGTGTGCTGGCAGAGTTGAAGGCCGATGGCACGCTGGACCAGATTTCGCAAAAATGGTTCGGCGAAGATGTTGCCCGCTATATGAAATAACCGGGTCAGCACCGTGCATCATCCGAACCCGAAATCTGCCAAAAGGAGTGTTTTGAGATGAATGTCTCAACAATGATTCCAGAACTGCTTGAGGCACTGCCACTGACGCTTGCGATCATGTTTGTGGCCCTTGCTGCTGGCTTTTGTCTGGCCTTGCTTACCACGACATTCCGGGTTCGCAGGGTGCTGTTGATCAGCACCCTCGCCGACCTCTATGTCTCTTATGCTCGCAGCGTGCCCGTCGTGCTGCAACTGTTCATCGCGTTCTACGGCCTTCCCGTTCTGGTCGGCGCGTTTGGCATCGAAGACTTTTTATCGGCCAATCTGGCGGCGATGGTGGGTCTTAGCCTGTATCACGGCGGCTATCTTTCCGAGGTGATGCGGCCTGCTTATCTGGCGGTTGATCGCGGACAACATGACGCCGCTGACAGCCTAGGCTACACGTTCCAGCAAAAGATTGCCCGAGTGGTCGGACCGCAAGCCGTGCATATCGCCTTGCCCGGCTATGGCAATTCCATCATCTACCTGATCCACAACGTCGCCCTGATCATGTATATCGGGGCCGCTGACGTGATGGCCACTGCCCACCTGATCATGGCGCGCGATTTCAACCAGTATCAGTTCGAAACCTATCTGCTGCTGGCGGTTTTCTATTCGTTGCTGTGCTTGATTGCCTGGATGATCATCCGCTTCTTCGAGAACCGCGCGTCGATCTACACCTTGTCCAACAAGCCGGCCAAATTCAGCTTGACGGCAAGCGTCTGAGCAATGGGGAAAGCACATGTTTAACTTCGGCATACTACTCCCGGATCTCTTGAGCATCCTGACCGTGGTGCCAAGAACCATCGCCATGGCGGTCACGATCTTCGTGTTCGCAACCATCCTAGGCAGCGTCTTCACGCTGATCGAGCACCGGCGGATCCCGGTTCTGCGCGAACTGGTCATTGCCTATAAAGTGTTCTTCAAGGGCGTCCCGATGGTGATCGCGATCTTCCTTGCCTATTTCGGCTTGCCCCCGGCATTCGAGTTCATTGCTTCCTTGGTCGGGCTCGAAATCAACGGCTATGCTACGCCAAGCTGGGTTCTATTGATCATCGCGCTTGTCGGTTGCCTTGCCGCTTTTCAGGCCGAGGTGATCAAAGGCGCACTGAACTCGTTCGACACCGGGCAGGCAGATGCGGCACATTCGCTGGGCTACACAAATATCCAGATGTCACGCCGCATCCTGTTGCCGCAGATCGTGGTTGCGGCAATCCCAGACCTTGCAACCTCGCTGATGGTGACGATGAAAGCTCTGTCCTTGGGGTTTGCGATTTCGGTGGTGGATATCTTCGCCCAAGCCCAGCTGACGGCGGCGCTGAACTATTACTACTTGGAAGCCTTCGTGGTGGCGGTGGTCGTCTACATGACGATTTCCTACACGATCACTCGAGGGGCCGATATGCTGGAGCGTTCGCTGCGGGTCTGGTGATACCGGGATTGCCGCCCTTCCGCAGGGCGGCCAAGTGAACAAGATCGCGGGGGCCGCAATGCCCCCGCGCAACATCTTTACCGAAAGAACGCGCGCATGACACCCATCTCCACCCAGACGGCCCCCGCCGCCATTGGCCCCTATTCTCAAGCCATCGCCATCAACGGCCTGCTTTTCGTGTCGGGACAACTGCCGATCGACCCGGAAACCGGAGCCTTCCCGTCAGAAGACCCGGTGGACCAGATGCGGCAATGCCTGAAGAACATCGCGGCGATTGCGGTGGCCGCAGGCACCGATCTGCGCCACACCGTCAAGACCACGATCCTTGTTCGCGATCTGTCTCGCTTTGCCGAGATCAACGCAGCCTATGCCGAGGCGTTTACTGCCCCCTATCCGGCGCGCGCTACATTCGAGGTATCGGGCCTGCCCAAAGGCGCGCAGATCGAAGTTGACGCCGTGATCGCCCTTGCAGGAGCCTGAGATGATGTCCGACCACTGCTTCACCGAAATTCTGCCCTCGGGCGCAGACCCGGCGCGCGACTGGGGCCGCCATGCGATTGAGCTGCTGTTGGCCGATGCCCGCCGCTCGGCCGATACCCATATGATCAAGCCAGTTTTCAAAGGCTTGCCGGGGATCTCGATCTATTTCAAAGATGAAAGCACCCATCCCACCGGCAGCCTCAAACACCGGCTTGCGCGGTCATTATTCCTCTATGGCATCTGCAATGGCCGCATCAGGCCCGACACCACGCTGATCGAGGCCTCGTCCGGCTCTACCGCGGTTTCAGAAGCCTATTTTGCGCATCTGCTGGGGATGAAGTTCATTGCGGTCATGCCGCGCTCGACCAGCCACCCGAAGGTTGCGGCGATCCGGCAATTTGGCGGGGAATGTCATTTCGTCGATCACGCGGGCGAGGTTTACGCGGTGGCCGAACAACTGGCGCGCGAGACCGGCGGGCATTACCTTGATCAGTTCACCAATGCCGAACGCGCAACCGATTGGCGCGGCAACAACAACATCGCGCAAAGCATCTTTGAACAGATGCAGGCCGAAGCTGAGCCGGTGCCGGACTGGGTGGTGATGAGCGCGGGCACCGGCGGCACATCGGCCACCATCGGTCGCTATATTCGCTACCGCAATCTCGACACCCGGCTCTGCGTGGTGGATGTCGAAGGTTCGGCGTTCTACGAAGCATGGCGCAGCGGCGATGCAAGCGTCACGGCCTCGGGCAGCCGGATCGAGGGCATTGGCCGACCGCGAGTCGAGCCATCCTTCATCCCCGGCGTGATTGATCACATGATCCGCGTGCCGGATGCCGCCTCTTTCGCAGCTGCCCGCGTGCTGTCGGAACGGTTGTTCCGCAGGGTCGGCGGCTCGACGGGAACCAATTTCTATGGCGTGCTCGCCATCGCAGCTCAGATGCAGCGCGAGGGGCGGACCGGGGCTTTGGTCACACTGATTTGCGACAGCGGCGAACGCTACGCCGCCACCTGTTTCAACGACGATTGGTTGGCGCAGCAGAAACTCGACATCGCGCCGTGGCGCGCGCGTATAGAGGATTTCCTAGATAACGGCCGCAGTCTGACTGCGTAGGGCGGAACCGACTTCGCCCAGATTAATCTTTGGCACGGGTATTCTGACGCTGGAAGTTGTCAGAACCATTATCGCGGCGATCAATGATGAAGAAGATGTCTAGAACCGCGCGGCCCCCAACCAAAGAAATTTCGAAGCCTGTTCGCCATAGTCGCTCAAGTTCCCTTTTGGATCGACTTAGCAAAATGGCGCGACGGGGGGCGTCACGCCAAACGGCCGCTGTTTCTGAATCATGCGCTTACGCTACCGCGCGGTCCACTGGCCGCTCTCCGCCCCTTGCGTCGCGCCGGTCGCCGTAGTCGAAGTAGGCCCATTGCGGACTGTCGAATCTATCTAAAGCCTTTTGGGAAAGTCGTTGAAGCAGCAACTGGGATCGACTGCCAGTTCCGCCAAAATGGCTCACTAACTAGGGATGAGCTAGCTTCCAAATAGACCAGAGTTCGCAACCTTCAGAAAGTCATGACTAAAAGTGAAATCCCAGCGACTGCGCCTTCGATCGCGCCATTTGGAATGATCGAAGGCGAAGGGCGACTTAATTTGTGGTGGATCCCTCTGTCACACTGCCGTTAGAGCCAATTTTGCAGGGGCGAATATCCTGGCTGGTGCCAAATCTCGAGGGGCGTGTAAATGCTCACGCTCCCAATATTGCCCCCGCACTAAGACTGAGACGCCGCAGACTATCGTTTTCAGCACCGGTGGTTTACTTGTTAGATGCTAGGTAGGCCGCGATGTCATCGCCACCCTTCGGTAGCTTGAAGGTCATCTTGGCCACGGCCTTTTCATCACCGCTTTGCTCTTTCAACCAAGCGGTCGGGTCAGTGACATAGGCAGCCACTGCGGCCTCATCCCAGACAAGGCTCTTGGCAGCGACGGCTTGCATCGCGTCCCCATATTTGAAATCCGGATCGCTTCCGACAACGCGCCCGATGATGCCGAACAAGTTCGGTCCAGTCTTGCCGCCCTTTTGTAGAGCTGTTCCGTCCGGGGCGATAATCGAGTGGCAGGCCTTGCAACGTTTGAAGATATCTTCGCCCTTCGCCGTATCGCCCTCTGCAAAAACAGGAGCGGCAAGCATCAATAGGCTGAGTGTCATGATCGTGGTTTTCATCATAGTCTCCGTTTGGTTTGATTGGTTGGATGCAGATGTGATGGTAGGATTAAACAAGCGCCTCAATCCGGGCGTCTTGGAAGTTGGCAAGTGATGCCTGGATCGCAACCCTGTCGGGCATAAGACAGGCGGCGGTGGAAAGCGCATCTGCAAGGGCTGCAGAAGCGGCGCTGATAGAAACAGAACTCCATATTGCGATAGAAGGTATTCCGTCGAGCGGACTAAGGATATGCCCCACGGTCCCATCTCGATCAAAGAAGGTCCCCAATGGCGATGAGGTCGCCAACGCGCGCGATACCAGGCTGACCTCGCCGCCGGTGGTCAGCTTGACAGGCCAACCCGCAGCGCCTGGCATTTGGCCAAGGGCGCGAAACTCTCCGGTATTAATCAGAATATCGGTCAGGCCCTCTGCGGCCAACAAGTCCGCGACTTTGTCTGCGATGAAGCCCTGCGCCACGCCGTTGAGGGTCAATGCCATTCCGGCGGGGAGGATGACAGTATCGCTGTCATAGGCGATACGCGAAAAGTCGATCAGAGGTAACGTTGCTGCAATCTGTTCCTGCGCAGGAGCATGCCCTGCATCAAAGCTTGTGGCATAAAGCTGCCAAAGTGGTTGGATTGTTGGATCAAACAACCCCTGTGTTGCGGTATGAACGCGACCACATTGCGCCAAGCATTCCAAAAGCTCGAATGGCGGGGCTTGCAGCCTGCTTGTGAGGTTCAATTGCGAGAGGGTTGAGTCGGTTCGATAGAGGCTGAAAACACTTTCCAACCGATCAATTTCGGCCACGGCACGAGAAATGATGACATCAGCATCCGGGTGCTGCAGATAAATAGCCGCCTCCGCTCCTAAGGCCGTGCCATGCCATTGAGTTATTTCCACTGCGCGGGCGCGCGCAGGCAGCGGAAAGGCGGCAGCGGCAGATAAGGTCAAAAAGCGGCGGCGGTTCATTTTGGGCATTTCAGTCTCCGGAGGTGTTGGAAAGCGCGTGCAGGCGGGCGGCAAAGTCGGTGTCGGCAGGAGTGGAACTGCTTGCGATTGAGGTTTCGGGTATCTGCGCGAGAGACATGACGTACCCGCCGTTCCGTGCGGCGAAGGCTTGGGCTTTCACCAAGTCACTGAACGGCACGAACTCGGGGGCATCCATGCCGCCCTTGGAGGAAGAGCCGACCACGAACATCGCCGTATCTGCTGCGATCCAGTTGGTCTCACCCGGATTGGCCCAACTGGTTGCTGCCCCCATGTCGCTGACATAGGTGGCCGTAACCGTGTCGGCCTGTTCAGGCATTTGCAGATAGGCCACCGCGTCGCTGACCTGACTGAAGAACAAAGGGGCGCCCGGATAATTGGCAAGGTGGATTTGCGCCTTGGGTCCTGGGTGTTCCAAAATGTTCATCTGACAGAAATAGCCAGTGGATTCAGCGTTCATCGCCACGGGCGATGGCATTGTTGTTTCGTCCTTGCAGGCGGTCAGCAGAAGAAGGCAAAACATCAGACGCTTCATGGTGTCACCTTGCGAAAAGCTGCGATTGCGATGGCAAAGGCTGCGATTGGCCACAATAGGATGGACGTTAGGGAGGCCCAAACCGGGATAGTGTTTGCAGCCCCCGATACCCCTGCCGCAGCCGACGTGGCTTGCGATGCCGCAAGGTTGTATAGTCTGAATGCGTCGGCCGGATTTGCCAGCAACGCCGCAGGAAAGACCTTGGTTGTAAAGTATCCACCGTTGTCGGCGATAATGGCGGCCAGCAAGCCAAGGTCATACAGAACGATCAACCCAAGCCAAAGGCCAATTGCCAGACCTGCTGCCCCTGATGACCTGCGCGCCAACGCTGAAATCGCATAGCCGATCCCTAAAAAGGTTGCTCCGAGCAATACCGATGACCACATCAGACGCCAGAGCGACGACAGACCCGCGACGGCATCCGCGTCGACTGCCAGGGCGGCGACCGCAGCAATCCCGTAACCGATAGCCACTGCTAACGTCAAAATCGCCAGATGCGCCAGAAGTTTGCCAAGCAATAGTTCGGGTCGCGACGCCGGATAGGTCAGCAGCAGTGGTAAAGTTCCACGTTCCACTTCGCCAGCGATAGCGTCAAAGGACATCAACAGCGCGACCAGTGGCACCAGATAGACCGCAAGGCTGGTCAGACTGGCGACCACGACCGACAAACGGTCCGCGCCAATGGTTCCGACGGCAGACGACCCTGCGGCAGATAGCACCAGCGCAAACAGCGCCATCATCGCGATGGACATGGCAACCCAGCGGTTGCGTAGAGCGATCCGGAACTCGGTCTCGGCTGTGGCCGTGATGCGCGTCATTGCCCGGCCCTCTTGCTGAATCGGCCATAGATGTCTTCCAGAGTGGGCGGCTGCACATCAATGTCGGCGATCCTTTCACCGAGGTCCGAAATCCGTGCCAGAAGCCTCAGCTTTTGGTCTTGTTGGCAGGAAAGCGTCAGAGTGCCACCCGAAGCAATTGCTTCTGGCAAAGCCAGCACGACCTCGGCCATCGCTCCCTGCCGCGGAGATACGTGAAATGTGATTGGAAGCGCCGCCATGCGTCGCAGGTCCGCCAGACTACCTTCGGCCACCAGATGACCGCCTGACAGGATCAAAATGCGATCGGTCCGGGCCTCAACTTCGGTCAGCGCGTGGGATGAAAGGAGGATCGAGGCACCATCGGCCGCCAATCCATCCAGCAGTTCGTAAAAGTCACGGCGCGACACAGGGTCAAGGCCGCTTGTCGGTTCATCCAAGACCAAAAGGCGGGGTTTGCCGATCAGGGTTTGCGCCAACCCGACCCGCTGACGCATGCCTTTGGAATAGGTGCCGATCCGGCGAGTGGCTGCTTGACCAAGGCCAACACGCTGCAAAAGATCCATCGCAAGCGAAGGGCTTTCTCCACGCAAGGACAGGTAATGGCGGATTTGCTCCAGCCCGGTCAACGCCGGGTGGAAGGCGGCATTTTCGGGCAGATAAGCCACATGGCGACGTGCCTCAGCCGTGCCTGGTGCTGCACCTGCCACTTGCAAGTCGCCAGAATCAAAGGGGATCAAGCCCAGAATAATCTTCATCATCGTCGATTTGCCCGCACCATTGTGTCCAAGCAAAGCCACCCGTTCGCCGGGGGCAACGGTCACAGAAACCTCGGAGAGCGCACGCTGCGCCCCGTAAGTTTTAGTCAGACATTGAAGGGACAGTGTCGGTGTCATGAGTTAAGTCTTTCAGCCAGCGATCGCCCACAAGGGCCTCCATCGCGGCAATATTGGCGGGAATATCAAAAGTCGGCGCAGTCATCAGAGGGTGGCTGTCAACAACCCCTCCGGGCAGCGTTGCGGGAAAAGAAGACTGACTCCAGCGGATCAGTTGCACCGCAGGCGAGCCGATCAAGAGCGAAGCCGCAGGCTGCGACCACAGGATGCTGTCCATTAGGTCATTGGGGCGAAACGGGTTGTCGGCAATTCCATCGCCATTCAAATCAAACAGCGCGTGATCCGACCAAAAATTGCCCCGGCCTTCAAAACTCCATTCGATATGCCGGGAACCCACATATTTCACCTGATTACGGTTTCCGACAAATCCGTTGCCCGTAACGGCATTGCCTTCGGAGCCTGCAGTAAAGTGGATTCCGATGCCACAGCCTTCAAACCGATTGCCGACAAAGAGATTTTTGTTGGCATTGTAGAGGAAGGTGCATTTTGCAGCTCCCCGCACCAGATTTTCCGAGAAGTCTGAGCGATTGGACGCATTTATCATCAAGCCATGATCGCGGTCGCGAAGCGAGAAATTGTTGACGATCTTGACCCGGTCAGAGGACATGATCGCATAGCCAAGGTGGTTGCCAATTGAGATATTGCCCGACACCTCAGAGTCCGTAGTGTACATGTAGTGAACAGCAAAGCGCAGATCGCGAAACAGGTTGTCGCGGTAGATGTCATCGCTGGAGGCGTTCGAAAAGATGCCATCGCGGCCATAACGGATGTCGTTGCGTTCGACGATCAGGCCGGGGGCCCGCCAGACGTAGATGCCGTTGCCACGTTCGTTCATCCGGAGGAGTTGCAGGCCCTCGATGACATTGTCCCGAACCACGCAGTCCACACAGCCATGAACGTCAATGCCGTGCATGTTGTCAGTGAAGTGGTTGTCCTCGACGATATTGCGATCAGCGCCTTTCACGATCTTGACGCCTGAATCGATATCCTGATTCTTGCGACCGGAATGGGTGATCTGTAACCCTTTCAAGGTAATATCATCACCGGTCAATGTCACAACCGAACCTAGGCCTTGGCCGTCAAGAATGGCCCCTGGCTCGCCTGCTATGGTCATGGGGCGATCAATCACAAACGGGCCGGGGTAAATGCCAGCTGAGAGCAGCAGCGCATCGCCGGATTTTGCTCCGGCGATGGCAGTTTGCAGAGCGCCTGCCCCCGGTGCCACATGCACCTCATCCGCCAGCGCAGGAAGCGCCAGCAGAATAAGAATAAGGCTCAGGGACAGGCGCATGGATCAGGCCTTCTTCGGCTCAACGAACATCCGCCCGCGCATTTCCATGTGCAAAGCATGGCAGAACCACTGGCAATAGTACCAGTAGACGCCCGCGTTGGCGGCCACAAAGGTCACCGAAGACGTTGCCTGCGGCCCGATTTCCATCGCCACGCCATGGTTGCCCATGGTGAAGCCGTGGGTAAGGTCGTCGATGTCGTCAAGGTTCGTGATGATCACTGTAACTTCATCGCCCTCGGTAACGGTGAAGCTTTCGATCGCAAAGGCCGGCGCTTGACTGGACATATAGACCCGCACCTTGTTGCCGTCGCGGATTACGGTGTCCATATAGTCGTCGATGTCGACACCATCGGCTTCGGCCTGTTTGCGGGTTTCGGCCCACATTGGGTCTTTGCGGTTCCAGACCGACAGCGGATTGACGCGCGACGCCAGCACAGAAATCGCGTCATGCGGCTCTGCAAAGTTTGGACCATCGTGCAACAGCACCATTTTGTCGCCTGAAATGTCGATCAGCTGATCATTTTCGGGCTTAAGCGGGCCAACGTTTAGGAAGCGATCTTTGGAGAATTTGCAGAGGCAAACCATATATCGGCCATCGGCCTCTAGGGTTTCGCCCATGGTGGTCTTCAAATGACCCGGCTGATATTGCACATCGATCTTGTCCTTGATCGGATTTACAGATGCCCCGCCATAGGCTGCGATGGCGTCTTCGATGTTCCACTTCACCACTTGGCTGTCTAGGAACAGCGTGGTGTAGGCGTTCCCCCGACCATCAAAAGCAGTGTGCAGCGGACCGAGGCCGAGTTCGGGTTCGGCAACCACGACAGAACGCGGATCGATATCCGATGTGAACAAAGCGTCCATCTTGGTCACATCGAACACTGTTACTGTTGGCGACAGTTTGCCGTTGATGCAGAGATGCTTCTTGTCCGGCGCCATGTTGCAGCCATGCGGATTGTTGGCGACTGGGATGTAACGGGTGTAGTTTTTATTTGAGCCTTTGCGCCCGTCGATGATCTTACAGCCATTGAGCTCTTGGTAATCCCCAGCGGCGATGCCTTTTTCGATTTCAGCAATATTAAAAACGACAACGTGGTCCATTTCGGCTTCGGTCATATCGGCAAGGTTGGTGCCCATTTCCGAGTTATAGCTGGTCGAGAACGCCCATTTTCCCTCATAGTCGCTATCGGTGTTGTCCAGGTTGCCCGAAACCATCACCTGCCACGCCACACGCATTGTCGCGGTGTCAACTGCGGTAAAGATGTTGGTGTAGGTCGATACATCAGTCATCGTCGAGCCGTCGTTGATCAGAGGTGCCTCGTCTTCGCCGTTGCAGAACAGGTAGTCCGAGTGCGGCCACTTTTGCGGGCGCATGCCGTGAATGGCCTTGGCGTTCGGAATCTCGAGGATCTTGTCGCATTTCATCACGTCGCACCGCACACGGGCGACGCGGGTGTTGGCCTTATCGTTCATGAACAGATATTCACCATCGTATTTGCCCTCGGTGTAGGACATATGGACGTGATGCAAATCGCCGTTGTCATGTTGGGTTTTGCCATTGGCAGCAAGCTGCTTTTTCGTTTTTTCGGTCATTGTTTCTTGAATGATCCGACGGGATTCATTGGTCTGTCCCCAACCAGTTGCCGAGCAACGGTTGAACACTGGAACCCGCATCAATTCGCGCATCGAAGGCAAACCTAAGATACGCATCTCGCCAGTCTGACCGGAGGACCAAAACCCGTAGTATTCGTCAAGCTGGCCGGGCTCGATCTGCGCGTGAGTTGCCTGTGCTGCCGCTGAAGTTGCGGTGACGCTGGCCAATCCGGTTGCACCTGCTGCCACCATCGACAGTCGCGGCAACCCGACGGTGCCAAGCATGGCCGCCCCTGACGCGGTTGCGCCAAATAGGTCTCTACGGCTAATTCCTGTCTTTACGGTATCAGACATTTTTCGGTCCTTTCACATTTGGGTGGTTTATAAGTTCGGCGGGCATACGGATCGGCCCGTCAGGACTACCCACCGCCGCACGCCGTTTGACTTGGCGAATGACGACAGGGCATTTGGTTTTGCTTTGGTAAAGCACCTGACAATTCAAGCAGTTGACACATTCGTTCGGGTTGATCTCACCTGTCGGGTGGATCGCCTGAACCATGCATTCGTTGGCGCAGGTCTGGCACGGGGTGCCGCATTCCTTGTAGCGCTTGAGCCAGTCGAACATCCGCAGCCGCGCCGGAATCGCCAGTGCAGCGCCAAGTGGGCAGAGATAACGGCAGTAGAACCGTTCAACAAAAAGCCCGGCGACAAGCAGTGCAGCGACATAGGCCACAAAGGGCCAGGCACGTACGAACTTCAACACAATCGCCGTTTTGAAAGGCTCAATCTCGGCGTAGTGTTCCGCTTGCTCGATCGACATCAACGACACGCCAAACAAACCGAGGAAGATCATGTATTTCAGCGGCCAAAGGCGTTCGTGCAGGCCCCAAGGCAGGGTCCATTGCGGGATGTGCAGGGCGCGCGCGATCTTGTTGGTCAATTCTTGCAGGGCGCCAAAGGGACAAAGCCAGCCGCAATAGGCTCCACGCCCCCAAAACAGGAGCGCCGCCGCGACCGAGAACCACAGGATAAAGGTTAGCGGGTCCAGCAGAAACGCTTGCCAACTAAATCCACTGACAAGCGCCCCGAACAGCGCCATCAGATTGACCACGGAAAGCTGCGCATTGGCATACCAGCCCAGAAACACCAGTGTCACAGTCAGAAAGCCGATGCGGAACCAGAAGAACGCGCGGGCATTGCGGGTGGCGATGCTTTGAAAGAAGAACACCAGCGTCAGGACTGCCAGCATGGCGACCAAAACGGTGATTTCGACGGTCTTGTCGCGCCAGATTTTCTGCCACAGTGCCGTTTGCGCGGCGCTCTCGTCACCGGTGTCAGCGGATGTCGGCTCGTCCTCCGCCTCGGTGGCAAGACTGCGCAAATACTGCGACGGCAATTGGTAGGCCAGATCAAAGGTGGTGAAAACTTTCTCAATCGGGCCAACTGACCGCTGCACCAAAAGCTGAATGCGGAAAGGTTTGGTGGCATCGAAACCGCTTTCGGCCGGAATGCGGAACAGGTCTTTTTCGGTGAAATCTGGCGCACCGTTTGCCGTGATCGCGCCGAGACGTTTGTGGTCGCGGTCGTGGAACCGAACCGAAAGATCATCTTGCACCAAAACGATGCGATCAAAGATCCCGCCGCGAACATAGCCCGATCCCTTGAATGAAAACAGACCCTTGCCCGCAATCATTAGTGCCTGATCACCAGGCTTCAGCCATGTGGTCAGGTTGGCCCGGTCGTTTTCGCCTATCAATGCCTGACCGATTGCCGGAACCGAAACCAAGGCGGTCTGCATTTCAATGAAGATACTGTCAGGGGCGGCGGTTTCAGGCCGTGCGATGGCACGCGGGTCTCCCAGCGCGACAAATGCCTCGTTGATCTGGCCGACGTCCAAAGACAACCGCCGCAGCGTGCCGTCACCTTCCAACGTCCCCCAGTCAGTGGCGGCGTGGGCGTCCGGGTTGATTTCAACGGTAGGGCCAAGCATCACTTCTGGTGAAAGGCCGCCCAACCCCAAAGCACGGGCAACTTTCAGACCCGAGCGCAGGATCGAGTCATCAAGCACCATAACGGTGACCGTCGCGCCCGAGATAATGTTAAGATCATGCTTGCCGCCCGATTTCGCCTCGGCCACGAGATCCATACCAATATAGCCAGCCGCCAACGCCTTGACCTTGGCGTCAGGAATACCAATCAGCACAATCGGTTCAGAATGTTTCACCAGCTTTACGCCAGTGACAACGCCTGCCAAGTCGACCGCGACCATGGTGTGAATCGGCTTGCCGGAATATCCCGTCGTGCCTACGAAATCCGAGGTTATAAAGGCCCAGCCAATCTGCTGCTGATTTTTCAGGACCTGGACGACGGCCAAGTCGCTGCGTGTCTCGCCAAACGCGTCGGCCCCTTCAACCAGATCGGCAGCCTTCACCTCTGGCAAATACTTTGCCAGCACCGTTTCGGCATGAGTCGGCGCAACAAGCCCGCACAGCAGGCATAAAAACAGAGCAATTTCTTTCAGACGAAGGCTTAGACAGGACAACAACATGGATTACAAACCTTTCGGGGGCGCACGGGGCTGTTGAAGCCCTTCCAATGGGAGAAGGTCGAAACGCACGCGCAGGGACTGCGCTTCAATGGTGCGAGATTGTTCGTCTGATGCGGTGACAGCAGAACTTCCGAACGCAAGAGCCATCGCCAATCGCCAGTCAGGGCATTTCGCGCATTGGTCTTTGAGCTTGGACGGAACGGGCTCTCCATTCGCATTCAGCATGACAGTCTCGACTTGGCCATCGGCACAAATGACAAGTTCTGTTGTCGTCGCGGCTTCCAGCGCCATCGTCAGTCGTGCTGTAGCCACGTTGCCACCGGAAATGACCAAGGTCAGTCCAAGCGTCAAACAGATCAGAAGGTTGGTTAGTGTGCGGTCCATGGCTCCTATTTGCCAGATAGGAGTCAGCCCAGCCTTGATTTAGGTCAAATGAAATATCCTTTTAAGACTGTATCAACTGCGGCACATGGTCTCTGTCGGTTTCCAACCATTTCCAAAGCACGCAAGATGGAAGAAACTGTCGGGAAATTGTCACAATGGATCCCTCGGATGCACTTGACCAAATTCAGCGATTACGCCCTTCGGGTGCTGATGCTTGCTGCAGCTCATGAAGACCAACGCGTCACGATCGAGGAAACGGCGGCAACCTTTGGCATTTCGCACGGACATCTGAAGAAGGTTGTCATGGCAATGACGCGGGCAGGCTATCTGCACGGCATAAAGGGGCGCAACGGAGGCTATACCTTGGCGTGCAACCCGAAAGAGATCAACTTGGGTGAGGTCCTTCGGATCACCGAGACGGATTTCACCATGTTCGAGTGCGTTCAGGATGGGCAGCCCTGCCCAATCCTCGGCCCCTGTTGCCTGCCTTCTGTGGGGCGCAAAGCGGCGATGGCATTCCTAAACGTATTTGATCAGGTTAGTTTGGCGGATGTAGCAATTCCCAGTTCTGCATTTTCTTTCATCAATACCTCCAGAGGTTGAAATATTGAGGACGTGCTCGGTCGGCAAGCATAACAATTAGCGGGCTGTTGAAGCTTCAATCCTCCAGTCCAGCGTTCGGGGAATCGACGCAAAAAACCGCTTTGCTCGAACACCGTCAAGCGGGCTCAAGCAAAGCAGATATCCAAAATTTGCCTGTTGCCCAGGCGAACCCATTTCAGGGCACCGGCCCGTTACAATCGTTGGGCACTGAACAGCGCCGCAGGGCAGTTTGCCTATAACAGTCGTTGACGATGTTGATGAATGCCCTCTCTGCCGCGCATCTCACCGAATGGCGGCGCTTGCGTCCTTTGCTATTGGGTTTGATCGAGCGGCTTTGACAGCGGCACAGCCTCCGTTTTATCGGCATCGGGATGCGGCAACTGTGCGGGCTTGTCGGTCGCGGAAAGGATTCTAGCGGCAGCGCCTTCAAGATCGTCATACTGATCGTGGCGAAGCGCCCAAAAAAAGGCGCCAAGACCGGTCAGGCCAAGCGCAATCGAGACAGGGATAAGAAAGAAATAGCTCATGCTTCGCGCTCCGCTGGCGGGCGCAGCGCGACCCAGGCGTGCCAAGTGCCGTGACCGAGCAGCGGAAAAATCACAATCAACCCCAAAAGCCCCGTCAGAACGGACACGGCAAAACCCAGAGCAACGATCGCCCCCCAAGGTAAAACCACGCGAAGATTTTGGACGGTTATCGCAAAGGAGCTGCCAAGCGCTGTCAGCGCATCGACACGGCGTTCCAGCAACATCGGAAATGAAAACAGGCTTATTGCCATGGCAAAGGCCGCGAAAAGCCCACCGATGGCCGAACCGGTCAGGATCAGCGTCCAACCGCGCGGCGTGGTCAAAAGCTGCGCCGGAAGCTGATCGAAGCCAGGAAAAGGCAGAAGTCCAAAGAACAAAGCGTAAAGCAAATCCGCCGCGCGCAGCCAAAGCATGACCAGCAAGCAGGACAAAAGCCCCGCAAACACCAACTGCCCGCCAGAGGCAGGACGTACCAGCAGCATTTGCCGCAAACTTGCACGCGATGGTGTTTTCAGCCTCCGGCTTTTCTCATAAAGCCCGATGGCAAGCAGCGGGCCAATCACCAGAAACCCCGACAAGGCCGGAAAAATTAACAACGGCAGCCCGGCCCAGATCATCCCCAGCACCACCAGCGCTGACAAAACAAAGACCGCCAAGCCATAAAGCAGGCTATGCGCAGGGTCACGGCACAGGTCGGACCACCCCGCCGCAAGCCAGCCCAGTGCGGCCCGCTGAGGAAGATTACGGGCAAAACGCGCCGAGATGCGAAGCCTCGGCTCCAGCGCGGGAAGCGGTTCAAGCATGGCGTGCCTCCTTCAGCATTCGGGTTTTGCGGCGGGATGCTCGGTGGTCTCGGGCACGCAGCCGGGGTGCGAGCGGAAGGCAAGATCGATCAACTGCCAGTTCGCGCCGATTACCAAAGCCAGACAGGCCGCGATTCCAAGACCCACCCACAAACGGGTTTGCGAGATCATTGCGCATCTCCCGACCCTTTCGAAAGACCCTCGACATAAAGCGCAAGCATGCGGATGTCGGCATCAGAAAGCCGGTTCTGCCATGCTGGCATGACGCCCCGACGGCCGTTCAGCAGGGTCTGACGGATCGTTGCCGCATCGCCACCATAGAGCCAGTCCGCATCCGTCAGATTTTGCCCGCCGGTGCCTTCGACGCCCTTGGCATCCTCGCCGTGGCAACCGACGCAATTGGCTTGAAACAGAACTGCACCTTCAGAGCTATCTCCAGCGATGACACCGTTTTGCAGCGTCATCACATAGTCGGTTAGGGTGGTGATCTCGGGTCGCGTCAATATACCATCGCGGCCAAAGGCGGGCATTTGGGCGAAATGGGTGTCGGGATCGGGGCTGTTGATACCGTGGCGCAGAGTGGTCTCGATCTCTTCTGCCGTGCCGCCCCAAAGCCAGATGTGGTCAGACAGGCGAGGAAAGCCTGGTCCACCTCGACCGCCCTCCTGATGGCAGGCCTGACAATTCTGCCCAAACAGCGCTGCCGCGGTTTCCTTCGCCCGCGCCATCAGGTCAGGAGTGGCGCGCAGGCTGTCATAGTCTTCGGTCGCAAGCGCCGACATCCAATCCGCCCGTGCCGCATCCGCGCTTGCGATATCAGCGGCAACGGCGGTTTTCTGATCAACGCCGACCAGCCCTTTGGTGTGGCTGTCGATCAGTGGCCAGCTCGGCAGCAGAACCCAGCTGATCACCGCATAGATATGGGTCACGGCCAGAAACCACAGCACGATGTGCGGGATTGGCGAGTTCAGCTCTTTGATGCCGTTCCAGTCATGGCCGGTGGTGGCATACCCCGAAACCGGATCGCGCTCGCTCACGGACATGGGCTGTCCTCCGTGGTCAGGATCGACTGCGCCGCCCGATCCGCCCGCGCCTTTTGCGACGGGCGATAGGTGTGGATCACGATCAGGATAAAAAATCCCAGCAGGTAAAACAGCCCGAAGGTCTTGGAGAGAAACAGCGCAAGATCATGGCTCATGGCGTGGTTTCCGTTGTGTAGGGGGCTTGGGTCAACTGACCCAGCACTTGCAGATAGGCCACCACGGCATCCATCTCGGTCAGTTCATCTGCCCCCGAAAACCGCCGCAGGGTTGTGGCTTCGCCATAACGCTCGACAACCCCCGCCGCCGCCTCGCTGTCCGGACGGGCCTGTGCCATGGCATCGCGCGGTGCATTGGCGATCATCGCATCAGTATAGGGCACACCAAGCGTTCGCAGTGTCGCCAGATGGGCTCCAAGGTCGTCCACTTCAAGGGAGGTCGTTGCAAGCCAAGGATAGGCGGGCATGATCGAGGTTGGCACCACCGCGCGCGGGTTGGTCAGATGCGTCACATGCCAGTCGTCAGAATATTTGCCGCCCAGCCGGGCAATATCCGGCCCGGTGCGCTTGGATCCCCAAAGCATCGGGTGGTCGTACTGGCTTTCCGCGGCCAGCGAATAGGGCCCATAGCGTTCGACCTCGTCGCGCAGGGTGCGGATCATCTGGCTGTGGCAGGCATAGCAGCCTTCGCGGATATAGATGTTACGCCCGGCCAGCTCGAGTGGCGTGTATACCCGCATGTCGGGCAAGGTTTCCACCGTCTCGTCAATGGTGAACAAGGGCGCGATTTCCACCAACCCGCCGACGCTTGCTGCAAGGATAATCGCGACGACAAAGCCGACCGAGTGCTTTTCAAGGTTGTAATGCGCTTTGAACAAGGACATCGCTTTACTCCGCCACTTGGGGGACAAGCGGGCGATCACCCGCCGCATCTTGCGCGCCGCGAATGGTCAGCCAGATATTGACTGCGCCCACACAAATGCCCGCCAGAAACAGCGCGCCGCCCAGAAAACGCGCGATGTAATAGGGGCGCATCGCCTCCATGCTCTCGATGAAGGAATAGTTCAGCGTGCCTGCGGCATTATAGGTGCGCCACATCAGCCCCTGCGTAATCCCCGCATTCCAGAGCGAAAACACATAAGTCAGCAGCCCCGCCAGCGCGAGCCAGAAGTGCCATTCGATTAGCTTTGGCGAATACATCGCCGCGCGGCCCCAGATCTGCGGGATCACCGAATAGAAGGCACCAAAGGTCACCATGGCGAGCCAGCCCAAAGCGCCGGAATGCACATGGCCGACGGTCCAGTCGGTATAATGCGACAGAGCATTGACCGGGCGGATGGCAAGGAATGAACCCTCAAAGGTCGAAAGCCCGTAAAACACCGCTGCCACAAACATGAAACGCAGCGTCGCGTCATCGCGCACCCGATGCCAGGCCCCGTTCAGCGTCGCGAGAGCATTGCCCGCCGAGGCCCAGCTTGGCACCAGCAGCATGATCGAAAATGTCATGCCAAGGTTCTGCACCCAGGTGGGCAACGCGGTGTAATGCAGATGGTGCGACCCGACCCAGAGGTAAAAGAAAGTGATGCCCCAAAAGCTGATGATCGAGAGCCGGTAGGAAAAGATCGGCCGCTGCGCCCGTACCGGCAGGTAGTAATACAGCATCCCCAAAAAGCCCGAGGTCATAAAGAAGGCCACCGCATTGTGGCCATACCACCATTGCACCATCGCATCCTGCACCCCCGAAAACACCGGATAGCTTTTGGCACCGGCAAAGCTGACGGGCAGGGCAAGCCCATTGACGATGTGCAGCATCGCCACGACGACGATAAAGGCGAGGTAATACCAGTTGGCGACATAGATATGCGGCTCCGCCCGCCGTTTCAGGGTGCGCAGATACAGCACAAGATAGACCAGCCAGACCATCACCAGCCAGAGATCGGCATACCATTCCGGCTCGGCATATTCCTTGGATTGGGTGACGCCCATCAGATAGCCGCTGACCGCCCAGAGCAGAAACAGGTTATATCCGATCAAAACCACCCATGGAGAAAGCTGATCTGCCAGCCGGGCGCGACTGGTGCGCTGCATGACATGGAAAGAGGTGGCAATCAGCGCGTTGCCGCCAAAGGCAAAGATCACGCCCGTGGTGTGAACCGGGCGCAGACGGCCATAGCTTGACCAGGCCTCGCCAAAGGTGGCGTCTGGCCAGACCATCAGCCCTGCGACCCAGAGACCAATGCCCATGGCAAAAACGCCCCAGAGCATTGCCAGCACGATGCCGACCTTGATCGGATCATCGTAATACTGCTGCAACCTTGCGGCATCCGGCGCCGGCTCCTCCAGCGTGCCACCAATTGCAAAAAACAAGCCACCCCCAAGCGCCAAGGCCATGAAGCCATGCACAGCCATAGGATCCTGTTTGCCCAAGGCCGCCATCACCAACCCGAGCAGGGCGAGACAGACTGTAAGAATGAGACCGATGCGGCGTTCGCCGAGCGTAAGACACGTAATCATTACAGTCTCCTTCGTCTAAAATAGGTTTAACATAGAAACATGTTTCTTGCAGCTTAAGTCGCTCTCAGTCTTGGTTTTTTGACCGGTCAGGCAGGGACCGGTGTGGCAGGTTGGGGCATCTGTGATATGGGCAGGGCAATATCCGCCAGAGTGGATCGGTCCAGATCGGCCAAAAACGCAGCTTCGGCAGAACGCAACCGCGCCTTAAGCCGGCAACGTCCAGTGATGTTGCAGCTGTTTTCTCTGGTGGCGAAGCATTCGACCAGCGGTTGCCCGGCTTCCAACAGTCGTACCACGTCACCAAGGCTGATGGATTCCGGCGATGGGGCCAGCGTTGCACCACCACCGCTGCCGCGCCGAGTGGTCACGAAGCCGCCCTCGGCCAGTCTTTGCATTATTTTTGTCAGATGGTTGCGCGACAGGGCAAACTCATCTGCCAGTTCTGCGGTCGAAAAGGCGCGGTGCGGATCCGAGGCCATTCGCATCAGCGCCCGTAAGCCGAAATCGGTGAAAGAGGTCAGGCGCATCTTGGCTCCACGTAATAAGTATTTACAATACCACTTATCAGGCTTTATCCCTGATGCAACTGCTGAGTCAAGGATCACGCCCCATGACGACCCAGATGTCCAACCTCGCGGCCAAGGCAGTAGCGGACTTAATCCGCAGCGCTGCTTCGGCTTTTGCCGCGATGGCCCCGCGCTTTAGTTTAATCGATAGGGTTTTGTCAAAATGACAACCCCATCCACGGAACGCATCCACCTTTGTCGCGCCTATGACATCCGGGCGGGGGCGGTTCCAGTCGGCGCGCGGCTGTTGGTCGACAGGCTATGGCCGCGCGGCATCGCTAAGACCGATCTGCCGATCGATGCTTGGTTGAAAGACGTGACCCCAAGTCCCACGCTGTGCAAATGGTTCGGGCATGATCCGGCAAGATGGGACAGCTTTAGTGAGCAGTATCTTGCCGAATTGCACAACAACCCCAAAGCTGTTGAAATCGCGCTGGACTGGTGCCGCAAGGGGCCAGTCACGCTGGTCAATGCCGCGAAGGACCGCTTTCATACCCATGCGCTGGTCTTGCGCGCCTATCTGGCTGCAAGCCTCGCCAAGGAGAGAACGCCATGACCGAAGGCCCGCTGCATACACCCGTTTGCTCGCTGCTAGGCTGTGATCTGCCAGTCCTGCTGGCCGGCATGGGCGGGGTCGCGCGCACAGAGCTGGTGGCGGCTGTGGCACAAGCCGGAGGGTACGGCATTCTGGGCATGGTGCGTGAAAGCCCTGAGTTGATCGCGCAAGAAATCGGCGCGGTGCGCGCGCAGACCGATCGGCCCTTTGCCGTGAACCTAATCCCATCTGCCACGGATCCGGCGCTGCTGGATGCTGAACTAGGTATCTGCCTTGAGCTTGGCGTGTCGGCAATGTGCTTTTTCTGGGATGTCGTGCCCTCGGCGGTGGCGCGAGCCAAGGCGGCGGGTTGCCTTGTGCTGCATCAGGTAGGCTCGCTAAGGGCCGCCCTCGCGGCCGAGGCGGCCGGTGCTGATGTGCTGATCGCGCAGGGGGTCGAGGCGGGCGGGCATGTGCATGGCACGGCCTCAGCATTTGTGCTGGTCGAACAGGTGGTGCGCGCGGTCAAGCTGCCCGTCATCGCCTCGGGTGGCTTCGCGACGGGCGCCAGTTTGGTTGCCGCACTGGCACTTGGCGCACAGGGTATCCACTGCGGCACGGCCTTTCTGGCCACGACTGAATCCTTTGCTCATGACGAGCATAAGGCACGCGTGCTCGCCGCAATGGCCGAGGACACTGTCCATACCGACATCTACGCGCTGAATTGGCCGCCCAATACGCCGGTGCGGGTAATCCGCAATTCGGTGATCGAAGGGCTTGGCCCCAATTTGATGGGGCACCGTCCCGACCTTCTGCCACGCGAAGTGATCGCGGCTGACGACGGACGTCCGCTGTTCAGATACAGCACCGACTCCCCCCTGCGTACAACCTCCGGCAATCTGGAGGCGATGGCGATTTATGCCGGACAAAGCGCTGCAATGATTGATACTTTGCCAACGGCAAAAGGGCGGATTGACGCAATCATGGCAGAGGCGCAGGTTTCCCTCGCCCGCCTTGCGATGATGTCAAAAGGAGAAGGCGCATGACCCGCGATACCGACCGTTCGCAAGGCTATGCCTCGCCTCCCTGCCTCGCGCATGAGATTGACCCGGCCTATTTCGACCCGTTCGTCGTGGACGAGGCACAGGCTCGCGATGTGGCACGCTGGCGCAAGGCCGAACGCAGGCGACTGCTGGCAGAGCGCGCCGCAATGCCGGTCTCGCTGCGTCAGGCCGCCGCCGAACAGATCGTACCACATCTGGAAGCCGCTGTTCTGAAGCGGTTAGGGCGGCTTGAACGGCTGACGATTTCAGCGTGGTGGCCGATCAAGGCGGAACTGAACCTGCGGCATTGGCTGACCGATCTGGTTGCACGCGGCTTAACCGTGGCGCTGCCAGTGGTGCTGACGCCTGCGGCGCCACTGGTGTTCCGCCCCTGGACGCCCGAGTGCGAGATGGTGCAAGGATTCTGGAAAATCCCGGTGCCTGCCGAGGGACCAGAGGTGATCCCGCAGGTAACCCTTGCCCCAGTGGTGGGATGGGATGCGGCTGGGTTCCGGCTTGGCTATGGCGGTGGCTACTTTGATCGCACACTGGCCGCTTTATTGCCGCGCCCCCTTGCGATCGGTGTCGGATTGCAGGCGGCAGAGGTGACAACGATCTTTCCCCAGCCTTATGACATTGCCATGGATGCCATCGTGACAGAGACCGGGCTGCACTGGCCAACCGGCCTTGATCCGGCCAATCTGCTCCCCACCAGTCTCAACTCTGACTGATCATCCGCCAGAAGAAAATCCCGCTCATTCCAAAGCCTACCAAGGCAATGAACCCGCGGATCACCGGTTTCGGCAGCGCGCGCGCCAGCGGCGCGCCAGCATAGCCTCCCGCGGTTGCCGCCATCATCATAACCACGGCCTGCGGCCAGGCAACCAATCCGGCTGAGGCGAAGACAGCCACCGAGATTGAAGACAAAAGAAAGCTCAGGCCGGATTTCAGGGCATTCATGCGGTTCAGATCCATCATGCCCCAAAGCGAGAAAAGTGCCAAAAGCACGATCCCCAGCCCGCCATTGAAGTAGCCTCCGTACAAAGACACGGCGAACAGGCCAAGCGCACCTTCGGCAGGGACGCCCCGCGATCTTGCAGCAGCCCATTGCCGCAATCTTTCCCCGAAAAGGAAGACCAGCGTCGCCGCCAATAAAAGAAAGGGAACCAGCACGGAAAACACATCGTTCGACGACACCAGCAACAGGCCGGATCCGACGAGCCCTCCGACGAGCGTAATCCAGACCAACCGGAACAGCTTTCCGCGCTCAAACCCGCCCAGTTCCTCCCGAAATCCCAAAACCCCACCAAGGTAGCCCGGAAACACCGCGACTGCGCTGGTTGCATTGGCCATCACCGGCGGCAGACCGATGAAGACCAGCGCGGGAAAGGTCAGGAACGTGCCCCCACCTGCGACTGTATTGAGGATACCCGCCCCAAAAGCTGCGGCCAACAAGACCAGCGTTTCCATGCCACCCCTTTTCTTCACTCTGACCTGCGAGCAATGCGCTGGCGGCATCTGTTCAGGGGCGCGGCAATTCGTCAACGATCCTCATGAACACCCGACTGGTCAACGTGACAAACGCCTCCAGCGTTATAGCTTCCGCGCGGCTGGCGCCCGCAAAAGCAAAGCGCCGTAAATCACCGCGAAACCGGCAAAGGCAGCAATCCACCCCAAACCTGCAAGATCATACAGCCATCCAGAGGCTTGCGGACATAGACCCGCACTAACCCTCGCAAAAACCGCGACCATGAGTGCGCCATAGATGGCAACAGTCTTGGGCCCCGCCACCAGAGGCTGTCCGGTATGCCCAAGTGTGGCGCGCGTCATCACCGCCAAAGTCATCATGCCGATGGTCCCTGCCATCCAAAGATGTTGCGCCGGGGCCGAACTGAAATGGTCTGGCCACAGGATCGCGCAGCCAACGGCCAACGCACCTAGCGGTAAAAAGCCGTAGGCGAGGTGAAGCACAAAGACCAAAGGTTCTGGAACGGTCCGATACCCCGCCCAACGCACCAAACGCGCCACATGGACGATGCCTGCGACCAATAGCGCCCAACCAGAGGCCGGATGCGTGGGCCACAGACCCCAAAGCAAAAGTGCTGCCAAAAGCAGCATAAGCGCCACCTTGTCGAACCGCCGCATCGGTGGTGTAGGCAGTCGCCCCACGCCCCGCTTCACCAACCAGTTGCGGGTAAACGACGGCACAATGCGCCCGCCGATAACCGCCACCATCATCAGCCCGGCTCCAAGACCAAGGCGCAACCCATAGCCCTGCGCCGCATTGCCCACCGTTGCCGCCTCCCAATGGAAAATCGCATTAGCCATGCCGAAAACCGCCAACATGCCGAGCACAATCAGGTTGCTCCAATTCTTGCCCGCGACAATTTCTCGCCCGATCATGAATCCCAGCGTGACGGGCAGAGCAAGGTCGACAAGCGCCACCAAAACCGCTGGCAACATCGCCGAGAATGCCACCGCAAGGCGGCCCGCCACCCAAATTGCAAACAGCCCAGCCAGCGGCCAGCCAACAATAGGCAACCTGCCGGTCCAGTTTGGAACTGCCGTCAGAAGAAACCCGGCCGAAATCGCAGAAAGATAGCCGAAAAGGAACTCATGAGCATGCCATGACACCGGATCAAAGGCCGTCGGAAGGGTGATTACGCCCGAAATCATCAGCACCCAAAGAAGCATGGCAAGCGCAGCCCATACCGCTCCGCCAAAGAAAAATGGGCGAAAACCAAAAGTCAAAATTGCCGGTCCACGCCAATTGCGCATTTGTTCTGCAGTCGTGCTCATCTGGTTTTTTCCCAAAATTAACAACTCGGTTCGGGCCAGTTGGAGAAAAGATGCCAGAGCCGTCTTGCGGTGAGGTCATTGAGGTGCGTGGAAGCAATCAAATTATATCCTTGCCTAGACTTAGTAATAGGTATTGTAAATACCTATTTAACGCTCGAAACCCTGCATTTGCCCCAATTCTTCCACCATTTGTGGATTGCGTATGGCGGTGTGTCAGGACGGCATTGTCAGGTAGTTTTGCGCGGCCAAGGGTCTGCGAACCACGTTCCTTCAATCGGCCAAGTATCTTCTCCCGCTTTCAAGGGCACAAGTGCGGTCCTTCGATCCGATTATTCAACTACCTATTGGCTCCATGATCCACCTTCAAAGCCGCCCTTAACAGAGCGAAACTGTAGTTGCGCAGCTTGTCGTTGATGCTCATTCGGGTTTGCGTTGAATGTCGCGTTGATCCTTGAACATTTCCCCAGCTCGTAACCTCAGAGCCAAATGAAAATGCTCCGCAAGATACTGGCAATTCGGCCACATCAACGCCATGCGATAAGAGCGCGTGCTGGCACCTTTCATGATGATAGGAGTGAAAATGCCGCGCCATGAACGAATGACAGCTTTAGGTAAGATACCGCAACCGCGCCGCCGCGTATGCATCGGGCAGCTTACCGCTCATTGCGTTGGCGAGAGTGAGAGGAGTGCCGGTTTTCCGTTGACGGGTTTAGGCTCGGGAGAGTGGCTCCCGGCGCCTGTCGCGGGAGATTACCGATGGGTGTTGTGGAAGTTCTGGACCCGATGCAGCCGACGAAGGCTGGAGGCTGGAAAGTGGATGTGAGCAAGGGTGAGCGGAAAGGGCGAGTGTCGTCCGAGTGGTTCAACCGGCCCGATGACGAGCGGTATCTGTCACTCGATGATCTTTGGGCGAATGTGAAGGGCCGGTCCGAGCGGAGCCGCAGCCGGGTGGTGCAGACGGCGGACATCCGGGTCGAGGCCGCGCGTGACAACGCCGAACGGCTGCACCTGGTCCTGCCGAAAGCGCACGAACCAGTCGCACCGACGCATTGGGCGTTCGGTCAGCTTGCCAGCATCGTCGGCGCCCCGGCGTCCTACCTGCGGCAGCTGCCCGCGCCGCTGGCAGGGATCAACCTGCAATACGGCCTGACCAACCACCGCGCCGAGCAGGTGAAGACTTTTGAGACGGAAGATGGCCGCACCGAACTGCGCGCGGTGACCGGCCCGGACTATGGCCGCATCCATGACCACGAGTTGGTCGAGGCGGTGCAACGCATCGCGGGCAATGGCACCGGCGACACGCGCTGGAAGGTGCCGGGCGTGCTCGACTGGTCGACCGGGGTCTACAACCCCGATGTCGAGATCAGCCGTGACACGACCACTCTCTATGCCTCGGATCGCGATGTCTTCCTGTTCCTGGTCGACGATCACAACCCGATCGAGGCGGGCAGGCTGCCTGACGGCTCCCCCGATCTTTACTTCCGGGGCTTCTACTGTTGGAACTCTGAGGTGGGGGCGAAGACCCTCGGCATGGCAAGCTTCTACCTGCGGGCAGTTTGCCAGAACCGCAACCTCTGGGGCGTCGAAGATTTCCAGGAGATCACGATCCGCCACTCGAAATACGCCGCCTCCCGCTTCGCCCACGAGGCGGCCCCGGCGCTGACACGGTTTGCCAACTCTTCGCCGCAGGGCTTCGTGAACGGCATCAAGGCGGCGCGGCAGCAGATCGTGGCGCGGACGGACGAGGACCGGGATGACTTCTTGAGGAAGCGGGGCTTCTCGAAGGCCGAGTCTGGCAAAATCATCGAGAAGGTGCTGATGGAAGAGGGCCGCCCGCCGGAGAGCATCTTCGACTTCGTGCAGGGCATCACGCGGCTTGCGCGCGACAAGACCCAGCAAGATGCCCGCCTCGACATGGAGGGGCGCGCCAAGAAGCTCCTCGACCGGGTCGGCTGAGGCCGCGCGTCATCCGCTTGACCGCCCAAGCCCGTTGGGCGGTCAGCTTTTCATAATTGCGCCGACGGCCCGCCCTTCGACAGGGCAGGGGCGTCGGCGTTTTCATTTTTCGGAGACTTCCCGTGACCCCGCATGAAGAAACCGTCATCCTTGAGGCCCGCGAAATCCTCGGGCGCTATCTGAACCAGAACCCAGTCCTCGGCAATTGGCAGGCTGTTCGCGATTACTGTGCGGTGGCCGTACGCGGCGAGGTGGAGCGCTTCCATGTTCTCTACCTCGACCGACGCAATCGCGTCATCTCGGACGAGCAGCTTTCGATCGGAACCGTGGACCATGTCCCGGTCTATCCGCGCGAGATCATTAAGCGGGCGCTTATGTTGAACGCAAGTGCCCTCATTGTGGTCCATTATGTGGCGCGCCACATAATGGATCTTTTGTGCCCCGTTTTCTTATGTGCCCCGAAGTCAAGATCGGTAGCTCTATCAATGGCTTCTGAGGCAAGGCTGGGCACATAACGGTGCATGCTTGTTGGCATCAGGTGTTTCTGGTTTTGGGCGACAGATGATT
>NZ_JAUSBA010000038.1 GCF_030652235.1 Cypionkella sp.
TGGTATATTGAATAGTGGCTCTGTTGATGGCGTGGATGCCCCCTTCTGACGGCATCGCAAAGTGCCAATGTGATGAGTGTTGAAGCCATCACAGAAGAAGAGGACATCCACGCCATCAACAGAGCCAGTCACTTTGTAAAATGCGCGAATTGCCGCAGGCACATCCAAAGCCAACGAAAACTTTGTAAAAATGACCTCTAAAAAAGACGGCCCGTGTACGGCCGCGACATATAAGTGCAGGTGGCTTGAAACAAAGAAAACGCAAAAAATTATATTTTTTCATATTTGGAACAAATACTTAACCCTTAAAAAGCACATTTTTGGCAAATGCAACAAATTATCTTTAAATTTAAAAACAATGCTAAAGGTTGAATTATCCAATGAAAATCCTAGCCTTCCACCACGGAAGTATGAGGAAAGTTCCATGGAAACCATCTCTACCGGTCAATATGACCTTATTTATAACGCGTTCTCGTTCACGTTTGCGGCGATGATGGCAGCGACGCTGTTTTTCTGGTTCGGTCGATCGCAAGTGTCGGATAAGTATAAAACCGCAATGACGGTGACTGGCTTGGTCACGTTTATTGCGGCCTACCACTATCTTCGGATCTCGCAAAGTTGGGCCGAGGCCTACACTGTCATTAACGGCACGATCGTAGCGTCCGGGGTCCCGTTCAACGATGCCTACCGCTACGTCGACTGGTTCCTGACAGTGCCATTGTTGCTGGTCGAACTGATCTTGGTTATGGGTCTTAGCCGTCAGGAAACCTCGTCCAAGGCCATTCGATTGGGCCTGCTGGCGGCCCTGATGGTCGGGTTGGGTTATCCAGGCGAGATTGCCGATGCCGCGTCTGGGCGTTGGTTGTGGGGTGGTTTGGCGATGCTCCCGTTCCTGTGGATCGTCTACGAGCTGTTCGTCGGCCTGAGCCGGTCTGTCGAACAACAGCCCGAAAGTGCGCGTGGGCTGGTCAAAGCGGCAATCTGGGTAACCGTCCTATCGTGGTCGTTCTATCCGGTGGTATTTTTTGCCGGTGCGGTCGGGCTTGAAGGCGCAACCGCGCTGACTGTGGTCCAGGTGGGCTATACCATCGCCGATCTGGTTGCAAAAGCCGCCTTTGGTGTGCTGATCTTCCTGATCGCGGTGCGCAAGTCGGAAGCAGACATGGGCCGCGCTCAAACAGCCTGATCGTTGAAAAACCTGTCCGGTGGCGGCGTCGTCGCCACCGGAACTCTCAACACTGCCCATCAAATCATAGCGATCCCCAGACATGCATTTTGCCCCCATCAGACCCGACATGACAGCTCGGCTGACGACAGTCAGTCAAAAGATGCTGTCTGTCGCCATCGGTTCACGCGACCCTCAATCGCCCGTTTGCCAAGCGGTCATTCATCATCTTAACACACCCGGATTGCGCGTTCGTAGCCAGATTGCGCTGCACGCAGCCGCTTGCGTGGGCGTCGATATCCAGTCAGCACTGGCAATTGGAGCCTGCTGCGAGCTTTTGCACAACGCATCTTTGATCCACGACGACCTGCAGGACCGCGATCACCTGCGCCGGGGTATGCAAGCGGTGTGGAGCAAGTTTGGCGATGATGTCGCCCTGTGTGCGGGCGATCTTTTGTTGTCGGCGGCCTATGCAGCGCTGGCCGAAGTAACCGACGTTGCTGCGATCCCGCGGTTGATAGCGCAGACACACGCGGCGGTCGCACAAACCATTCAGGGGCAATCGTCTCCTGCCATGCCACCGCACGCTGAATCCGACCGGATTGCAGCCTATCAGGCGATGGCAGCCGCGAAATCCGGACCGCTTTTAAGTCTGCCATTCGGTTTGGTCTTCAGTTTCTGCAACCGGCCCGATCTGGTGGCAACGTCAGCCCGTGCTGTCTCTGCATTCTCAATCGCCTACCAAATTACCGATGATCTGGCCGATATTGAAACCGACGCGCGCACTGCATCTGGCGCCGCAGCGAACATCGTGATTGTTCTGGAAACTTCGAGCGCTCGTGACCGCGCAGCTGCAAAGATCACCGCCGATCAAATGGCGCGTGCCAGGCTGGCAGACGCGCTGGCCATAGCGGCCGATCTGCCAGACGGGACAGCCGCAATCCTGTCTGACCTTGCCCAACGCATCACCGATAAACTGGATGGATATCAATAATGCCACGCGATTTTCGGGCCGAGGCGGCTGCAACCGCGATTGTTGTAGGTGGCGGGTTTGGCGGGTTGGCTGCAGCGTTGCGCCTGCGCGCGCGCGGCTATCATGTCACGATCATCGACCGCTGTGCGCGGCTTGGCGGGCGGGCGCAGGTGTTTGAAAGAGACGGGTTTCGCCATGATGCCGGGCCCACAGTCATCACGGCCCCGTTTTTGTTTGAAGAGCTGTTCACGCTGTTTGGCAAGAAAATGTCGGATTATGTGACGCTGGTAACGCCAGACCCATGGTATCGCTTTCACTTTTCCGATGGTGCCACGCTGGATTATGGCCCGACGCAGGACCGGACCGAGGCCGAAATCGCTCGCTTCAACCCCGCAGATGTGGCTGGTTTCCGCAGGCTGATCGCGCATTCCAAGGCGATTTATGACGTGGCTTTTACCAAACTGTCGGACCGGCCTTTTCACAGTCTGTGGTTCATGATCCAACAAATCCCCGATCTTCTGCGCCTGAAAAGCTATGAAAGCGTTTGGAAAATGGTCAGCCGCTACTTGACTGACGACCGCTTGCGTCAGGCCTTTTCCGTGCAGCCCTTGTTGGTTGGCGGCAATCCCTATGCCACCACCAGCATTTACGGCCTGATCACCTATGTCGAACAGCGCGATGGCATCTGGTTTGCGATGGGCGGCACCGGGGCGCTGGTGGATGCGCTGTCAATATTGATGACCGAGGAAGGGATCGAGATCAGAACCGGCGAAACCGTTGATCAGATTGAACTGGAAAACGGTCGCGCCTGCGGGGTTCGGCTGGCCAGCGGACGGGTGATCCGGTCTGACATCGTGGTCACTGATGTGGATCCGGTGCATCTCTATCGCAACATGCTGCCGCAAAAGGCGGGCTCAAAGCTGGCAAGGTTCCGCGCAAAACACGCGACCTCCTCGATGGGGCTTTACGTGATGTACTTCGGCGCGCGGCAGCAATGGGTGGATGTAGCGCATCACACGATCTGGTTTGGCACCCGCCACCGCGAATTGCTCGCTGAAATTTTCAGGAATGAGAAGTTGCCCGAGGATTTCTCGCTGTACGTCCATCGCCCCACCGCGACCGACCCCAGCTTTGCGCCAGCAGGTTGCGACAGCTTTTATGTGCTGTGCCCGGTGCCGAACCTGCGCGCCGGCATCGATTGGGCGGTGGAGGGGCCACGCTTGCGCGACCGCATTGTGGCTGCTCTGGATGGGTCTATGCTGCCGGGGTTGATGGACACGATCTGTTCTGAATTCGCGATGACGCCGAATGATTTCAAAGATCGTTATCTAAGCGTGGATGGTGCCGGCTTTTCGATCTCGCCGTATTTCCGGCAATCGGCATGGTTCCGGTTTCACAACCGGGGCGAGGGTATTGCGGGCCTTTACGTTGTCGGGGCAGGCGCGCATCCCGGCGCGGGGTTGCCGGGCGTGGTGTCATCAGCCAAAACACTGGACCATCTTGTGCCTGAGCCGGTGGCCGTGCTGTGAAGCGCGCGGGTGATCTGCCAACGGACCTGCCCGATGCATGGCCGACACTGAAAAAGCATGGCAAGACGTTCGCATGGGCGGCGCATCTGATGCCACGCCGCGACGCAGACCGTTTGGCGCAGCTTTATGGAATCTGCCGGAGGCTGGACGACCTGGCGGATCTTGATGGCGGCTCAGATGCCACGGGACGGCTTCTGGGCTTGCGCGCACAGCCTTGGAGGTCCAGTTCTGCCGATCCAATAGCGCGGGAATTGGCCACGATGGTTGCGGACATGAGCGTGAACCCGGTCCCGATGCAACAGTTGCTTGACGGGCTGATCAGTGACCTTGATCATCAGATCATCGCTGATGAACCAAGCCTGATCCGCTACGCCTATCTGGTGGCCGGAACCGTGGGGTTGATGGTCTGTGACGTTTTGGACGTTGAGGCACCAACAGCCCGCAAAGCTGCCGTCAACCTCGGCATAGCTATGCAACTGACCAACATTGCGCGCGACGTGCACGAGGATGCTGTCGCTGGCCGCAAGTATGTACCAGCGAGCTGGTGGGATGCTGCGCCCGAAGACATTGTGAATCCCGCGCCCGACATGCAGCGCACCGGGGCTATTGCCGTGCTGCGCTTGTTGGATTTGGCGGACGGCTACTATGACCGCGCATCTTGCGGCTTTGCTTTCCTGCCGATGTCATCGCGTATCGGGTTGGCCGTCGCCGCCCGTGTCTACCGCGGCATCGGTGCTGAATTGCGGCGTCGCGGTGGTGCCTTTCATCAAGGGCGGGTTTACGTTCCCCGCTGGCGCAAGGCGGTTTTGACCGTTGCGGCGGTTGGCACACTGGCCATTCCTGCCAAGCCAGCCGTTGATTTGCACCCGCATCCGGAAGATCTTGATCTGCTCCCGCCAGCCTCGAAGGTGGTGATCAGTGGCCGCTATTGATGCCGATGTGGCAATACTCGGCGGTGGTTGCGCGGGCCTGAGCCTTGCTGTGCGTCTGGCAGGATCAGGCGTGCGCGTCACCGTGATCGAGCCGCGTTTGGAATATGAAGATGACCGCGTCTGGTCGTTTTTTCGCACCCGGCCTGATCCGTTCACGGCTTGTGTGCGGGCGAGCTGGTCGAAATGGCATGTCTCCAGCGGCGGTGTGACGGTGCCGCGTAGATCAGACCGTCTGCGCTATGAAAGCGTATCGTCGGGGGCGTTCTATCAGCTGGCGCTGCAAATCTGTCATGCGGCGCCAAACATCGACCTGCGCCTTGGCACATCCGTCTTGGTCGACCCACGGCTGCCCGCGATGCACGGCCCGTGGCGGATGGAAACCAGTGCCGGTCAACTGACCAGCCGATATGTCATCGACACCCGTCCCACCGGGCGCACCTCTGGGTACGGACAGTCGTTTCTGGGGCAGGAAATCCGGGTCGGGTTTGATGCTTTTGACCCTGAAGATGTGCCCATGATGTGTTTTGCCGCCCCGCGCCCGGACCGGGTGGATTTCTTGTACATCCTGCCATTTGCCCGCAATGAGGCCCTGGTCGAGGTTACCACCTTTGGCGCAGAAATACCCGATATCAGCGAACACCGGCGCTGGTTGGAGTGCGAAATCGCGCAACTGGCCCGTGGACAATCCTATGATATCCTGCGCGAAGAACGTGCGTTTATCCCGATGGTCCTGCCACAATCGGGGGCACCAATCGCACCCGCGCGCTTTGCCCATGCCGGATTGCGCGGCGGGGCAGCACGGCCCAGCACGGGGTATGCGTATCAACGCATCCAGCAGATGGCCGATCTTTGCACAGCCCAAATCCTGCGTGGCGTGGACGGCATCGATCTGCGCCTGGACAGCCCGGTGACCCGCTTCATGGACGGTGTATTCCTGCGGGTCTTGCAACGCCGACCCGACCGGGGGCCCGCGCTATTCAGCGCCCTGTTCCGCAACGCGCCCGCTGATCGGCTGGAGCGGTTCCTGTCTGGATCAACTGCACCGATTGACCGGGTGTCGGTGATGGCGTCCTTGCCGCCCGCCCCCTTCCTGCGCGAAGTGTTCACCGGATGAGCCGCACGCCCCATCTGGCCGGACGACACCGTTTCCTGTTTGCGGCTATAGTGCCGTTTTTGTTGGTGATTTTTCTTACTTTTCAGCCGCCGCTGATATGGCAGATCATCGCACTTGGGCCATTGGTTGCCCTGCTGGGCCTGCCCCACGGCGCATTGGATCACCGGGTCGCAAGCGCCCTGTGGCCGCTGATCACGCGGCGCGATCATGCGGTGTTCATCGCAGGATATATCGGTCTTGCGTTTGCTGTTGTGGTTTTGTGGATCATTGTACCAAGTTTCGCCCTTGCGGCATTTCTGATCTATTCGGCGCTGCATTTTTCAGATGACTGGCGGGCCGAATTGGGCTTGTGGCAAAGCCTGCCGTTGGGGATCTCTGTCATAGCCTTGCCCGCCTTGGTTTTTCAATCCAACGCGGCGGTGCTGTTTGGTTTTCTGATAGCAGAGCCAACCGCCACGCTGTTTGCTGCCCTGCTGCACAAGATGGCAATCGCGGCAATCATCGCGTCGGTCTTGTGTCTGGTGGTGAACCTGCGGACTGCGCCGTGGGTTACGGTGGAATATGCCTTGCTGGTTGCGACAGCCTTGCTCACCCCGCCCCTGATCTACTTTGTGATCTACTTCTGTCTCCTGCACTCCCCCCGCCATTTCCTGTTGACGGCAGGCCTGCTTGGCCTGACGCCGTTGCAAGGTCTGCGCGCTGCGTGGCCAATTCTGATGGCAACTTTGGCAATGACCGCCCTTGGCGTCATTGTCCTTGCAGTTTTCACCCCTGCGTTCGAACCAGCAACAGTGCAGATCGTGTTTATCGGTCTGGCCGCTGTGACCGTTCCGCACATGCTGCTGACCGCTGTGTTCAGGTCAACTCACCAGTAGCAGCCATTATTCCAAACCCTGCCTGACCCATAAGGCGCGCCGGGCCAAACAATTGACGCGTCCGGTGATCAGCAGGTCAATGCAACAGTTTCGAATGACGCGGGGACATCGTTTCAGCACGGTGCCTTGTGGATTTCACCCTGTGCTGCACTACTTTCGAAATATGGAAAACAGCGCAAAAACCTCCGTTCTTTACAACGCCACCTGCCCGGTCTGTAACTTTGAGATACAGCATTACGCGCGGTATGCGGATGCCAATGATCTGCCGATCCGGTTCGACGATCTGAACTCGGACGCGCGAGCCAAATGGGGGCTGGATGCCGATACTGCGGCGAGGCGGCTTTATGTGCTGCATGAGGGCACGCTGACATCTGGGATACCGGCGTTTCTGGTGCTGTGGGCGCAAATGCCAAAGTATCGGTGGCTGGCGAGGATGGTGGGATTTCCGGGGATCAAGCAGATCGCCTGCGTGGCCTATGACCATGTTCTGGCGCCCGCCATTTACCGCTGGCACCTGCGCCGGTTGCGCAAGCAAACCGCCCGCGCCCGAGACTGACAATGGAGCAACCCTTGCCTCACGATGATGATGGTGCTGCGGTGCCGACGGGTCGCGTGGCGCGGTTGCTTCGGTTTGGCGGCATGGCTTCGGGGATTGCGGGCAATGTTGCGGCGGGTGGCCTGCGGGCACTCGCCAGCGGCAAGCGGCCCGATCTGGCGCAACTGCTGCTGACACCCGCGAATACCTTGCGGCTGAC
>NZ_JAUSBA010000050.1 GCF_030652235.1 Cypionkella sp.
GCAGCTTCCGGATAACGTTCAGTAGTCCCATGTCGATCACTCCTTTGAACCCCTCGCTCTTCGCTTGGGGGAGGGTCACATGGGTCAAATCTCAATGGAAATTATCCGCCTACCCGGGTCACTTCTCAGTGCAAATCAACATTCCTTCACGTCGTCAATCGTGATGGTGCCCACATTCTTGTCACCGATCTTCGGCACGGCATGAAGGTCAAGGCTTGCCCGCCATTGCTTGCGGTGCTTGTCGCTGGAAAGCGTCTTTTGCATGTAGTCGCTTTTCATGTATTCGTCCAAAGCGTCGGCAAAGGTTACGACCTTCGGCGCGTCGGGAATGACCTTTTTCGCCCGGTTAACTTCGATGGGGTTTTGCCCTGCTTCGACCATTTCGCGAAGTTCGATAGCTTTGCGACGGGCTTCCTTGACGCTCAATCCCTTTTGAAACTTCGGTTCACCGGGGCGCGGTGGTTCGACCCAACGGCCCAAACCCGTGCAAGAAGTCTTGCCGTTCAACGTGAAGAACACTTCAAAGGACTTCGATACCCGTTCGACGCCCTTGCGGTCAGTGTGCTTCGTGACCCGCAGGAAAAGCCCGTCGGCAAGCTTGTCGCGTAAGCGCGTGACCGTCTTGCCGGGTTCCGGCCCCTTGATGGCAGCAATGAACTTGTCGTCCAGCTTTTCGTATTCCTTGCGCGACATACCGAAACCCCTTGCCTAAGCGTTGCCTAAGGGATTACGCATAAACAGGCGGTCAAATCAAGACGGGTGCGGACGATACAATGCAGCAAGCATTTGGAAACAATGAAGATTTCAGACAGTGACAGACGGTGTCAGACATACCAATGGAAGCCCTACGGGCTGCCACTTCTTCCATTACCCTGAAACCGCTGAGTAGTTTCAGCCCCCTTGCGCCGCGCGACAGCCCGGCTATTCTGCCCACAATCTTTACTTGTTGGATGCAGACCGTGTTGACCAAATCTTTGACCGCATTGCTTTTTTCCCTGACTTTAGCCGCCCCTGGTTTGTCTGCCCCTTGCAGCAACACCTCATCTGGGTTTGACGCGTGGAAGGCCGATATGGCGCAAGCGGCCAAAGCCGAGGGCGTCGGCGAAGCGGGCCGCGCGGCCCTGCTGGGGGCAAGCTATTCCAAAGCCACCATCGCGGCGGATCGCAACCAGAAAAGCTTCAAATACACCCTGCAAAAGTTCCTGTCCGTGCGCGGCGCCGATGCGATCATTTCGCAGGGCCGCGCCCGCGAAAAGAAGAATCCCGACTTCTATGCAGGGCTTGAGACGCAATATGGTGTGCCCGCAGGCGTCTTGCTCGCCATCCACGGGATGGAAACCGGCTTTGGCAATTTCATGGGTGACACCAATGTCGTCTCGGCCATCGCCACCCTGACCTTCGACTGCCGCCGCACAGATTTCTTCCGCCCGCATCTGATCGGCGCGCTGCTGCTGGTCGATCAAGGCTCGATCAGCGCCAAATCTGTCGGCGCAAAGCATGGCGAGCTTGGCCACACTCAGTTCCTGCCCGGCAATGCGCTGGCTTACGGCCAAGATGGCAACGGCGACGGGCGGATTGATCTGACCAACCTCACCGACGCGATGGCAACCACCGCCAACTACTTGCGCCAGAAGGGCTGGCAACCTGGGCTGGGCTATCAGGAAGGCGAGCCAAACTTCGCGGTGATCAAAGAATGGAACGCCGCTAAGGTGTATCAGCAAGCCATCGCGTTGATGGCTGCAAGAATCGACGGCTGAATCGGTTTCCCCTCTTGAACCCTGCGCGCCAACCGCTTAGGAACCGCCGCAGTGGCCCGTTCGTCTATCGGTTAGGACACCAGATTTTCATTCTGGTAAGAGGGGTTCGACTCCCCTACGGGCTGCCACTTCCCATGATTTTGTCAATGAAACCCATCGCTTGGGCTTCCACCTCCCCCGGTGCATCTTCCTTCCAAAGCGGCAACAATCACACTAATATTTGCCAAATTCCCCAGCGAAAGCGCGCCAATGGATCGGCTGATCAGCGAACGTATGTTCGTCACCGTGCTGGAAACCGGCAGTTTTGCCGCCGCAGCGCAGCGCTTGGGCACCAGTTCCGGCCAAGCCTCCAAGCTGGTGTCAAAGCTTGAAGCCGAGCTTGGCGTGCGGTTGTTGCACCGTACCACCCGCGCGCTGGCAGCAACCGAGGCGGGTCAAGCCTATTTCGACCGTCTGCGCGGCCTGCTCGATGAATTTGACGCGCTCGATACCGAAATCCGCAACGCTGCCTTGTTGCCACGCGGAAAGATCCGGCTCAGCGCGCCGTTAAGCTTTGGCACCATCCGGCTTGCCCCGCGTCTGGCCGATTTTGCCAAGGCCTATCCCGAGATCGCGCTGGATGTGCATTTCTCTGACCGCCTTGTGAACCTTGTCGATGAGGGCTTTGATATGGCGGTCCGGGTTGGCAAGCCCCGCGACACCACGCTGATTGCGCGCAAACTGTGCAGCTCGCAACTGATCGTCGCGGCCTCCCCCGCCTATCTTGCGGCGCGGGGGGTTCCGCAAACACCGCAAGATTTGACCGGGCATGACTGTTTGATCGACACCAATTACCGCGACCCCCATCGCTGGATGTTCGCTCAGAATCAACGCGTTGCGGTGGATGGGCGGCTTATCTTCTCCAATGCCTCCGCCTGTATGATCGCCGCCGAGGCCGGGCTTGGCATCGCGTCTTCGCCCGATTTTGTTCTGGCCGACAGCCTTGCCAGCGGTCGCCTCGTCCGCCTGCTCGGCGCTTATGAAGAACCGCCGATGGGGGTGTTTGCGCTGTATCCCTCCGGTCGGCATCTGGCATTGAAGATGCGGATGCTGATTGATTTTCTGGTGCAACAACTGCCGCACCCCAGCACATCCCTTCCAAATCGGATGGAATGATCTTCCATTTGGCAAGATTATCAATCCAATCGGCAAGAGCCATATTGCGATCATCCATCCAAACCCAAAGGATCATCGCAATGACCGCCCTGCCCACCCAATCCACCAGCCAGACCGACCTCGCCGCCCTCATCCTGCGTGTCAGCCTTGGCGCTTTGTTCCTCGCCCATGCTGGTCTGAAAATCTTCGTCTTCACCCCCGCAGGCACCGCTGGCTTCTTCCAAAGCATCGGCCTGCCCGGCCCGCTCGCCTATCTGGTGATCTTGCTTGAAGTGCTCGGCGGCCTCGCCCTGATCGCCGGATACCGCACCCGCACCGTCTCTCTCGTCCTGATTCCCGTGTTGCTCGGGGCCATTGTCACCGTGCATTTTGCCGCAGGTTTCTTCTTCACCAACGAAAACGGCGGCTGGGAATATCCGGCGTTCTGGATCATCGGCCTTGTGGTGCAATCTATGCTCGGCGACGGTGCCGCATCTTTAAGCCGCCGCAGCTAACCCCTGAACTTTCGGAGAATCGACATGTCCACTGCATCTGCATCCTTGGAAATCGGCCGCGTCGCCCTGACGGTGCATGACATCGGGCGTGTCGGTTCGTTTTACAAACAAGCGCTTGGCTTGACTGAACTTAGCAATGATGGCGAAACCCTGCGCCTTGGCGCGGGCAACACCCCACTGCTGGAGCTGCGCGCCGACAAAACCGCTCGCCGCCGCAGCCCGAAAGAAGCTGGCTTGTTTCACACCGCCTTCCTGCTGCCCACCCGTGCCGATCTTGGCGCGTGGCTGCTGCACGCCTCTGACAGTCAACTGCTTCTGGAGGGTGCCTCTGACCACCTCGTCAGCGAGGCGATCTATCTGTCAGACCCGGAAGGCAACGGCATAGAGGTCTATATCGACCGCCCGCGCTCGGCGTGGAAAACCCAAGGCGGCCAGATTCAAATGGCCACCAACGGCCTTGATCTGAACAACCTCGCCGCCTCTGCCAAGGCCCCGTTCACCGAAAGTCCCGAGGGCACGGTGATCGGCCATGTCCATCTGCAAACCGGATCTGTGCCCGAGGCCGAGGCGTTCTACAATGGCGCCTTAGGCTTTGCGATCACCACCCATTACCCCGGTGCCGCCTTCTACGGCGCAGGCGGCTACCACCATCACATTGCCACCAACACTTGGAACAGCCGGGGTGCAGGCAAGCGCAATTTCCCCTCGACCGGGCTTGCCGATCTTGAAATTCTGGCAGATGCAGCCCCCCTCGCCGCCCTGCGCGCCAAACTTCCCGCCGCCCTGACTGACCCTTGGGGCACCCCGATCACCCTCTCGCCGAAGGTTGCCTGACATGTTGGTCGACGGAAAATGGATGGAAAACTGGCAGCCCGTGCAGGCGAAAGACGCGACAGGTGGCTTCGTGCGCCAACAATCGACGTTCCGCAACTGGATCACCCCGGATGGCACATCCGGCTTCAAAGCTGAATCCGGGCGCTACCACCTTTATGTAGCACTGATCTGCCCTTGGGCGTCACGCACTCTAATCGCGCGCCAACTCAAAGGCTTAGAATCCGCCATCACCGTGTCCGTGGTCGAGCCCAGCCTTACCGACCAAGGCTGGCGCTTTGGGGACTACCCCGGCAGCACGCCGGACCATCTGCACAACGCCACCTATATGCACCAGATCTACACCCGCGCCGATGCCCACGTCTCGGGCCGCGCCACCGTGCCGGTGCTGTGGGACAAACACACCGACACGCTGGTCAACAACGAATCTGCTGACATTGTGCGTATGCTCAACTCTGGCTTCGGCAGCATCGCCACTGGCCCCGATCTTTACCCCGAGGCCCTGCGCGCTGAGATCGACGCCCTGAACGACCAGATCTACCCAGGGCTCAATAATGGTGTCTATCGCGCAGGCTTTGCCACCACCCAAACCGCCTACGAATCCGCTTTCGCCGATGTGTTCGCCAGCCTCGACAGCCTAGAGGCGCGCCTGTCCGACAACCGCCCCTACCTGCACGGCACAGCCTTTACCGAAACCGATATCCGCGCCTTCGTCACCCTGATCCGCTTTGATGCCGCCTATCACGGGTTGTTCAAAACCAACCTGAAACGCATCGCCGACTACCCTGGCCTGCAAGCCTATATGCTGCGCATCCTAGCACTTCCCGGCATCGGCGATACCGTCAGCATCGACCATATCAAACGCGGCTATTACTCGATCAAAACCCTGAACCCCTTGGGCCTTGTCCCGGCAGGACCCCTGCTGCCTTGGGACAAAGCATGAGCAAGTTGTTGATCATGCTGCACGGTGTCGGCAGCAGTGGTGCCGATCTGGCCCCGATCGGCCAACACATCGCGCAAAATATCGGCGCGCAATGCGAAAGCCCCGATGCACCGCAACCCTATGATTTGGGCGACACCGGGCGTCAGTGGTTCTCTATCGCTGGCGTCACCAAGGCCAACCGCCCCATCCGGGTCGTTGCAACCCGCGCCAGTTTCGACGCCACCCTCGCCGAAATCATCGAAGCCCACGGCCTGCAAAACCAGTTGCACAACGTCGCTTTGATCGGCTTCTCGCAAGGCGCGATCATGGCGCTGGACGCCGTGGCGTCCGGCCGCTGGCAGGTGGGCGCAGTTGTCGCCTTCTCACTGCGCCTCGCCACGCCGGCACCGCTGACGCCAGCGCTAAAAACCCCGGTCCTGCTGATCCACGGCACCACCGACCCGGTGATGCCTATCTCCGAGGCCACGACGGCCGAAGCCGCCCTCACCGCTGCAGGCATGCAAACCACATTGCACCTGCTGCCCGGCGTCGGCCACACCATCACCCCTGCGGGCGTCGCATTGGCCCAAGACTTTCTGCGCGCAGTGCTAAATTAACGCCGCTGGGTGTCCACCGGATAAGCCGTGCCAAACTTCATCCGCTCCATTACGAAATGCGAGGTAAAGTTCTTGATCGCCACCGCATCGGTCAGGCGTTTGTATAGCCCGTCAAAATCCGCCGTATCGCCCACCGAAATCCGCAGCAGATAATCCATCTCTCCGGCCATCCGGTAGACTTCCATAATCTCGGGGATCGCCTCGGTCGCCTTCACGAACGCATCGCGCCACTCGGCGGAATGATCCACGGCTTCGACCTCGACAAACGCCGTCAGCCCAAAGCCAAGCCGGGCCGCGTCTACCATTGCCACCCGTCCGGTGACGATGCCGGTGGCCTCAAGCCGTTGAATCCGTTTCCAGCACGGCGTCTGCGACAGCCCCACCCGGTCGGCAATCTGCGCCACTGGCAGCGTCGCATCGCGCATCAACTCGGAGATAATCTTGCGATCAATCTGGTCAAGCTCGGCCATAGCCGTTCCCCTTCTGCTTTGATGCCTAGGATGAGGCAAAAATTATAAATGTCTACCATTCTTATCGTGATACTTTTGAAAATTCTCTAATGCATTGTTTTTAAATAAGTATATCTAATAAAACCGAGTTCCCGCCCATCAACCCATTGACAATAAGGCAGAGAGAATTTTCTTCTAAAATCACGACAAAAAAGAGCGGTATTTTTCCATTGCCATACTCGACTAACTCTGTCGTTATTAAGGGCGTCGATACACTCGACCCTGCCCAAACAATCCAGAGGGAGACCACCATGTTCGCAGCACCCCATTCAGACTTCAGCCATGCGGCACCGATGTCCTGCGCCTATCAGGTTTCTCTGATCGACCGCCGCACCGGGCGCGCCCACCGTGTCTCGGGCAACCCGCTGGTTCGCTTCACCCGCGATCCGCAAGCGGCGGTGCAAGAATTGCTCGATGGCCGCGATGCCCGCTTGTGGGAAACCCGCGTCGAGCCCTTGGACGCCTATGCGCGATGACCGCCCCCATTCTCGGGTTGATCCCCGCCCTTCCCTTTCCGGCCAAACGCCACGCATTTCCGCAGGAGAAACCAATGCTCACCACCATCACCGTTGCAGGCCCAATCTCTGCTTATGACAAACCGACTGCCCAAGGCACCCTCACCCAGCGCCACCCCGATGGCCGCGTCACCATCACCACCGGCGAGCGCGAGTTCACAGGCTTCCCGGTGCGCGAAAACTGGCTGGGCAAAGCCGCGCTGATCGCGCTCTCGGCGCTGTATCTCAGCTTTTCCGCCGCACAAGAACTGCGCGCCGAAACCCTGCTGAACGTCAGCTACGACCCAACGCGCGAGCTGTACAAAGACCTCAACGCCGCCTTCATCGAAAGCTACATCACCGCAGGCAACCCGGCCCCGACGATTGAGGCCAGCCATGGCGGTTCCGGCGCCCAAGCCCGCGCCGTGATCGAAGGTCTGGATGCGCAGGTGGTCACGCTGGCATTGGCCGCCGACATCGACAAGGTCGCCAAGGAAGGCAAACTGCCCGCCGACTGGCAGTCGAAATTGCCGCACAATTCCTCGCCCTATACCTCGACCATCGTGTTTTTGGTGCGCGAGGGCAACCCGAAGGGCATCAAAGATTGGGGCGACCTGGTAAATGAGGGTGTCGAAGTCATCACGCCGAACCCCAAAACGAGCGGAGGCGCGCGCTGGAATTACCTCGCCGCGTGGGCTTGGGCCGAAAAGAACGGCAAAGACCCGCAAGCCTATGTCAAATCCCTGCTGGAACATGTGCCTGTGCTGGACAAAGGCGCCCGCGATGCCACCACCACCTTTGCCCAGCGCGGCATTGGCGATGTGCTGCTGGCCTGGGAAAATGAAGCCTATCTGGCAGAAAAAGAACTCGGCGCAGATCAGTTTGACATCGTGGTCCCGTCGCTCTCAATCCTCGCTGAGCCGCCCGTTGCGCTTGTTGAGGCCAATATCCACAACGACGATCAGCGCAAACTGGCCGAGGCTTATCTGAACTTCCTCTACACCCCCGAAGCCCAAGCCATTATTTTCAAAAACTTCTACCGTGGCTGGGATACATCGAAAGCCGACCCGGCTGATGTCGCCCGCTTCCCGAAACTGGAACTGGTCGACATCTCCCACTTCGGCGGCTGGGCCGAAGCACAAAAAACCCACTTCGCCGATGGTGGCACCTTCGACCAAATCTACACCGCGAAGTAACGCCCCATGCGCAGACCGCTGATCAACCGCTCGCCACTCCCCGGCATGGCCTTAAGTGCCGGGATCACTCTCACCCTACTGTCTCTGGTGGTCTTGCTGCCAATTTGCGCCCTTCTTCTGAAGGGCGCCACGGCTGGTTTTCCCGCCCTATGGACCGAGGTGAACACCCCCCGCATCTGGGGCGCTTTGTTCCTATCGTTCCGCCTGTCGTTCATCGCCGCCCTGGTCAACCTCGTCTTCGGCGTCGCCCTCGCATGGGTTCTCGTGCGCTACCGCTTCTCCGGCCGCCGCCTTTTAGACGCCGCCGTTGACCTCCCCTTCGCGCTGCCCACCGCCGTCGCGGGCATCGCCCTAACCGCGCTTTACGCCCCGAACGGCCCGTTCGGGGCCATCGCCAAAGATCTCGGTTTCAAAATCGCCTATACCCAATGGGGCATCCTGATAGCCCTCATCTTCGTTGGTCTGCCTTTTGTGACCCGCACCGTGCAGCCCGTCGTCGAGGAAATCGAACGCGAGGTTGAAGAAGCCTCCGCCACCCTCGGCGCCACCCGCGCCTACACTCTGCGCCGCGTGGTGCTGCCGATGCTGGCCCCCGCCGCGATGACGGGCTTTGCGCTGTCGCTGGCCCGCGCGGTTGGCGAATACGGCTCGGTGATCTTCATCGCAGGCAACATCCCGCTAAAAACCGAGATCGCACCGCTGCTGATCGTCATCAAACTCGAAGAATTCAACTATGTCGGGGCCACCGCCATCGGCATCGCCATGCTGGTGATTTCCTTCGCGATCCTCTTGCTGATCAACGCCATCCAAGTTCTCAGCCGCCGGAGGATTGGCTATGTCTGACACCCCCACCACCCTTAAATCCAAAACTCCGCAGGCCCACCGCCCCGTCACCACCGAATCCCCCGGCTTCCGGGTCGCGCTGATCGCCGCGGTCATTATCTTCCTCGCCCTCCTGCTGTTCGCCCCCCTCGTCGCCGTCTTCGCCGAGGCTCTGTCAAAAGGCGCCATCGAAGCCATCAAATCCCTAGCCAACCCCGAGGCGACATCGGCGATCAAACTCACCCTGATCGTCGCCGCCGTGGCCGTGCCGCTGAACGCCGTGTTCGGCATTGCCGCCGCTTGGTTCATCACCAAATACGACTTTCGCGGCAAAGCCCTGCTGATCACCCTGATTGATTTGCCCTTCTCAGTCTCACCAGTCGTAGCGGGCCTCTGCCTCGTGCTGACCTTCGGTGCCAACACCGCCATCGGCGGTTGGATGGTCGCCCAAGCCTACCCCATCGTCTTCGCCTTGCCCTCGATCATCCTCGCCTCGATGTTCGTGACCTTCCCCTTTGTTGCCCGCGAGCTGATCCCGGTGATGATCGAACAAGGCCGCGCCGAGGAAGAAGCCGCTCTGACGCTTGGAGCCTCCGGCTGGCGCATCTTCTTCACCGTCACTTTGCCCAACATTCGCTGGGCGCTGCTGTACGGCGTGCTGCTTTGCAACGCCCGCGCCATGGGTGAATTCGGCGCGGTCGCCGTCGTGTCCGGCAAAATTCGCGGCCAGACCGCCACCATGCCGATCACCATCGAGATGCTGTACAACGAATACCTCTCGGTCGCAGCCTTCAGCCTCGCCGCCGTGCTGGCCCTGCTCGCCCTGCTGACCCTCACCCTGAAAACCCTGCTGGAATGGCGCTTTGCCGATCAGCTTGCCGCCGCACACCGTCCCTGAAAGGCCAGCCCATGCAAATCGAAATTGATCAGATTTCCAAAGAGTTCGGCGCGACGGCAGCCCTGCATCCCGTCTCACTCTCCATTCCCTCGGGGGCTTTGGTTGCACTGCTTGGCCCCTCGGGCTCCGGCAAAACCACGCTGCTGCGCATCCTTGGCGGCCTTGAGTTTCCCACCGCCGGCCGGGTCTTGTTTGATGCCACTGACGCGACCAACCTGACCGTGCAAGACCGTCGCGCAGGCTTTGTGTTCCAATCCTACGCTTTGTTCCGCCACATGACGGTGTTTGAAAACATCGCCTACGGCCTGCGCGCCCGCCCCTCCGCCCAGCGCCCGGCCAAGGCCGAAATCGCCCGCCGCGTCACCAAACTGCTGGAGCTGATACAACTGCCCGACATCGGCGCGCGTTATCCCAGCCAGCTTTCCGGCGGTCAGCGCCAGCGCGTCGCACTCGCGCGCGCCCTCGCCATCGAACCCCGGATGTTGCTGCTCGACGAGCCATTCGGCGCCCTAGATGCCCGTGTGCGCAAAGAACTCCGCGCGGGCTTGCGCGAAATTCACGACACCACCGGCCTCACCACCGTGTTCGTCACCCACGACCAAGACGAAGCCATGGAACTCGCCGATTTGGTGGTGGTGATGTCGATGGGCCGCATCGAGCAAATCGGCCGCCCGCAAGACATCCGCGCCCGCCCCGCCACGGCTTTCGTCAAGGAATTTTTGGCGGTCTGACCGCCAGAGAATCCCTCATGCCGATAGAAAATTCCCCCCCGTCGACTGATAAAATTGCGCCTGCGCCCGCCCCGCTCGCTTTGACGCATACAAAGCCGCATCGGCATCGCTCAGCATCCGCTCGGCCTCGGGTGGATCATACAAAGTCGAAATCGTCAGCCCGATCGAGGCTGAAATCCGGCAGTCTGTGCCTTCAAAATCAATCGGTTGCGTTAATCGATCAATGATCCGCCGCGCGATCTGATTCAGACGCGCCGGGTCCGACAACCCCGGCAACAGCACGACAAATTCATCGCCGCCCACCCGCGCCACCATATCCGACGCCCGCGTTTCCACCACCAGCGCCTTAGCCACCTCGCGCAGCACCTCATCCCCTGCTGCATGGCCCAGTGTGTCATTCACCTGCTTGAAGTAATCCAGATCAATGTGCATCAAGCCAAACGCCACGCCCTGCCCGATCAGGGCCGGCAGCGACACTTCCAGCGCCCTCCGGTTGCGCAAGCCCGTCAGCGTATCGGTCAACGCCTGTTCCTCCGCCGTGGCCTTCGCGCCGAGCAGACTTAGGTTCAGCCGCCTGAGCTCGGTCATCACAGCCTGCTTGACCTCCACCAGATACAGCATTTCCACCGCCATATCGGTGGCGGCGAAATCCGCATCGGTCAGCGCATGATGCCGCACCGCCTCAATCAGCCGGATGCCAAACGACAGGTTCAACAGCATCCCGCCATCGCCCGTCGGCATCGCCAGCCCGCGAAACGTATCGCCTTTGCCGCGCAAATCGACATGCAGGGTCGACCCGGCCCGCGCCCGCAGATCATCCATCGAGGAGATCCCAGCAGGCCTGCGCACCGCAAACACTTTCAGAAGCCCCACCCCCAACGGCAGCGGCCCCTCAATAAGCTTGGCCAAAGTCGGCCCCATCGTGGTGATCTTACCCACCGCATCCAGACCGACATGCATCGGCATCATCCGCGACAGCGCAGCTTGGTTTAAGGCAGCACCCGGCATCAGCTAAGCCTCCGGCATGGCCAGCTCAAACCGCCGCCCCTTTGCATAAGTGTGATCCAGCAGATGCACCGCAACCACCTCACAGCTTGCCTCGACCCCGGCATGATCCAGCACCACCAACGCGCCATAATCATCCGCCATCGCCCGCAAAAGCCCGACCGCGACATGCCCTACCCCATCAATCAGTTTTGAGACATGCAGCAAAAACCGCCCCTCGCCCTGATCCAGCAGGGTGAAGCTGGGCACCTCCAGATCGGGCAGGCCCAAGCGGCCATGTTCCGGCAAATCTTCCATCGAGTGCAGAAAATCCTGAAAACTCACCCCACCAAAGCGCAACAGCCGACGCAGCGCTTCAAGATTGGGATGCGACACCAGATAGGTGCCCAAATCCTCTAACACCGTCTCACGCGGCCGCTGCAAATGCCGGGCTGCGGCGTCAATCACGGCTTCGGTCAGCGCTGTGTCATACAACAGCAGCGGTTCAAAGTTGTCAAAGCCAAGGCCGGCCGCGCGCGCAATCGCCGACCAGTTGGCCACCCCATAGGTGTCGCGCAGAAAACACTGGATCGAGCGGTTGATCAGGCCGTGCATCGGGACACTCGCAAAATGATTCTCCCCAAGTTTAAGCGCGGGGCCTTAACAATTACCAAATCGCCGCAAGGGCAGCGCGACATTCGCTGATTTAGAGCGTGTCAGGTTTTGCGAGAAACATCCTCATCGCAAAACGCGTTCAAGCACCTGCGAGAGGCAGCGATGTTCGATTCAATCTAAATCTGACACGCTTCACGACCCACAGGCAAGCGGGCGTCCAAAATGCCAAAGGGCCCGCGCAGAAATTCGCACAGGCCCCCTATAACCCTTTGCAAGAATTCAGAAATCGGTAGGCGCGCCGCCCTCTTGCTTGCGCTTGGCCACGAACTGCCGCAGCGCTTCCTGATGATTGCCGTTCATCTCGGGCGCTTCAAATTCCGCGATGATTTGCTTGTAGATCCGGTGTGCGCGCTCCACCGTCCAGATTGATCCATCTTGCTGCCACGCCTCATAATTGCGCCAATCTGACACGATGGGCGCGTAAAATGCCGTGGCATAGCGGTCTTGGGTGTGCTGGCAGCCAAAGTAATGCCCGCCAGGGCCAACCGCCTTGATCGCGTCAAACGCCAGATCATCCGGGGTCACCGCCACCACCGCATCCTCAAAATAACGTTGGATCATCTGCAACACTTCGCAGTCCATGATGAACTTCTCGGGGCTTGCGATCAGCCCGCCCTCCAGCCAGCCCGCGGCGTGATAGACCATGTTGGTGCGGCTTTGCACCGCCGCCCACAGGCTATTGCTGGTTTCCCACATCGCCTGCCCATCCGGCACGTTGGCCGCACATGTGCCAGACGAGCGCATCGGCAGCTTGTAATGCCGCACCAACTGCCCGGTCATCTGCGTCGCCCGCATATATTCCGGCGTGCCAAACGCGGGCGCGCCCGACTTCATATCGACGTTGCTGGTGAACGTGCCCAAAGCCACCGGACAGCCTGGATTGATGTATTGAAGCAAGGCCACACCCGCCAAACCTTCGGCCAAGGACAGCGATACCGCCCCCGTCATCGTGACAGGCGCCATCGCTCCTGCCAGTGTAAATGGCGTGATAACAACAGGCTGCCCACGCTTGGCCAACCGCATCGCTCCGTCCAGCATCGGATAATCATGCTGCAACGGCGAGACCGAGTTGATGTTGGTGTACATCCGGGGCTTGGCGTCGAATTCGTCATGGCTGAGACCGCCCGCGATACGGACCATCTCCATCACATCCTCGACCCGCTCTGCCCCCAACGAATAGGCGTGAACGACCTTATCGGTCAGCGTCAGCTTTTCATACAGACAGTCCAGATGCCGGACGCTGGCATGAATATCCACGGGCTCTACCGGATAGCCGCCCGCGATATGGATGCAGTTGAAATACTGCGTCAACTTCATGAATTCCTTGAACGTCGCAAAGTCGCCCGTGCGCTTGCCGCGCTCCAGATCCCAGGCGTTCGGCGGGCTGGATACGTTCACAAACAGCATGTGCTTGCCGCCCATGATCACTGCACGCTCTGGGTTGCGTGGGGTAATGGTAAAGCTTTCCGGCGCATGGGAAAGCATCTCCATCACGAAATCTTCGTCCATCTTGACGTTGGTGCCGTTCACCACGCAGCCAGCCTGCTTGAGATAAGCCACGGCTTCGGGGTTCAGAAACTCGATGCCGATTTCCTTCAAAATCCGCATCGTCGCTTTGTGCACCGCCTGCACACCATCGGCATCCAGAGGTTCAATCGGGCGGTCGTTATTCACCGGAATCCGCCACGGCATCTGGTCAATCACTGCCGAGCCCGCCCGGCTTTTGTTGCCCGCCCGACCCCCGGCACGAATACGTTTGCGGCTTGCGTCATCGCTCATCTGGCGTCTCCATTCTGGCGACCACAACCGTGGACGCTGCTGGTGCCCAAGATGAACGAAACGCAGAGCCTTAGCGCACCACGTTCCCGACGCAAATGTGTCGTTTTTGTCCGACGCCCCGGTTAGACCGCCGCCAAGCCGTCAATCCAAGCGCCCAAATGGCTGATATCGGTCAAAACCACATCCGCATGAGCCTCAAGACCGGCGCGCACAGCGATCCCGGTCAGCACCGCCACCGCCTGCATTCCCGCAGCCCGGCCCGCATCCAGATCATGCAAACTGTCGCCCACCATGGCAACCCGCCCCGGTGTCAAACCACAGTGCCGCACAAAGGCCAAAAGCTGCCCCGGCGCGGGCTTGCCGCCAAAGCCGGAATCACAGCCCACCACGAAATCAAACAACTCCAACACCCCGGCCCCGGCCAAATGCCGCCGCGCTGGCGCCTCGGTGTCATTGGTCGCCAAGCCCAGCTTCAGCCCGCGCGCCCGCAAAGCCCCCAGCACGGCGGGCAAATCCACCGCTGGCACCATCGGCGCATCGGCAGACAGCTGGTTCATCCGCTCCAACAACTCGTCCAGCCCCAGCCCCGGCAGATGCGGCAGCAAAATATCGGCGATTTCGGGCGTGGTCATCGCGATCACCGGGCTGTCGATGGCAAAATCATTGCGCGCCGCATCATATCCCAACACCTGCGCCAGCCGCCCATCGGCATCGCCCAACTCGGCCAACAGGCTGCGTGTCCACGCGCCCCAAGACAGCCGAAAATCAAACAGCGTGCCGTCCTTGTCGAAAATCAGCGCCTCAATCATGCCAGTCTCCATTTGGTCAGCCTGCTGACCGGGGCTTTCTTTTGGCCGCACCCTGAAGCCTTGATCGAAAAAACGCAATCAGGTCCAGTTCGGCAACTGCCCACCCGGCAATTCTGTCCGCGCATGCATGACCGCCGTATAGGGCAGAGTGGAGGCATCGCAGAACCCGATAACCCGCGCATCATCCTCCATCAGAAAATCCAGCACCGCGCCCAAAAACACCGGATCACCCGCAAGTGCCGCCAATTCGCCCTGCCCCGCCCCTGTCGCGTTAAGGAATACCCCGACCAGATCATCCTGTGCCAAAAGCCACGCAAACGCCTGCAAAGCCAGAGTTTCAGCAGATTCCCGCTTATTCATGCCGTTTTCCCCAGGTTTTGCGCAGGTCATACCGAAATTGCGCTGCTGATCTATTAATTTTGGAAAGGATTTCTTAACCCTTTCTACGCCACAGTGGAAACACAAGCTTAACAATAGGTGCGGGTGTTTCGACAATGGTCGGCAAGATACTCATCGTGGACGATGTTGCGACGAATCGCATCGTCATGAAGGTCAGGCTGACGGCTGCGGGCTATACCCCGCTTTTGGCGGCGGATGGCGCCAGCGGTCTGAAACTTGCCCTGACCGAAGCACCGGATCTGATCCTGCTTGAACTTACCCTGCCCGATATGCCGGGGCTGCGGTTGCTAAAACGATTGCGGGCGGAACCCGGCTTGCGGCATGTGCCGATCGCAATCTGTTCGCCTGTGCTGGATGCCAAAGCGCGCTGTGCGTCATTCCGCGCCGGGGCCGATGATTTCCTGCAAAAACCGCTCGATGATCAAAACCTGCTTGCGCGGATTCGCAGCTTCATGCGCGCTCGCGATGAAGTGGAAGGCTACTCACCGCATCACGACGGCATCGCCATGCTGGGTCTGGCCGAAGCTCCGGCGACGTTTTATCAACCCGGTGTGATCGCCCTGATCACCCAACGCAGCGAAGTGGCGCTGAAACTGCGGCGCGATATGGCCCCGCATCTGACCGACCGCGTGCTTGTCATGTCGGCAGAAGAGGCGATGACCGAAGGCATGCATGACGGCACCACGCCGGATGTGTTTTTGATCGAATCCGATTTCAACGGTCCAGGCTCTGGTCTGCGGCTGATGTCAGAACTGCGCTCGCGCACCCACAGCCGACACGGCGCGTTTTGCGTGCAATCCAGCCGCGGATCGGCCATCGCGGCGGCGGTGGCGTTTGATCTTGGCGCGCATGATCTGGTGGCACATGGCATCCCGGCCGAAGAACTTGCGCTGCGGCTGGTCCGGCTGCTGGCGCGAAAACGCGAGGCCGATGCGATGCGGGCCTCGGTGCAAGACGGTTTGCGGCTGGCGATGATTGACAGCTTGACCGGCCTGCACAACCGCCGCTACGGCATGGCGCAACTCGCCGCCATCGCCGATATTTCCCGCCGATCGGGGCAGGAGTTTGCCGTGATGGTGGTCGATCTTGATCGCTTCAAGTCGGTGAACGATCGCTGGGGCCATGCTGCAGGCGACGCCGTGCTGATTGAGGTGGCACAAAGGCTGAACCGCAACCTGCGGGTGGGCGATCTGCTGGCCCGCATCGGTGGCGAAGAATTTCTCATCGCTTTGCCGGAAACCTCGCTCACCGAGGCCCGCAGCATTGCCGAACGCCTGTGCCACGCCATCGAAGAATCCCCGGTGCGAATCGGCGATTTTTCTGTTTTGCAGGTCACCGTCTCCATTGGTCTTGCCACCTCCGCCGATGCCTGCGCTCCCTGCGTCAAAGACACCTTGTCAGACCTGATCGACCGCGCCGACCGCGCCTTGCTTCACGCCAAATCGGCAGGCCGCAACCAAGTCACCATCAGCCGCACCGCCGCCTGACACGGTCAAGCAAAAGGCCGAAGAAGTGCCCCGGCCCCCACCCACCAATCCCTAAGGCTTCGGTGGTGACCCCTCATCGCCAAACTTATCCGGCCCGCCCTTGCGCCCCTGCTGCAAACGCTTCTCCAGACGGTCCGCAAACACCCGCCGCGCCTCGGGCGTCATTCCCACCAGCAGATCGCGCATCAAGCCCTGCCCCACCTCAAACCGCCCCGCCATCTGCACCCGTTGCGCCTCCAGCACCGTCGTCAGTTGGCCCGGATCAAACGGATCGGCCCGCAGCACGTCCAGCAAAACCTGTGCATCCTGCCCCGCCTCTTGCCGCGCCTGCCGCATCTCGGGCATCCGCGCCAGCAAAGCTTTGCGCAACGCCTTGCGATCCTCACGGCTCAACGCCTCGGAAAACGGACCAAAGCCGATCTCACGCACACCGCGCGGCCCGCCCTCTTCGTGATCCTTCAGAAACGAGCCCGCAAACACCCCCGCCACGGCCAGGTTCAGCGCCACCGAAACCGCCAGCGCGATCCGCAACCCCTTGCCCGGTGCTTTCACCTCAGCCGCTTCGCTCATCACCTATTCCTCTGCCAAAAGCACATCAAGCTGCGGCATCAAATCGACCTGATCGACCGAGCCCACAGCCCACATATCCGAAACCGCGCCCAGACCATCCGGCTGCACAAAGCCAAAAAACAACCCCACCACCGCAGCCGAGCCGACCCCCACCAAAGACCCTGCCCCGCCAAACAACGCAGCCAAGCCCGCCAACCACCCCGCGCGCGGCACCACAGCAGCCACCCACACAGGCCGCGCTTGCAGATCAGCCGCATCCGCCAAAACCCGCGCCACCAGCGCCTCCGACGGCTGCACCAAAGCCCGCGATGCCCCGGCCAACAGATCGTCAAGGTCATCCATCATTCCGCCTCCTCATAGCCTAAAGCCGCCCGCTGCCCTGATAAAAGTGCAGCCAAAGCCCGCTTGCCCCGCGCCGTCAGACTTTCCACCGCTTCCACGCCAATTTGCAGTATCTCGGCAATCTCGGGGTTGCTGAACCCCTCGATATGCCGCAACACCACCGCTTCGCGTTGCCGCTCGGGCAGGGCGGCCAAAGCCTGATCCAACGCCGCCATCCGGTCCGCCTCAATCATCCCCGCCACCACAGACGCAGCGCCATCCGCAGGCTCGGCCACATCATCGAGCGCCTCGGCCCGGCGCCGCCTGCGCGCCCGCAAGCGGTCCGTACACAGATTGGCCACCACCCGGTAAATCCAGGTCGAGACTTTCGCCTCCCCCTGTCGCCACTCCGGTGCCACCTTCCACAACCGCAGCATCGCTTCCTGTGCCACATCCTCGGCCTCGGCCCGGTCTGCCAGCATCCGCCCGGCATAGCCCAAAACCCGCGGCAACAGCCGCCCAGCCAGCAGCCGTGCGGCATCCGGGTCGCCATGGGCATAAAGCACCACCAGCGCCTCATCAGCCAAGTCTGCAAGGGTATCGCGCGGCATTGTCATCCTGTGATCGGGCTTACCCGGCTTGCCCCGGGCTCGCAACATTTTGCAACAGATATGGGTTTCACTGTGACGTGGGGTCTGCCGCAACAACCGCAAACCCCACCCCTAACGCCGCGATCCCAACCAAAGCCTGTGGGGATCTTCGGCCCTGACCCAGATCAGGACGTCTGATCAGGTTTGATCAATTCGCCGGTTCATTCCCTGCATCTTGGCCGCCATCCGGCCCGCCCATCATGTCATCCTCCATCGGAGGACGCGGCTTGCCATGCCCATCTTTGCCGTGCTTGCCGTGGCCCTTGCCATGCTTCTCATGCATCGCCTTGCGCGCGGCATCGACCTCATCTTGGGTGACCGCCCCGTCTGCATTGGCGTCGATCCGGTCAAACAGCATCTCCGGCCCCGGTCGCGCCGCCATCTCGGCCGCACTCAGCAGCCCATCGCCATCCGTGTCCATCTTCTTGACCATCTCCGCCGAGCGTGCCTTGATCCGATCGGTCGAGGCTGCAATCCGCGGTGCCGCCAGCTCATCCGCCGAGATTTTGCCATCCGCATTGGCGTCAATTTCCTTGACCTTGGCGGCGCGGAACGCCTCGACCTCGGCCTTGGTCACTTTGCCGTCTTTGTCGGCGTCCAAAGTGGCGAAATCAAACCCGCCATGCGGTGGCTTTGGTGGCGTCGCATCCTGCGCATAGGCCGCAGCCCCCATCAAAGCCGCCACCAGAATCAAGGCCGACCCTGCCAGTTTCGGATTTCCCGCCAGTGTGCTGTAGCGCGCCAATTTGGTGTTGATCGCCGATTTACTGTGAAGCATTTTCTTCTCCTGAAGCTCGCCACAGCCTCTGCTATGGCGTTCATACCAAGATAAACGCCGCAGCTTTCGGTTTCCGTCGCGCCCCGCTGCTTGATTTATTTTCAAGCCCGCTTGCGACAAAGCAGCGCCCCCCCGTGTAAGTACTCAACTTTCATCCCCATATCGCTTAGAACATGCTTCTTGCATTCAGGATTTTCCGATGACCGACGCTGCCCTACACCTCGACACTGATCATGAAGCCGCTGATCTTCATACCCATGATCACGACGCCTTCGCCGAGCGTCCGGCTTGGCCCGCCCTGCGCCGGGGTTGGGCGCGGCGATGCCCGAATTGCGGCGCAGGCCCGCTGCTGAAAGGCTATCTCAAGGTGCGCGAAAGCTGCCCTGTGTGTTCCGAAGACTTCACCCCGCAGCGCGCCGATGATGGCCCGGCCTACCTTACCATCCTGATCGTCGGCCATCTGATGGCACCGCTCTTGATGTTCGTCTTCGTGAAATACCGGCCCGAGCCTGCCACGCTGATCACCCTCTTCTCCATCGGCACCGTGGCACTGTCGCTCTATCTGCTGCCGCGCCTGAAAGGCGCGCTGGTCGGGCTGCAATGGGCCAAACGAATGCATGGTTTTGGCCGCACCACCCCCACCACGCCCGAGCAGTTGTGAGCAATCCCGCAGCCGAAGCGATCCGCCCCGCCGCCACCATCGTGCTGTGGCGGCCTGCGGGCTCCGGATTTGAGGTGCTGATGGGCCAGCGCGGCCATGCCGCCGCCTTCATGCCGTCGAAATACGTCTTCCCCGGTGGCAGCGTCGATGCCGAAGATGCCACCGATGCGCTGCCCGGCCTGGGTACCGATTGCGCCCACCGCCTGACGCTGAACTGCCCCGCAGATGCCCCCACGCCGGGAACGCTTGCGACCGCAGCCCTGCGCGAACTGACCGAAGAAACCGGGCTTTCGCTGCCGGGTCCCGCCCCCGGTGCTTTGCACTTCATGTTCCGCGCGATCACCCCGCCGGGCCGCACGCGCCGCTTTGACGCCCGCTTCTTCCTCACCTCCGCCGCAGGCGTCACAGGTGACACAGAGGTCTTCTCCGACACCCTGACCGAACTGTCGCACCTGCACTGGATCGGCCTTGCGGAAGCCCGCGCGCTCGATCTGCCCTTCATCACTGAAGTTGTGCTCGCCGAAGTCACCGCCCTGTTAAACGGCCACCCCCAACCCGGCGTGCCGTTCTTCGATAACTCTGGTCCCGTGCCGACGTTCCGCAGGCTGTAAGCAAACCGCAGCGCCCAAAACCAGCTCCTCAGGTCATCCTCTCTGCTCAAATATCCCCGCCGGAGGCACATTAGGCCAGCCGCAGAAGCCTCCGGCGGGAGTATTTCAAAAAGAGCAAATCGGCAGAAAGCTTAACACTTCCTGAACGCAGCTCCATAACTCTTTGAACCAAAATGAAATAAAAATGGTCCCGCGTCGGGACCGTCCACTCACCCCAGCAAAGCCTTCACCCGCGCGGTAAAATCATCGCCCCGCACCTCAAAATTCGGATACTGATCAAACGAGGATGCCGCCGGGGCCAGCAACACTACCTCCCCCGCCACAGCCTCCTCAGCAGCCCGGCTGACCGCCCGCTCGATCGTCTCACAAATCTCATAAGGGGTGTCGCCCAATTCCAGCGCAAACTCACGCGCCGAATGGCCGATCAAGTAAGCCTTCAACACCGATCCCAGATGCGGCGTAAGCCCCGCAATGCCACCTTCCTTGCCCATCCCCCCGGCAATCCAGCGGATCTTCGCAAACGCCTGCAACGCCTTGCCCGCCGCATCGACATTGGTGGCCTTGCTGTCATTGACAAACCGCACCCCGGCCTTCTCGCCCACCAACTGGCTGCGATGCGGCAGCCCTGCAAACGAATGAAACGCGGTCTCAATCAGCTTCGGCCCGATCCCGAGAGACCGACAGGCCGCATAAGCCGCGCAAGCATTCTGATGATTATGCGCCCCCGGCAGCCCCGCCACTTCGCGCAGATCGACCGAGGCCACCTGCTTGCCCCGCCGCCATTCCGCCAAAAACCCCTTGCGGACAAACACCGCCCAGCCAAAGCCCTCTAGCTTCTGCCCCGAAGATATTCGGATCACCCGATCATCCTGCGGCCCCTCGGCCAACTGATTGGCGAGAAACCGACCCTCAACCTCGTCCACCCCAATCACCGCTCGATCCGGCCCCCCTTCGGCAAACAGCCGCCGCTTGGCCGCGAAATAGCCGCCCATTCCGGCGTGACGATCCAGATGATCTGGCGAGAGATTGGTGAACACCGCCACATCCGGCGTCAGGCTGCGCGCGAGGTCGGTTTGATAGGAGGACAACTCCAGCACCACCACCTCACCATCCTGCGCGGGTTCGATATCCAGCACCCCGCGACCGATATTGCCCGCCATCTGCGTCGCCCGCCCCGCCACCTCCAAAATGTGGTGGATCAGCGCCGTGGTGGTGGATTTACCGTTCGATCCGGTGACGCAGATCACCCGGGGGGTGATGTCGAAATCGTCCCACTCCGGCCCCGCAAAGCTGCGGAAGAACAGGCCGATATCGTTGTCGAGCGGCACCCCGGCCTCCAGGGCCCGCGCGATCACTTTGTTCGGGGTGGGGTAAAGATGCGGGATGCCGGGCGAGGTGATCAGCGCCACTACGCCCTCAAAGGCGCCGGCGCGGGTCAGGTCGGTGCAGGTGAAACCCTCGGCCTCGGCCTTAAAACGGGCTTCGAGGCTGTCGTCCCAGATCAGCACCTCGGCCCCACCTTCAATCAGGGCTCGGGTGGTGGCAAGGCCAGAGCGGCCCAGACCCAGCACGGCCACTTTTTGGCCCTCGTAGCCTTTTACGGGAATCATCGCAGCCTCCGGTTTTATCTGGGCCTGACAATGCCCCGAGCTGGGGGGGCGGGGCAAGACGGCATCTGTCCGCGCGTGGACCGAGGGGCGGTGTATTATTTATCAATGGGTTAGAAGTAGGGCATTAGGGATTTGTTAGGGTTTGCCGTCGTGGCGGGGTAAACCGCGCTCTCCGGTTGGCAAAGCTGCGTGAGGTGAGTCTCCACCGCAACACTCTGGCCCCACCGCTGGACGTTTGCCCCTCAAAGCTGGTCGCCGTCAGCTTGCGGCTCTATGCTTTATCGCAGCAGTCAAAAACAAGAAAGTGACGATTATGCAGGTTCTGAGCAAGCACATCCTTGCCATCCTTGGCTTTATTCTGACAGCATCGGTGGCCCAGGCCGAGATGACAGGCGGGCAGGTCAAGCTCTCGCAATCGGGGTTTACCGATGATTTCTCGGTCGCAAAGACCAATATCAGCGGATCAGTCGAATTGGCGTTTGGGCCTCAGTTCGGCATGCAGATGGATCTGGGCGTCAATATGCTGAACTTCGCCGATGAGACTGCGACCAATTTTGTCACCCACGGCACCTATAAGCTGGGCGACAGCACGGCCTTGGGTGCGTTTTACGGCATGGATGCAGTGAATGGCGGGCGCACCGATGTTTACGGGGTTGAGGCGGCGCAGAACTTTGGCACCGGCGGCGTGCAGGGCTATCTTGGCCGTGCCGAGGACGGCGACGGCAGCGGCACGGTGCTGGGCGTCAGCGGCGGCATGGTGATGGGCAATGGCGTGGGCATTGGCGGCTCGCTGGATCACGGCTCGTTTGATGGTGCTTCGCTGACCCGCTACGGGTTGCGCGGTTCTTTCGGCTTGGGAGACAGCTCGAAAATGTTCGCAGAGCTTGGGGCGCTGAACACCGATACTGGCTCGGAAACCTATGCCAAGATCGGTGCTACCTATAATTTTGGCACGAATTCTGGGTTGATGTTTGGCGACCGCAGCCTGTTCAACCTGCTGCCGGGCTTGTAAGCGCAGATCGGTCTCGGGTTTCATCTGTTTCCAAACATCCCCGCCGGAGGCATCCGTGATTTATCTCAGGAGCCTCCGGCGGGAGTATTTAGGCCAGTCTGAAAACCTTTTTACGGCCAAGATCCGAAGGGGCGAGGCCACAGGTCGCGGGACCAAATTTTAATCTTGTTTAAGCCAAACAAATGCCCGGTGCAGATCGCTCCGGGCATTTTACTGCGCCTCAGCGCACCTTCAGCGTGGCAAGGCCGATCATCGCAAGGATCAGACTGATGATCCAGAACCGGATGACGATTTGCGGCTCGGCCCAGCCTTTTTTCTCAAAATGGTGGTGAATCGGGGCCATCAGGAACACCCGCTTGCCAGTGCGTTTGAAGTACAGCACTTGGATGATCACGCTGAGCGCCTCAACCACGAAGAGACCGCCGACGATGGCGAGGACGATTTCGTGTTTGGTGCAGACGGCGATCGCCCCCAAAGCGCCGCCCAAGGCGAGGCTTCCGGTATCGCCCATGAACACCGCCGCCGGGGGGGCATTGTACCACAGAAAGCCGAGGCCGCCGCCAAACAAAGCGGCGGCGAACACCAGCAACTCGCCTGAGCCCGGAACGAAATGCACTCCGAGATATTCAGCAAAGTTAAAGTTACCGACAATGTAGGAGATTACCCCCAAGGTACCGCCCGCGATCATCACCGGCATGATGGCAAGGCCGTCTAAACCGTCGGTTAGGTTCACCGCATTGGCGGCGCCGACGATGACAATCATGCCGAAGGGGATGAAGAACACGCCGAAATCCAGCAGCACGTTTTTGAACAAAGGCAACGCCAGTTGGTTGGTCAACTCGGGCGGATGGAAGCTTGAGGCGGCATAGGTGGCCAGCGCTGCGATCAACAGACCCGCGATCATCCGTACCCGGCCAGAAACGCCCTTGGTGTTTTGCTTGGTGACTTTAGCGTAATCGTCGGCGAAACCGATCAGACCGAAGGCCAGCGTCACCAGCACCACGATCCAGACGTAGGGGTTGTCGAGCCGCGCCCACATCAGGGTCGAGACCGTCAGCGCCGACAGGATCAAAAGCCCGCCCATGGTGGGGGTGCCAGCTTTGATGAAGTGGCTTTGCGGGCCATCGTCGCGGATCGGTTGGCCCTTGCCTTGCTTGCGGCGCAGCAGGTCGATCAAGGGTCGGCCAAAGATGAAGCCGAAGATCAGTGCGGTGGCAAAAGCGCAACCGGCACGGAAGGTAATGTAGCGAAACAGGTTGAAGACGTCGCCGCCATCCGAAAACTCGGTGAGCCAATACAGCATTACGCTTCTCCTTGTTGCGAGAGCATTACGCTTCTCTTTGGTGCGCGGGGGGACGGCATGATCCCGCGCCTTATTGCTTGGTGTCGGGCGCTGGGTGCCCCAATTTGCGCAGGGCGTCAACGATCAGGCTGACCTTTATGCCCTTCGAGCCCTTCACCAGCAGGATATCCCCTGCGTCAATCAGGCTACGCGGGCGGGCGGCAAGGTCGCGGGCATCGGCCACCCACTCGCCACGTTGCGCGCGGGGAAGGTTTTGCCACAGCGTTTTCATCCGGGGCCCGACGCAGTGGATCAGGTCGATTTTGTTCAGAAGCGGGTGTTGGGCTATGGCTTCGTGCAAAGCGATTTCGGTCGGGCCAAGCTCTAGCATATCGCCGAGGATGGCGATGCGGCGGCCCTTGCCGACGCGGCCGATGCCGTCTTGCGGGGTGGCGGCGATCAGCACATCCAAGGCGGCGGCCAGCGAGGTCGGGTTGGCGTTGAAGGCATCGTCGATCAGATCGAAGCTGGTTTCTTCCACGATATCAAGGGTGATATGTTCGCGCGTGCCGCGGCCTGCGGGGGGTTGCCAGCGACCAAGGTCACTTGCAGCAATCATCGGGTCGAGGTGCAGGGCATCGGCGACGGCGAGCGCGCCCAGACCATTGGCGGCGAAATGGCGGCCGGGGCTGAGGACTTTGAACAGGCTCGGGGTGCCTTGCCGTGTGGCTAGCACGATGGTGGCGATGTCGCAGAGGGTGACTTGGGTCAGGTGGTAGTCGGCGGTGGCGGTGGTGCCAAAGGTGATGGCTTTGGCCCCGACTGCGGCAGCTTTGGCTTGCAGGATCGGGGTGATGCTTTGGTCACTTGGGAAAATCGCGGTGCCACCGGGGCGCAGGCCGTCGAAAATCGCGGCTTTCTCGTGGGCGATGCCCTCAAGGTCGGTGAACGCTTCCAGATGCGCCGCGGCCACGATGGTGATCAGCGCGACGTCGAGATCAGCCATACGGGCCAAGGGCGCAATTTCGCCGGGGTGGTTCATGCCAATCTCGATCACCGCGAAATCGGTGTCTGGCGGCATGCGGGCGAGGGTCAGCGGCACGCCCCAGTGGTTGTTATAGCTGGCTTCGGCGGCATGGGTCTTGCCTTGGCCAGACAGGATGCTGCGCAGCATTTCCTTGGTTGAAGTTTTGCCGACTGAACCCGTCACCCCCACCACTTTCGCTGCGGTCCGGGCGCGCGCAGCTTGGCCCAGTTTTTCCAGCGCGTGCAGCACGTCATCCACGATCAGCAGCGGGGCATCGGGGGCTGTGCCTTCGGGAACATGCGACACAAGGGCAGCGGCGGCCCCCTTTTTCAATGCCTGAGCGACAAACTCGTGACCGTCACGCATATCTTTCAGCGCTACGAACAGATCACCTGGCTTAATGGTGCGGGTGTCGATCGAGACTCCGGTGGCGATCCATGTGGCGGTCGAGCGGCCATTGGTGGCGGTGACGGCGTCGGCTGAGGTCCACAGTTCGGGCAAAGGTTTCATAGCAATCCATCCAGTGCGGCGACAGCGATGCTGGCCTGTTCCACATCGTCAAACGGGTAAATGTTGCCCATGATCACCTGACCGCTCTCATGCCCCTTGCCCGCGACCAACAAAGCGTCACCGGGTTGCAGGGCATCGACGGCAAGCAGAATTGCCTCGGCACGGTCGCCGACCTCATTGGCTTCGGGACATGCGGCCATGATGGCGGCACGGATAAGGGCGGGGTCTTCCGAGCGCGGGTTATCGTCGGTGACATAAAGCACATCGGCGTTGTCGCGCGCAGCGGCCCCCATCAGCGGGCGCTTGGTGGTGTCGCGGTCGCCGCCTGCGCCGAACACCACGATGACCCGGCCCATCACATGCGGGCGCAAAGCGCGCAGCGCGGTTTGCAAAGCATCGGGGGTGTGGGCGTAATCGACGAACACCGAGGCGCCATTCAGCCGCGTGCCCGCCAGTTGCATCCGGCCCCGCACACCCGAAAGCTGCGGCAGCACGGCGAACACATCGCGGGCGGATTCGCCTGCCCCGATCACCAGACCTGCCGCCAAGGCGACATTTTCGGCCTGAAAGCCGCCAATCAGGTTCAGCCGCACTTGGTAGGGCGTGCCCTTCCATTCATAGCGCACATCCTGACCCGATGCGTCAAAGCGCTGGCCGAGGATGCGCAGATCGCAGCCTTCGCCGGTGCCGACCGAAATCAGGCCTTGGCCGCGTGCCACCGCGATCAGCGCCACCTCATGGCCCTTGGGGTCGTTCATATTGATCACCGCCACGCCATCTTCGGGCAGCACGCGGTCGAACAACGCGGCTTTGGCGGCGAAATAAGCCTCAAAGGTGTGGTGATAATCCAGATGGTCTTGGGTGAAGTTGGTGAAGCCCGCCGCTTTCAGTCGCACGCCATCCATCCGGCGCTGATCAAGTCCGTGCGAGGATGCCTCCATCGCGGCATGGCTAACGCCCTCAACCGCAGCCAAAGACAGCATCCTGTGCAAAGTGATCGGGTCGGGCGTGGTATGGGCAGACGGCGCAGACCATGCGCCTTCAACCCCGGTGGTGCCGATGTTAATCGCAGCATAGCCCAAAGCCATCCAGATTTGCCGCGCAAAGGTCGCTACGGAAGTTTTGCCATTGGTGCCAGTCACCGCCACCATCACGGCGGGCTGGCTGCCAAACCACAGGCTTGCCGCACGCGCTATCGCCTCACGCGGGTCTTCTGCGACGATCAGGGCAGCATCAGAATCGGCCAAAACCTGTGCCGCCAGCCGTGCCCCTGCGGCATCGGTCAGGATGGCAACTGCGCCGCGCGCCAAGGCCAGCTCGATATAGCTTGCGCCATGCACCGCGGAGCCCGGCATCGCGGCGAACAGAAAGCCATCTTCCACCGCGCGGCTGTCCAGCGTGATGCCGCGCAGCACCGGGTTGCGGCCTTCGCGGGCGGTCAGGCCCAGGTCTGCGAGTGTTTTTGTCCGATCTGCCACAACATACCCCCAAGCTTAATTCTTGACGGCTACTAGCCCATCCAAGCTGGCGGCTTCAACCTGTGGCCGCATCCCCAGTAACGGGGCCGCACGGCGAATGATCTCGGCGGCAACAGGGACGGCGGTCCAGCCCGCAGTGCGGCGCGGTTTTGACCCGGTGTTTTCCGAAGGCTCGTCCAGCGTCACCACCAGCACATATTTCGGATCATTTGCGGGGAACACAGAGGCGAACGTATTGATCACCTTATCATCGTAATAACCGCCGCCGCGCTTGGTTTTCTCGGCGGTGCCGGTCTTGCCCGCCACCGCATAACCCGGCACATCGCCCAAGCTGGCGGTGCCTTCGGTGACGACGCGGCGCATCATGCCGACGGCCAGAAGCGCCACACGTTTCGACAAAATCCGTTCCCCCTGCATCGGCTCGGTGCGTTTGAGCAGCGTCGGCGTCACCTTGATGCCGCCATTGGCGATGCTGGCGTAAGCAGTGGCAAGGTTCAGCGGGCTGCCCGAGATGCCATGGCCGTAAGCGGCAGTAATCGTGACGATTTCCGGCCAGCGCGCCGGGCGCAGCGGCTTCGCACCCTTTGCTTCCACCAGTTCCACCGGAGAGGCATCGAACAGGCCCAAAGCTTTCAAGAACGCCTGCTGACGCTCGCCACCAATCATCATCGCGATATGGGCGGTGCCAACATTGGAGGATTTTGCAATGATATCAGACACCGACAGCAGTGGGCCATAGTTGTGGCCCTCAAACTCATTGATCTTGAATTTGCCAAAATACATCGGCGCATTGGCATCAACAAGGGTTTCGGGCGTAAGCAGCCCCAACTCGATGGCCTGCGCTGCGGCGAAGATTTTGAAGGTCGAGCCCAACTCATAAACGCCTTGCACCGCGCGGTTGAACAGCGGGCTGTCAGACGGCTCGCCCGAGGTCGGGTTGGCGGGGCGGTCGTTCGGATCAAACGTCGGGCCAGCGGCAAGGGCGACGATTTCGCCGGTGTTGACATCCATCAGAATCGCGGCACCACCCTTGGCGTTCATCATGGTGATGCCCGCTCCCAAGACATCCTCGACCGCCGCTTGCACGGTGATATCCAGCGAAGTGACCAAAGGCGTGCCCGCTTGGGCCGGATCGCGCAGGCGCGCGTCGGCAAATCTTTCCAGCCCGGCGGTGCCGATCACTTCGGCGCTGTTGACGCCTTCTGCGCCAAAGGACGAGCCCCCAAGGACATGGGCGGCCAAGGTGCCATTGGGGTAAAGCCGCATCTCACGCGGGCCAAACAACAAGCCGGGGTCGCCGATTTCATGCACCATTTGCATCTGTTCGGGCGACAGCACCTTGCGCACCCAAAGGAAACTGCGGCCATCGATGAAACGCCGCAGCAGGGCTTTCTCATCCAGATCAGGGAAGATCACGGCCAGTTCGCGGGCGACACGGGCGGGATCAATCAGATCGCGGGTTTGCACATACAGCGCATGGGTCAGCATGTTGGTGGCAAGGATCCGGCCATTGCGGTCGACAATATCGGCGCGACCCGCATCAATTTCGGTGCCTGCCGAGGCGGTACGCGGCTCGATCGGTTCCGAGGCCGCAATCGTGCCCATCCGCGCGCCGATCAGGGTGAAAGCGCCGAAAAAGCACAAAGCGAGGATGACGAGGCGGACTTGGGCAGAGCCACGGGATTTGTCGCGCATGACTTCGTGGCGCAGACGCAGGTTTTCGCGCTCGATGCTGTCGGGGTTCTCGCCCCTTTGGCGGGCGTGCAGGATGCGGGCAAGCGGGCGCAGGGGCGTGCGGGTCATGGCGTTTGCGCTTCTTTTGTCGCGGCAAGCGTGCCAGACACCATTTCCCCGCCCTCAATCGGCAGGTTGGTGATCAAAGGTGCAGGCGGGAAGGTGATTTGGCTGGTGACACCGAATTGCGAGGGCAGCATGGGGAGCAGTTCCAGCCGGTCAAAGTTCAGCGTCGCCAGATCGCGCAGCCGGTCGGGACGGTTCAGATAGGCCCATTCGGCGCGCTCGATCGACAGGCTTTCGCGCAACGTGCCGATTTCGTTTTGCAGGTTAGTGACATCGCGCAGCGAGGCTTGAGTCGCATAATTCTCACGATAGGCCCAAAACCCCAACGCCATCACAGCGAGAAACGACAGAACGTAAAGCACGGGGCGCATGGCTTAGCGGTGTCCTTTTTTGTTGGAAGCTTTCGGCAGATCGGGGGCATGAAGTGCCGCGCCGTCGATATCCTTGGCGGGGGCTGCGGTGCGTCGTGCCACCCGCAGCTTGGCCGAGCGCGCGCGCGTGTTTTCTTCAAGTTCAAGATCATCCGGGCCAATCGCCTTGCGGGTGACCAAATCGAACCGCGCAGTGGTGTTTTCTTTGACCGGGGCGTAGCGGTTGGCGTTCGGCTCCTCGCCTGCTGCCTGCTGGAAGAAGCGCTTCACCACGCGATCCTCCAGCGAGTGGAAGGTGACAACCGCCAGCAGCCCACCGGGTTTCAACGCGCGTTCAGCGGCCAGAAGCCCCTGCACCAGTTGACTAAATTCCTCGTTCACCGCGATACGCAGGGCTTGGAAGCTGCGGGTGGCGGGGTGGCTTTGCCCCGGCTTGGGCCGTGGCAGGCATTTCGCGACAATTTCGGCCAGCCGCAACGTCGTGACAATCGGCTCGGCGCGCTGTTCGACAATCGCATGCGCAATCCGGCGCGAGGCGCGTTCTTCGCCGAAATGATACAGGATATCGGCAAGGCGTTGTTCGGTTGCGGTGTTCACAATATCGGCGGCAGACTCACCGGATTGGCTCATCCGCATGTCCAAGGGGCCGTCTTTCTGAAACGAAAAGCCACGTTCGGCCTGATCAATCTGCATCGAGGAAACGCCAAGATCCAGCACAACGCCGTCGAGCAATTCCCCGGCATGCCGGTCCATGTCAGAGAAATTCCCCGCCACCAGCCGCAGCTTGTCGCCATAAGCCCCAGCCCAAGGAGCCGCCAGTTCCAGCGCCAAAGGGTCGCGATCGACGCCGATCACACAATCGGCCCCAGCCTCCAACAGCCCTTTCGTATAGCCGCCTGCCCCAAAAGTGCCATCCAGCCACAGCCCGCGCACCGGGGCGACAGCCGCCAACAACGGCCGCAACAATACGGGGATATGCGGAGAGCGGCCGATGTTCTGGTCGCGGATCGGGTCCATGTCAGCCCGCCCGCGCAGCCCGACCCACAAGGGCCAAGGGATCTACGCCATCATCGTCATCATCGTTCATTTCGGCGTCGTAGACCTCGCGGCGATACAGCTTGAAGCGGTTAGTGTAGCCCGCAAACGCCGCCTCTCCGGCAATATCGTCTGCCGAAAACCCCATCTTGGCCCGCACTTTCAGCGGCAAAACGATGCGGCCATCGGGCTCAATCTCGACCATCACCGAGCGCGAAATCAAATCGCGTTCTGCCTTATCGCGGTCGTCCGAACCCAGTTCCATCGCTTCGATCTTGGCGGCCAAAGCATCGGCACCCGACTTTGAATAACACTCGACGAAATTCCGGCTTTTGCCACCGTAGACCATGTAAACTTTGGGGCGTGCATCATCAGAGGAGGGGTCTTCTGCTTCCAGAATGCGGCGGAAGGCTGCTGGGATCGAAACCCGCGCCTTGCTGTCTACCTTCTGGTAGAACTCGCCTCTGAACGCCTCACTCACCATCGGCCTTTCGGCTCCTTTTGGGGTTCTTCAACCCCTTGAAATAGAAAAGGCGGACCGAGCTGCTGCCACTGCTCGGTCCGCCGTCTGTCCCATCGCTGGGCGTCCTGCTGCGCTTGCCACCTGGGGGAGATGTCTGCTCGCTCGCGCGCCGGATCTGTCAAAGTAGGAAAGGCGGGGTGCCTGTATGAGCCTGTCTTTTTCGCCTTGTTCGGGGTCTTCAGCCGCCCCTGCTTTTTATGTCCCGCCGTTCCGTCTTCGTGAGAACAGGGATGCCATGGGATTTCATGGGAAGCAATGGAAATCTTTGGGTGAGCAAGGGGAATATCTTGTTTTCAGGCCGCGCAGAAAACAGCATCTAGTGGCCTGGGAAGCTAAACTTAGTCGGTAACGCCGCTTTCACGGCAGCGTGAACACTAGATATAGATATTCAGAATTCCTTCGGCAGGCCCCCATGATTTCCCAAGAATTTTTCAAATCTGCCAAAAATCACCCAAGTCTTGCGCAGAAATAGGCCGGATCGACGAAAGATAGTCAGCCCGAAATGCAAAAAACCGAGGTTTCCCTCGGTTTTCCCATGGCATCCCATGAAAGTGATTCGCAGGGCTAGGTTTCCCGTGAACGCCCATGTCGGGTCGGCGTAGAGTGGGTCTTCAACGCACCACCCTTCCCATCTCGCGTAGGTTTGGTTAAAAACCCACCCTAAGCCATACCGCCCGCAATCAGCCTTTGCGCCAGCCGTGCATAGGCCTGCGCATGCGGACTGTCGCCCAAAGCAATCGGCGTCCCTGCATCCCCCGCCAAACGCACATCTATAGACAGCGGCAATTCGCCCAAGAACGGCAGGTCCAACCGTTTCGCCTCTGCCACCACCCCGCCATGGCCGAACAGATGTTCCTCATGGCCGCAATTCGGGCAGATATAGGTCGACATGTTCTCGATCAGCCCCAGCACCGGGGTTTTCAGCTTCTGGAACATGTCCAGCGCCTTGCGGGCATCCAGCAGGGCCACATCCTGCGGGGTCGAGACCACGATCGCGCCCGTCAGATGCGTGCGCTGGCAAAGCGTCAATTGAATATCGCCGGTGCCCGGTGGCAGGTCGATGATCAGCACATCCAACTCGCCCCAAGCCACCTGCCCCAACAACTGCTGCAACGCCCCCATCAGCATCGGGCCGCGCCAGATCACCGCCTCATCTTCCTTCAGCATCAAGCCAATGGACATCATCGTGACGCCATGCGCGTGCAACGGCTCAATAATCTTGCCATCAGGGCTGGCCGGGCGCTTGTTCACCCCCATCATGCGGGGCTGGCTGGGACCATATATATCAGCATCCAGCAAGCCGACCCGCCGCCCCTGTTTCGCCAAGGCAACGGCGAGGTTAGAACTGACGGTGGATTTGCCCACCCCGCCCTTGCCCGAGCCAATCGCGATAATCCGGTCCACCCCGGCGATGCGGGCAGGCCCGCCCTGATGTGGTGTCGGGTGCTGGCCGATCTTCACCGCGCCGGGATTTGCACCCAACATGGGCGGTGCCGCCGTGGCCGCTTTCGGCGCCGGGCCGTGCGCCGTCATCACCGCCTGCACATCCGTCACACCGGGCAGCGCCTTCACCGCCATCTCAGCCGCCACCTGCGCCGGGGCCAAAGCGTGCGCCTCGGCAGGCGTCGGCGCTTCAATAACGAATCGCACCAGCCCGCCTTCGACCATCACCGCGCGCACCAGATCGCGCGACACCAGCGTGCCGCCCGGCACCTGCACCCGCGCTAGCACTGCCATCACTTCATCCCGTGTCACGCTCATGGTTTTTCCTTCGCCCGCATTTTAGTTTGCACGCTACTTAAATTGGCAGTTGCGCCAGGCAAAGTTGTGCGCTTTGACGGAAAGGGCAAGCCCTGTTGACCAAACGCTCAAATATTCAGCGAAGCGTCTGTTAAAAATGAACATTTTGCGACGCTTAGCCATGCGCTTGTTGCATGGCTGCATTGATCACTCGACCCATTGTGCAGTTGCAGCATTTGCCCCATGTTACCCCTAACAGCGGAACAGAAGGGTTTAGGCATCCGGCCAAGACCAACCGCTCGCAGAACAAAAATGAGGCTATCATGGCATACGTAAACACTACCCGCGCCGTCCAAGTATCGGCATCCGACCGTATCTCGGGCATCTTCGCGTCGATCTCGGCAATGCTGGCACGCCGCCGGGTTTATGACCGCACCATCCGCGAATTGCGTCAGCTGACCGACCGTGAGCTGTCCGATCTGGGCATCGCCCGCTCGCTGATCACCGAAATCGCCCGTGAGGCAGCTTACGGCAAGTAATCCCTGAACCGGCCGCTACCTCCTCCCAGCGGCTTGGTTTCACGGCGCGGCGGCGCGCAACTCCTCCCTTGCGCCGTCGCCTTTTTATTGTCTTCGATGAGCCTTCCTCCTCCCTTGGGCTCTCGGATACGCGGCGATCTGGTCTCCTCCCTCAGATCGTCGCACCCTATTCGCGCGGCCCACCTCCTCCCGGGCCTGTGTGATCAGGCGGTGATCCAACCTCCTCCCTGGATCACTGCCACCTTATTTGACTTCGATGAGCCCTCCTCCTCCCTTGGGCTCTCGGACACGCGGCGATCTGGTCTCCTCCCTCAGATCGTCGCACCCTATTCGCGCGGCCCACCTCCTCCCGGGCCAGTGTGATCAGGCAGCGGCCCTAACCTCCTCCCTAGGGTCGCTGCCGCTTTAACTCCCCGGCCAACTCCTCCCGGGCCGGAGATAGCGGTGACGCGGGCCACCTCCTCCCTGGCCTGCACGATTTGGCGGCACCCCCCTCTCCTCCTCCCTAGGGGTGCCGCCTTCCTCCCCTTGCATCTGACATGCCGCCCCACGATACTTCCGTAGGGGTAAAACAGGCGGGTTCATGCGGATTTCTATGCTTTCAGCGGCGCTTGTGGCGGCATTGGTCGGCTACGGCTCTACCATCGCCCTCGTGCTTTCCGCCGCCGCCGCCCTCGGTGCCAGCCCCGCGCAAACCGCCAGCTGGGTGTTCGCAATCTGCATCGCCAAGGCGGCAGGCTCGGCCTATCTCAGCTATGCCCACCGCATCCCCGTCGTGCTGGCATGGTCCACCCCCGGCGCCGCGCTGATCGCCGCCACCAGCGGAATCAGCATGGCCGAGGCTGTGGGTGCGTTCGCGCTCGCAGGCGTACTGATCGCCCTCACCGGAGCCTTGCGCCCGTTGGGTCGCCTCGTCGCGCTGATACCGGACGGCGTCGCTGCCGGAATGCTCGCAGGCGTGCTCTTGCCGTTCTGCCTGAAGGGCAGCCTCGCCGCCCAAAGCCTGCCCGGCTCGGTGCTGCCGATGATCGCTATCTTCTTGGCGGTCAGGCTGAAAAACCCCGCCCTTGCGGTGCTGGCGGCGCTGGCCACCGGGCTGATCCTTGCCTTCGCGACCGGGGCAGCACACCTGCCACAGCTTGCCCTACCGCTGCCGACCCTCACGTTCATCCCGCCCGCGTTCCGGCTGGATGTGCTGCTCGGCCTTGGCCTGCCGCTGTATCTGGTGACGATGGCCTCGCAAAACCTGCCCGGTTTCGCCACCCTGCGCGCCGCCGGATACGAACCGCCCGTCGGTGCCGCCCTGATCACCACCGGCGGGATTTCTGCCGTCGCAGGCCTGTTTGGCGCGCATACCGTCAGCATGGCCGCGATCACGGCGGCGATTTGTCTGGGCGACGACACCCACCCCGACCGCAACCAGCGCTGGAAGGTCGGTCTGATCTACGCCGGGTTCTGGGTCATGCTGGGCTTGCTTGGGCCGGTGATCCTGCCGATTCTGGCGGCCCTGCCGCCCGCGCTGATGATAGCATTGGTCGCTTTGGCGCTGCTCGGCCCCCTGATGGGCGCGCTGACCGGAGCGTTCACCCCACCGCACACCCGCTTTGCCGCGACGGTGACGCTCGCCACCACCGCCTCGGGCGTCGCCGCGTTTGGGATTGGTGCGGCGTTCTGGGGCTTGCTGGCAGGTCTGGCCGTTTACACATTAGAGCGGTTGAAGAAAAATCCGTGACGCCGCCGCCAGATCGAAATTCGAGCCGAATTTCGTGCCGGAATTTTTCAAATTCCGCCCGGCTTGACCCGGTCTGCCCTAAAACGGCACGTCATCGACCTGATGCGCGGGCACCACCCAGCGCGCCACGATCATCTTCGATCCGGCATGATCAAATTCGATGCTCAGCTTATCGCCCTCAATCCCGATGATCTCGCCATAGCCAAACTTGGTGTGAAACACCCGGTCGCCGATGACGTAGGAAGACACCGCCTGCGCATCAATCGTCACATTGCGCGCCTCACGCGGTTGGCTGACCCCACGCTGCGCCGAGCGGTCCTGCATCCGCTTCCAGCCCGGCGAGTTATAGACATCCGCCTTCACCGCCCGATCTTCCAGCGCCGCACCGAAAGACGGGGCCGCGGCCCCATAGCCACCGCGATGCAGGCTAGGTGGCGTCAGCACCTCGACGTGCTTTTCGGGCAATTCGTCAATGAAACGGCTGGGCAGCTGGCTTTGCCACTGGCCATAGACCCGACGGTTTGAGGCAAAGGAAATCGTGCAAAGCTCCTCCGCCCGCGTGATGCCGACATAGGCCAGACGGCGTTCTTCCTCCAAGCCCTTCTTACCCGACTCGTCCATCGAGCGTTGGCTGGGGAACAAGCCATCCTCCCAACCGGGCAGAAAAACCACCGGGAATTCCAATCCCTTGGCGGCGTGCAGCGTCATGATCGACACTTTCTCCGCCGCTTCCTCGTTGTCGTTCTCCATGATTAGGCTGACATGTTCGAGAAAGCCTTGCAGGCTGTCGAACTGCTCCAACGCCTTCACCAGTTCTTTCAGGTTCTCCAACCGCCCCGGCGCTTCCGGCGTTTTGTCGTTCTGCCACATCGAGACATAGCCGGATTCCTCCAGAATAACCTCGGCCAGCCGCACATGGCTGAGATCATTGGCAGGCGGCGTATCCGGCAGCATCGGCTCGATCAGCGCATCTTCGGGCGGCACAATCCGCGCGCCGGTCAAAGCCGCGTGCCAGCGATCGACGCCTTCAACAAAGCCGCGCAACTGCCCGGCCCCCTTGCCGCCAATGCCACCGCGCGCCACCAGACTGCGCGCGCCATCCAGCAACGGCAGCGCCTGCCCGCGCGCCTCGCGTTGAATATCCTGCTGCGCTTTGTCGCCAAGCCCGCGCTTGGGCAGGTTCACCACGCGTTCAAACGCCAGATCATCCTCCGGCGAGACCGCCAACCGGAAATACGCCATCGCATCGCGAATCTCCTGCCGCTCGTAGAACCGAGGCCCGCCAATCACCCGATACGGCAGCCCGATGGTCAAAAACCGATCCTCAAACGCCCGCATTTGGTGCGACGCCCGCACCAGAATCGCCATGCCGTCCAGTGAGGTCGCTTCAATCCCGCGTCGCCCGCGCTGTGCGGCCTCAATTTCCTCGCCGATCCAGCGGGCTTCTTCTTCGCCATCCCAATGGCCGATCAGCCGCACTTTCTCCCCTTGTGCTCCCGCCGTCCACAGCGTCTTGCCCAAACGGTCGGCATTGGCTGCGATGATCCCCGAGGCAGCCGCCAGAATATGCGCCGTCGAGCGGTAATTCTGCTCCAATCGCACCACTTTCGCGCCGGGAAAATCCTTCTCAAACCGCAGGATGTTGCCCACTTCGGCGCCGCGCCAGCCGTAGATCGACTGATCATCATCGCCAACGCAGCAGATATTCCGATGCCCCTGCGCCAGCAGCCGCAGCCACAGATATTGCGCGACGTTGGTGTCTTGGTATTCGTCGACGAGGATATATTTGAACCAGCGCTGATACTGCGCCAGCACGTCCTGATGCTTCTGGAAAATCACCACGCAATGCAGCAGCAGATCGCCGAAATCGGTGGCGTTCAGGGTGCGCAGACGCTCTTGATACTGCGCATACAACTCCGTGCCACGATTGTTATAAGCCGAGGCTTCCGACGATGGCACCCGGTCCGGCGTCATCGCCCGGTTCTTCCAGCTGTCAATCATGCTGGCCAGCATCCGCGCAGGCCAGCGTTTTTCGTCAATATTCGCCGCCGCAATTAACTGCTTCAGCAGCCGCAACTGATCATCGGTATCCAGAATGGTGAAGTTGCTCTTTAACCCCACCAGTTCGGCATGACGGCGCAATATCTTCACCGACAGCGAGTGAAACGTGCCCATCCACGCCATGCCCTCGGCGACATCGCCCAGCAAGCGCCCGACCCGCAGCTTCATCTCGCGCGCGGCCTTGTTGGTAAACGTCACCGACAAAATCTCACGCGGGGTTGCCTTGCCCATGTTCAGCAAGTGCACGATGCGCGAGGTCAGCGCCTTGGTTTTCCCCGTCCCAGCCCCCGCCAGCATCAGCACCGGGCCATCCAAAGCCTCCACCGCCTCGCGCTGCGCCGGGTTCAGATCATCCAGATAGGGCGCAGGCCGCGCCGCACCACGGCCAAGGGCGCGCTGTGACAGCGGCACCGCTGCCGCGAAAGCATCTTCGTCATCCGTCCAGTTCATAGAGCCAACCTATCGCGGTTCTTGCCCGAGATAAAGCAGTGTTCCCGCATTGTTCACAGGAAACTTTCGCGCCAGTTTTGTTGAAACAGCGAGCTGATTTTCACCAGCCTGCACAATCGCTAGGCCAATCCGCGCCCGAAAGCCCGCGCCATTCAAAAACCGCCCATTTTTCAGGCAAAGAATCGTCCTATCCGCAACAGTCGAATGTTAGCGCCGATCATATCGCAAATCTGTCATATCATGGCGTTTCCGCCCCTTGCGCTGCACCGCAGCACGGCTAGTGTCGGCCTGACAAGCCCCTTCTCCCGCTGCCCGGAGTCTCGCATGACCGAATTCAAGAAAATCCTGATCGCCAATCGCGGCGAAATCGCGATCCGCGTGATGCGGGCTGCCAATGAGATGGGCAAAAAGACCGTCGCCGTCTATGCCGAGGAAGATAAGCTCAGCCTGCACCGTTTCAAGGCGGACGAGGCGTATTTGATCGGCGAAGGCCTGTCGCCTGTCGGTGCCTATCTGTCGATCCCCGAAATCATCCGGGTGGCGCGGGCTTGCGGCGCTGATGCGATCCATCCGGGCTATGGCTTGCTGTCGGAAAACCCGGATTTCGTCGATGCCTGCGATCAGGCTGGCATCACTTTTATCGGCCCAAAAGCCGACACCATGCGCGCCTTGGGTGATAAGGCCTCCGCCCGTCGCGTCGCCATGGCCGCAGGCGTTCCGGTTATTCCGGCCACCGAAGTCTTGGGCGATGATTTTGACGCCATCAAGAAAGAGGCCGCCGCGGTCGGCTACCCATTGATGCTGAAAGCCAGCTGGGGCGGCGGCGGTCGCGGCATGCGCCCGATTCTGTCAGAATCCGAGCTGGTCGATAAGGTCCGCGAAGGCCGTCGTGAGGCCGAAGCCGCCTTTGGCAACGGCGAGGGCTATCTGGAAAAGATGATCATCCGCGCGCGGCACGTCGAGGTGCAGATCCTTGGCGACAAGCATGGCGCGATCTACCACCTCTATGAACGTGATTGCACCGTACAGCGCCGTAACCAGAAGGTCGTCGAACGCGCGCCCGCCCCCTACCTCACCGGTGCCCAACGCGCCGAGGTGTGCGATCTGGGCCGCCGCATCTGCGCCTATGTCGGCTATGAATGTGCTGGTACCGTCGAATTCCTGATGGATATGGACAACCAGCAGTTCTATTTCATCGAGGTCAACCCCCGCGTTCAGGTCGAGCATACCGTCACCGAACAAGTCACCGGCATCGACATCGTGCAAGCACAAATCCTGATCGCCGAGGGTAAAACCCTGGCCGAGGCCACCGGAAAGGCCAATCAGGAAGAAATCCACCTCACCGGCCACGCGCTGCAATGCCGTGTCACCACCGAAGACCCACAGAACAACTTCATCCCGGATTATGGCCGGCTGACCGCGTACCGTTCGGCCACCGGCAACGGCATCCGTCTGGATGGTGGCACGGCTTACGCAGGCGGCGTGATCACCCGCTATTACGATTCGCTGCTGGTGAAAGTCACCGCCACCGCCCAGACCCCCACCGCCGCCATCCGCCGGATGGACCGGGCCTTGCGCGAATTCCGTATTCGCGGGGTGTCGACCAACATCGAGTTTGTGATCAACTTGCTGAAGCACCCGACCTTCCTCGATGACACCTACACCACCAAATTCATCGACACGACGCCAGAGCTGTTCCAGTTCAAGAAGCGCCGCGACCGGGCCACCAAAATCCTGACCTATATCGCCGATATCACCGTCAACGGGCATCCAGAAACCGCGGGGCGCACCAAACCCCATGCCGAAGCGCGCACGCCAAAAGCCCCGAAGGCATTGGGCGAGCCTGCAATGGGCACCCGCAACCTGCTGGAACAACACGGCCCGCAGGCTGTCGCCGACTGGATGGGCAAACAGCAAAAGCTGCTGCTGACCGACACCACGATGCGCGACGGCCACCAATCCCTGCTGGCCACCCGGATGCGCTCGATCGACATGATCAAGGTCGCGCCCGCCTATGCCGCCAACCTGCCACAGCTTTTCAGCGTCGAATGTTGGGGCGGGGCCACTTTCGACGTGGCCTACCGCTTCCTGCAAGAATGCCCGTGGCAACGCCTGCGCGATCTGCGCGCGCTGATGCCGAATGTGATGACGCAGATGCTGCTGCGTGCGTCCAATGGCGTCGGCTACACCAACTATCCCGACAACGTGGTGCAAGCGTTCGTCAAACAAGCCGCCAGCACGGGCGTCGATGTGTTCCGGGTATTCGACTCCTTGAACTGGGTCGAAAACATGCGCGTCGCGATGGATGCGGTGATTGAGGCGGGCAAAGTCTGCGAAGGCACCGTCTGCTATACTGGCGATATGCTTGACCCCAATCGCGCCAAATACGATCTGAAATACTATGTCGATACCGCCAAACAGTTGAAAGCCGCAGGCGCGCATGTGCTGGGCTTGAAGGATATGGCGGGCCTGTTGAAACCCGCCGCCGCCAAACAACTGATCAAAACCCTAAAGCAAGAGGTCGGCCTGCCGATCCACTTCCACACTCATGACACCAGCGGCGCGGCAGCGGCGACGATCATGGCGGCCTCAGATGCAGGCGTCGATTGCGTCGATGCGGCGATGGATGCGTTTTCGGGCGGCACCTCGCAGCCCTGCCTCGGCTCCATTGTCGAAGCCTTGCGCCATACCGACCGCGATACGGGGCTGGATATGGCCGCGATCCGGCAAATCTCAAACTATTGGGAAGCGGTGCGCGGCCAATATGCGGCGTTTGAATCCGGCATCCCTGCCCCCGCCTCGGAAGTCTATCTGCACGAGATGCCCGGCGGCCAGTTCACCAACCTGAAAGCCCAAGCCCGCTCGCTGGGGCTGGAGGAACGCTGGCACGAGGTCGCGCAGACCTATGCCGATGTGAACCAGATGTTCGGCGATATCGTCAAAGTCACGCCGTCGTCGAAAGTTGTCGGCGACATGGCGCTGATGATGGTGTCTCAAGGTCTGACCCGCGCGCAGGTCGAAGACCCGAAGGTCGAGGTGGCCTTCCCGGATTCGGTGATTGATATGCTGAAAGGCAATCTTGGCCAACCGCATGGCGGCTGGCCCGCAGGGATTTCCAAGAAGGTGCTGAAGGGCGAAACGGCCTCTACCGCCCGTCCGGGTGAAAGCTTGGCCCCGGTTGATCTGGAAGCAGTGCGCGCGAAACTGTCTGAAGAACTCGGCGGCTTCAAGATCGACGACGAGGATCTGAACGGCTATCTGATGTATCCCAAGGTGTTCCTTGATTACATGGGCCGCCACAAAGCCTATGGCCCGGTGCGCACCCTGCCGACGCGGACGTTCTTCTACGGCATGGCCCCCGGCGAAGAAATCACCGCCGAGATTGACCCCGGCAAAAAGTTGGAAATCCGTCTGCAAGCGGTGGGGGAAACCACCGACGACGGCGAAGTGAAGGTGTTCTTTGAGCTGAACGGTCAGCCCCGCGTGATCAAGGTGGCGAACCGCGCGATCAAAGCGAAAGTTGCGGCCAAGCCGAAAGCCGTTGAGGGCAATCCGGGCCATATCGGGGCGCCGATGCCCGGCTCGATTGCCTCTGTTGCTGTGGTGGCGGGGCAAAAGGTAAACGCGGGCGATCTATTGCTGACCATCGAGGCGATGAAGATGGAAACCGGGATTCATGCCGACCGCGCCGCTGTGGTCAAAGCGCTGCATGTGCAGCCGGGCAGCCAGATCGACGCCAAGGATCTGTTGGTCGAGTTGGAGTGAGCCAAACCGATTTTTGATAAAAATCGTGGTCCCATACATGAAACCCCCGCGCCAGATGGTGCGGGGTTTATGCGTTCAATCGTTAAGAAAGTCTGAATTTCGACTTGCAAGCTGTTGATATTGAAGCATATTAAAAAGGTCCCGAGTTGGGACCGCCCTAAATCTTCTTCACAAACGCGGTCAAGATCACGATCCGCTGATCCTCAACCCGGCCTTCAATCTGCTCGGGATTATCCGCCACCAAAGAAATCCGCCGCACTGCCGTGCCGCGTTTGGCGGTGAAATTCGCGCCTTTCACCACCAGATCCTTGATCAACATCACCGAATCGCCGTGGGCCAGCAAAACCCCATTGCTGTCGCGATGCTCGACACTGGCCGCAACTTCCGTCCACCCCTGCACCTCATCCGACAACACCATGCCCTCGCGCGCCTCGACCGCCCAAGGTTCGGCCAACTGCCCCAGCTTGCGCCAGACCGCCAGTTGCACCGCAGGCTCTACCGACCAAGCCGCGCCCTCAAGGCAGCGCCAATGCGAAGCATCAGCGGGCACATCCTCGCGACAGGCGGGGCAAAGAGCCACTTCACCCGCAGGCGGCACATCGACCGCAGCCAGATCGGCGGCAGCGCCACAGAATTCGCACGCATTGCCCGCGCGGGCCAGAAGATCGGAAAGTGCCATGATATGTCCTTTGGTTTCCCCAGCCCTAGACCCCGCGTCCGGCAAAGGCCAGCGCAAAGCGGCGGCTAAAGCACCCGCAGCGTCTCACCCAGCCAAGGCCATTCCGCCTGCGCAGGCGCAACGATCTGCGCCGCGATCAGGCCGCGCAGACGGCTGGCGATCTGCCGGGGCATGTCGCGCAGCACGCCTTCACGCGCGGAAAGCGAGAGGGTGCGTTGCAAGGGTTCAAACGGCGGCGGGGCCACATCAATCTGGCGATGAAAGCGTGCGGCGTGGTGCAAGGCCAAGGGCGGCAAGATCGTCCAGCCCTGCCCGCCCGCCACCATCGCCAAGATCGCATGATAGCTGTCCAATTCAAACCGATGCGCCAGCCGCAGGTTTTGCCGTGCCAGATGGCCCGCGATCTGACGGCCCATCACATGCCGCGCGGTATATTGGATCAGCGGCAGATCTGTATGGCTGCGACCTTTCGGGGTCACGGCGAGGAAGGGTTCGGCGAGCAAAGGATGCACCTCGCGCCAGCCTTGGTCGGCGGTGTCGGAATCCAGATCGGCGGCCACCACGATGTCAAGCGAGCGGCTTTCAAGCTGATCAAGCAGGCGGTGGCTGGCCCCGGTTTCCAAGAGGAACCGACAGCCTTTGAGCTCGCCCGCCAAGGCTGACAGCAGGCTGGGCGTCACCTCGGCGTCGAAATCTTCGATCATGCCAAGCCGCAACGTGGTCAGGCCCGACAGATCAGCCACCGCCAGATCAGCACGGGCCTCGGCCTCGGCATTCAGGATGGTTTGAGCGTGGCGACGAAACATCGCGCCCGCAGGCGTCAACCGCATCGGACGGGCGGAGCGATCCAGCAGCACGGCGGCGAGCGCGGTTTCAAGCCCGGTCAACTGCTGACTGATCGCCGAGGGGCTGACCCCTAAGCGTTTCGCAGCCGCAGAAATCGCGCCCTCTTCGGCGACGGCGAGGAAGACCTCAATCCCCCAAAGCGTGACGCGACCCTGTTGTTCTGCCATCTAAAGATTTGGCATCTAAAGCTTCGACAGCTTTTTCTGCAGCTCGGCGAATTGCTTTTTGATCTCGGCCAGTTCCTCAGCCGGGTCTTGCGCAGCGTCTTCCTTGGCGGGGCCAGAGCCTGCCCACCCGGGCACCCCACCCATCATGGTTTTCATAAACGCTTCCTGCTGTTTGCGCATCAAATCAAACCCCGGCATCGCGGTCAGCGGGTTCGGGATGACGTTCATGTTTTCGATCACCTTGGTCGGGCCATCCCGCAGCATCTCAAAACTGGCGGCAAGGAATTGCGGCACCACGGATTGGATGTTGGTGGTGTAGCTGCGCACCAAGTCCGTCAACACATTGGTCGGCAGAACGGTGTCGCCCTTGGATTCATGCTCGGCGACGATCTGCAACAGATATTGCCGGGTCAGGTCATCACCGGATTTCAAATCAATAATCTGCACCTCGCGCCCAGCGCGGATGAAGCCTGCAATGTCTTCAAGGGTGACGTAATCAGAAGTCTCGGTATTATAGAGACGGCGGCTGGCATAGCGCTTGATCAGCAGCGGCTTAGCAGGTTCGGCCATAGTTCTCTCCCCAAGATATTGCAGTGCAGAGAAAGTCTAGGGCAGTGCAGCATAAAAAGAAAGGGCGGGCACAATGGCCCGCCCCATGCATCCCAAGCCAGGGAAGAAATCAGGATGCGCGATCCTTGCAGATTACTTGGCAGCGGTCGCTGCGGTGGCTTTTTTGGTCGCAGCGGTCACTTCGTCGGTGGCTTTTTTGACAACAGCCGAAGCTTCAGCTGAAACGTCTTTGCCAGCAGCCAGCATCAGTTCAACAGTTTCCATCTGCACTTTTTTGGCCACTTCAGCGAAAGCAGCCATATTTTCCGAAGCCAATTCAGCAGCAGCCGAAGCGAAATCGGTGATGGATTTGGTATAATCAGCCGGCTCGGGTTTGGCCTTTGCAGCGCCCGACAGCTTGGCAATGGTCTCTTTTGCCCATTTGGACGAGATTTCGGTCGATTTTTCAGCAGCTTCCAGAGCCACTTTCGACAGTTTCTCGCCAAACGCAGCTTGGGTTTTGAAAGCGTTCTGGAACGCCGAAGCGTCAACCGGGAACTTAGCCATCATGTCTTGCATGGTTTTGGTGAAATCATTCGCATTGTTCATTTTATGCTCCTAATGGTTTGCGGGGGCATCCCCGTTTTCCGATGAGATAAATGTAAATGCTGCAGTGCAGCATTGCAAGTGAATTTTCTGCAACGCAGCGGTGACGGTGTCGCAGGTCTTGCACAGGGTGCCGCTAGGGAAACGCAAGCAAACTCAGCCCTTTGGCAAGTTGGGTTGCAGCGAGACATAAGTGCCAGGGGCGGCGCACAGCACCGGGCGGACCGAATCACCTGGAACGCGGGCGGGAATTTGCGTGCCGGATTGCGCGGCTAGCCATTCCCCCCAACGCGGCCACCAACTGCCCTGATTGAAGCTGGCGCTGGCCATCCAATCATCCGGCGCGCCCGCCACTGGACCTGCATTGGTGTAGTGGCCGTATTTGCCCTTTGAGGGTGGGTTGATGATGCCCGCGACATGGCCCGATTGCGAGACGATGAAGGTTTTGTCCTTGGACCCCATCTGCTTGAAGCCGTTAAAGCTGCCGCGCCAATGGGCGATATGGTCAGTCTCACAGGCGATGGCGCAGACCGGGATCTGGATGTCCTTCAGGCTGACGTTATGGCCGAAAACCTTATAAGTGCCCTGGGCCAAACCATCATCTTGGCAAAGGCCTCGCAGGTATTCGATCGCCATCTTGCAGGGCAGATTGGTGCCGTCGCCGTTCCAATACAGCAGATCAAACGCGGGCGGAGCCTCACCCATCATATAGCTTTTGATTGCCGGGCCGTAGATGAGGTCATTGGAACGCAGATAGCTGAAGGTGCGACTCATGAAGGTTTTAGACAGCATACCATCGGCAAGGCTTTGGCGCTCTATCCCATCAAGGAAATCATTGTCGAGGAATACGCCGACCTCGCCCGGATCAGAGAAATCGGTCAGCATGGTGAAGAAGGTCGCGGATTTCACCGAGGTGTCACCTGCACGGTGCAGGTGCGACAGCGTCAGGCTGAGGGTGGTGCCCGCGATGCAATAGCCGACCGCGTTGATCTGTTTTTCGTCGGTAATCCGGCGCACCTCGGCCATCGCGGTGAGGTAGCCCTCGCGGATGTATTCATCCATGCCGACATCGGCATAGGACGCATCCGGATTAACCCACGAGACGATGAACAATGTGAAACCCTGATCGACGATCCATTTGATCAGCGAGTTTTCCGGCTTCAGATCCATCACGTAGAATTTGTTGATCCACGGCGGGAAAATCAGCAAAGGCGTCTGGAAAACCGTTTTGGTGGTCGGGCTGTACTGGATCAGTTCCAGCATCCGGTTGCGGAACACCACTGATCCGGGGGTGGTGGCGATGTTTTCGCCCAATACAAACGCCTCACGGTCGGCCAAAGTCACGGCGAGTTCGCCGTTGTTGGCCTCGATATCAGCGACGAGATTCTCAAGGCCGCGCACCAGACTTTCGCCATCGGTCGCCAAGGCTTTTTCCAAAGCATCCGGGTTGGTGCCCAGAAAATTGGTCGGCGACAGCATATCCACGATCTGTTTGGTGAAATATTCGACGCGCTTTTTGTCGCCGGGATCAATCGATTCCATATCGCCTACGGCATCGCGCACCGCTTCGGCATTGAACAAATATTGCTGTTTCAAGTAGTTGAAGGCAGGATGCGTGTCCCACAACGGGTTTGAGAACCGCCGATCCGTCGGGCCCGCATCGACGGGGGCCCTCAACTCACCGCTCGCCAAGGCAGCTTGGGCCTCGACATAATGCTTCATCGTCTTGCCCCAATAGGCAACCTGATGCTCCAGCACTTTCGCCGGATTCTGCATCATTCCGGCCAGATAGGCCGCGGCGGCTTTCAGATACATGTCTTGCCCCGGCCCCTGCACGCCGGGATCGGATGACTTTTTATTTGCCAAAGCTGCCATCAAACGTGCTGACAATGCTTCAATTTTGGCAAGATTAGCAGTCATCTTCTCTAATTTTGCACCTGCGGCATTGTCTTCGGTTGTCATGTTAATCTTTAGCCCCTATTCTTTCTGCTGTGCAGCATAATGTCGCCCCGCCGCAAGGGCCCGACGACGATTGGGCCGGGGCCCCCTCCCCGTAAGGAATCGTGATGAAGTATATGGCGACCTACGACCTTATGGAAAGCATTCGTAACACCAATGAGTGGATGGGCGCTACTGCGCGTGCCATGGCATCTTATCCGGCGTTCTCGATGACGATGAGCCCGATGTTGAACGTGATGGCGGCTTGGGGAGAGGTGACCGAACGCAGCTTTGGCCGCATGGTGGTCAAGCCAGATTGGGGCATCCGATCGATTCCAGGCCCTGACGCGCAAGACCATTTGGTTGATGTGGTGCCGGTGGTGGAGCGCGCTTTTGGTAGCCTGATGCAGTTCAAAGTGCGCAGGCGAGCACCCATGGCCCGCAAAGTGATGCTGGTGGCCCCGATGTCGGGACATTATGCCACACTGCTGCGCTCGACCGTGTCCAGCCTGTTGCCGGACGCCGATGTCTATATCACCGACTGGCACAATGCCCGCGACATACCAGTGTCGGAAGGCAAGTTCGATATCGAAGATTACACGCTGTATCTGGTTGATTTCATGCGCGCGCTTGGCCCCGATACCCATGTGATCGCGGTGTGCCAGCCAGCACCCTTGACCTTGGCCGCGACGGCTTATTTGGCCGCCGAAGACCCGGATGCGCAGCCGCGTTCGCTGACTTTGATCGGCGGGCCGATTGATCCCGATGCGGCGGCAACCGATGTCACCGACTTTGGCCGCCGAATCACCATGGGCCAGTTGGAGCAGATCGCCATCCAGCGTGTGGGCTTCAAATACAAAGGTGTCGGCCGTTTGGTCTATCCGGGTTTGCTGCAACTGCAAAGTTTCATGTCGATGAACGCCGAGCGCCATAAGAAAGCGTTCAGCGACCAGATCATGCGGGTGGCGCAGGGCGATGCCTCGGATCACGACGCGCATAACCGCTTTTATGATGAATATCTGGCGGTGATGGATATGACCGCCGAATTCTACCTTTCCACCGTCGAGCGGATCTTCAAGAATCGTGAGATCGCGAAAAATGAATTCATCGTCGCGGGCAAAAAGGTCGATATCGGGGCGATCACTCGCGTTGCGGTCATGACGGTAGAGGGCGAGAATGATGACATTTCCGCCCCTGGCCAATGCGTCGCCGCGCTGGATATGCTGACCGGTCTGCCTGACAGCAAAAAGGCGCAACACCTTGAACCCGGCGCGGGCCATTACGGCATCTTCGCGGGCAAAAGCTGGCGGTTGAATATTCGGCCGTTGGTGTTGTCGTTCATTGACGCCAATTCGGGCGCAGCGCCTGTTGTTCAAGCGCCTGTTTCCGAAACATCCGTCGCCGCAGCATCGGCTGCCGAAGCACCTGTCACCTCAGCCCCGGCTGCGAATGTCACCCGACTGGCTTCGGCAAAGTCCAAGCACTAACCACTTGTTATTGCAACAAAGGCCCGAGGGGAAACCTTCGGGCCTTTTTCCTATCGCAGCATCATCGGACCGGCGAAAAATCCCTCGATCGCCTTGGACACCACCTCAGGCTGCTCCAAGCTCGCCAGATGCCCGGCGGCCTCGATCACCAAAAGCTTGCCATAGGGCATCAGATTGGCGGTGAATTCCTGCCTGCGCATCGGCACCAATGTATCGGCCTCTCCCGCGATCACCAGCACCGGCAGCTTCACGCGGCGCATGGTTTTCTGCTGATCGGGCCTACGTTGCAGGGCGCGCGATTGACGCAGGAACACGCCCTCCCCCAGACCCAGCGCCATATCCTGCACCAAAGCCATGATCTCGTCGCGCCAATCTGCCTCGACAATGGCCGACAACGGAATTTCCTGCCGCATCGCTTCAGCCAAGCGGCCCGATTTCGCGGCAACAATCCGGGCTTCGCGGGCAGCGGCGGCTTGCGGCGGCTCTGACAACGGATCGGTTGCCATCAGCACCACACGGGTGACGCGCTCAGGGAGACGCCGGATCAGATCCAGCGCAATATCGCCGCCCAAGCCATGGCCCAGCAGCGCGAATTTCTCGGGAAGACCGGGCAGCATGGCCTCTGACATCTGCTCCACCGTCTCGCCCTTGGTCGGCAGCACCACCTGCATCGCCCGCGCCGCCCCTAAGCGCACCATCTGCGGCAAAAACAGCCGCGCATCGGCCATCAGGCCGGGGATCAACACAAGGGGTTCGGGGTGCGGCATCAGTTTGTAGCTTTCAGCACATCGGCAATCGCGTCTGTGATCAACGACAGGCAAGCGGGGGTAGAAAAGCGGTGGTCTGCGCCTTTCACCAGTGTCAGGCGGATATCGCCTCCCGTGGCATGATCCAGCAGGCGCAGCGCAACCGAGGGCGGCACGTCAATGTCATCGGTGCCTTGCAGCAGGCGGGTGGGGAAATTCAGCGTCAAAGCCGTGCGCAGAACCAGCCGATTGCGACCCTCGTTGATCAGGCGGCGGGTGATTACATAAGGCGCGTCAGAGTATTCTGACGGCAGCGCGATCTGACCTTTATTCATGATTTCAGCGCGTTGGGCATCGGTAAAATCAGCCCACATGGAATCTTCGGTGAAATCTGGCGCGGCCGCGATGCCGACAAGCCCTGCAATCCGTGCCGGAATCGCCAGTGCCACCAACAGCGAAATCCACCCCCCCATGGAGGACCCAACCAGCACAAGCGGCCCCGAAGTCACCGCCCCAATCACAGCAAGCGCATCCTCAAGCCAATCGCCTATCGCGCCATCAAGGAAATCACCCGATGACACCCCATGCCCTGAATAATCCAACCGCAGGAAAGCCCGCCCCGTAGCCTCGGCCCAATCCTGCAAATACACCGCCTTGGTCCCGGTCATATCCGACTTGAAGCCGCCCAGAAACACCACGCAAGGCCCCTGCCCTTTGGTGAAATGATAGGCAATCCGGCGGCCCTGAGGCGTCGTCAACTGATGCGGTTCGGTCATGCTGCCTCACTTTTTCTTCACCTTAGCCGCCTGCGGTTGACAAGGCCACGGGCGATAGGCAAAACCCCGCTCACATAACCCGCAACCGGGCGTTTCGTAGGCGCCAAAACGACGAGGAGGACGATATGTCCCAGATTTCGCTTACATTCCCTGATGGCAACAAGCGCGATTACGCCGCTGGCGTGACGGGTGCCGAGGTGGCCGCGTCAATCTCGACCAGCTTGGCAAAAAAGGCGATCTCCGCCACGATCAACGGCGCGCATTCCGATCTGCAATGGCCGATCCACAGCGATTCGAGCATCGCTATCCACACGCTTTCCGATGACGTGCAGGCGCTGGAGCTGATCCGCCACGACGCCGCCCATATCATGGCGCGCGCGGTTCAGGAAATCTGGCCGGATGTGAAAGTCACCATCGGCCCGGTCCGTGATTACGGCTGGTTCTATGATTTCGACCGCGCCGAGCCGTTCACGCCGGAAGACCTTGGCCAGATTGAGGCCAAGATGAAGCAAATCATCAACGCCCGCGATCCGGTGAAAACCGAAGTCTGGGACCGCGCCCGCGCAATCAAATTCTACGAGGACAAGAACGAGCCGTTCAAGGTCGAGCTGATCAACCGCATTCCGCCCGGCGAAGATCTGCGGATGTATTGGCACGGGCCTTGGCAGGACTTCTGCCGTGGCCCGCATTTCGCACACACCGGCCAAGTCCCCGCCGACGCCTTCAAGCTGACGCATGTGGCCGGGGCCTATTGGCTCGGCGATGCCAGTCGCCCCATGCTGCAACGCATCTATGGGCTTGCGTTCAAGAACCGCGACGAACTGAAAGCCCACATGACGATGCTGGAGGAGGCCGCCAAACGCGACCACCGCAAGCTGGGCCGCGAGATGGACCTGTTCCACATCCAAGATGAAGCCCCCGGCATGGTGTTCTGGCACCCGCATGGCTGGACGATTTACCGTCAGTTGGAAGACTACATGCGCGGCCGTCAAAAGGCAGCGGGCTACAAAGAAATCAAGACGCCACAAGTGGTTGACCGCGTGCTGTGGGAGAAATCCGGCCATTGGGAAGCCTACCGCGAGAACATGTTCATCGTCGAGGTTGACGAGGATGGCGCGAAGGAAAAGCGCATCAACGCGCTGAAACCGATGAACTGCCCGTGCCATGTGCAGATCTTCAACCAAGGTTTGAAATCCTACCGCGACCTTCCCTTGCGCTTGGCGGAGTTCGGATCGTGCCATCGTTACGAATCTTCCGGCTCGATGCACGGCCTGATGCGGGTGCGTGGCTTTACCCAAGACGATGCGCATATCTTCTGCACCGAAGATCAGATCGGCAGCGAGTGCGAGGCCTTCATCAAACTGCTGGCATCGGTCTATAAAGACCTTGGCTTTGACGGCTTTGAGATCAAATTTTCCACCCGCCCGGATGTCCGCATCGGCTCGGATGAGACATGGGATAAGGTCGAGAGCATGTTAGAGGCCGCGATCAAGGCTACAGGCGTGGCCTATGAGGTCGATCCCGGTGAAGGCGCGTTTTACGGCCCGAAGCTTGACTTCAAACTGACCGACGCGATTGGTCGCAAATGGCAATGCGGCACCTTCCAGGTTGACCCCAACCTGCCAGTGCGGCTGGACGCGGAATATGTTGGCGAAGATGGCGCAAAGCACCGCCCCTATATGCTGCACCGCGCGATTTTAGGGTCTTTCGAGCGGTTTATCGGCATCCTGATCGAAAACTACGCCGGAAAACTGCCGTTCTGGCTGGCACCGCGTCAGGTCGTGGTGGCCGCGATCGTCTCAGATGCCGACCCGTTCGTGCATGAAATCACCAATGCGCTGATCAAGGCTGGCGTCCGGGCAGAGGCTGACACCCGCAATGAGAAGATCAACTACAAGGTGCGCGAACATTCGGTTGGCAAGGTTCCGGTAATCCTCGCTGTGGGGATGAAAGAGGTCGAGGACCGCACGGTTTCAGTGCGGCGTCTTGGTGACAACCGCACCGAGACGATCAGCTTGGATCAGGCTTTGGCCGAGTTTGGCTTTGCCGCCCTGCCGCCCTCGGGGCACTAAAACTCTGGCCAATTTCACATTGGTCTGAACACTCCCGCCGGAGGCATCCAGATCTGCCTCAGAAGCCTCCGGTGGGAGTATTTTAGAAAGAGCAAATCCAAGACGCGGCAGCTCCGCCGAGCGGTGGCTCGATCCCGCCCGAGGTGGCCCCTGTTTAATGGGCATCCGGTTGCCGTGCGGCCAGTGCGAACACGCCGCCAAGGCCGCACATCGCAATCGGGAACATCGTGAAGACGTTGAATCCGAAGGCGACATAGATGCCCACCGCAGCCGCCAGCATGAGAACGCCTGCCGGAATATTCTGCGACCGCGCCATCGCAGCACCCGCAATCGCAAGGATAGGCGCCAGAAAGCTTGCCATTTTGATCACCATCGGATGATCGACTTGCTTGCCAATATCGCCAATGGCGCCGTGGCTCGCGACAAACTCGGTGTAGCCATAGCCGAAAAACCCAACAATCATGGCCAAAACGCCGCCAATCAGGCCTAAAGTCAGTGCTGCGTTTCTCACCCGAATCTCCGTGCTTGATTTTCGCCTAAGGTTTGGCATGATTTCATCAGTGACGACAGACTTTCTGAACGCCTGCTTGGCCCGAAAGACCTGGATTGCACGGCCCGGGGTAATATCGCCTCGGGGGGGTTGAGATAGGAGAGACGGCATGCCAACCGGCACCGTAAAATGGTTCAACAGCACGAAGGGCTACGGCTTTATTGCGCCCGATGATGGCGGGAAGGATATCTTCGTTCACATCTCGGCAGTCGAGCGCGCCGGATTGAAAAGCCTGAACGACAACCAGAAAATCGGCTTCGAGCTGCAATCTGGTCGTGATGGCAAGGAATCCGCAGGAGATCTGCGCTTGCTATAAGGTCTGAAAGCGGCCCTTTCGGGGGCCGTTTTCCTTACAGCAGGGCCGCTTGCACCGCATCATCCCAGCCGAGGTAGAACTTGCCATCGGCGTCAATCACTGGTCGTTTCATCACTGCGGGTTGGGCTGCGATTTGTGCCTCGGGGTCAGAGACTTTCAGGAAATCGTTTAAACCGCGATAGGTGGTGGATTGCTTGTTCACCGCGCGATCACCAAATTCGATCACGATCTTGTCGATCTCGGCCTCGGAAAGCGGCTGCGCCCGGATGTCGCGGAAGGTGACGTCGCGACCTGCGGTCTTAAGCGCTTTCAGGGCTTTCTTGCAAGTGTCGCAGGTGGAAATGCCGTAAAGGATCATTGCAGGCCTTTGAATATCAGCTTGGTGAGATACACGCCGCCCCAAGCTGAGAACGCCGTTAGGAAGGTGCCCCAGATCAGGTCGGTGGCGACCATCTCGGGGCTCCACGCCTTCATAATCGCGTAGCTGGTGAATTCATAGGTGCCGTAGGCCATTGCGCCCACGATCGCGGCAGGCAGGAACACCGGAGTGTCGGATTTCAGACCAGGGATTGAGATCAGGTATAAGAGGCCCGCGACATAGGCGGCGTAGAAAGCGGCGGCGGGAAGGTAGCGGATCTCGGTTAGCAGTTGGTCACCCAGATTGCGGCGAAACAGCGGCTGCATGTGGAGGGTCAGCATCACCGCGTCGAGGATCAGGAAGATCAGCGCGGTCAGGATGTAGAGGGTGATGATTTGCATGGGGCTCTCCTTTAGTGAATAATTAGAGTGCGGCATGAATTTGGGAAGGGGTCGCGGATGGTCCCAACTCGGGACCTTTTATTTGTCTTTTATATCAATGCGTTGATATACGTGAATTAATGAAAAATTAAATCTTTGCCGCCGGACTCACGTTTTTGACATCTGATTGAAAGATGAAGCACAAACACGGCCAAGTCCCTATGCTGGTGCGGAATGTGGGGAGCAGGCATGATAGACGCGAAACTTTTGCCGTTGCAGAACTGGCTGTTGCGGGGGCCCGCGCGGGTGCTGGCGAGGTGGGTTTCGGCGGATCAGGTCTCGCTGGCCGGATTTGCTTTAGGCGCGCTGGCGGTGCCGGCTTTGGCGTTTGGGTTTTATGGACTGGCGCTGGTTTTGCTGGCGCTGAACCGGGTGGCGGATGGCTTGGATGGTGCTGTGGCGCGGATCAACCGGCCGACAGATCGCGGGGCTTTCTTGGATATCGCGCTGGATTTCGTGTTTTACGCGCTGTTTCCACTGGGGTTTGCTTTGGCTGATCCGGGCGGCAACGCCCTGCCTGCCGCGGTGCTGATCGCCAGTTTTGTCGGCACCGGATCGTCGTTTCTGGCTTTTGCCAGCATTGCGGCGCGGCGGGGGATGCAGGCGGCTGATTATCCCAGCAAAGGGATTTATTACCTTGGTGGCTTGACCGAAGGCTTTGAAACGATTGCGATCTTCACCTTGATGGCGCTAAATCCGGCGTGGTTCTCTGTGCTGGCTTATGGCTATGCGCTTGCCTGCTGTCTGACCACGGGCTTGCGTTGGCGGATGGGCTGGCAAGCCTTTGCCTCGTAAGCTGCGCGGGCTATACCCTGCTGATATGATATGAATTTCTAAGATTGGAGTTACCATGAAACTGCCGCTGGTTGCCGCCCTTGGGCTGCTGTTTGCCACCCCTGCGCTTGCCGATTGGGCGCAGACTTTGGCCGAGGCGAAGGGCCAGACGGTGTATTTCAACGCCTGGGGCGGCGATGCGCGCACCAATGCGTTTATCGCTTGGGTGGGTGCCCAAACCGAGGCGCAATATGGCGTGAAGGTGGAGCAGGTGAAGCTGACCGACACGGCCGAGGCGGTGACTCGGGTGATTTCGGAAAAGGCGGCGGGGCAAGACACGGGTGGCTCGGTCGATCTGATCTGGATCAATGGGCCGAATTTTCTGGCAATGAAGGATCAAGGTTTGTTGCATGGGCCGTTTGTGGCCGATTTGCCGAATGCGCAGTATCTGGATTTGGCGACTTCGTCGGCGGCTTCGGTGGATTTTACGGTGCCGGTCGAGGGCATGGAAAGCCCGTGGCGGCTGGCGAAGTTTGTGTTCAGCTATGACAGTGCCAAGGTGGCAGAGGTGCCTGGCGATATGGCCGGATTTGTCGATTGGGCGGCGGCGCATCAGGGCCGGATGACGCATCCGGACCCGTCGAATTTCATGGGGGCGACGTTTTTGAAGCAGGCGTTGATTGAACTGGCCCCCGATCCTGCTGTGTTGCAGCAGCCGGTGACCGACGCGGCGTTTGCCACGGCGACGGTGCCGTTGTGGGCGTGGTATGACGCGTTGCGGCCGAACCTGTGGCAAGGCGGGGCGACGTTTCCGGCAAGTGGCGAGGTGCAAAGCCAGATGCTGAACGATGGCGAGGTGGATATCTCGATGTCGTTTGATCCGGCCTCAACTGCGGCGGCGATTGCCGAGGGGACTTTGCCAGCGACGGCGCGGGTGTTCGTGCCGAAAGCGGGCAGCATTGGCAATATCAGCTTTGTGGCGATCCCGTACAACGCGGCCCATGCGGCGGGGGCGGAAGTGGTGGCGAACTTTCTGCTAGAGCCTGCGACCCAAGCGCATATGCAGGATATTACGGTTTTGGGCTCGTTTGCGGTGCTGGACCCGGCGCGGCTGGATGATGCGGGCAAGGCCAGGTTTGCGGCTTTGCCAAAGGCTGACGCCCTGCCCGCGCTGGAGGATCTGGGGCCGGTACTGTTGGAGCCGCATGCCAGCTGGATGACGCGTTTGGTCGCAGAATGGGCCAAGCGTTACACCAAGTGAGCCGCTTGCGTGGCGCGGTTTTGGCGGTGGTGCTGCTGGGGCTGATCGCGCCGATTTTGGTGGGATTGGCCGAAACCGCGCGCGCGGCGTTTGGGGTGTTGCCTGCTTTGGGGTTGAACGCATGGTCGCTGAAGCCGTGGCGGATGCTGTTTGCGCAGCCGGGGTTTGGCAGCAGTCTGCGGTTGAGTGTGGTGACCGGGCTGGGATCGACCCTGATCGCGCTGGCCTTGGCGGTGGGGTTTTGTGCCGCGGCACCGGGGCGGATGCGGTGGCTGCCACCCTTTCTGGCCGTGCCGCACGCGGCGATGGCGGTGGGGTTGGCGTTTGTTTTGGCGCCCTCGGGCTGGATCGCACGGGCTTTGGCACCGGTGATGGGATGGGTTCAGCCGCCCGATATCGCCTCGGTGCATGACGCTTGGGGACTGGCGCTGATGCTGGGGCTGGTGGTGAAAGAGCTGCCGTTCTTGCTGTTGGTGATGGCATCGGGGCTGAGCCAGCTTCCCGTGGCCCGGCAGATCGCCGTCGGGCGGGCGATGGGCTATGGGCCGGGGGTGGCGTGGATCAAGCTGATCTTGCCGCAGCTTTGGCCGCTGATCCGGCTGCCGGTTTGGGTGGTGCTGGCTTACGGTGTGTCGGTGGTGGATATGGCGATCATTCTGGGCCCGTCAAACCCGCCGACATTGGCCGTGGCGGTGCTGCGCTGGTTTAGTGCGGCAGATGTGGCGATGATCCTGCCCGCCTCGGCAGGGGCATTGCTGCAAGCGGGGCTGGTGGTGGGCTGTATTGCAGTGCTGTGGGGTGCAGAGGGCGTGCTGCGCGTTGTGGGTCGTTGGTGGTTGCGGCGCGGGGGGCGGGGGATGTCTTGGGCACCGGGTTTGCAACTGGCACGGGTTGGGGTTTGGGGTCTGATCGGGTTGGCTGCGGTGGCGCTGCTGTCGCTGATGGTGTGGTCGCTGGCCTGGCGCTGGTCTTATCCGATGATCTGGCCGGAAGCGTGGTCGGGCGGGATTTGGATGCGCGCTGACTGGGGTAAAGCCCTGATAAATACACTTGTTTTGGCGGGCGTCACGGTGGTGCTGTCGCTGCTGTTGGCGGTGTTCTGGTTGGAGGCGGAAGAAAACCTCACGCGTGCAGCTTGGGCCGAAGCGTTGATTTATCTGCCACTGCTGATACCGCAGATTGGCTTTCTTTATGGGCTGAACGTGGTGTTTTTACGGGCTGGCATTTCGGGCGGTTACGGCGCGGTGGTCTGGGCGCAGGCATTGTTCGTGTTTCCCTATGTGATGATCGCTTTGTCAGAGCCTTGGCGGGCGTTGGATGCGCGGTTGCTGCGGCTGGCGGCGGCGTTGGGCGCGGGGCGCTGGCGACGGTTGATCGCGCTGCGCTTGCCGATGCTGCTGGGGCCGATCCTGACCGCGGCTGCGATTGGGGTGGCGGTGTCGGTGGCGCAATATCTGCCGACGCTGTTCTTGGGCGCGGGGCGGATTGCGACACTGACAACCGAGGCGGTGACGTTGTCTTCCGGCTCGGATCGCCGGGTGACCGGTGTGTATGCCAGTCTGCAAGCTGCCCTGCCCTTCGCGGCCTATGGGCTGGCGGCGCTGGTGCCTGCGTGGTGGCATCGCAACCGGCGTGATCTGCGCAGAGGTGGGGTATGAGTCTGGAACTGTTGGAGCTTTCGGTGCGGCGAGGGGGGGTGGCGTTGTTTCCGCCCCTGTCCTTGCAGGTCGCGGGCGGCGCGGTGGCTGCGGTGATGGGGCCATCGGGGGTAGGAAAATCCACCCTGCTCGATGCTATCGGTGGCCATTTGGCGCATGGGTTTTCGCTGACCGGTCGGGTGCTTGTGCAGGGCCGCGATGTGACCGCCCTGCCCGCCGAGGCGCGGCGGATCGGGGTGATGTTTCAGGATGCGCTGCTGTTTCCGCATCTGTCGGTGGGGGATAACCTCGCCTTTGGGCTGCCTGCTGCGGTGCGCGGGCGGGCGGTGCGGCAGGCGGCGGTGGAGGCGGCTTTGGCACAGGCGGGGCTTGAGGGCATGTATGGCCGCGATCCGGCGACGCTGTCGGGTGGCCAGCGGGCGCGGGCGGCGTTGATGCGGGCGCTATTGGCCGAGCCTTTGGCGTTGCTGTTGGATGAGCCGTTTTCCAAGCTGGATGCGGCTTTGCGCGGCGAGATGCGGCGGTTTTTGTTCGGCCATCTGCGCGCGCGCGGGATTGCGACACTGATGGTGACGCATGATCCCGAGGATGCAGCGGAGGCAGGTGGGGCAGTGGTGGTTTTGTGAGGGTTGGGTTTGGGGCTGGCCGCTAGGGGTTTCACGTCTCCCGCTACGACATTTCTTCGCTACATCGTAGCAAACTTCGACGCACCCGTAGGATATTTGAGCCAATGTGAAACAAATTTTAGATAAATTTTAGCGGGTTAGCGGCGGAGGTATTCTGTGGCGATGCAGGCGGGAGCCTCGGCGCGCAGTGGGATTGATCGGAGTTGCTGCCAGTCTTTTACGTCAAAATCCGGGAAGAAGGCGTCGGCGTCGGGGATGTCGAGGCCGACTTCGGTGATCAGCAGGCGGTCCGCGAGGGGCAAAAGCGCGCGGTAGATACCTTCGCCACCGATGCCGTAAGCGCGGGCATAGCCTTGGGTGCGGGCGAAATCCAGGGCGGCTTCGGGGGTGGGGAAGACGTGCTCTGTCAGGGATTTGTCAGACGAGACCACGCAATTCAGACGATTTTTCAATGGCTTAAATGGCAGGCTTTCCCATGTCTTGCGGCCCATGATGATGCCCCCCCCGGTGGTTTCGCGTTGGAAAAACGCCAGATCCTCGGGCGCGTGCCACGGGATCAGGTTGTCTTTGCCAATAGCGCCATTGCGCGCGCGGGCGACGACGAGGCTAAGCATCAGACCGCCACCGGCGCTTTGATCGCCGGATCGGGATCGTAGTTCAGAAAATCAAAATCTTCGTATTTGAAGTCGAAAATCGACGTGACCTGCCGCTTGATGCGCAGGGTGGGCAGGGGTTTTGGGCTGCGGGCCAGTTGCGTCTGCACCTGATCCAGATGGTTCGAATAGATGTGCGCGTCGCCCATGGTGTGAATGAAATCGCCCGGCTCGTAGCCCGTCACATGCGCCAACATGCATTGCAGCAGCGCATAAGACGCGATGTTGAACGGCACGCCGAGGAACATATCGGCGGAACGTTGGTAAAGTTGCAGGTGCAGCTTGCGGCCTGCGATGCGGACTTGCCACAGGGTGTGGCAGGGCGGCAGCGCCATATCCGGCACCTGCGCAGGGTTCCAAGCCGAGACAATCAGGCGGCGGCTGTCGGGGGTTTTGCGAATCGCGGTCACCAAACCCTCGATTTGATCGACGCTGTCGGCATAGAACACCGGGCGGCCTTCGGGGTCTGCGCCTGCGGGGGTCAGCTTGGGGAAGCGCCGCCATTGCGCGCCGTAAACCGGGCCCAGATCGCCGTTCGCATCCGCCCATTCATCCCAGATGCCGACGCCATTTGCCTTGAGATAGCCGATGTTGGTGTCACCGTTCAGGAACCACAACAGCTCGTGGATGATGGATTTCAGGTGCAATTTCTTGGTGGTGACCAGCGGAAAGCCTTGGGTCAGGTCATAGCGGCTCTGCATCCCGAAATACGAAATCGTCCCGGTGCCGGTGCGGTCGGTCGAGGTTTCGCCCTCGGCCAGCACGGTACGCAATGCGTCGAGATAGGTTTGCACGTCTGTGTTCCGTTTGGTTTAAGGGTTTTGGTTTGCGGGCGCGTGACAAGCTGTTGTCAGGCTTGGCGGTGGTTTGTCTATATATAGACATGATCTATGCGCTAGGCCAAGGCCGAAGCTTGCACTTGCAAGGGGTGATGCCGGGCGGGCACAGCGGTGAAAGATTGGATGTCAAAATCGAATCCTTTTTGACTTTCAAGGGTTTTGCACGCAAAGTTGATGTGATTTTCGTGAGGTTGGGACTGTTGATGAAACCGATTTATCTGCTGTTTGCTGCGGCACTGACTTTGGCAGCTTGTGACGGCAACCCATTCTTGCCGGATGATCCGAGCACAGGTGTTCCTCCCACCGGCACCGGTGGCACGACGGATGGCACGGCCAAATCTGCGATCCGGCGCGTCGAGGTGAAAGACACCTCTACCGGTAACGGTTATGCGGAAGGCTTCAAGTACAACGCTGCTGACGATACGTTTGATGTGGATGGCTTGGGTTTTGACGGCGGCAACGTTTACCAGCGCGGCACAGCTGTGGCCTCACTTGGGCCTTTCAAGGTCTACGAAGGCGATAACACCTTTACCGACCCTGCTACCGGGACCGTGATCAACCAGTTTGCGCATCGCGCGATCTATGGCATTTCGTCCAGCGGGCGCACCAGTTTTGCCGTTGTGCGCACTGGGGCGTATATCCCTTACGGCTTTGGCGGGTTTGTCTATCAGCGCGATCGTGGGGTGACGTTGCCGAGTTCAGGGCAGGCCGGCTATCAGGGAAAATATGCGGCGTTGCGCGATTTCGACGGCACTGCCGGGTTGGAATATGCCACGGGTGACATGCAGGTGGCGATCGACTTCAACGATTTCAACGATGGGGCAGCGGTGCAGGGCCAAGTGTTCAACCGCGCGATCCTTGACTCGAATGGCAATGACATCACCGGCAGCGTGATCACGGCGATGAACGACAACCTTGACCCGACAACTCCGCTGACCGAATTGCCGACCTTGGTTTTCGCAGTCGGGCCTGGCGTGCTGAATGGCGGCGACAAATCGGCAGGCGAAATCGCGGGCAATTTGAGCAGTCATTATGTCGACGGCAGTGGTGTGCAGACTTTTGAGTCCGGAAAATACTACGCGCTGATCACAAATGGTGAAAATCTGAACGCGGGCGAAGTGGTTGGCATCATCGTGGTCGAAGCGGAAGATCCCCGGCTTGAGGGCGTCACCGTGCGTGAGACCGGCGGATTTATCCTGTATCGGTAAGCCCAATGCACCGCCTTGCCAGAGCCCTGCTGATCGCGGCCAGTCTGATCAGCCCGATGGCTGCGCAGGCGAAGCCGGTCACTCTGGGCGTCGAGGCCATGCGGCAACTGGCGTTCGAGGCGGTGACGGCGGGCTTTGCAGAGCAGGCCTTCGTTTACACCGATCTACTGCTGCAACGCGACACAAAGGACAGCACGGCACTGGCGATCCGCGCGCAAGCTTTGCGCGCCCTGGGCCGCACCGAAGAGGCGCAAGTGGCGGCGAGATTTGCTTGGAAGTATGCGCACAGCGATAACGGTCGCTATGGGGCCGCAATGGCGATGGCGCAGGTGTTGTCGACCGAGGGCAGGCGCACGGCGGCGCAGTTATGGTTGCGGCGTGCGGCAGAAGTCGCGCCCAACGCCCGCGCCTATGCGATCGCGCGGCGTGATTTTGGCTATGTGAAGTCGCGTAATCCTTGGGTTTTCCAGCTCGACGCCTCGGCTTCGCCGTCGTCAAATGTGAATAATGGCAGCAGCAACAGCTTCATGAGCATTGGCGGCCTGCCGATTCTGTTTGATATCCCCCCTGACCAACAGGCGCTGTCAGGATTTCAATTCGGCCTTGGTCTGACAGGCAAATATCGGTTTTCACCAACCGCCCCGAATCGTCAGACCGAAGCGAGGATCGGGCTCATGTCGCAGGGCGTGGCGCTGTCTGGCGATGCCAAGGATAAGGCACCAGATGCACACGCGCAGGACTACACCTATACCGCGCTGGAGTTCGGGATGGCGCATCATCGCGGCTTGGACCCTGCAGCACAGAATGTGCTGCATGTTACGGGCACGGCAGGACATAACTGGTATGGCGGCGATGATCTGTCGAATTATCTGCGCCTCTCGCTGGGCTTGGACCACAAATTGGCGCATGGCTCCAGTCTCAGCTTTGGCCTTTCGGGCGATCATACCGCACGGCTGGATCGGCCTATCCAGTCGTCAGATCGGATTACCGCCTCGGTGGGTTACACCTTTGCTTTGGGGGCAAATCGTCTGTCGGTTGAGGTCGAGGGGGCGCAGACCACTTCCGATTCGGCTGAGGTGCGCAATGATGCGGTGACACTGTCGCTGGGGTGGAAAAAAACCAAGCCTGTGGCGGGGCTGATCTTGTCAGGTGGGTTGGATCTGACACAGCAGGTGTTTGCCGACTCGCGGTATGTTATCGGTGGGCGCGAGGATGACAAGCTGACCGCGCAGTTGCAGGTTGGTTTCCAGAATATTGAGTATATGGGGTTTTCGCCCGTTGTGACGATGCAGGTGACGCAGGTGCAATCGAATACCGCCCAAAATGAGCGGCGCAACCTTGGCATCACTCTGGGCATACAATCAGCCTTCTAACCCCTCGCCTTTCCCGGTTTGCCTGCTAAGTTGAACGCCAACACAGGAGCTGCGCATGACAATTCGCTATTTACACACGATGGTCCGGGTGCTGGATCTTGACGCTTCGATGGCGTTCTATCGCCTGCTGGGGTTGGAGGAGACCAAGCGCTATACCAATGACAAGGGGCGGTTTACGCTGGTGTTCATGGCACCTCCGGGGCAGCCGGATTGCCCGGTGGAGTTGACCTATAATTGGGATGGTGATGCGGGATTGCCGTCGGATTCGCGGCATTTTGGGCATTTGGCCTATGAGGTGGACGATATCTACGCCACTTGCGCGCATTTGGCGGCCAATGGTGTGCTGATCAACCGTCCGCCGCGCGATGGGCATATGGCGTTTGTGAGATCCCCGGATAACGTCTCGATCGAGATTTTGCAGAAGGGGGAGTCGTTGGCTGCGGCGGAGCCTTGGGCTAGCATGGGCAATACCGGCAGTTGGTGAGGATTTTCTCTGGAAGCGCGTGTTGAAACATGCACCTTCGGCGGAAGTATTTTTGCCAATGTGAATAGTTAAGAAATTGGGCCATTAGAAGGACCAGAGGCTGTAGGCGTCTGGTCCTATGGTTTTTGTTTCGCGCAGGGTCAGGCGCGGGGCGTCTTTCAGGGCGGTAAGGTTGAGGGCGGCGAGGCTGGCTTTGCCGTCACAGCCGATTAGCGCGCCTGCGGTGAACAGCGCCAGATCATCCACAAGATTGGCGCGGATCAGCGCGGCTGCGAGCGTGCCGCCGCCTTCGCAGAAAATCCGGGTCAGGCCTTGGTTGGCAAGGGTTTGCAGCGCGGCGTGGGGGTTTATGGTTGCGTTTTCGCAGGCGGTTTCCAGCAGGATCGCGCCCTGCCCTGCCCAAGCCTCGCGGTTTTCCTGCGGGGCATAGGGGCCATGCAGCAGCCAGACCGGGGAGGTTTTGGCGGTTTGACCCAAGCGGCTTTCAGGGCTGTGGCTGAGGCGACTGTCCATCACGATGCGGATCGGCTGATGCGTGGCCCCAAGCTCGCGCACCGTCAGATCGGGATCATCGGCGCGGGCGGTGCCAGAGCCGATCAGCACGGCATCGTGGTTCAGGCGCATGGCGTGTACCGCGCGGCGCGATGCGGGCCCGGTGATCCAGCGGGATTCTCCCGTGGCGGTTGCGATACGGCCATCCAGAGTTGTGGCGAGTTTCAGGGTGACAAAGGGCAAGCCTTGGGTGACGCGCTTGAGAAAGCCTGCATTGGCGCGGGCGGCCTCGGCTTGCAGAATGTTTTCCGTTACGTCAATGCCAGCGGCGCGGAGCATGGCATGGCCTTTGCCCGATACACGCGGGTCGGGGTCTTGCAGGGCAGAGACCACGCGCGCCACACCTGCGGCGATCAAAGCTTCGGCACAGGGCGGGGTTTTACCGTGATGCGCGCAGGGTTCCAGGGTGACGTAAGCCGTGGCGCCGCGCGCTGCGGGCCCGGCTTGGCGCAGCGCCATCACCTCGGCATGCGGGCGTCCTCCGGGCTGTGTCCAGCCGCGCCCGACGATAATGCCACTACGGTCGATCACGCAGCCGACCGCCGGATTGGGCCAAGTGCGACCCAAGCCCCGCGCAGCAATGCGCAGGGCATGGGCCATATGGTCTGCGTCGCTCACTCGTCCGCAGCGGTGCCGGGGCGGAGCTCGGACACGAAGCGGTCGAAATCATCGGCGGCCTGGAAGTTCTTGTAAACACTGGCAAACCGGACATAAGCGACGGTGTCGATGCGCGCTAAAGATTCCATCACGATCTCACCGATCACCTTCGAAGAAATGTCGGTATCGCCCAAGGATTCGAGACGGCGCACAATACCGGAAATCATCTGATCAATCCGTTCGGGATCAATCGGGCGTTTCTGCATTGCGATGCGGATCGAGCGTTCCAGCTTGGTGCGGTCGAAATCCTCGCGCTTGCCAGAGGTTTTTACGACGACCAGATCGCGCAACTGCACGCGTTCGTAGGTGGTAAAACGCCCACCGCAGGCCGGGCAAAACCGACGGCGGCGGATCGAGACGTGATCCTCCGCAGGGCGGCTATCCTTGACTTGCGTATCGACGTTTCCGCAGAATGGGCAGCGCATAGGCTCCCTCCTTGCTTGTTATTTGTGACTGCCTCGGCCCCGGCTATCCTGCCGAGTTATCCACAGACCCTAGCGCCATTGCCTAGCCTTCGCCTAGGGGGCTGATCGCGGATACTGCATATAGGTGCAAGGTGTGGCGGGCAGGACTCAGGTCAGGTCTAAAACCCGGGTTTTCTGGGCCGCGTCCGGGATCAGGCGAGTGTCGTCGCGGCCAAGGATGCGGTAGCGATTGCGCGCGATCGGTTTGTAGACCGCGTCTTTCAGCACTTTCGGAAGGTATCGTGTGATGCGGGCGCAGCGCCAAGGGCTTGGCAGTTCCGCCATCGCGGCGGCGAAGGCATCGAGACGCTGGTGGATCTCGCCGTTGATGATCACGAGATTAGTTTCAAAATCTGTCAGCGGCAGGTTCAGGATGGTGTAAAGTGCTCGGCCGAGCGGACTTTGCGCGGTGGCATAGTGGAACTTCTGCGCACAGTCGTGTGCATAGCATGAAGCGGAAGAAGGTCGAGCAGAACACGCATGCACCGTCGCACACGATCAGGTTTTTGCCCGCCAAGCGGTGATTGAGCGGGCTGGGAAAAGGTCAGCGGTTTGCACATGAAAACTGTGGCGCAGGTTTTGCGGCAGGGCGAGAGGGTGTGATGCCGCAGAGGGGCTAGCCCTAGCCCTGCGAGCTTACCCCTGGATATTTGCGCGTGGAGGATAACAATCTTAGGAAAATTGGCGCGATCCCGCCAAAACCGCGCGGATAACGCAAGCGTGAATGGGCGGACGGGCGGTGTGTCCTAGACTTTTGTCTTTACAACCATGGAGCGTACAATGACCCGAATGACCGCAAAGGATTTCAGCCCGAAGCTGCTGGAGCTTTATGATTTCTACGCGCATGGCCGGATCTCGAAGCGCGAATTTCTGGAGAAAGCTGGCAAATTCACCGTGGGCGGCCTGACGGCGGCGGCGCTTTTGGGCTTTATGTCGCCGAACTATGCTTTGGCCGAGCAGGTCAGCTTTAATGACCCCGATATTGTGGGCGATTATGTCACCTACCCTTCGCCGAACGGCAATGGCGATGTGCGGGGCTATCTGGTCAAGCCTGCGGCTGCGGTGGGAAAACTGCCCGCCGTGGTGGTGGTGCATGAAAATCGCGGGCTGAACCCCTATATCGAGGATGTGGCGCGGCGGCTGGCCAAGGCTGGATTTTTGGCTTTGGCCCCGGATGGGCTAAGCAGCGTCGGCGGCTATCCGGGCAATGACGAGGACGGCAAGGCGCTGCAATCATCGGTCGATCCGACCAAACTGATGAATGATTTCTTCGCGGCGATTGAATGGATGATGGCGCATGAAGGCTCCACGGGCCGCGTCGGCATCACCGGGTTTTGCTATGGCGGTGGGGTGTCTAACGCGGCCGCGGTGGCTTATCCTGAATTGGGCGGCGCTGTGCCGTTCTACGGCATGCAGCCGAAGGCCGATGATGTCGCAAAGATCAACTGCCCGTTATTGCTGCATTATGCCGAATTGGACACCCGGGTGAATGAAGGTTGGCCCGCCTACGAGGTTGCGCTGAAACAGGCCGGGACCAAGTATGAGGCGTTCATTTATCCGGGCGTCAACCATGGCTTCCACAACGATTCCACGCCGCGCTATGACAAGGCGGCAGCGGAATTGGCTTGGGATCGGACCTTGGCGTTTTTCCGCGCAAATTTGGTTTAGATCTGGTCGGCTCTGGGCGGCTAGTGCCGCCCGGTCAGCCAGTTGCCAAAGGCTGCGAATTTTGACGGTGGGATGCCGAGTTTGGCTTCGCGCTGATCGGCTATGCGCAAAAGTTTGTACATCAGATGCACGCCGAACCAGCGGAAGGGTTCAGGCTCCCATTGCCGCACCCGGCGGTTGACCCAAGGGAATTTCGCGATTTTGGTGTCGCGACCTAGCGCAAGATCGGCCAAAGTGCGGCCTGCAAGATTGGCGGTGGAAACCCCCGTGCCGACATAGCCGCCAGCCCAGCCGAGGCCAGTTTTGCGGTCTAGCCCCACCGTCGCGCACCAGTCGCGCGGCACAGCGATGACGCCGCACCAGGCGTGGTCGATGGGATAGGCGGCCGCTTCGGGGAAATGCGTGTGCAGGGTTTCGGTCAGCCTACGGATGGTCTCGGCGTCCGGTTCGCCGTTATTATCCATTTGCGACGCATACTTATAAGGCACGCCGCGCGCGCCGACGGTGATGCGCCCTTCGCGGGTGCGCTGGCAGTAGCAATAGGCGTTGTTCATGTCGCCGATCAACTCGTGGCCGTTCCAGCCGATCTTCTCCCAGACCTCGGGGGGCAAGGGAACGGTGGCGATCTGCGCCGAGTTCAGCGGCAGCCATTCGCGTTTATGGCCGGCCAGAGTGGCGGTGAAGCCTTCGGTGCAGCGCAGGATGATCGGCGCTTTGATCACTGCTTTGGGCGTGATGATTTCGCCTTGATCGTAGGAAAGCACCTCAGTTGCCTCGGCGATGCGCACGCCCAGCCGCTCGCAAGCCTCGGCCAAACCGCGCACCAGCTTGGCGGGCTGTATCCGCGCCATGCCAGAGACGACCATCGCACCCAGCACATTGGGCACGGTGATCCGCTGTTTGACCTCAGCGGCGGAAAGTTCACGGACGCGGTGGGCATTGCCCCAGAGTTTGTGATGTGTGATGGAATCGTGCATCCGTGCCAATTGCGCGGGGTTGGTGGCGATCATCAATTCTTCCGAGGGGATAATATCAGCGTCGATGCCTTCCTCGGCGCAGACGCGGGTGATCTCGGGCACGGTGGTTTCGAGTTCTTCAACCATTTCAAGCACCGCCTCACGGCTGGTGGCGCGGGCATAGGCCTCGTGGTTCCACGCGAAGGTGCCCATGCACCAACCACCGTTACGCCCCGATGCACCAAAACCTGCGAATTCTTTCTCAATCACCAGCACATTCAGCGCTGGATTTGCCTTTTTCAGATAATAGGCGGTCCAGAGGCCGGTAAAGCCCGCGCCGATGATCGCCACATCAGCTGTGGTATTTTCGGTCAAGCTGGCGCGGCGGGTTTTGGGCAGGCCGATGTCGGCGTACCAGAACGACACGTCTCCGATGTGGTTAGGTTGCATGCTGGGCCCCTTTGTTTGCGGCAAGATGCCGGGGCGTTTGATCAAAAGCAAGGGGGGCTTCCGCCCGCCTCGGCCTGCGCGCTCACCCTCTGAGGACAATTGACCGCGGAGGATGATGCTTCGCGTTTAATTTTAGGCGTCGCGCTCGGCGGCAATCCAGTTGCGGAAGGAAGCGAGCGGCGCGCGCGGGACGGCGTCTTTCGGCCAGACCAGATAATAGCTGCCAAGCGACGGGATGGCGGGGCCGAAAACCGGCGTCAGGCGGTTCTCCGTCAGTTCGCGCTCGATCAGGAACAGCGGCAGCAAAGCCACGCCAAGGCCGTGGATGGCTCCTTGGGTCATGGTGGCAAATTGGTCGAACAGCATGGCGGGCGGGCGCTGGTTCGGGGTGCCATGATGTGCCAGCCAGCGGCCCCAATCGCCGGTGCGGCTTTCGAGTTGCAGTAGGGGGTATGAGAGAATGTCATCAGCGGAGGCGAGCGGCGTTTTCAGCAGGCCGGCGGAGGATACGGCAAGCAAGTCTTCCGCCATCAAGGGCAGGTAATCGACGCCCGACCAATCTTGTCGACCGTAATGGATGGCAGCGTCGAAATGGCTGATGGCAAAGTCGAAGGGTTGCAGGCGGGTCGACAGATTCACCGTGACTTCAGGATGTTGCGCGGCGAAACGGGCGAGGCGGGGGGCGAGCCAATGCATGCCAAAGGCAGGAAGAATCGCCAGATTGAGCGTCCCGCCGTTGGGATTGGCGCGCAGCGTGAGGCTGGCTTGGTTTAGCGCTTGCAGGGCGCGGCGGATCTCGCGGCAATAGTCTTGCGCCGCAGGGGTCAGCCTTAGGCGGTGCTTGTCGCGGATGATCAGGCCTAAGCCCAACTGGCCCTCAAGCACCTGCAACTGCCGCGAAATCGCACTTTGCGTCAGGTTCAATTCCTCGGCTGCGGCAGAGGCGGAGCCGAGACGCTCGACGGCCTCTAGGGCCAGCAAGGACGGCATCGAGGGCAGATAGCGGCGCGAGAGCATATGAGGTTTCCTCATGTTTTGTTGCGAGAACCTTGTTAGGTGTTTTGGCTGGGCTGTGCAATATAATCGGCAAAACCATAGGAGATGCGCCATGACCGACAGACCCAAGCTGAAAGCCAAAGACGCGCCCGATCTGGCGCGGTTTGATTGGCAAGACCCGTTCCGTATGGAAGACCAGTTGACCGAGGAAGAACGCATGTTGCGCGATGGGGCGCGGGCCTATGCGCAGGAAAAGCTGCAACCGCGGGTGATTGCGGCCTACCGCGAGGAATCCACCGATCCGGCGATCTTCCGCGAAATGGGTGAGATGGGGCTTTTGGGCGTCACTGTTCCCGAGCAATACGGCGGGCTGGGCGCGTCTTATGTGGCTTACGGGCTGATCGCGCGGGAAGTTGAGCGGGTGGATTCGGGCTATCGCAGCATGATGTCGGTGCAATCCAGCTTGGTGATGTATCCGATCTACGCCTACGGCACCGAGGCGCAGCGGATGAAATATCTACCGAAGCTGTCATCGGGGGAATGGATTGGTTGTTTTGGCCTGACCGAACCGGACGCTGGATCTGACCCTGCGGGCATGAAAACCGTGGCGAAGAAAACCGCCAATGGCTACGTTTTGAACGGCGCGAAGATGTGGATTTCCAACGCACCGATTGCCGATGTGTTCGTGGTTTGGGCAAAATCCGAAGCGCATGGCGGCAAGATTAAGGGCTTTGTGCTGGAAAAGGGCATGAAGGGGCTATCTGCGCCGAAGATCGGCGGCAAACTCTCCCTCCGGGCTTCGGTGACCGGCGAGATTGTTATGAAGGATGTGGAAGTCGGCGAAGATGCGCTGCTGCCGCATGTCGAGGGGCTGAAGGGGCCGTTTGGCTGTCTGAACCGGGCGCGCTACGGGATTTCCTGGGGCGTGTTGGGCGCGGCGGAGTTCTGCATGGGGGCGGCACGGCAGTACGGGCTGGACCGCAAGCAGTTTGGCAAGCCTTTGGCGCAGACCCAGCTTTATCAATTGAAGCTGGCGAATATGTTGACGGAAATCAGCCTTGGCATGCAGGCATCTTTGCGCGTCGGGCGGCTGCTGGATGAGGCCAATGCGGCACCTGAGATGATCTCGATCATCAAGCGCAACAACTGCGGCAAGGCCCTCGACGCCGCAAGATGGGCGCGGGATATGCATGGCGGCAATGGCATTCAGGAAGATTACCAGATCATGCGGCATATGGTGAACCTTGAGACGGTAAACACATATGAGGGTACGCATGACGTGCATGCGCTGATCTTGGGGCGGGCTGTGACCGGGCTGCAGGCGTTTTTCTAAGGCGGTTTGTGGTGGCGGTGGGGTGGAACCCCACCCTACGAGAATGACAAAGGCCCGGATCGCTCCGGGCCTTTGTCGTTAAATAACAGCTTCTTCCAAGGCGGCGGCGCGGCGGGCTTCTGCCTCACGCGCGGCCTCGACGTTCGCGTTGCGGCGGCGTTTTATCTCATACAGTACCGCCATCGACAGGGTGACAAGGATCAGCATCAAGGCCAATGCGTTGATCGTCGGCGTGATGCCGGATCGCACCTTGGAGAACACATAGACCGTCAGGGTGTCAGCCCCGCCGCGGGTGAATTGCGTGACGTTGAAGTTTTCAATCGACTGGAAGAATGCCACCGCCGCCCCTGCCCCGATGGCGGGATAAAGATGCGGCAGCAGGATGCGGCGCATAACCTGGCCGTGGGTGGCACCCAGATCAAGCGCGGCCTCCTCTAGCCCTTGATCGAAACTTTGCAGGCGGGCCAGCACCAGTAGCATCACGATGGCCGCGATATAGCTGACCTGTCCCAGCACCGACAAATGCAGGCCCGGAATGAACGGAAACGGCTTGTCAGCGCCAAACAACAGCCCCCCCATCTTGGTCCACATGATCATGGTGGAAATCCCGATCACAGCGCCGGGGATCAGGATGGTTGAGATCATCGTGCCATACAAAACCGCGCGCAGATTGCCCGAAACCGAGTTGATCAGGATTGCTGCTGCGGTGCCGACGATCACCGAAATCAACGCCACCGCGATGGCGACGAAAATGGTGTTCTGGAAAGCGTGCCACATCCGGTCATCGGCCCAAAGGGCTTCAAACCATTTCCAAGTAAAGCCTTTCCACGGCACGATAGACGGGGTTTTATTGTCGTTGAACGCGGCCGCCCCCATGATCACCAAAGGGATCAACATGTAAAAGATGAACGCGCCAGCATAAACGCGGGCAAGAGTTTGACGGATTTTATACATGGTCTTACCCCCCTCAATTCGCGATGTCAGAAAGTTTGACGCGGAAGATCTTCATCACCAAGCTGACAAACAAAGTGCACATCACCAGCAAGAGGAAGGCGTAGGCGGCGGCGGTATTCCAGTCGAGTGCGTCGAGCATCCATTGCTGCACGGTCTGGGTGAACCATTGCGAGGTGGTTGAGCCTAAGATCGACGGCACCAACAGCGAGCCTGCAGACAGCATGAACACCATCACAGCGCCCGATGCGATGCCGGGTTTTGCGTGCGGTAAAACGATGCGCCAATGGATGCGCCACCACGGTGCGCCAAGATCTTCAGCGGCTTCGATCTGGTTGGAATCGAGCGAGGAAATCGCGTTGTAGACCGGGAAGATCATGAACAGCACATAGGTGTAGACAAGGCCGATCATCACGCCGTTATAGCCGACGATCCAGCGCACTTCGTGGTCGATCAGATGCAGTTGGATCAATATCCAAGACAGCGGGCCCTTCAGGGCTAGGATGATCCACCATGCAAAGGCGCGCAGAACCTCGGACACCCATAGGGGCACGAACAGCAGCAGGAACATGGTGGGCAGGGAACGCGGCGAGAGGATTTTTGCCATGAAATAGGCCAAAGGATAGGCCAAAGCGAAGCATATCAGCGTCACCACAACGGAGTAGAAGATGGTGAGTGAGAACGTCAGCACATGCACCGGAATTTGAAAGCTGAAGCCAAACGGCGATACCTCAATCGCGCCGTTGAACACTTTCATGTAGTTGGCCGCGGTGTAGAGGTCTTTCGGCCCGCCTATATCGACGACGGGCAGATAGGGACGGAACGAGCTTTCCAGCAAAGTGATGTTCGGCACGATCACCAGCATCACCAGCCAGAACGCGGTGAGCAGGCAGACAAGAAGGGTCAGGCCGGGTCCGTAGCGGCGGATCATATCTCCCATTTACGCCACCACAGTCGAGTCAGGCAGGATTGAGGCATGAGCGGCGTTGAAATGTGCAAACCGGGTGGCGCCGATCTCGGGCACGGTGGCCGAGCCGTCGTTGCGCACTTCGGCGACGATGATCTGGCCGGTGGTGGTTTGGGCATGGACGGCGATGAAGGCGCCCTCGAACGACACTTCCGACACCGTCACGGGGATCGAGTTTTCCGCAGCCGCTGTTTCCGACAAAATCGTGTGTTCGGGGCGGACGTAGAGTTTGATGCTGTTGCCTTTGGCGAGTTCACCCAGACGTGCGCGGAACGGGCCTAGGGCGGTATCAAAGCCCGCCATGCCGCCCGAGGGGTTGCTGACAGAACCCGCGAAGATATTGTTTTCGCCGACAAAAGACGCAACAAAGCCGTTGACCGGGTTGTTGTAAATCTCACGCGGGTCGGCGACTTGTTGGATGCGGCCCTGGCTCATCACCCCTACCCTGTCGGACATCGCAAGCGCTTCGCCTTGGTCGTGAGTGATATAGATGAAGGTCACTTCAGTGCGCTTTTGGATGGCGCGCAGTTCGGCGCGCATATGTTGGCGGAGTTTGAGGTCGAGCGCCGACAGCGGTTCATCAAGCAGCATCACGGCGGGCTCAACCGCCAAGGCGCGGGCGATGGCGACGCGCTGTTTCTGGCCGCCGGACAACTGGCTGATCATTTTATCAGCAGCACCCGGCAGATCGACCATTTCCAGCAAGGCCTGCGCCTTGGCGCGGCGGGTGGCTTTGTCGACGCCACGCACTTCAAGCCCGAACGAGATATTCTCCCAAATCGGCATCAGCGGAAACAGTGCCAGGTTCTGGAAGATCAGCGCGGTCGGGCGCTGGTTCGGGCGTTGACCCTTCATATCCTTACCGCCGATGCAGATCGTACCCTGCGTCGGTTCGATAAAGCCGGAAATCATCCGCAAAATCGTGGTCTTGCCGCAGCCGGATGGCCCCAAAAAGGAAAAGAACTCGCCCGGTTTGATCGAGACATTGGCGTTATCAACCGCGCGGAAGCTGCCGAAATCGCAGCTGACATTTTGAAGATCAATCCCAGCACTCATGGATCGTCTTTCCCCCTGATATGTTTTTGTTATGAGGCCGCAAGGGCCATTGGCAGCGTAGAAAATATCAACGCCGGGCCCCTGCGGACCCGGCGTGTTCGTCAGGCAAAAGGCTTACGCGGCCTTGAACTTGTCAGCATATTCCGCCCGTTTGGTCAGGAATTCTGCCGACTGGTTTGGCCACCACCACAGTTTCGCCAACGCTTCGTCGTTGAAGGTGCCTTTGTAGTAAGCCGCGACATCGGGGTCCATCAGATCGGATGCGCCCTTGCCAACCGGGTTCGACGAGAAGGCCGTTGCCCACATCGACGCACCTTCAGCGGTGGATACCCATTTGGCAAATTCATGCGCCTGATCGACGTTCACCGCGTTTTTCAGCAGCACGAAGCCTTGGTGCCACGCAAATGCGCCCTCAACCGGTGCCATATAACCATAGCCATCATTGCGCAGGTTGAAGCCAGTCGAATCCCAGCACAGACCGACGGTTGCGCCATTGGCGGTGAAGCCTGCGTTGGCTTCATTTTCACCCGTCCACCACTGCACGATGTTGCCCTTGGTCTTGATGGCTTCAGCCAAAGCGATGTCCCACAGCTGGGTCATCTTGGCCATATCGGAATAGCCCTCAATCCACGGGAACGGCAGTTTGCCTTGTGCATCCAGCCACCGGCCCATTGCCGCCAGCGAGGAATGCGGACGCAGCACAACTTGGTTGGCCGGATCGAACAAAGCGCCCAAGGTCGGCGGCTCGCCCAGTTTCGCGGTTTCTTTGTTGTAAACCAGCGATTCAGTGCCCCAGTTCGACGGCACATACATTAGATTGCCGTCGATGCGAGACCGCTCGCCCGCCGAGCCATCAGCCAGACCGGGCAGATAATTGTCCATCGCCAGTTTCGCCGGATCCCAAGCGCCCAGAAGGCCGTTGGAGTTCCATGCGCCGACACGCTCGATGGTCGGTTCGGTCATATCCATGCCGCCCGCTTCCAGCGCGACCTTGGCTTCGCCAAACATGGTGTCTTGGTCGGGAAGTTCTTTGAAATTCACCTTGATGCCGGTGGCAGCGGTGAACGCCGGGATCACCTCGGCCGCCAGTTTGTCATAGCCAGCCCACCCGGTGAAGTTCAACTCGCCCGACGAGGCCAGCGCCTTGGAGGAAATGATCGCGGGGGCCGCCAACGCGCCCACGCCAACGGCCGACGACTTTAGAAAGCTGCGGCGGTTCAGTGCGATTTGTTTTTTCACAGAAGTCTCCCTAGTGTTGATTCGCTTTTTAGCGGATGGCAGCAGATGCTTTTCGCATCTTGTTTTAGAAACTCTTACCGCAAGACAGTTTCATAACAACCGGTAAAAGCCACGCGCAAAGCCTACTCCGGAGCAGGGGGATTGTGTCAACAACAGTTGTTGATTGGCGGATCAAGAAACCGCGCGATTTGGGTTTTGTCCGGGCAGATGCTTGCAAATCGGGCAGGCTGGTGGCGACTTCGCGCTGTGCTGCAGCGACTGGCACCAGAGAAAACGCTATCAGGTTTCGGTGTGTCGTGCGGAATACCGGTTTATATTTCGCCTATTATTTTATCATATCGCTGAAAGTTAGAATAATCTTCGTATATTTCCAAAAAACCTCGACAACTTTTCAAACTCCTCTCAAAGCTTTGCTTTATGCTGAACTGCATCAGCAGGGTCGGTACAATCAAGGATTGCAGATGAAGATTATCATTCTTGGCGCGGGCGTCATTGGCGTCACCTCGGCGTGGTATCTGGCGAAAGCCGGGCATGAGGTGACGGTGATCGACCGCCAGCCCGGCCCGGCTTTGGAGACCTCTTTCGCCAACGCAGGCGAGATCAGCCCCGGCTATGCCAGCCCTTGGGCTGCGCCCGGTATTCCCGTCAAAGCGATGAAATGGCTGTTCATGCGCCATGCGCCGCTGATCATTCAGCCTATGCCCGATCTGGCGAAGGTAACTTGGGTGATGCGGATGCTGCTGAACTGCACCAGCGCCGCCTATGGCGTGAACAAAAGCCGGATGGTGCGTCTGGCCGAATACAGCCGAGATTGCCTGATGGATCTGCGCCGTGACACCGGGATTTCTTATGACCAGCGGATGCAAGGCACGTTGCAACTGTTCCGCACCCAAAAGCAGGTCGATGGTGCCTATAAAGATATCAAGGTGTTAAAGGCTGACGGCGTGCCGTTTGAGGTGTTGGATGCCGATGGCTGCATCAAGGCCGAGCCCGGTCTGGCCGCGCGCCGTGACGCGATTAAAGGCGGTTTGCTGCTGCCAGGCGATGAGACTGGCGATTGCTTTAAGTTTACCAATGCCCTGCAAGATATGGCCATCGCGGCAGGCGTGAGCTTCCGCTACGGCGTGCGGATTGATCGGCTGGAGGCTGCGGGCGGGCGCATTGCGGCGGTGCATACCTCTGAAGGTCGGCTGATGGCGGATGGCTTTGTGCTGGCTTTGGGGTCGTATTCGCCGATCTTGGCACGGCCTTTGGGCATCAAGCTGCCAGTCTATCCGGTGAAGGGCTATTCGATCACCGTGCCAATCATCGATGCGGCCCGCGCGCCCGAATCAACCGTGATGGATGAAACTTATAAGATCGCGATCACCCGATTGGGAGATCGGATCAGGGTCGGCGGTATGGCCGAGATTGCGGGCTTCGACATGACCCTGCACGCCAAACGCCGCCAGACTTTGGTACATTCGGTCGAGGACCTGTTCGGCGGCGCGGGCGATCAATCGCGCGCGACGTTCTGGTGCGGGCTGCGGCCAATGACGCCAGATGGCACGCCGATTCTGGGCCGCTCGCCGATCAGCAATCTGTTCCTGAACACCGGGCATGGCACATTGGGTTGGACCATGGCGGCAGGCTCGGGGCGGGTGTTGGCGGATCTGATCTCCGGCAAGTCGGCGGAGATTGAGACGGCGGATTTGGGGTATGCGCGGTATCAAGCGGCGTAATGGCGGCTGATGGCCGGGGGCTCGCCCCCCGGACCCAGAGGATATTTGAGCACAGTGGATGACAATTTTAGATAAGTTTTAGGCGTTATCTGTTGGCGCGATGATATGCCTGATCTCGGATTCGACGGAATCGAGGATGCTGTTGATCGCCACTTCGGCCGCATCAGGATCGCCTGCGACGATGGCATTGGCCAGATCGCGGTGCGGCGGGAAGCTCGCCAGACCAAAACCCGGTACTGAAAATGGCGATTCGGCGGAACGCTCCAGCGCGTCATCCATCCGGGCCAGCACTTGGCCGAACATCGGATTGCCCGTGGCGTCACAGATCGCGCTGTGAAACGCCATATCAGCAGCGCGGTAGGACTCGCCCGTATCGACAATCAGAGACAACACATCGCACAAGCGGCTGATCTGCTGGCGTTGCACAAGGGTCGCATTTTGCGCCGCCCGCCGCACCGTGCCGGACTCGATCACCCGCCGCATGTCCAAAAGCCGCAAGATCGCCTCGTCCTCAAGCTGGATCATCGTCGGCAGTGGGCCCTGCGAGGTTTGCACTTTCGCGGTGAGATAAGTACCGTCACCGCGGCGGCGGCGGATGATCCCCAAACCTTCCCAGCGGTTCAAAGCCTCGCGGAGGGTCGAGCGCCCGACCCCCAATGCGGCGGCAATCGACACCTCAGGCGGCAGACGGTCACCGACTTGCATGCCTGCCCGTTCGATCATATCGGCCAAAGCGTCCAACACCGCCACCCCACGCGCGGCGGTCTCAATCGGCTCTAAGTAGCGAATGGCGGCACGCGACATGATCTCTCCGGTGCGCCGGGCGCGCATTCCTAAGTATTGCCAGATAACTGTGGCAACAATTCTGTCAAGGCTGTTACCAGATCATCCATCTGCGACTTAGTGTTATAGCCCTGCACTGAAACCCGCACGATGGTGTGATCTTGCCAATCAAAGCAGGGGATTTCGATGTGGTAGTCGTCGTAAAGCCGGGTTTTCAGCAAGCTTGGATCGCAGCGTGGAACGGGCATTGACACCATTTGCCGGGCGCAGAATTCCGGGGGGCTCAGCGCAGGCAGATGCGTGATCTGGCGCACCCGTGCAGCGGTGTCTTGCGCCAGTTGGCGGCAGCTTTCGGCGACCTTATCCCAATCGTGATCTTTGCGAAATTGCAGGGCGGCGGGCACGGTCAGCCAAGCCGAAGGGTCGCGGGTGCCCTGCATTTCCAGCCCGTCGATGAACGGCGAATTGCCGAACACCCCCTTGGTGCCGGGCAGTTTGGCGTCTTCCGTCCAGCCGTGGCTGATCACCAACGGGTTTAGCATCGCTTGCCGTTCGGGGCGCACATACAGAAAAGCCGAACCCTTCGGGGCCATGATCCATTTGTGGCAGTTGCCCGCGTAGAAATCGGCATCCAGCGCGTCGAGGTTCAGCGGTATGTGCCCCGGCGTATGCGCGCCGTCGATCACGGTATAGATGCCGCGCTTGCGGGCCTCGGCAACCGCGTGTTCAATCGGAACACCAAGGCGGTGGCCGAGGTGATATGCGACAGAAACAGCACGCGGGTTTTATCGGTAAAGCCTGCGAGGATGGCCGCAGTGAACTGCGGCTCATCTGTGAGCGGCAGTGCGACTTCGACCACTTTGATCACCGCGCCCGTGTTACGGCAGACGTAGGACCATGTCTTTTCTAACGCGGCATATTCGTGATCTGTGGTCAGGATTTCATCACCGGGTTTCAGGTCAAGCGATTGCGCCACGATGTTCAACGCATAGGTGGCGTTGGTCAATCCGACGATGTTTTCCGCGGAGGTGCCCAACATCGCGGCCATCGCCGTACGGGCATCGCGCATCCAGCCGGAAAGCCCACGCGCCGGGTCCAGAAAGGCGGCGGGCTGGATTTCCAACTGCAACTGCCAGCGCTGATAGGCTTCAAACACCGGGCGCGGGCAGGCCCCGAAAGAGCCGTGGTTCAGGAAGATCACGTCGGGGCGCAACAGGAAGAAGACATCAAGGTTTTGCAATTCAGCGCCCTTTCATGGTCGGATCAAGTGCGTCGCGCAAACCATCACCAAAGAGGGTGGTCGCAAGTACGGTGATGGCAAGGGCTGCGGTGGGAAACACCGCCAAGCGCCCGTAAAAATATATGAGATTCATCCCCACATTGATCATCTGGCCCCAGCTTGGGATCGGCGGTGGCACGCCGATGCCAAGGAAACTCAAGGAAGCCTCCAGCATCATCGCCAGCAGAATCGCCAGCACAAAACCGACGATGATCGGCGAGATCGCATTGCGGATCAGGTAGCGGACGATGATATAGCCGGGGGTGGCACATAAGGCGTGTGCGGAGCGCACGAACTCTTTCTGCGCGATAGCTTTGACTTGCGTGCGCACCAGCAAACACACCTGCACCCAGCCAAACAACGCCGCGATCAACACGATGGTGGCAAAACCGCCGTTGGTTAATGCCCCCAGCAGCATCGCGGCCAACAGGGGCGGCACCACCGAGAACACCTCGATCAACCGCATGACGCACCAATCGGCGCGGCCACCATAATAGCCCGCGATGGCCCCAACGGGATGCCGATGATCAGCGAAAACGCGGCTGCCGTGAAGCCGATGGTCAGCGAAACCCTTGCGCCACAGACGATGCGGGTGAAGAAATCGCGCCCCAGATCATCAACGCCGAACCAGAATTCGGCCTGCGGGAAGGCATAGGCTTGGGTGAGGATTTTTTTTGATCGGCGTAGCCAGTTTTGCTGATCAGCGGCGCGAAAATCGCCATCAGGATGATCAGCAGCAGGAACACTCCAGCGACCAGTGCCGCTTTGTTATCGTCAAAACGCCGCCATGCGAAATAGAGCGGGCTGCGGGGTTTTGGCGCGCTCATTTGCCGTCTCCGAACCGGATGCGGGGATGGAGCAGCGCATAAATAATGTCGAAAATCAGATAGGCGATGCAAAACATCATGGTGATCACCATGATCAGCGCCATGCCCAACTCGGCTTGCAACTGCTTGATCAGGTGCAAGATCTGCGCCTGAATGGTCACATCCAGCGCCGTTGTCGGCTCGTCGGCGAACAGGATTTTTGGGCGACAGGACAGCGCCATCGCAATCATCGCACGCTGCAACATGCCCCCCGATAGCTGGTGCGGATAGCTGTTCAGAATGGCTTCGGGGTTCTTAATCTCCACCCACGCCAGAAGGGCGGTGGCCTCCGCCGATGCCACCAATTTCGACACATCCCGATGCGCGCGTATGGTTTCCACGATCTGATAGCCAATGGTGAACACCGGATCAAACGCCGTCATCGGGTCTTGAAACATCATCGCGGCAATCCGGCCTCGCACTGCTGCCAGTTGCGCGCGCCCTGCCCGCAGCATATCGACGCCGCCGAGATCCAACCGATCTGCAACGATCCGCGAGGGTGGTTCACGGAGCAAACATAAAGCTGCCATGCAGGTGACAGACTTGCCCGAGCCAGATTCGCATACGATTCCAAGTCCTTACCTCGCTGCCACCCGCAAGGATACCCCACGCACCGTTTGCACGACGCCATCGTGTTGCGGAAAGCTAACGGTCAGATTTTCGATATCCAGCAGGGCCATACGCGCTCCGATGAAAGCCCCCCGGAGTAAACCGGGGGGCATGGGGAGTTATTTCGACACATGCGTGCAGAAATACAGCCCCAACTGCCGCAAAGGCGCAAAGCCCAGCTTGTTCGGCTTGGTGCCGTCGCCTTTCATATCCGCCGACACCACCGCGTTGGTGATCGGATGCACCAGCGCACGAACGAGGCATTGTCGATCAGCACTTGTTCAGCCTGTTCATAGAGCGTCTCGCCATCCTCCCATTTTGGGGCGCTGTCAGCCTTGGCGACCAGATCATCATAGGCTTGCAGATGGTGGTCTTGACGGCCGCCATTGAAGAAGATGCCGAAGAAGTTCGACGGGTCGAGATCGTCGTATCATAGGGCGCGAGGAACAGGTTGCTCTTCTTCTCCATCATGCCCGCCATCCAGTGTTTGGTCGGCATAACCTTGATATTCATGGTAATTCCCAGAATATCTTTGGACTACGCTTGCAGATATTGCAGCATCGGCCCCGAGATCGCGCCATTATCGCCGCCCTGATCGCGATACCAAATCTCAACCTCTGGAAAGCCTTGGCCATTGGGATAACCCGCGTCTACCATGCATTTCTTGGCTTTTTCAGGATCAAAGACGGCTTGCGCGGTGATCGCGGCCTGAAACGCGCGGCGGAAGTTGATATTGTCGAAGGGCGGCAGATCAAGCCCGAACGAGATATAGGTGGTAGCGAACACCGCATTCTTAGCGACCTGGCTCGGAAAGCATTGCTCCACAAAGGGAATTTGGCCCGCGTTCAGGTAGGAAAGATCCGCCTCGCCTGCCATGAAGGCGGGCAAACCGACCTCTGGCGCGTCCAAGGACGGGTCAATCTCCAACCGATCCACCTGGGGCTGCCATGGCCCGGTGTAGGTCGGGTTCTTCACCAGAACCATCTTGTTGTTGGATTTCTCCCACCATTCGACAATGAACGGGCCCGAGGACACGAGGGTTTCGACATTGACGGCACAATCGTCGCCCAGCTTGTCCCAGACGTGTTTCGGCACCGGGTACCACAGCGAAACCACGCTGGGCAGATAGGGATTCGGCGCTGCAGTTTTGACTTCAATCGTCAGATCATCCCCCGCTTTGATGCCCAAAGCAGAGACATCTTTTTCGCCCTTGGTCACCGCATCCCAATTCCCAATGCCGCCCGCATAGCCCCAATACCAAGCGAAATCATAGCCGGTGGTGGCGGCGCGTTGCAGCGCGAAAATGTAATCGAAGGCGCGCAACGGCTCGCCATCTGCCCACACCAAACCGCTACGCAGCTTGAAGGTCCAGGTCAGGCCATCGTTCGATTGTGTCCACGACTCGGCTGCCATCGGGTTCAGCACATAGTCGTTGTCGAAACTGGTCAGCAGTAGTTGGATGATCTCAGGGTTGCCCGCGCAAGCGTAGACGGTCTTCATTTAATTCATATGTGCGCCAGAGCTGCTATCCCCCGAACTATATAGTGGTTTGCGCTGCGATCGGCGGCGTCGCAAGCAGCGTGGCTGTCACCAGCGCCCCAGCGAGTTACAGGAACTGTCGCATCTATTCCTCCTTGTTGACGCCCAGTTTAGGGCTTTTCATTGGCAGAATGCCCGGGTCTGCCCGGTGCATTTTGACTCCTGGCGTCAGAGCGACGCTGGGTCAATTTAAAATGTCTGACAAATTCCGAACCGCCGCGCAAGATGCCAGTCAACGCGGGCCACAGATTCGTCTCAAACGGTTGACCCTGCCCTGCCTGCGGCTATGGTCCGTCGCAAACAGGTAAAGGATGGCTGCTATGACCCCCGCGATTGATCCGGTGAAACTTGCGAAACTGGCGGAGGTGGCGGTGCATGTCGGCGTGGCGCTGCAACCGGGGCAGGATCTGATTCTGACCGCCCCGATGACCGCGCTGCCCCTTGTCCGACTGATCGTGGCTGCGGCCTACCGCGCGGGCGCGGGTGTGGTGACGCCGCTTTTTGCCGATGAGGCGATTGCTTTGGCACGCTACCAGCATGGCGTTGAGGCCAGTTTTGATGCAGCGCCGAACTGGCTGTACAATGGCATGGCCGAGGCTTTTGCCAACGGTGCCGCCCGGATGGCGATTGTTGGCGACAATCCAATGCTACTGGCCAATGAAGACGCCGCCCGCGTCGCCCGCGCGGGCAAGGCGAATTCTTTGGCCTATCAACCGGCTTTGGCGAAGATCGCAGGCTTTGATATCAACTGGTCGATTTGTTCTTACCCCGGCGAAGCTTGGGCGCGGCAAATCTTCCCCGAGCTGAGCGCCGATGCTGCGGTGCATCGGCTGGCAGAGGCGATTTTCGCAGCCTCGCGCGTCGATCAGCTCGATCCGGTGGCGGCATGGCGCAACCATAACGCCACCCTACGCACGCGGACCAAATGGCTGAACGGCAAGCGCTTTGCGGCGCTGCGCTTTACCGGGCCGGGCACCGATCTGACGGTCGGTCTGGCCGAAGGCCATGAATGGCAAGGCGGGGCATCCACTGCGAAAAACGGCGTGACCTGCAACCCCAATATCCCGACCGAGGAAGTGTTCACCACACCGCACGCCCTGCGGGTTGAGGGATTCGTCAGCGCAACCAAGCCCTTGGCGCATCAGGGCACCTTGATTGAGAATATCCAAGTGCGCTTTGACGCGGGGCGGATTGTGGAAGCCAAAGCCACCAAAGGCGAGGCGGTTTTGCAAAAGCTGATTGATTCCGACGAGGGCGCGCGGCGGTTGGGCGAGGTGGCACTGGTGCCGCATGGCTCGCCGATCTCGCAATCGGGGCTGTTGTTTTACAACACGCTCTTTGATGAAAACGCCGCCTGCCACATCGCTTTGGGCCAGTGCTATGCCAAGTGTTTCATGGAGGGTGCAACGCTGTCGCCAGAGCAGATTGCTGCCCAAGGCGGCAATGCCAGCATGATCCATGTCGATTGGATGATCGGCTCGGGTCTGGTGGATATCGACGGTATCGGCGCGGATGGCACGGTGGAGGCGGTGTTTCGGCAAGGGGAATGGGCCTGAAAGCTACCGCCTGAGGCTAAGGCAGGGGGTTTCACACCCCCAGCCCCCCGTGGAGTATTTATGCCAACGTGAAAGCAAATTTTAATCAAATTCTATGAACTTAGGCAAAGGCAATCGCCACTATTTCACCTGAAGCGTCTTAAGGTATTCCGCCAGCTCCACCAGCCGGATCGGGGTGGGCGTGGCAATGCCATCGCCGCCGTCATAGGGCACAGAGTGGCCCTCCAGCAAAGGCGCAAAATCCGGCATCACCCCTTGGCCCTTCTTGCCCGCATAGCCCCAGATCTGCGCCATCACCTTGGTTGTCGGAAACACGCCCTTGTTGCGGGCAGCCAAAGTGCTGAGATCAGCGGGCTTTTTGCCGAGCCCCGCCACCGTCTCGCCATCGCCCTTACCCGCAGGCCCATGACAGGCGGCGCAATAATCGTTGTAATCCTGCGCTCCGGTGGTTTTCTCGGGCGGCGTGCCGGTTTCCACACAGGCAGACAGCACCAAAGCGGCGCCAAGCAGCAAGTTTCGCATGATGTTCTCCTGTTCGCAGGCGCTATCCTGCACCGAAAGGCAGCGCCAGACCTTGATCTGTATCAGGAGGTGACAACGCGGCCTTTGTCCAGCCGCACCACGCGGTCCATCCGGGCGGCCAGTTCCAAATTATGAGTGGCGATCAGGGCAGCAAGCCCGGTTTCGCGCACCAAAGCCATCAGCGCGCCAAACACCTGATCCGAGGTGCCGGGGTCAAGGTTGCCGGTGGGCTCATCCGCCAGCAGCAGTTTTGGCTTATTGGCAAGCGCGCGGCAGAACGCGACGCGCTGTTGCTCGCCCCCCGACAAAGCGGCGGGGCGATGGCTGGCGCGCGGCAGAACGCCAACATGGGCGAGCAGATCCCGCGCGCGGGCCTCGGCTTCGGCCATTGCAACACCATTGGCAAGCTGCGGGATCACCACGTTTTCAAGCGCGGTGAACTCGGGCAAAAGATGGTGAAACTGGTAGATGAAGCCGACATCATTGCGCCGCGCCTCGGTGCGGGCCTTATCCGCCAGCCCGACCATATTGCGCCCACCCAAAGCCACCGAGCCTTCGTCCGGCGTATCCAGCAGCCCCGCGATATGCAGCAGCGTCGATTTGCCCGCCCCCGACGGGGCAACCAAAGCCACCACCTCGCCACGTTTTACTTCCAAAGTCGCGCCATGCAGCACCATGACTTCCGACGGCAAACCGCGATTGTAGCATTTCTCAATGCCCGCCAGTTCCAGCGCAAACTCACTCATAGCGCAGCGCCTCCACCGGGTTCATCCGGGCGGCACGGCGCGCCGGAAAGATCGTGACGATGAACGACAGCCCCAACGACAAAGCCATCGCCGAGGCGACATCGCCCAGTTTCAATTCAGCAGGCAGCGCATAGATCCCCCGGATCGACGGATCCCAAACATCGCCGCCCGTCACCAGATTGATCAGCGCCACCACATCATCAATATAGGTTGCAAACAGACAGCCGATCACCACCCCCATCAGCGTGCCGACCACCCCGGTAAACGCGCCGCAGATGAAGAATATCCGCAGGATCGAGCCCTCGGTCAGCCCCATCGTACGCAGAATCCCAATGTCGCGGCCCTTATTTTTCACCAGCATGATCAGGCCGGAAATGATGTTCAGCGTCGAGATCAGCACTAGGATCGACATGATCAGGAACATCACATTGTCTTCAATTTTCAAAGCGTTGAGATAACTTCCGGCGCTGTCCATCCAGGTCCATAGCATCGCATCCTGCCCCCCAGCCGCCATCACCGCATCACGGTAGCTGTCGATCGCTTCGGGGTCTTGCACCATCACCTCAAACTCATCGGCGAGATTGTCACGGTTAAAAAACGACTGCGCCTCGGCGAACGGCATATACATCCGGCTTTGGTCAATCAGATAATTGCCCGAGGTGAAGATATAAACCACCGGATAAGCGTTCACCCGTGGGCTGGAGCCGAACGGCGATTTCACCCCCGAAGGCGAGATCACCCGCAGCTTGTCGCCCACCGTCACGCCCAAAGTCCGCGCCAAACCAGAGCCAATCGCGATGCCTTGGTCGTAATCGTCCAGATTGCCGTAAGCATCGGCGCCATCGCCAATACGCGGAATCTGGCGCAGATCGGCCAGCCGCAGCCCGAACACCTCGGCGCCGCTAGAACCCTCGCCAGCCGTCAGCATCACCTGACCTTTTATCTGCGGAGCCGCCTCGGTCACACCGGGCACCGCCACCAGTTTTGCTGCAATCGCGTCGTAATCGGCAAAGCCCTTTACTATCTGGCCCTCGGCATCCATATGCCCCGCCGAATACACCGTCACATGCGCGTTCGACCCCAAAAAGGTCGATACCAATTCGGTGCGAAAGCCCGAGCGCACCGCCAGCGTCACGATCAGCGCGAACACTGCCAAAGTGATGCCGATCAGGCTGATCCAGGTCATCACTGACACGCCACCCTCAGCGCGTTTGGCGCGCAAATAGCGCCAGGCAATCATGAATTCAAAGCGCGAGAACGGGGAGGTCGAGGCCAAGATGCTGCTCTTTCTTTTTTGCGTCAAAGTGCAACGTCTCGAAGGCAGGGTCAAGGAACGCTTGTGTGACGGCGGGCAGCAGCGATGACAGGCAAGAGTCAGAGATCTGTTTCTGCCCCCGGCAGGGACTCCAGCTTCAACTCGGCCGGGGTTTTCCGCCGCAGAATAATATCGCCATTCGGCAACTTTTCCGGTGCATGATAGTTCTTCAGATCATCCATCATGCCCAGGATTTCCATCAGCTTCGGCTGCGCCTCTTTCAGCGCCTGCGCCATTTCTTGCAGGCTTGGCTCCACCTGACCCATCATGTGGTTGAACAGCAGCTCTGCGCCCTGCTGCATCAGGCTTAACCCCCTATCCGCATCAGACGGCGGCGGGGTCTGCGCATAGGCGGGCGCGGGCAACAGCATCACGGCAAGGAGAAGATGTTTCATCTCCCGATTATGCCCGGCTTGGATCACAATTCAAATCACAATGCCAAATCCAGCGTCACCGGAAAGTGGTCAGAGGCGGAAAGCAGCGCATCCGCCAGTTCCGGCACCGCCAGCACGCCGGGATCGTTGAACGGATGCCAAATCCGCCAGATCGGCTTTGTCGCCGCCAAATCCGGCGAGACCATGATGAAATCCAGCAACGCCTCGAAATAACGCTTCTGCGGTTGCAGCCAGAACCGCGCCGAACTGGGGGCCAGCGCATTGGTCTCGGTCAGCGCCATTTCAGCATGAGGGTCATGCAATCGGGTCTGGTCACCCTGCCCCAGCACAATCTCAATCCCGGAATGGCCAAACAGCTTTTCATATTCATCCAACCCCGGACCATCGTTGAAATCGCCCATCACGATCAGGCCCTCGCCCGCCTCTAACTGCCGATCAATCCGCGCGCGCAGCCACAGACATTCCGCCAACTGCTTGCGGCGATTATCAATCGAAATCCGCTTGAAGGCGGCATCATCCCCCGCCTCATGTGGCGCTTTCGATTTGGCATGAACCCCGATCAGCCGCAATGCGCGCGCCGATGTGGTGGTAATAGCCAGTTCCAACGGTGGCTTGGAAAACCGCACCAGATCCTCCAGCCCATCGCCGTTGATATCCAGCCGTAACTGGCTGTCAAACCGCGGAGCGCCGGGCGCACCACGGCTGGGGGCAGGCTCGCCCTTCGGATCATGCCGCACAGAGAGCTTGTCAGGATCATATAGAAACGCAATTTCCTGTTCAGTTTCAGAGACATATCCGATAATCGCCTTGCGCGTCCGCAAGCCAAAATGCGCCGCAAAACGTTCCAATGCCGTCACGGTCGACCTGCGGCTGTTGGTATCCGGCGCTTCAATGATCATCACGCCATCAGCATCCAAGGCGGTGAACACCACGCCCAAGGCCGCCAGTTGTTCGCCCCGAGTGATCTTATAGCGCGCCGAATACTCGCGATCCTCCAGCAGATGCCCGCGATCATCGAACAAAGCGTTGAACCATTCGACGTTGTAACTGGCCAGACGAAGATGATCGGGCCTGAGTTGATCGGGCCTGAGTTGATCGGGCCGAAGCTTTTCGCTCATGCGGCGACCTTGGCCTGAATCTCGTCCCAAGCCGCATTGATCGCGATCAACCGCCGCGTCGCCAGTTGCACCGCCTCGGCGGGAACCCCGCGCGCGATCATCACATCGGGATGGCTGTCTTTCACCGCCGCCCGCCATGCCGCGCGGGCATCGTCCAGGCTCGCCTGATGCGGAATCCCCAAAACATCGTAAGGGTCCCGCAGCGCACCATCGACAAATCGCCCGCGCAGCACCCGGAAACAGCGATCGTCCAGCCCGAAAATCTGCGCCACTTCGCGCAAAAACGCATCCTCTGCCGGGTGATATTCACCATCCGACATCGCGATCTGGAACAGACCTTCCAGAATGTCGATCAACACATTGCGGTCGTCAGCGCACAGAGGTAATCCCGGTTTATTGAACAAAGTCGCGACCTTACGGGCGTAAGAATCAAAGCCTGCCACATCCTGCCGCGCCAAGTTGTACACATGTGCGGCATTGGCTTCTTCGGCTTTCGAGATCGAAAATATCCGCCGAAACATCGCCACTTCGTCGCGGGTGACCTCGCCATCCGCCTTGGCCATCTTCGCGCCCAAAGCGATCACCGCAATGGTGAAGCCAACCGAGCGTTCCGGCGCCGCCCCGCCGCGCAGACGGTCGAACACAGCCGCCAACCCCTCGCCCGAGGCAAGGGCGGCAATGGCTTCGATGATGCGGTTCCAGATCGACATGGGGTCAGTCTATCGGTTTCTTTTACGGCTGTCAGGACAGGAATTTCTGCATCAGCACAAGATCGATAAACCGGCCGAACTTAAAGCCCGCATCGCGGATGATCGCGATCTCGTGATAGCCAAGCGCCGCATGAAACCGCTGGCCTTCTGGGTTTTCGCCCGACACACCCGCAATCATCTGATGCGCACCAGCGGCACGGGCATGATCCTCCACCGCCACCATCAACGCCCGCCCCGCGCCCATCCCGCGCGCAGAGGGCAACAGGATCACCGAATGTTCCATGCAAGTGGCATAGCCGGGGCCGCTGCGAAATTGGCTATAAGTCGCAAAGCCTTGCACGCCGTTGTTGACGTGAACCAGAAAGCAATCCCGCGCCGCAATCATCGCCAACAGATCGGCCTCAGACTTTTCAGCCGAGTTAAACGTCACCGCCGTATCCCTGATCCACGGGTTCCACAAAGCCGCCAGCGCGCACGCATCCGCAGGCACAGCCGCCCGGATCATTCCAACACACGCAGCCCATGCGGTGTGGTAAACGTCGCCCGCATCGCCTTCGCCACCCCCGGCACGATCACCACCCGGCGGTCGGTGAAAATGCTTGCAAGTGCAGCATTCAGCGCCTGCGCCTGCGGATGCGCTATCTCCAATCGCTGCAACCGCGCGCCACTTTCTGGCAAAGACTGCGCCGGGTGCAAAGACCCTGCCCATTCGATCAAAGCCGGGAAGCAACCGTCAAACGGCAGCTTGCCATCGCTGGGCACCACCATCTGCCAGCGGTAATCTCCGCGCTGCAACGCCAACGGAATCCCCAACCCTTCCGGGCTGGCGGCCACTGCGGCACTTATACTATCACAACATGCAACCCAGTTCGTGAGCCTCGCGCTGCCTTCGAAATTGTCTAAATCGAACCATCGCGGCCACAGCGGGGCTATCTGCGCCGGGTCCGCTGCGATCACCTCCAAGTACAGATCGCCAAGCCCCAACAGCCGGTTGTGCGTCGCCATATGCGGATGCTGACCGCCCCGCGCCAGCGCCACACCCAAAGCCGCCTCGACCGCAGCCACCCCTTCAGCCAAATCCAGCGCCGATACTGCAAGGTGATCAAACCGCAGCATCATGGCTGGACCCCCAAGCTGGTTTGCGCCTTCAATGCCTGCGCCAGCGAGTTAAACCGCGCCTCGGCGACCTCGCCAAACAGCCCGCGGCCTTCTTCGGTCAGTTGCAGTTCCAGCAGCCGCGTCGCGGGCTGCCACACCATGCGTCCCGCCCGCCGCGGATCGCCGACCGAAAACATCGCACCAAACCGCATCGCCTTGCCCAGAACTTCCGCGTCCAGCAGCTCATCTTCGCGCAGCAGCTTGAACAAAGGCTCCATCCGCGAGCCATTGCGGCTATTTTTATAGCGGTGCAGCAGCGCCAGCCCCAAAAATACCCGGCCCGGATGATCCAAACCGCCCAAATTCGCCCGTGTGGCATTGTCAAAACACGCCTCGGCGCGATAATCTGGGTGCGCCCGCCATGTCGTGTCATGCAGCAAACAGGCGGTCTTGATCAGCCGCAGCCGCTCCTCACTCACCTCGGGGAACAAAGGCAGCAGAAATTCATACAGCTTTTTACCAAACCCAGGTATCCGCGACGAGAGCTTTTCTGCCATCCGCGCCGCCTCAATCAGCGGGTCGCGCGCGCGCAGTTTTTCCGGCATCTGCTCAAACAACAGCCCCTCGCGGATGCCATAAGCCGAGACGTCAATCTCCGAAGGTTTCAGCATCTTGATCAGCTCGCGCATCACCTCGCAGGCCAGCGGCACCAGCTCCATCCGCTCCACCCCAGTGCCAGTTTTGCTGCGCAACTGGCTTAGATCGCTGGCGGCAATCCAATCCATCGTTTCCAGCAAGTCCTTGGGCAGCATACGATATTCATGCAAAACCGTCAGCGGATAGCCGCGCCGCTCCATATCCAACCGCGCGATCACCCGCCAAGAGCCGCCCACCAGATAGATCCGCTCGCCTTCCGAATTCAACTTCGCCTGACAGTCCTTCAAAATCCGGTCGATGTGGGCTGCACGCTTTTTCGGCGTGTCGCCAACCTGCTGCAATCGGAAAGGCCCCAACGGTGTTGATACCCGTTGCCCCACCGTGCCACCGCCGATTTTCGCCAGTTCCATCGAGTTGCCGCCAATATCGCAGACAATGCCCTTCGCATCTGGCCAGCCCAAAAGCACGCCTTGGGCCGACAGCCGGGCTTCTTCGTCGCCGTCCACCACCCAAATTTTCAACCCGGTCTGCGCCAACACTTCGGCCTGAAACTCTGGACCATCGGACGCTTCCCGCGCAGCAGCGGTTGCCACCACCGTCAGCGTCTCAATCCCCATCCCCTTTGCCAGCAACGAGAATCTTTTCAGAGCCAGCAGCGCCCGCCGCCGCCCTTCCGGGTTCAGCTTGCCGGTTTCGGCCAACCCCTTACCCAGACCGCACATCAGTTTTTCGTTGTAGAAATACGCCGGTGAGCGCGCAGCGCCATCAAACACTACCATCCGCACCGAGTTTGATCCAACATCCACCACGCCCACGCGGCTTAGCGCCCGCGCCGAAGCGTCGTCGAACAAGGGGCGGCCGAATGGGCCGTGGTCGTCGTCATGGTCTTCGCTCATAGGTATTTCCGTTCGGGTCATTCAGCCGTAAAACTTGATGTCACATCGGCCTCAGGAAAGGTTTCGCACATCCTTCGCGCCCGCCTTACCGCGACCGGACAGCGAGGGATTCTCCATAAAGAAGCGGTGACAGTTGAAAGCGCTGCCGTCCACAGGCACCTGCTCCCGCTTGTAGGCACCACCGGGTTGCAACACCCAGGATTGTGTCTCATCGGCAAGATTGGCGGCCATAATCTGCCCGACAATCTGCGCCTGCACGGTTGGATTGTGGATTTCCACCAAAGTCTCCACCCGCCGCGTCAGATTGCGCCCCATCCAATCCGCCGAGGAAATAAACACCCGCGCCTGCTTTGACGGCAGCCCGTGACCATTGCCAAAACAGATGATCCGGCTGTGCTCTAGGAAGCGCCCGACGATGGATTTCACCCGAATATTCTCGGACAAGCCCTTGATTCCGGGGCGAACCCCGCAAATTCCGCGCACCACAAGGCTGACCTTCACCCCGGCTTTCGAGGCCGCATAGAACGCGTCGATCACATCCGGGTCGATCAGCGAATTGACCTTGCCCCAAATTTCCGCAGGCCGTCCGGCGCGAGCATGATCCGCCTCGGTGGCAATCATCTCCAGCAGCCGCGATTTCAGGGTGAACGGAGAAATTGCAAGATTTTCAAGACCTTGCGGCTCAACGTAGCCCGACAGATAGTTAAACACCCGCGTCGCATCGCGCCCCAAAGCGGCATCACAGGTGAAGAAACTAAGGTCTGTGTAGACCTTCGCGGTGATCGGGTGGTAATTTCCAGTGCCGTAATGGGTGTAGGTGACCAGATTTTCACCCTCACGCCGCACCACCGTACTGATTTTGGCGTGGGTTTTGTAGTTCATAAAGCCATAAACCACATGCGCTCCGGCGCGCTCCAACCGCCGCGATTGCCGGATGTTGGCCGCCTCATCAAACCGGGCTTTCAACTCGACCAGCGCCGTCACCGACTTGCCCGCCTCCGCCGCTTCGCACAAAGCGGCAACGATCGGGCTGTCCCAAGAGGTGCGATAGAGCGTCTGTTTGATCGCCAGCACATTCGGATCACGGGCCGCCTGTTCCAGATAATTGATCACCAAATCAAAGGTTTCATAGGGGTGATGCAGCAGAATATCCTTCTGCTTGATCGCCGCAAACAGATCGCCGCCATGGTCCTGCACCCGTTCCGGCACCCGTGGGGTGAAGCGTGGCCAGAGCAGATCAGGCCGAGACGACAACACCAGTTCCCTCAGATCAGCCACGCCCAAAAGCCCGCGCACCTCGACCATTTCATCGGGCGTCACACTCAGTTCTTCCATGATCAGCGCGCGCAATTCGGGCGGCGCACCCGACGACAGCTTTAGGCGAATGACTTCGCCGCGCCGCCGCCGCTTAAGTGCGGTTTCAAACTCGCGCACCAGATCTTCGGCCTCATCCTCGACCTCAAGATCACTGTCGCGCAGCACCCGGAACAGGCAATGCCCGCGATCTTTGTAGCCCGGAAACAACATATCCAGATGGATCAGCAGCAGTTCTTCCAGCGGCAAAAACCGATATTCGCCGTCTTTGTCGGGCAACCGCACAAACCGCGCAATCTGCTGCGGAATCGGCAAAAGCGCTTGCAGGCTGCGATGATCAGTCTCGCGCTCCAGCTGCAAGGCCAGCGAAAATCCGGTGTTGGGAATGAATGGAAAGGGATGCGCCGGGTCAATCGCGAGGGGCGACAAAACCGGGAACACCTTGTTCAGAAAGTGATCTTCCAGAAATTTCAGATCGCGCCCCGTCAGCTTGGAGCGCGTCAGCAGGGTGATCCCCTGCACATCCATCAGCTTTTTCAGCTTGTTGAACACCGCCTGCTGGGTGTGCATCAAGCGCCGGGCGTTGGCATGGATCAGCGTCAGCTGTTCGGCAGCCGAGCGGCCATCCTCGGAAGGCGTGAGATTCCGCGCCCGCACCTTGGCGCGCAGACCCGCCACCCGGACGGTGTAAAACTCATCTAGGTTCGTCGCCGAGATCGACAAAAACCGCAGCCGCTCCAACAGCGGCACAGCGGGGTTTGACGCCTCATCCAGCACCCGCCAGTTGAACGCCAACCAACTGAGCTCTCGGTTGAAAAACCGTCGCGGGCCGGTGATTTCGGCCTCGGGCACCTCAACAGCGGCGGGGAAGTCGTGCTTCAGAAAATCGGATTGGGTCATCGGGCCTTCATACTGATCAAAGGTAACGGCAGGGTGGCATAGTCTCACCCCACAACGGTCAAGTCCAGCACCTCAGCGGCCAAAGCCCGCGTCACCGGGCGGCCATGCGCCAACGCGCGGGCGTCGAGAAACTTCACCCATTCGCGCGCGGCAGCGAAGGATCGGTCCATCCGCGACACCAGATACGAGATCAGGTTCGGCGCAACCACAATCTGGCGATCCGCGAACAGTTTGATCAGCACCGCCGACAGCAGCATATCATCTGGCGGGTCCAGTTGTGCCACACCCGCTGCCTGCATCCGGCTCAGCAGATCCGGCAGGTCCAAGCCCCAATCCCGCGGCGGGCTGGTCGCTGTCACCAACAAACCCCGCCCTGCCAGCAGATTGTGCAGATGAAACAGCGCCACCTCGGCCTGCGTGTCGCCCGCGATGCGATCAGCATTCTCCACCGCCACCGGGTGCTGCGCCAGATGATGCAGATCGACCTCCGGCAGCTTGGCAGCCGAAATCACCTCGGCCCCCGCCATCTCGGCCCAGACGTGTGCAAGATGCGTCTTGCCCGCGCCTTCCGGCCCCACCAGCACCAGCTTGCCGCCCGGCCAGCCGCGCCACGCCTCTACCGCCGCCAAAGCCTGCGCATTGGCATCCGAGACAAAGAAATCCGCCCGCCTGAACGCTTCACCGCTGGGCAGATCAAAGGCCAGCTGCAAGGTCACGCGTCGTTGTCCTCGTCCAGCGGCAAACCCATAGCATCTTGACCGGTGACCCCTTGATACAAAGGGCTCACGTGATACTGCGAGATTGCAAACCGGATCAGCACACCCATCGCCGCCGCCACCGGCACCGCCACCAGCATGCCGACAAAGCCGAACAGTGATCCGAACACTGACAGCGCAAACATCAGCCAGACCGGATGCAGCCCCACCGATTTGCCCACCAGTTTCGGCGTCAGCACATTGCCCTCAAGGAACTGACCGATGGCAAAAATCCCCGCCACCAGCCCGATCGAGACCCAATCGCCCCAGAATTGGAACAGCGCCAGACCAATCGCCAAAACCCCGCCAACCAGCGCCCCGACATAGGGAATGAACGTGATCGCCCCGGCAATCGCCCCCACCACCAGGCCAAACTGCAAGCCCACCAGCATCAGAGACGTGGCGTAAAACGTCCCCAATGCAAGACAGACCGTCAACTGCCCGCGCACAAACGCCGACAGTGCATCATTGATCTCTCCGCCCAGACGCCGCACCACCGGGGCATGATCGCGCGGCAGCATCGCATCAATCCGCGCCACCATGTGATCCCAGTCGAGCAGCATGTAAAACGTCACCACCGGCACCACGACAATGAACACCACCGCCGACAGCAGGCTCAGCGCCGAGGTCAAAACCCCCTGCGCCAAAGCCGCCCCTTCGGCCTGAATCGCCGCACCGATTTCCGCCAAAGTGGTGCGGATGGTCGAGGTGCTATCGGTCAATTCCGGGAATTTCTCGATCATAAAGCCTTGCAAACGCCGGGCGATTTCCGGGGCCGCATTGATCAAAGCCGAGGTTTGCTGGATCAGCGTCGGGATCACCGACAACACCAGCAGCACCATCAGCAGCAAGCCCACCAAAGTGATCACCGTGGTCGCCGCCACGCGGGAAAGCCCCAAGCGCTGCAATCGATCCGCCACCGGATCAAGGAAATAGGCCATAGCGCCCCCCACCAAAAACGGCAGCATCACCGAGCCCAGCAATAGCAGCAGCGTAAACAGCACCAGCAAGGCGATGCACCAGTATTTCACCTGCTCGCGCACCGGAAGTGCCATGTCATCGCCCCTTTTTGCTCGCCAGACATATCGCCTTTGGGGGCCCGCGTTGCAAGGGGAGGCAGGGCAACGGTGGGGCGCAGACCTGAACTTTGCCACAGTAAAACCCACCTGCCCGACAAAACCCAGCAAAATTCCCCATAAGCACGCGCTTATGACCGAGAAACTAAGCCTCTGGCCAATAGAATGCTGCGCCATTGCCTGACATCTCAAGCTCATGCCCCAGCCGCAACACCGCGACACAGGGTTAGCCGATCCCCGGCAACAAAGGCTCAAACCAGAGCCCCTCAAAGGACGATCCGATGACCCGCATTTTGCTTCTGACCCTTGCTTTGCTTGCCACCCCGTTCGCAGCCTCTGCGATGCCCGCCGTAGGCGATATTGTCGGCACCAATGCCGAGGCTGCCAAGGCCGCGCTGGAAAAAGCCGGTTGCCCGGTCAACGCCTTTGAATCCGAAGATGGCAAGATCGAAGCCATCTGCACCGATGCCACCACCGCGAAGAAAATGGATGTCACAATCGACCCGGCCAACGGCGCTATTTTGACCATCAAAGACAGCAACGATTGATGGCACAAGCAGCATTGGGGGGCATCCGCCCCCCGGCCCCACGCCCACCGATCTTATGGGATCGCATCGTGCGCATCAGCCATTGGGGCATCGTCATCGTCATTCTGGCCAATGAGATCTTCACCAAGGGCGGCAGTCCCGTGCATGTCTGGTTCGGCTGGGGCGGCTTGGCCTTGCTGGTGCTGCGCATGGCTTGGGGCGTGATCGGCAACCCGGAAGCCCGGTTTTCTGCGTTTCCACCCAATCCCTTAGCCGCCCTCGCCCACATCAAACAGCTTTTCGCGGGCAAACCGCGCAGCTATGCCTCGCACAACCCTGCGGCGGCGATGATGGCCTATGCTTTGTGGGCCTGCATCGCGGTCATGGTGGCGACGGGTCTGACCATGTCCGGCCCCGATCCCTTCGCGGTGGCCGAACGCCAAGCCACTATCGACAGTGGGGATTGGTCACAGCTTGTGAAAACCGCCGATGCAGGCGAGGGTGGCGCGGAAGAAGCCTCAGCTTGGGTGAAAGACGTGCACGAAATCACAGCCAATCTGATCCTGCTCTTGGTGGCGCTGCATATTGGCGGCGTGATCGTGGAAAGCGTGATGGTGCGACATAATCTGGTTCCAGCAATGCTGGTGGGACGCCGCAAGGATAAATCCGGGAAGTAAGCTGGCGATGACCTTTCTCAGCGGATTGAAAGACAGCAAGGGCGGCCGCCCCGCCGTGCTTGCGCTGGTGGTATTGTTGCAAACCTCGGCTGCGGTGTTTTTCGTCGCCAATGCTTTGGCGGAATGGGGGGAAGACGGCTTAGGCCCGCAACTCTGGATGCAGGCTTTGGTGACTTTGGCGCTGATCTTGGGGGTGGCCTTGGGCGCTTCTGAATTGCGCCGCACCCTCAGCCATCAACAGGACCAAGACGCCACCATCGCCAAGGCCAGTGGCGAAATGCATCAGGTGGTGCAGCGCCAGTTCGACACATGGCAACTCAGCCGCGCCGAGCGCGACGTGGCCTACCTTGCACTGAAAGGCCTTGATGTGGCTGAGATCGCCGCTGCCCGCCGCGCCGCCCCCGGCACCGTGCGCGCGCAACTGTCCGCGATTTACGGCAAAGCGGGCATCAGTGGCCGCGCCCAATTCGCAGCGCATTTCGTCGAGGATTTGCTCGCCGAAGGTTTGCCCGGCGATCCTCCCCCCGTCTGATTGGGCCTTACGCGCACCAGCCACTGCTTTCACGCCGTAGGCTGGCGGCCCGCGCAATCCTTACCAAACCCTTAAACTCTCGCCGCAACCTATTGATATTAAGAACATTCAAAAAGGTCCCAACTCGGGACCACCCATTTTTCCCGCCGATCCCCAAGCAAACCCGCCGCTTGCCTGCCCCCCCTCAACCCGTTAGGAAAGCCCAAACCCTATCTCATGAGGCCTGCGCATGCGCGTTTCCCGTTACTTTATGCCCGTCCTGAAGGAAAACCCCGCCGAGGCGCAGATCGTCTCGCACCGCTACATGCTGCGGGCGGGGATGATCAAACAGCAAGCTGCCGGGATCTATTCATGGCTGCCCTTGGGCCTGCGGGTGCTGAACCGCATCCAGCAGATCGTGAACGAGGAACAGGAACGCGCGGGCCATATCCCGCTGTTGATGCCCACCTTGCAACCCGCCGACCTGTGGCGCGAATCCGGTCGCTACGACGATTACGGCCAGGAAATGCTGCGCATCAAGGATCGTCAGGACCGCGAGATGCTCTATGGTCCGACGAATGAGGAGATGATCACCGATATCTTCCGCGCCCATGTCAACAGCTACAAAGACCTGCCGCTGACCCTGTATCACATCCAGTGGAAATTCCGCGACGAGATGCGCCCCCGTTTCGGCGTGATGCGCGGCCGCGAGTTCCTGATGAAAGACGGCTATAACTTTGACGTCGATAAGCCTGCGGCCCTGCACGCCTACAACCGCCACATGGTCAGCTACCTGCGCACCTATGAACGCATGGGCCTGACCGCCATTCCGATGCGCGCCGATTCCGGCCCGATCGGCGGCGAAGATACCCACGAATTCCTCGTGCTGGCCGCGACGGGTGAGTCCGAAGTGTTTTTTGATAGCGCCGTCACCGAGCTGCGGCTTGGCACGCGTGAGGTCGATTACGACAACCGCGAGGAAGTCGCTGCGGTCTGCAAAGAATTCACCACGCTTTACGCCCGCACCGACGAGACCCACGACCCAGCCCTGTTCGACGCCATCCCGGAAGACCGCCGCAAGGTTGCCCGTGGCATCGAGGTTGGCCAGATCTTTTACTTCGGCACCAAATACTCCGAAGCGATGGGCGCCACCGTCGTCACCGCTGATGGATCGAAAGTTCCGGTCGAGATGGGCAGCCACGGCATCGGCGTGTCCCGCCTGCTCGGCGCGATCATCGAGGCCAGCCATGACGACAAAGGCATCATCTGGCCCGAGGGCGTGACCCCCTTCCCGGTTGGCATTGTTAACCTAAAGCAAGGCGACGCCGCTGCCGATGCGGCTTGTGAGGGCCTTTACAAAGCCCTCGCCGCCAAGGGTCTGGAAGCGCTTTATGATGACCGCGAAGAACGCGCCGGCGCAAAATTCGCCACGATGGATCTGATCGGCTTGCCGTGGCGCATCACCGTCGGCCCGCGCGGTCTGGCGAATGGCGTGGTCGAGTTGACCTCGCGCCGCACCGGAGTTTCGGAGGAACTGACGCCAGAAGCCGCCGTGACGCGGATTGCTGAGATTTACGCAGGCGTCTAAGCCTAACAATCCATCGAAAATATCTTATGTCCTGTGCAGACCGCCTGCACAGGGCTTTTTTTATTTGGAGCATCCGCATGGACTATCGTCGCTTGGGCAAATCCGGCCTGAAGGTTTCCGAGTTTTCTTTTGGTTCTTGGGTCACTTTTGGCAAACAGGTCGATGGCAATGATGCCAAATCTCTGATGACCATCGCCTATGACGCAGGCATCAATTTTTTTGACAACGCAGAGGGCTATGAGGCTGGCAACTCTGAGTTGGTGATGGGGCAGGCGCTGAACAGCCTTGGCTGGACCCGAGACAGCTATATCGTCTCGTCGAAAGTGTTTTGGGGCGGCGAGAAACCCACCCAGCGCGGGCTTTCCGCCAAGCATGTGAATGAAGCCTGCCACGCCGCCCTGCGCCGCCTGCAAGTCGATTACCTTGACCTGTATTTCTGCCACCGCCCCGACATTGACACGCCCATAGAGGAAACCGTGCGGGCGATGCACAACCTGATTGCCCAAGGCAAGGTGTTGTACTGGGGCACCTCGGAATGGTCCGCCCAGCAGATCACCGAAGCGCATGCGGTGGCCCGCGCAGCAGGTCTGACGCCGCCTACGATGGAGCAGCCGCAATACAACCTGTTCGAACGCCAGAAGGTCGAGGCCGATTATGCGCCGATCTACGACACCTACGGCCTTGGCACCACGATCTGGTCGCCGCTCGCCTCGGGCATCCTCACCGGCAAATATAACGCCGCGATCCCGAACGACAGCCGGATGACCCTACCCGGCTATGAATGGCTGCGCGATATGCTGGCCTCGGATGCGGGGCAGGCCAAACTGGCAAAAACCCGCGCGCTGGGGGATTTGGCCGATAAAGCGGGCCTGCCGCTCGCACATCTGGCGCTGCTGTGGTGCTTGGCCAATCCGCGCGTCTCAACCGTGATCCTTGGTGCCTCGCGCGCCAGTCAGTTGACCGATAACCTCTCGGCTTTACAGCATAAAGCCAAGCTAACACCCGAGGTGATGGCCGAGATCGAGACGATCATGGCCAATAAACCAGCGGCAGCGCAACGGTTCTAGGTTGACGATCCTGCCAACAGCGGGAACTCTGCGACGAAGCCGGGGGGCTGCGCGCCCCCCGCGGATTTGCAGGCAAATCGCCCCCGACGATACTTGAGCACAGAGGATCACCATGACCAAAGCGCTGATCACATGGGGCGGCTGGGACGGCCATCAGCCGGATAAGGTTGCGGCTTTCTTCGCCGAGGAACTCCGCGCGGCGGGCATGCAGGTAGAGGTGACGGATAGCCTTGGCTGTTTTGACGACGCAGACCGTTTGGCCGACCTCAGCTTGATCGTCCCGGTCTGGACCATGAGCAGTATCGAGCCACACCGATCCGAAAACGTCGTCGCTGCCGTCGCAGCGGGCGTGGGTCTGGCAGGCTGTCATGGCGGTATGTGCGACGCCTTTCGTGACGATGTGCTGTGGCAGTTCATGACCGGGGCGCAATGGGTGGCGCATCCCGGAAATGACGGGGTGAACTACCGGGTGCGGATGGTCTCGGACGATCCGCTGGTGGCCGGGATCGCTGACTTTGATGTGGCGACCGAGCAATACTACCTTCACATCGACCCCGCTGTCCGCATCCATGCCGTCTGTGATTTCCCCGTGGCCGACGGGCCCCATGCGCCGAACGGCCCCGTGGCGATGCCAGTGGTGTTCTCAAAACTCTGGGGCCAAGGCCGGGTCTATTACAACGCTTTGGGCCATCAGGCTGATGTCATCAACCACGGCCCGGCGCGCGTGCTCATGCGGCGCGGTCTTATGTGGGCTGCCAAACTAAATGGGTGAAGGGCGTTGCAAGACTTGGCGCGGGCGAAAGGCTTTGCAACCGCTGACGGTATGGGCCACGGCCAAGCCATGTCGATTTTCGCGTTGTTGAAGGGCAAGACAGACTACCTGTCACATACCGGAAGGTGATATGGCTGTTTCTGAAACCACTCTGGCTTCAGCTTGTACCAGCCTTCACCGCCTGCAAGGGCGTCTTGCTGCCCAAGGCTGACTGCGGCAGCAGTTGGTTGTAGTGCAACACATAGCGGTGCAGCGTGGCTTCCAGTCCCTCGCCCGAACGGATGTGGTGGCTTTGCAGCATCACTTCGAACTGACCGTTGAAGCGCTTTACCCGCCGCACCCACAGCCTGATCGAGGGCGAGCGCATCAGGTAAGCCGAATAAACCTCCAGCGCCTTCGCCAGAGAAGGCACACGGTCAAGCGGCACTTTGTTGCAACGACATTCGGCGCACCCCGCTAACTCTTTATTACGATCGGATTTGATGATCGGATCGACTGACAGATCGATGATGGACCGCTCCGCCGGAGCATCCGTCGTTCGGGCCGCTACTCGCTCGAAGCAAAGAAAAACCTCTCCTTGCGCCTTTTTGCCTATTTTTTGCGGTGAAGCCCGTGGCTGACAGCCCGCTTGCGGGCGGCCCATTAAAGCGACCGCTACCACCGGCTTTGCAACGCTCGTAGGACGGCAACTGTCATTCGGTCTCCTTGCTGGCAAATATTGCTCTCAAAAAAACCAGAGCAAAACCGCGACAGGTCCAAGGCGCAGGATTTGCTAAGTAAGTTCAGATATCAATTGCCAGACGCATTTTCTATTGCATTTTCCCATAACGCATATACAAAGTATATACAAATGGAGCGAAAATATGAGCAAACAAAAAGCAGACGGCAAAGACAAGAAGAAGAGCAGCCAACTTGTCATTCGGCTGGACAAGACCGAGCGGGATGTCTTCGTGAAGCTCTGTGAGCGGATGCATACCAGTGCCGCCCGCGAAATACGTCGGTTCATGCGCGAGTTTGTCAGCGCAAACTCGGTCAGTGAACTTGGTGCTGGCGTAGAATTGGAAACCGCTGTGGTTCCGCAAGCGCCCGACGACGCGCCGGTCCTTGACGCAATGGCAGCGCCTGAACCCGAATCGCCAGTCGAAGTTGCCGTAGACGAAACAGATAGACCCAAGAAGAAGCCGAAGCGCGTGCAGCAATAAGAGGCTTGCTCGGCGCTTTCGCGCCGCCAGCTAAGCCGCCCGAAGTCAGGTGATCCACCTGTTTTTGCGTGCCCGCACATAAAGATATTCTGTTACTACTATCCTGCGTAACCGGCCTTGTGGTTTCTAATTGTGATCATCAGCAGAGCGGATTCCGGCAACAGGTGCCCGCAACAATTTGCGTCAGCGCCGCAGGACGAAGGTCTCAAGGCAGCTGAAACTGGATCGAACCATTCTGTCTTGAAAGTGGCGTCGACCGTCTGAACATACCAGAAAGACCCATGCATCATGCAATCCGAGAGCGATTGTTACTATTTGCCAGCACGCGCAATTGACACCTTAGCCGGAGGAGCCTTCGGAAGGCTGACCCCCATGCTGACTTTGACAGAAGGTGCGACCCAATTTACCGTGCTCGATTACTTCGACGAGTCTTTGCGCCGCGCTGGCCGGTTACTTCTGGAGACCGGCCCTATACTTGAGCTGCTGATGGCCGATGGTCACGTGCTTTCCCAAGCGGCCAAACGTAGCGGGCAGTTCGTTGCTGATCTGCAAGAGGGACAGGTCAAACACGCCCTCGCGGATTTATCACCCCTGCGCAGTTTGTTGCCGATAGGGTCTGGCAACTTGCGCAAGGGAACACTTGCTCTGCTGGATGATGACCAAAAGACCCATTGTCGCGCGAATCTGTACATGCTGTCCGACACGGGCGGAGCGGGCGTAATTCTAATTACTTTACACGGTCTACGTGGCTATGACAAATCACTTGCCGCGCTGCGCGCGCAGATCCGCGATTGCGACGGCACCGCATTGAGCAGTGGTGGACTATATGCAAACCTATTTCCCAAGCATGTCGCATATAATGCAAAACCAAAGGTTATCATCGAGTCTGATGCGACCACATACCAAGCCGCCAGCGATATCATCTCAACCTATCTGTCAGTAGCGCGCGCCAACGAGGGCGGCATTCGTGCAGACTGCGACTCCGAATTTCTGCACGACTATCGCATCGCGATGCGCAAAATCCGCTCGGTTCTGAGCCTTTTTAAAGGGGTTTATGAGCAAGATCAGACCATTGACCTTAAGGCTAGATTTGTTGATCTGATGGCCCCGACAGGGCGGCTTCGCGATCTGGATGTCTATTTACAGGAGAAGCAGCGGTTTTATGACCTTTTGCCGCAAACCCTGTACAGCGGCCTGGACACGATGTTCGGGATGTTCAGCGAAGAGAGAAACCGCGAGAAAACCAAACTGACAGATCACTTGCACAGCATCAAATATGCGGACGAGATATCAAGTCTTGCGAAACTGTTTGCAAAACGCAAAAAGCTGAGATCTGGACCGACAGCGGCGCTCAAGGTGGATGGCTATGCCTGCAACCTGATCTGGAAACGCTACCGAAAAATCTGCAAAATTGGTGGTGCTATCGCGCCTGAAATGCCCGATGTCGAGGTGCACGCGCTGCGTATTCATTGCAAGAAACTGCGCTACCTGATGGAATTTTTCAGCCCGCTTTTTGCGAAGCCAGAGTTCAAAGACCTGCTCAGACCGCTAAAGCATTTGCAGGACAATCTTGGGCTGTTCAATGACTACTCGATTCAACAGATTAGCCTGCAAGACTTTCTTCGGCAAGCAAATGACTGGGCCAATGACACCAAACTGCATGTCGCTCAAAGCGTCGGCGCACTGACGGCCGTGCTACATCTTCGGCAGATCGAGGAACGAGCGAAGATTGTCGACAGCTTCGCGCTGTTCAACAGCCTGCAAACCCAATCGACATTCCGTGAGCTGTTTCACGACGGAAGGCCCAAGTCATGAAAATCATCGCCTGTTATTCAAACAAGGGCGGCGTGGGCAAAACCGCAACCTCGGTCAATTTAGCCTATGCCTTCGCCGCAGCGGGAAAACGCATATTGTTGTGCGACCTGGATCCCCAAGGCGCTTCAAGTTTCTACTTCCGCGTGAAGCCCTCAAAAAAACTGACCGAGGCAAGCTTCTTCGAGGATGTTGAAAAGTTTACTAAAGCGATCAGAGGCAGCGACTACGACAATCTTGATGTCCTGCCCGCGAATATGGGTTTTCGGGATTTCGACGTATTCCTGTCACGCATGCGAGACAGCCGTTCGCGCCTGAAAAAGGCGCTGGCCGCCGTCAAAGGCGATTATGATGTTATCCTGCTGGATTGTCCGCCCAATATCTCTGCCCTGTCAGAAAACGTGTTTCGCGCTGCAGATGCCATTCTTGTTCCCGTGATCCCAACGACGCTTTCCCATAGAACCTTCGAGCAGCTTGTGGACTTTTTCAAGGAGAACGACCTTCCGCTAAAGAAGCTGCACGGGTTCTATTGCATGGTGCAGGGTGTCAAGTCCCTGCATAGTGAGACCATCGACGCGATGAACCATGTCTATCAAAAATGGTTTATGACGGCGCAGATCCCGTTTGCGTCAGATATCGAACGCATGGGTCTGCACCGTGCTCCCGTCATGGCCTCTGCGCCAAACAGCTTGGCGAGCAAGGCGTATCAGGCGCTTTACCAAGAAGTCATAAAGCGGGTGGCAGGTGTATGAATGAGAATGTCCCAGTCGAGATCGAGCGCAAGTTTTGGTACTAGCCCTACCCAACCTACAGGACCTGACGCCGGTTCAGGTGCGTCAAGGCTTTCTCACATCAGCCGATGACTCGGTTGAAGTCCGTCTGCGTCAAATGGGCGAAGCTTGTTTCATAGCACTGAAATCAGGCGCGGGGTTGGTGCGATCAGAATATGAGGTTCCGATCACACCAGTCGCAGTTCAATGCGCTTGTGGCCCGCAACGCAGCGTCGGCGCCTCGAAAAGACCCGCTACCAAGGCAGTTTAGGTCATGAGCGGGCCTTTGAATTAGACATATTTTTGGGGAGGTTGCCTCCTTTGATACTGGTGGAAGTCGAATTCTCTGCCGTCAAAGCTGCGATTGACTTTACTGAGCTCGCCCTGATTAATGTTCATCGCATTGATTTTGCTATAGGAAGTGGCGTTTTTTCTCGTGTTGAGGTGCAAGGTTTAGTAGGATTTCGGTTGAAACCCTGCAATTTCGGTTCTGGTCATGAAGCACCGCCCACCCCCCGAGCAACAAGACGACCTGCTGCGTCCGCGCCTTGAATAGCCCCTAGATTTGTAGACGCCTTGCTTGGTAATTTTGGAAGCAAGGAGGACGAGATGTCCGCAAACAAATTCACAGACGAGTTCAAGCGCGATGCAGTGGCCCAAGTCGAGGATCGGGGCTATCCGGTGCGCGAGGTGGCCGAGAGGCTTGGGGTCAGCACCAAGTCGATCTATACGTGGCAGAAGCAGTTTTCGCGACCTGCGAAGGTGATCCAGGAGGTCGATGCTCAGGCTGACGAGATCCGCCGCCTCAAGCGCGATTTGGCGCGGGTCACGGAGGAGCGGG
>NZ_JAUSBA010000054.1 GCF_030652235.1 Cypionkella sp.
GTTCCCACACAGATAACGGGAACAACCGTCGCGGGGTGGAGCAGCCCGGTAGCTCGTCAGGCTCATAACCTGAAGGTCACAGGTTCAAATCCTGTCCCCGCAACCAAAAATATACATGATATCAAATAGATAGAACCCGACCTAAACAGTCGGGTTTCTGCTTGTCCAAAACACATCAACGCCACATCAACGTTTGCAGAGTCGCGCAACAAAAGTGGCGCGAAATCAATCGCATACCAAAATCTGTGATTCTGCACATGTTGCCATTGTGCGGCCTATCCATCGGGGTCCTCGATCACTATCCTGTCGTGGAAAGATAAACGTCAGGATTCCACGATGAAGGCAACAGAAGCGAAGCTGCTGGATTTCCTCAAAAAATCACCCCAGTTCGTCATCCCTATCTACCAGCGCACCTACAGCTGGACCGAGCAGGAATGTCGCCAGCTTTGGGAAGACATCCTGCGGACGGGGGCGAACAATTCAGTCTCCGCGCACTTTGTGGGCTCAATCGTCTACATCGAAAAGGGTCTGTACCAGGTTATGGCCCAACCGCCGCTGCTCGTCATAGACGGGCAGCAGCGCCTGACATCGGTCATGTTGATCTTGGAAGCCTTGGCACGCCATCTTGGCGAAACGGAACCGGTCGATGGATTCTCCGCAAGGAAGTTGCGTAGCTATTATCTCCTCAATCCACTTGAAGAAGGCGAGCGCGCCTTCAAACTGCTCCTGACCCAAACTGACAAAGCCAGTCTGTTGGCGCTGATGCAGCAAAAGCCGCTCCCCACACCGAAGTCGCAGAGGATTGCAGAAAACTACACCTTCTTTGAAGATCGGGTGAAGGCACTCGGTGGGGACTTGGTAAGCCTGTGCAATGGCCTCGCCAAACTGGTCATTGTGGATATTGCGCTGAATCGCGATCAAGACAACCCGCAGCTCATATTCGAAAGCATGAACTCGACTGGCCGAGAACTTAGCCAAGCCGACCTGATCCGTAACTACGTGTTGATGGGACTCGAGCCTGTTCACCAAACCCGGATCTACGAAGATAACTGGCACCCAATGGAGGTGGCCTTCCCGCAAGAGGCATACGGATCACATTTTGACGGTTTCATGCGGCATTATCTGACCGTTAAGACAGGGGAGATACCCAACGTCCGTGACGTCTACGCTGCCTTTAAAGCCTACGCTCGGGAAAAGAGTGGGGCTGCGCAAGGTGTCGATGACCTCGTTGCGGACATTCACATTTTTGCAGACCACTACGGCAAGATGGCCTTCGGGAAAGAACAAGACCGCGATCTTGCGCTGGCATTTCAGGACCTCCGCGATCTGAAGGTTGATGTAGCCTATCCCTTCCTGCTTGAGCTTTATGCAGACTACGTCAAGGGCGTTCTGGCCAAGACGGACTTTGTCCGGGCTGTCAGATTGGTTGAAGCCTACGTCTTCCGTCGTGCGATCTGCGCAATTCCGCCGAATTCTCTCAACAAGACATTCGCGACATTCGCGCGCGAGTTGCGGAAGGACCGCTATCTTGAAAGCATCGAAGCGCATCTGATGACGCTGCCTTCCTACAGGCGCTTCCCGAATGACGATGAGTTCCGGCTGGAGATGTCACGGCGCGATCTTTACAACTTCAGAAGCCGGTCCTACTGGCTGCGCCGCCTTGAGAACGACGGACGGAAGGAGCGGGTTCCGGTCGATGAATACACCATCGAGCATATTTTGCCGCAAAATGAAAACCTGTCAGTTGAGTGGCGATCCGCATTGGGCGAAGATTGGCAGACGGTTCAGGAGACCTGGCTGCACACGCTGGGGAACCTCACCCTGACTGGTTATAATGCCGAATACAGCGACCGCCCATTTCTTGAAAAGCGCGACATGATTGGCGGCTTTAAGGAAAGCCCGTTGCGATTGAATGAGGGGCTGGCCGCGGTCGATGCATGGAATGAAGCCGCAATTCGGGATCGGGCGGACCGGTTGGCAATTCGGGCAGCACAGGTCTGGTCCGGTCCTAAACTGTCCCCCGCCATTGTTGCGGAACTGAAGCCAAAAGCCGTGAAAGCCCAAGAATTCACGCTCGCGGATCATCCTTCCGTGGCCGTGGGTGGATCGATGCGTCCCCTTTTTGAAGCACTGCGTAAGGAGGTCCTGGCTCTTGATCCATGCGTAACCGAGGAGATCGTCAAGTCCTACATCGCGTTCAAGGCCGAAACAAACTTCCTCGACGTCGTGGCGCAGGCAAAACGCCTAAGGCTCTCTTTCAACATGAAATTTCATGAATTGCATGATGAGAAAGGGATGGCTCGCGACATGACGAACATCGGCCACTATGGCAACGGTGACGTGGAAATTGCGGTCAGTTCTATCGAGGAGCTACCATACATCATGGGCTTGGTTCGTCAGGCATTCGAAAAGCAAATGGCCGAAACTGAAAGTCCTTTGTGAGCGCCACAGTGGGTTGAGCTTCACTGATCCCGCCCAGATGTACAGATTAAGCGTCGGCCGCCGCCCATCTTGGCGAAATCTTTACGGATGGGCTGCGGCCGCGTTCAGTTGTTACCGCCCCCTTTTGTCTGCCACGGACCAAACGACCGACCCGATAGTCAGCAGCGCACCGATCACGGGTTCGATATCTGTGGCTTGAACAAGACCTTTGGCAACAAGCGCGGTGCCCGCGACGGTCAGGATTTGGCGGATGAGGGCGAGGATTGCAGGTTTCAGCATGGTTTTCTCCAGTTCAGATTTCATTGGTGGTGGTCAAGAATTCGCCCGGTTTCATGGTCGGCAGGCGTTGGAGGCGGGGCGGGTAAGTGGCGGGCCAGCGCGCGCCGAGGAGGCGCGACTTGGCGATCCGGGCGATGGTGACGGCGTCGGACTGGTTCCCGCCTAGGACGTAGAAATTCGTGTTGTCCTGACCGACGGCGAAGCCGACATGGCCACCTGATCCGCGTTCGAAGATCAGGACGGCTCCAGGGACCGGCGGCACCGCTTGGCCGAACAGCAGCCAGTTCCGTGCCCAGTAGGGATTGGCTCCCAGCGCGCCGAGCAGCGGTTCATCGGGCAAGCCCATGCGGATGCAGGTTTCCACGAAATCGCCACACCAGGGGTTCTTGGACGGATCGCCCAAACTGCGACCATCACGCTTCAGCCAATCCATAAGCCAGGACCGGTCGCGCGCTTCATTGCGGCCCAGCGCGGTTTTCGCCTCGGTGATCCACGGCAAGGGGCCGGGCGGCGCCAGTGACGCGGGGCGGCCATTCGCGGACAGCAATTGCTTCAGCGCCCGTGCTGTGCGGACACCCCATTGGCCGTCAATGGCACCTGGGCTATGGCCAAGTTTGTCCAAGCCGCTCTGGATCAAGCGGATGGCGTCGGTCAGGTTGGTGGACACGGAAATGCTCCTTTTGCCCGGCGTCGGGCAACAAAAAAACCCGCCTCAGTGGCGGGTGGGGTGGGTCGATGTGGTGGTGTGCTGATCGTCAGTCGGTGCGGCCGTGCTGGAAGGCTTCGAACATCACGTCCCGCATGGCGCGGATATCGGTTTCGATCCGCTCCAGCCTGGCAGCGTCGGCTTTTCGGTCGTCGGCACGCATCCGATCAATCCGCTCGCGCTCGAGGTGCAATTCGCGGTCGAGGCGTTCCAGCATGGCTTCGTTGGTGAAGGCCTTGCGGGTCACCGATGCCGCGATGGCCAAGCTGCCGCCGATCAGCGCGGTGATGGCGGCGGTCAGCCCTTGGTCGCGAAACGCCTGCGCGGCGCTGTCGAGAAGGGTGGGTTCGTCGGTCATGGGGTGTCCTTCAATAATCGGTTTCGAGGTAGATGCCTGCGCAGTCGTAGGCGACAGCCGCCGCAGTGACGCCGGTGTTCAGATAGAGGCGGGGTGAGAGGAACTGCGTGGTGGCGGGCAGATCCGCGGTGATCTCCTGCTCAAACGTCGCGCCGGTCACTTCATTCACCGCCCGGACCCAAATGGAACTACCGTTGGGCGGGGCGGCGATGAACAGGGTCAGCACGCCGCCGACGGCGATGGCGAAGGGTGCGCCCATGTCGGTCAGCGTCGGCGCGCCTGTGGCGTCGTTGGCCACCAACTGCCAGTTGGCATGGGTGCCGCGCTGGAAGCCGATACCGATGCAGTTCAAAACCGTCGCCAATGTCAATGTTGTGGCCAGCGCGGCGGTCGAACCATAAAGGCCGAAGAACCCCATGCCAGTCGCTTGCAATGTGGCGAGTGATAGCCGTGTCACGTAGGTCCAGCCGCCAAGCCCAGCCGCGTTGCCGCGCCAGCAGGCCCAACCAGCAGAGCGTTGTTCGGCAACTGAATCCACCACTGCCGCCGAGGTCAGACGCCAGCGCCGCATGCTGGCCGCGAGGTTTGTCGCGGCCAGTGTCGGCGTGGACACGGTGCCAACCGAGGTGATCGGCAAGCCTTCGGTGGTGATGGTGGTGCTGACCGAAGGCGACCAGTTGGCAATGCGGTTCACCCCGAAATGCGGCTGCAGCGGGAAATCCCGGCCGGAGGGGCGCATGACGTCGATCCACGGCGCGCCTGCCCGGTTGCGGGCATAAACCGAGGCCTTTCCAACGGGCGGCGGCGTCGGCGCGGCACTAAGCCCCGGCAGAATGGTTGGCTGCGGCAGTTCCACCTGGCCGTTGGTGCGATCCACGAGGATGGCATCATAGAAGGTGGAGCCGTTCGGGCTGACCTTGAAGCTGAAGTCATCGTCGCCCAAGAGGCCAATCAGCGCCCGAACCGAGAACCCGGTCTTGAAGGCGAAAGCTGCGTCATTCCCTGCAGCTGCCTTGTTCACCGTCGCTTCAATCCCCGCGCCTGCGTTGTTCAAAAGCACGGCTGGCGTGTTCATCGACAGGCGGTTGAAGCTGTCGGCCGTGGCCCCGCCGAGGCCCAGCAATTGTGCCGTCAGGTTTGCCTGCGGCATGCCGACCTGTGTCACGGCATTGGCGAAAGTGACCGTTGGCGTGTTTACCACCATGGACCCGCCCGCTCCAGCGGTGGCGGAGCCAATGTTCACGACCGTGGTGGATCCAGATGCGCCGCCGATGCCGATGTTCAGTGTTTTGGTCACGCCAGTGGTGGTCGCCCCGGTGCCGAACCCATAAGTCGCAGTCGTGGTGGCCGTTCCAAACGACGCCGCTGCCGCCGAAACCACGACTGTGCCCGAGAAGGTCTTGTTGCCGGTGAAGGTCTGGGTGCCTGCAAGGATCGCCAGTTCCGACGAACTGTTCGGCAGCGAGAAGGTCCGAGTTGTGCCGGTGGTGATCCCCGACAGCGAGAACAGCGCCTTCTTGGTCGGATCGGCGTCATTCACCAGGCTGAACACCGCATCCGACACATCCACCGGTTCACCGACCGGATCCCAGGAGGTGCCATTCCAGACCGCAAAGACGGCCTCATCGGCGATCCAGGCCAGCCAGCCCGGGCGCGGCACAAGGCGCATCCAGACGCCATCGATCCAGAAGGCGACGTTCAGATCCCAGCCCGCCCAAAGGCCGGTGGACCCTGAAGCCACAAGGTGTCGGTCGCCATCGACCGGGCTGGCAGGCGGCGTGGTGAGGCTGCGGTCCAGCACCGAAAGCTGGACCATCGCGTCCAGAAGCCGCAGGGCCTCATTGTGGGTGATGTGCTTTTGGGCCTGCGCCGCAAGGATGTAGGGCAGCAGCAGGTGGGTGGTGATGTCGGACATGAAGGGCTGCTTTCAGAAGGAGAGAGTGACGGATCGCGCGGCACCCCGGCCGATCAGAGCGGAGAGCTGATAGATGCGAAGGTCGAGGCTGTTGCCGGGGCCGAGAGGCGCACCCCAGTCGGCGATCTGCTGGGCGGAAGTGTAAAGGGAGCTAGTCGACGCGGTCGTCAGGGTCCGTTTGATCGCCGCGCCGTCGCGGATTTCCACCTCATAGGCTTCGGTATCTTCCGCCAAGGGCACATCGCCCGTGCCCCAAGTGTCGGAAGCGAGCGACCGCGACCGGCGCGTCCAACGGATGGTCAGGTCGCCGGGGCTGCGCGCCGTGCGCCAAGGCTGTTCGACATGGGCCACCGAAAAGGGCCGCAGCCCAGCGCCTTCGGGGGTAAAACTTGCCGCAACATAGGTGTCGTCGCTGACGGAGCGCGAGGCCGGGCCCACACGCCAGTTCCATGGCAGACCAAGATCGGCCTCGCTGATCGGCAAGGGGGTGACGGCGCTGTCCAGAACCATGATGCGTGCGCCGATGGCCACCATGTTGGCGACCGCGTTTTCCGTGCCGCGCTGGCCACGCAGCAGGCGGGTCAGTCGATATCGCCCGGGCGCAATCAACTCGGCCGATCCTGCCTGAAGGATTTCCCATTGGCCGGGGCTGTTTTCTATCGCCAGCGCATTGGCCCCGCCCAGCAAAGTGATGTCGGTCACACTCTCCAGCGTTCCAGAGAACAGATCGATGACTAGCGCATTGCCCAGATCGAAGCGCGACACCGGCCCGGCATGGAAGTCCGCTGCCAGCACACCCATGCGGGCGCGAGTGCCGAAGGTGGTCAGCAGGGCAAAACCATCGGTGGCGGCGCTGCGGAACACGGCCATGACGCCGGGCCATGGTGCGGCATGAGCGGCCACAAAGGGGCGATGCGCAGGCTGATCCTCGGACAGTTGGGGCAGATCGAGGAACAGCACATCAGGTGCGCCAAACACCACGGGCGAGGAGAGCGAGGCCGGGCGGGCATCGCCGGGCGGCAGATCATAGACTGCGCGGTCCTGGCGCACGGCCTCGATGCCGCGCACATCCGAGTCCGCAATCGTCACCAGCCGCAACTCCGTCAGACGGCCATCATGATCGAGCACCACAACATCACAAGGATCCAGCGCCAGCCGCGAGGGCGGCAGTTTGAAGACCGCACTTTCGCGCCCGACCCAAGCCTCCATCAGCGCGCGGCGGCAGCGGCGCTCGGCTTCCTCCGGCGGCACCGCCATCGGGAAACTCTCCGAAGCAATCCGGCTGGTATCGACGGTGATGCGCCGCGCCTCGACTTGCGCCGCGTCATAATCCTCGTCGGCGCGGGCCACCTGCCATTTAAGCGCCTGTGGCAACTCGGACTCCTGCGCCCGGGTCAGTTCCATCACATCGCCCTTGGCCGAGGAGGCGGCGACCATGCCATCTGGGGTGATGGTGGCTGTGGCGACGCGGCCGCGCAGCAGGAACCGGATGTGCCCCTCGCTTTCTACCGCATCAAAGCCGAAATGTCGGGCCAGCGTGGAAATCGAGGCGCGTGGGGCCTCCAGCGCCGAGATGACATAGCCCTCGACAGCTCCCCACAGCCCCGACACGTCGATCAGCGCTTCGGCCATGCCAGCACGCAAGCAAAGGTGGCGGACGAGGGCCGCCAGGGACACCGCCCCGAGCCGCCCTGTCAGCCAATGGCCCAGCCGCCAGTTCGGCCCGTCCGTCCAGACAGCGGTCAGTTCCGGAAAGAACGGATAGGGCCGCGCATCCCAGGTCCACGCGGCGCATTCGGGGCCATGCACCATTGGGGCGGAATAGATGGTGGAGATCGGGTTGTTGGCCGATGCACCCCAGAACAGACAGGTCGCTTCCAGATAGGCGCGCTGGATCGCATCGTCGCGCCAGCCGCGCGAGAAATACGGCGTGAAGCTTTCCGACGACTTCGGGTCAAAGAACACGTTCGGCTGGTTGGTGCCGCGATCAATGGCCGGGCACCCCAGTTCGGTGAACCAGATCGGTTTGGACTGCGGCACCCATGCCGTTGGCGTTCCACTTTCGATGCCACCTGGCCGGTTGAAATGCGGATTTTGCCACCAGGTACGCAGATCCTTGAAGCGGAAGACCCACGGCTTGGCGGCAGCGCCATCCGTGATCGCCGTCCGGGTCTGCGTCGTCCGATCCGATGGGCTGGCATAGAACCAGTCGAAACCCTCGCCGCCGATGATGTTGGATTGCAGGTAGGCGCGGGCATAGATTGCCGGCGCCAGCGCTGCATCAGCATGGTCGAACCCGTCGCGCCAATCCGACAGCGGCATGTAGTTATCGATGCCGATGAAATCGATGTTCGCGTCCGACCAGAGCGGATCGAGGTGGAAATAGACGTCACCGCTGCCATCGCTCGGGTGGTGACCGAAATATTCCGACCAATCGCCCGCATAGCCGATCTTGGTCCCAGCGCCGAGGATGGCACGCACATCTGCCGCGAGGGATTTCAGTGCGGTCACGGTGGGATAGGTCGCGGCCCCGCTTCGTATCGTGGTCAGGCCGGGCAGTTCCGAGCTGATGAGGAAAGCATCGACGCCACCGGCCGCTGCGCAGAGGTGGGCATAATGCAGGATCATCCGGCGCAGACCCCATTCCCCGACCGGGCCGGTCCAGCTGATGGCCTCGCCTGCAACACTGAAATTGCCGGGCATCGCGGTGCCAAACAGGGCTGCGACCTGCGTGGCGGCGGTGCCGGTCTTGTCCACCGTTCCGACATAGCCCGCTGCCGGAGAACAGGTGATCCGGCCCCGCCAGGGGAAAGTCGGTTGGCCAGCGGTGGCGGCATTGTCCGAATAGGGGTTCGGCTTGGTATTGCCGGGCGGCACATCCAGCAGCAGGAATGGATAAAAGGTGACGCGCAACCCGCGTGCTTTAATCTCTTTAATGGCCTGCACCACCGCGAAATCCGCCGGTGTGCCGCCATAAACCGGGCGGTCCCCGGCATCTCGGCTGACCAGAACGGCGCTGGCGCGGGAAACGCCATTCACCACCCATGCGGAGGGCGTCGTGGTCTTGGCCGCCACCTCGACGCCTGGACGGACCTTGCAACTGCCCGCCCGCAGGTCATCGCCAAACCACGCGACCACCAGGGACACGCTCTCCACCGCCGGTGCCATGGATTGCAGCCAGTCCAGCGCCACGACAATGTCAGGCGTCTCGGGAATGGCGTTCAGGTTTTCAGCCACGGTGGCACTGCCGGTACCGCTGGATTTTTTGACCGGGACGGTGGCATAGGCAAATTCGCCCGAGGCCGGGATCATCGTGACGGCGCGCACCAAGCCCTCAGCAGTGTCGGGATCCGCGAGCGGGCGAAACACTTCGAAGCTGATCTGCGGCAAGCGGTTACCGAAGGGCGTAAGGTCCAACTCCTCCAGTACCACGTAGGCAGTGCCGCGATAGGCGGGCGTGCTGGCCGCGCCCATCTTGGCGGAGATGAACGGGTCCGGGGTCTGAAGTTCATCGCCCGAATACCAGCGCCATGTGATGCTGGTCATATCCAGAGCCTTGCCATCGGCCCAGACCCGGCCAATCCCTGTGATCGGCCCTTCGCACAAGGCGACCGCGAAGGAGGCGAAGTAGAGGTATTCGGTGGTCGTGACCTTCGGGCCACCACCACCCTTGCCGCCGCCCTGACTGGTGGTACGGGTTTCCTCGCGGAAATCGGTGGCCCAGATGATGTTGCCGCCCAGCCGCATCCGACCATAAAGACGCGGGATCACCGCCCCTTCGGTCGACGAGGTGATGCGCAGACTGTCGAGCCGCGCGCCCTCGATGCGCTGGGCCGGGGCCAGGGAAGACACAATCCAGCTGTCGACGGCCGAGCCGATGGTCGAGCCGATGAAGCCGCCGATGGCCGCCCCCGAAAAGCCAAGGATGGTGCCGCCAAAGCCAGCGCCAATCGCGGAGCCGACGGCCCCGAGAACAAGAGTTGCCATGTGGGGTGCCTCAGCGTTCGGGGAACAGGAAGGCGAAGGCGATCCGCCGCCGCCAAATCGGGGTCAGGACTTCCTCGACGACGCCAAGGCGTTCGTAGGCGTGGATGAAGCTGTCTGGGCCAGTCAGGATGCCGACATGCTTGGCGATGGCGTGCGGGGTCATGCGAAACAGGATCAGTGCGCCAGGACCGGTGTCCGCCAGTGCAATCTCTGGCATCATGCAGCGCGCGCCGTCCGCCAGCACTTCACGCGGCCCCGTCTCGCCCCAATCCCGGCTATAGGGCGGGATTGGGAAGGGTTCGTCTCCGACGACCTCTCTCCAGACTCCACGCGCAAGCCCAAGACAGTCGCAGCCAACCCCGCGCAGACTTGCCTGATCATGGTAGGGGGTACCAAGCCAAGAGCGGGCCACGGTGACAACGCGGTCGCGATCGGGGGTCATCACAGCACCGTCCCGTCATTGCTGCCGTCCCGACTGGCATAGCGCAGCACGGCGTCCTGACCGGGAATGTTGGGGAAGCCCCTGAAATTGAAGGTGTTGGCGAATTTTGTCCCGCAGGTCGCGATGCGCTTGTCACAGCCAGCGCGGGCAACAAAGGCGTCGCCTTCTGCGATGGCGCGTACCGGCGCCTCCAGCAGGGTCAGGGACGCGATGGTATCGGTTAGGCCGTGGCCCAGCACTTCGGTGATCCGCCCGGCATTGGCACCGCTGGTCCAGGTCAGCGTGCCAGAAGTGAACCACCCAGCCGCGAACCCGGACAGACCCGATGCCAGGAACGCCCGGTCGCGCAGCAGGTCGGTCACCACGCCACTGCCCTTGTAAGCGGCGATTTCCAGATCAATGCCGCAGCGAGTATCGCCCAGCGCCGCATCGCAACTCGCCTGAAACGTCCGCCCCACGGTCTGGCCCAGCGCATGGGCGAGGCTGCGCACTTCGGCCACGAAAGCCATGCGACCGCGACGGATTTGACCCACCGCACCCCGGCGCAGCAAGACGCGCTGGCTGGTGTCTGCCCAGTTCACCCGCCACAACTCGACCGCCGCGTTGTCCCAGCGCCCGTCGAGGATGTCGGTTTCTGTGATGCGATCCGAGGTCAGCACGCCCTCTGCATCCTGCGCATCGACAGAGAGGTCGGAACCCGACCTGACTTCTGAGGCGGCAAATCCGCTCTCAGGTTCGAAATCCGTGCCGTCAAAAGCCAGCACCAGGTCGTGGTCCGTGAAACCCAGCGTCACCCCATCCGCGCGGGAAATCCGCCAGCACCAGGACAGGGTGGTGGTGCCACCGTCCAAGTGGGCCTGCAATTCAGATGACAGCGACTTCATGACCGGACCTCAATCAAGGGGATGGATGTGATCGACCCCAGCCGTTCGACATCAAGGGTGACGTCGAGCATGTCGGTATCAAACCGCACCGGCACATCGAACTCGAACCCGGCGCTGATCGTGGTCCCGGAGACAGGCGGCGCACTGAACGTCACCAGCCCAGTCGCATGATCGATGGTGTAGCCCGAGGCGGGTCCGGCGAAGGGCGGCTGGCGGAACGACGTGCCAAGGATCGTAACTGTGTTTCCGGCAGTGATGTTGCCCACGCCGATCAGCGCCCCGGTGAAACCTGGCCCGACGGTGATGTCAAAGCTCCAGAGCCAGAAGCCTCCCCCAAGGTCCGTGGACGAGACATTTGCGATGGTCCCACCCGCCGTCCCGACAATTGCGGGGGCCGCATAAGTACCACGGATGTCGGTATCTAGGTTTCCCGGTTGGCAGCGCACGTTAAGACGAGCCTGCGCGGAGGTTCCGGCTTTGATCCATGCCTGCACGCGGTACACCGACCCCGACAAGACCGTCGCGGCGGTCGTGTGTTGGCGCAGGCCCGCGCCGGATACACCAAGGTCGTAGGCGTTGACAAAGGATCCAAAGGTTGCGGCGCTGTTGACCCCGGTCGCGCCGGTGTTGGACCAGCCCGTCTGAAGATTGTTCCAGCTGGTCAGCAGCTGAGGGCCTTCTGGCACGTTGATGCCCATGAGGACGGTTGCGACGACGGGTTTCTTGATGGCCCGGACATAGTCCACGCCGCCGGAGCTGTAGCGCTTCACCAGGGGAAAAACTGTCTGTACGCCATTGCCGCTTCCAACCAGCTGATCGGCAGAGCCGGGCGCTGCGGACGGCACACAGGATTTATAGTCGGCCCAGTCCTTGTAGCGAAAACCGTAGAGCCGGGCATTGCGGGCTTCAAAGAATGCCACCACCGCTGCCAGATCATCGGAGCGGCGGATACCATAAGCCACATCATAGCGCCGTCGGGAATTGGCCCAGCTGGCATTGCGTTCTTCATCGCCGCTTGCCAACTCGACGATCTGGGTGCGCCGTTCCGGCCCGCCCCTTGCACCCCGGCTGATGTTGTCGGGAAACCTGATCTCGTGAAACGCCACTACATACCCCTCCGGCCCAGCGACACAGCGCGGGCAATGTCCGATGCCACCTGCGTGCGCGACTGGCGGAAGCTTTCGGCGTCGCGGGTTTGGATCGTGATGCTGACATTGCCGCCTGCGCCGTATCCCGCCGTTTCCCGGCGCGAGAGCACGCGCTCGCCCTTCTGCAGGATGGCGGGCACTTCATCTGGCCGAAGACCGGCAAATCCACCAGCATGCATGCGAGGTGCCCCGGCGAAGGCCATAATCGGCACCGCCCGCATCGGTGCAGTGCCGCCGACCATACCACCGGCATGATGCACCGCCGCCCCGGTCATCCCCGCAAACAACCCGCCACCTCCAAGCGAACCCAGCACACCGTCAAGTGCCGAGGCAATCGGGCCGAGGATGAACTTGCGCGCCGCCAGTTTCGCCAGATCGGCCAGGATCGAGGTCACAAGATCGCCGAAACTCAGCTTGCCGGTCTTCACGAAATTCCCCACGGCGTCTTCCGCGCTCTGAAACGCCCCAACAAGCGCCTGGCCGACATCGGCACCAATGTCGCGGGCCTTGGCCGCATAGTCTGACAAAGCCGCCGTCACTGCAGCCCAGCCGGTGGCCGCTGTTTCTGCAGCCGCTTTGCCCGCCGCCCCGGCACCGCCCGCCGCTGTGCCCGCTCCGTTGAGGGCGTCGGTGGTGCCATCTGCCGCAACCGTCGCGGCATCGAGCGCAGACGATCCGTCCGTCCCGGCCTTGGTCATCGCATCCTGCAGCGCCTGCCAGCTGGATAACGGCCTCGTGGCGGCGTCGGCCAGCATTCCTGCTGCTTCATTGTACGCCGCTGCGCCGTCGCGAGCATCGCTGGCCATCGTGCCCAGCCCAAAATCGGGCGTTTGAAGGTAGGTCTGGCCCATCGCCGCCTGAAACGCATCCGCTGCGGCGGCTCCGGCCGCAGTTGCCGCCCCTTCAAATGGATTGCCAACCCGTCCCAAAGTCACCGGATCGAGGGTGCCAATCTGGATTCCACCCTCGCCGGTGGCCCACTCCGGCAGCATGTCGAGTGCCGCGTTCAGGCCGGAGATGAAGGTGTTGATCCGGGTGACCACGCCGTTCAGCATCGCCTCGACGCCGCTGATCAACCCGTTCGCGGCCTGGAAGGCGAAGTCTCCGATGGCTGCAGGCAATGCTCCCCAGATTGCCTTCATGGCATCGTAGGCTCCCTGGAACACCCCAGCCGACGAATTGCCAAAGCCCACGACCGCCACCAGTGCGCCCTGCATCGCATCGGCGACGGTGGCGGTGATCCCGGACCAGCTGGCCTGCAAGCTGGCGACCACCGCATCGACGCCCAGTCCGATCCGGTCCCAGACCTCGCTGGCGAGATCGGACAGAAGGCCCAGCGCCGCGCCAAAGCCGCCAGCGCCATCGACCAGTTTGGAGAATTGATAAGCCAATTCCCCAGCGCCGACGACCAACGCGCCGATGCCGGTGCGGATTAGGGCGCCTTTCAATACCGTCAGGGACAATGAAAACCCGCTGACGCCCAGCGCTGCAGCACCCACCGCGATGATAAAGCGCCCGGCAAAGAAGGTGGCGAACGCCCCGGCGATGCTGGCAATCTCGCCAATATGGTCGCCCAGAAAGCTGATGCTCGTCTGGAATACCCCACCGACCCGCGTGGCGTCGGCCAGCGCATTGGCCACCGTTTCCAGCGCAGGGGCGACGGCGACGGTCAACTGGTTGGTCAGCCCCAGCCAGACCAGACCGAGCCGGTCGATGGCATCACCGGCTGTTCGGATCTGATCGGCATCCTGATCTGACACCGCCACGCCGAAGTCGGTGATGTCCTGCGATGCCTGGCGCAATGTGGCAGAATCGATCCGGCTAAAAGCGAGGGCCGCCTTGTCGCCAAAGAGCGCCGATGCCACAGCCGCCCGCTCGGCAGGCGGGACGAATTTCGCCAGCGCATCCTGAATGGCCACGATGCGCTCATCCAGCGGCAGGGCCTGCAAATCCGTGGCCGTCAGATGCAGCCGTTGCAAAGCATCGACCGCCGTGCCGGTTCCGCCCGCCGCATCAGACAGTTTCAGCGTCAGCTTCTTGGTGGCGGCCGCGATCTCGTCCATCGAGACTCCGGCCAGATCACCCGCAAAGGTCAGCACTTGGATGCTGCGGGTGGTGGTGCCAAGCGATTGTGCCAGATTGGCCTGCGCATCGATGGTCTCCAGCCCCGAGCGGATCATTGCGATGCCAGCCGCTGCGGCGGCCGCGACGGCTACTGCAGCTGCGATCTTCACCCGGGTTGAAAATGCTGCCAGCCTGGCATTGGCGATCTCCGCTTCCTTGGACATGCGGCCAAAGCCCTTCACCCCGGCATCGCCGACACCTTCCAGTTCCGCCCGCACCTGTTTGCCGCCGACCGCCGCGAGGCGGACGGAAACGCGCTTTTCAGCCATCAGTCTCTCCGATCTTCTCATTGATGCGGCGGACCATGACCGCCTCCAGCTCCGGAAGGAGTTCCGCCACCACCATGGGATTCAGGCCCAGCGCACGGGACAGGCCGAAGGCAGCGCCCATGTCCCAGCCCAGCACGGCTTTTCCCGCCACCCGCATTTGCCCGCCAAGACGGCCAACCAGATCCCAGACCTGCCAGCCGTCCAGGCTCAGCGGTTGGTTCAATCGCGCGGGGCAGTCTTGGCACTGCGTTTCGCAGGCCTGGCAGTAGCTGTCGCCCCCACTGAAGTGCCAGTCGGCGAGGGCGCAGAGCCGTTTTTTTCCGCGTCCAGCAGCATGCCGCGGCTGACGTAGTGGAGGTTGAAGGCCTCGAAGATCGGCCAGAGCGACAGAAGCGCGTCGATACCCTCTGGAGTCACGTCGATGACAGCGCCATCGGCATCGCCGACACCGTCCCAATCGACCACTCCACGCCGGGCAAGGGCTGAAGCGAATACCGCCGCACGAGAGTCGTTGCTTGCATCGGCGGCCAGATCCTGCACGGCGATGTCGGACCGTGTCGCCACCATCAGCGCGGTGGTCAGCGGCAAGAGCTGCAGCCGTACGCCATGGCCAAGATCAAGCCATTGCGGTTCGGGGGAAAGATTGATCCGGATCATGGGTAACCTGCCAACGTGTTGACCAGCACCACGGTGCACATCCGCGCAGGGCTGGTGGCCAGTGCGGCTTGCCAATCGAAGGACGCTTGCACGCCTTTCGGGCCTTTGATCTCGATGCGCGGGCGCGGCAGATAAACCGCATGTGCGGTCAGGGTCAGACTTTCGCCGCTGCCAAGCAGGTAGCTGAATTCCAGTGCCGCAGCCGTGCCGTTGATGGCTTGGGTCAGGAGCGTCGTGTCGGCAAAGCGCACGTCGATCTTGCCGGTCAGCGCCGCGATGGTCGGGTCGGCGCCATCGATCTTGGCATCGGAGCGGATGGTCTCGATCCGATCCAGATTGTTGGCATAGGTGAGATCGGCCGAAACGATATTGCCCAGCGCCACCCCATCGCGTTTGATCGCCCCGTTGAAATGGCCGAACCGTTTCAGGGCGATGGCTGCGGGTGTTCCAGCGGTGGTGGCTGCAGCGATGGTCTCGCCCTGTGCGACCAGCATGGCTTTTGCCCCGAGAAGGCCAGACCGCTCCATTTGCCACGACAGGGAATCCAGCACGCAGCCGGAATACATCGCAAAGCGCGGCACTTCCGGCATGCCGACTTCGATGGACATGCTGGGCAGGGTCCAACTGCCCGACAGGAAGGTGTGGGCGTTCAAACCGCCGGTCAGCGTCGTTGCCGACACCGTGCCGTTTGAGGCGGGGGCAATCGACGCCGCCAGCGTGAAGGTGTTTCCCGTGCTGCCGAGGACGTCGTAGACCATGGTCAGCGCAGTCGCGGTGCCGATGTATGTCGCAAGTGCCACACCGGCGACGACGCTGGCATTCAGCACCACGGCAAGCGCGGTCAAGGTCGCCGCCAAGTTTGCCCCAATATTCACCTGGTTGCCGACCGCGCCAGAGGCCACGAAGGTGAAGGCTGTGCCGTTGATCGTCACCGTCGCGTTGACGGCAGGTTGCACCGAAAAGGTGATCGACCCGGTCGCCGCGACTGTGCCTGCGGTGGTCGGGGCCCCGAAGGCCGCCTTCAGCCAGAAGCCGAACCCAATTGCATCGATCGGCACCTCGACATCGCCATCGGTTGTGATCGCATCCAGCAAGGGCGCGCGGGGATCGCGGCCATAGCCCAGAAGTTCCGAGGCTAGCAGTGGCTGTTCGGCCGCCAGCGATGAGGTGATGAAAGGCATCTGGGTAAATCCGGCACCGGGTGGGGTGCCGTAGACTGTCTCGAACGCAAGCGCCATCTGCGCCCGCGCTCCTTGCGCGCGTGCCATGTCAGTGTCCTTTTGTGAGGGAAATCAGATCAGTGGGTCGGATGTGGCGTAGTGCAGCACGACGGTGATCACCGCCGCCTTCAGGGTTGCAGCCCCGTCGATGGGCAAATCGACCGGCTCCGGCGCTTCCGCCTCGACCCAATCGCATAACCCGCCCAGCGTGCGATCAAGTGCCAATGCCGTGCCGATGGAGGCGATCAAAGCATCGAACAGGGCATCTCGCCCTGTCCCGGCCTGAATCACCACCTCCAATTCCGCCCGATGCTCATAGAAATAGGTAACCGGTGACAGCGTCACCTCTGGATCGCCCGGCTTGCCATCGCGCAGGATGAGCAGGCCAGTCGACGGGATCCGTTCAGGTAGCACGTCACCGCGCAGCACCGGGGCGGCAAGGGTTTGCAGCCGCGCGAGAAGGGCGGCGAGGATCGTTTCGCGTTTACTGGGCATTGGTCTCACTTTATTTGCCAGCGCAGCCATCGGCTGCAAGGACCCGTTTTGGACCACACGGCACCGCGGCCCATTTGTGCCCTACGGCTCACTGCGCCGCTCATTTACTAAGTTGGCATGACCTATTTCGCGCTCTAACATCAGGGTCAAACAGACACATGTGGCATCATCGACCCTCATTTGAATCGGACCGACACTTAATGCTTACAGCAGATATCAACGGCAGCCGAAGCAGGCCACTACCCGGTGCGATTGGTAGGTGCCCGTTCTGCCAATCAGAGATGATAGCTCGCTGTGGTGAGGTAAGGGTTCATCATTGGGCCCACAAAAGCAAATCGGATTGTGATCCTTGGTGGGAACCCGAAACTGATTGGCACCGCAACTGGAAGAACGAATTTCCGCTGCGATGGCAGGAGCGGATACTGGTAGATCAGACAACGAATGAAAAACACATCGCAGATGTGCTTACGCTTGCCGGGCTTACGGTGGAGGTACAGCATTCCCACCTTGAACCAGTAGAGCGGCGAGCCAGAGAGGGCTTCTACAAAAACATGCTCTGGATCATCGATGGTTCGCGTCTTGATGGAAATAGAAAGAAGATTTGGGGATGGGAGGCCGCTTCGGCCCACATTGTTCACGGGCAACACCGAACAAATCTGTACCTCACCGAGAAAGCGGAAGAACTCTTTCCCAGAGATTGGTTGGAAAGTCCTGCCCCAGTGTGCTTCGACTACACGGGCCCAAACTCCGATTTGACCGCCGCTCAACTACCCTTGTTTTTGCTCTATCCGGGACCTGTTCACAGCAGGCGTCTTTTTGAACCGATGTCGCGCGACGGCCTGCTAAGATCAATTCTCTCGGAGAAGCTCGATACGAGTTCGATAAACAGTATCAAGCAGAATGTGGCAAACCTGCGCTTCGGAAGTGGCCGAAGGTAATTTCTGGGGCCCCTTTTTTGCAGAGCGCTGAGACCACAAAACTGCGACCGCGGCGGACATCTTTGACTTCCGCATAGCGGTCATTTGCCAACCAGCCCTTCGACCCAGTTGCGTACGATGCTGCCCAGAATGGCGGCCTGCGCCCGTTCGGCATCCCGCATCAGATCCAGCCGCTTGGGCAGTTTGACCTGCCGTACCAGCAGGAAGATTGGTGCCGTCACCTGACCCGTCCCTGTTTTCGACTTGGAAACCGCCGCTTGGCCGCGCGTATTCAGGCGCACGGCATCGGCGACCAGTAGGCTCGGACCCCGGCTGCGATAGACAAAGCGCAGGCGCAGGCCCGTCTTTTGCTCCCACATGCCCGGCGTGATCCGTCTGCCGCCCTGTGCCTTGCCTGCGGCGGGCAAAGGAATGGCCAGCCAGAAGCCACTGCCAGAGCGGATAAGCGGCCCGGTGTCATGAGCGCCGACGATCACCGGAGCGTTGGACCAGACCAATGCAGCTGCGTCGAGGCTGTTGCGGCCCTTCGGATAGGTCTGCGACCGGATGGTGTTGGCGAGCCGCTGGCCCAAGCCCGCACCGGTGATCTGGCCCCGCCAGGCGGATTTCAGATCGGCACCCGCCTGCGCCATGGTGACGGAGACGGCCTTTTGTCCCGCCGCCACTTCGGCCCGCATCATGGCGACGAGGTCGGGGGTGAAGCTGATGTCGAGTTTCATGGCGTCCTCGTGTTCAGGGTCCAGATCAGGCGCTCACGGTCGGCCTTGGGTTCGCCCTGCACCAGGAAGTCCTCGGCCCCGATCCTGATCAGATCGCCCGGTGCGAGCGTGGGTATATCCGCCACGCGCGCATCGAGTTGCGTGGTTTCCGACAGGATGCGCCCAGCGCCAAAAGGGGTGACCTCGTCGGGCGATTTGCGGATGACCCGGACGGCAACGCCCGGGCCGGTTGCGCCCGCAAACCAGATGGCGTCCACCGCCATGTTGGCATCGGCGAAGATGAGGTTCATGGCGGTGGCGAAGGCATTCATTGCGTTCACCCCGATCAGTTGGAGCTGAACAGGCGGATTGCGGTGCGGGGCCGTTTGTTGACCGGCAGGATCGAGGCTTCAGTCAGGATGTTGATCCAGCGGTCCTTGTCGTCCATCAGCTGGCGGGCATAGAGCGGCAAGCCGATGGTATTGGCGAGGCTGATCTGGTTGGCCGGGCCGCCATAGGTGGTGAAGGTGTCGATGGTGCCGATTGGGAAAGCGATGCCTTCGCCAGCCGGGATCAGCCGTTCTGCCGTGCCTGTCGAGAGGGTGACGGCACCCCGGTATTCTTCGAACAGGATGCCCGCGAATGGGAAAGCGCGGCGGACGTCCTGGCGCAAGGGCTGCGCACCCGTGGCCGAGTAGAACTTGTAGGCATCCTGCGTCAGGGCGTGCCCGATCAGCTTGTCGAAGAACTCCGGGCTGACGAGGGCGTAGACGCTGATCATGGATTCGCCGAGAAGGTTGTCCTCCACGGCCCGGATCGTGTCGCGGACCTTGCCCTGGACGTTGGTGGTGGCGGTGCCCAAGACGAAGTCCACCGAGATTTGCGCAAGGCCAAATTCGGTGAAGTAGTTGTAGAGGGTGGTCCCCGCGCCGTCCTTCACGATGCCGCGGAGCGCGTTCATCTCCATGTATTCACGGGTCTGGGCGTGTTTGCGGCGCATCAGAGTCAGCTTGCGCATCATCACCGTGGCCAGCTGCTCATTCTCACTGCCGCCAAAGGCAGGCACGCCCTGAATGTCGGTGGCGAGGATCACATCGTCATGCGGGATCCACGGCAGGCCAAAGCTGCGCATCGAGCGGCCTTGCCGGGTGGCCATGGTCGACGGCGCGCCCAAGGGCACCGAAGGCAGGACGTTCAGCGCACCGTCGAGTTGCTCGATGATGACGGAACGCTGGGTGATGCCTTCGAAGCTGAAGAGGCCGATTTCGCCCAAACGGGTGTAGAGATTGGGCAGGATGTTGATGGCTTGGGTCATTTCGGCAAGCGAATAGCCGCCTGCGTCGAACGGGTTGCGGATGATGGCGTTCATGATTGTCTCCGGGGTTTCAGGGGGTGGCGATCAGGCGCTGGTGCGCGGCACGATCCCAACGGTGGTCAGTTCAGCCCATTTGGTGGCGGTCAGAGGCGCGGTGTTGACGGACGCGTCAAAGAGCAGCGCGGCCTTGGACACGACAGCCGGGCCGCGTGCCAGGATGATGCCGGTGGCATCGGCGAAGGTGGCATCGACCGGGTTCAACAGAACGGCCGCCGCGATCTGCGCGCCATCGGCCCCGGCAGCGGTCGCCAACTTGTATTTGCCGCTGGCGGTGATCTTGCCCAGCACGGACCCGGCTTTGTAATTGGTGCCGAGCAGAAGCGTGATCGCCTCGTTGGTGTAGTTCGGGTCGAACTGGATCTTGACGACATCGCCCTGCGAGGGCGCTTGGGTCAGCGTGGGCATGGTTCACATCCTTTGCGGGTTTACGGAAAAGCCACCGCGCGCATTGCGGCGGTCAGGTTTCAGGAGGGTTTAGCTGCGCTGGCCGCACGTTTGACGGCGGCCAGGAGCGGGCTTTCCGGGGCGGCAGATTTCGGCGGCGGCACCACGGTGATGGCGGCAGCGTCACCGCGCGCGGCCAGCTGGTTCAGGACGGAAGCGCGCAGTGCGTCGGGCTTGATGCCCTTTTGCACGGCCTCTGCCACGTCGATACTCACGCCCAAACGGGCCGCCTGCGCGCCGATGGTGGCCAGTTCCGCTGCCTCGGCGCGGGCCAGGGAAGTGGCAAATGCAGCGGCATCACCGTTGCTGACTGGAGCCGGGGCGGGCGGTGCTGGCGGGTTGGGTGCCGGAGCGGCGACAGGCGCCGGATCCTCGCCGGTTTCAGGATCGAGGGCCTCAGATGTGGTGGTGGCAGTGGGTTTCATCATCTTCTCCTTGGACAGTTGGGATTGTGGGGAGCGCCCAGGCCCAGCGCTGCGGGCAAGGCCGCGCCGGTTCACGACATCAGCGAAGGCGGCAAAAGCTGAAGCCGGGTCGGACACTTCATCGGCCAGTCCGGCCGCCACGGCCTCTGCGCCGCGATAGCATTCGGCTTCGGTGGCCATTGCCGCCTCGGCCGTCAGGCGACGGCTCCGACCGGCGGCGACGGTCTGGGCGAAGAGTGTTGATTTGCACTGAGAAGTGACCCGGGTTTTTCATCGAGAATTGACCCACCTTTGATTATGGATTTTGGGTCATGCTTGGGTCAAGGGCGAGTTTCACTCCTTCTTTTTTTGGGCTGCAGCGGCTGAGCTTGCCTTG
>NZ_JAUSBA010000058.1 GCF_030652235.1 Cypionkella sp.
TTCAAGGCAAGCTCAGCCGCTGCAGCCCAAAAAAAGAAGGAGTGAAACTCGCCCTTGACCCAAGCATGACCCAAAATCCATAATCAAAGGTGGGTCAATTCTCGATGAAAAACCCGGGTCACTTCTCAGTGCAAATCAACATCTTGGTCGATTTTCGTCGTGATTGTCGCAATGTCCATTTTGAAATCTCCTGTGTTTGGAATGAACTACGGTCGCACCATTGCGCCGCACCTGTATTTATGCAGCAGAGTGTAGCGGGCGCAAAGTTGCTTGTTCACGTTTCCGTGATTGGTTCATTAGCTTCGATACGCCAAGACCCGCCTTTGCGAAGCATAGGCAATCCTTAGGCAGAGAAGTAGCCCTAGGGGCAACTACTTGATTTCATTCAAATAAATATGGGAAGTGGCAGCCCGTAGGGGAGTCGAACCCCTCTTACCAGAATGAAAATCTGGTGTCCTAACCGATAGACGAACGGGCCACTGTCGTGCGGCGGTGTTTAAGGGCAGATTTGGCGCTTCGCAAGAGGAAAAATCAGGCTTTTGCCGCATCTTCCAGGCGAAATTGCACCTTTGTGCGACCGCCCCATGTGTTCAACTCTAGCCGCCCTGCCAAGTGAAAGCGTTGGTGGCCGGGGGTTTCCAAGGCGGGGCCAAGATCGGTGTCAAAGGCACCAAACGCGATGCCTTCGAGGCGGGCACCCAAGCTGTCGCCGAAGCTGATTTTCAGGTGTTTTTCGCCGATGCGGCGGGTGGTGACATGGGTGTCGGCGAAGGCAAAGCGCGGGGCGGGGGCGGAGGCGCCGAACGGGCCTGCGGATTCGATTTGCTCGACAAATCCGGGGGTTGCGGCGGTGGGCATCAGCAGGCTGTCGATGCGCAGGTCTTCGCGCCCACCCGCGCCTGCGCCTTGTTTGGCGAGCAGTTCGGAAAGGCGTTCCATCGCGGCTTCGAGTTTATCGCGCGCCACCGTCAGGCCTGCGGCCATCTTGTGACCGCCGCCTTTCAACAGCAGTCCTTCGGTGGTCAGACGGTGGATTGCCGCGCCGAGATCAACACCGGTGACAGAGCGGGCGGAGCCTTTGCCTTCGTTGCCATCGAAGCCGATCACCACGGCGGGGCGGTGGCTGGCTTCTTTCAGCCGGGCCGCGACGATGCCGACAACGCCGGGGTGCCAGCCATCACCCGCAGCCCAGACGAGGGGGCCGTCCATGCCGCGCATCTCGGCTTGCGAGAGGGCTTCTTCGCGCACGCGGGCTTCGATATCGCGGCGCTCGGTGTTCAAGAGGTCAAGTTTCTCGGCCAAGGCCGTTGCCTCGGAAGGGCTATCGGTGGACAGCAGCCGCGCGCCGAGGTCGGCTTGGCCAATGCGGCCGCCCGCGTTGACGCGGGGGCCAAGCAGGAAGCCCAAAGCGTAGGGGGTGGGGGCTTGGTCCATGCGAGCGATATCGGCGAGGGCGCGCAGGCCTGCGCGTTCGCGGCGGGCCATGACCCTGAGGCCTTGGCGCACGAAGGCGCGGTTGACGCCGATCAGGGGTGCCACATCCGCGACCGTGGCGAGGGCGACGAGATCAAGCAGCGCCATCAGATCAGGGCCTTGGCTGCCGTCGGCGCGCAACTGCCGATTGGCCTCGACCAGCATCAAGAACACCACGGAAGCCGCACAAAGATGGCCGAGATCACCGTCTTCGTCTTGGCGGTTGGGGTTCACTACGGCGAAGGCGGCGGGCAGGGTTTCGGCACCCAAGTGGTGATCGAGCACCACGACATCGCATTTTGCGGCGGCGATGGGATCAAAGCTGAGGGTGCCGCAATCGACGCAGAGGATCAGGTCGTGTTTGCTGCCCAGTTCGGCCATGGCGCGCACGTTGGGGCCGTAACCTTCGTCAATACGGTCTGGGATATAGAGCGTGGCCTGGCTGTTCATGGCGCGCAGCCAGATGATCAGCAAGGCGGCAGAGGAGCCGCCATCCACGTCATAATCAGCAAAGATTGCAATGCGTTGGTGGGTTTTTACCGCATGCAGGAAGCGGGCGGCGGCGCGTGCCATGTCGCGCAGTTTCAGCGGATCGGGCAGCAGATCGCGCAGTTGCGGCGCAAGGAAAGCCGGGGCGTCTTGCGGGGTGACGCCGCGCGCAACAAGCGTGGCGCAGAGCGCGAGGGGCAGGCGGGTGATTTGCGCCATCGCCTCGGCCAGACGTTCGGCCTCATCGCCGGGGCCGATCCAGCGGCGCTGGGTGAGCGAGTGTTCGACGGAGAGGAAGGCGCGCGCTGTCATGGGGGTGGGTGTGCCTGACAGCGCGGCCCGGAGCAAGGCGGAATTTGAGAAATTCCGGCACGATTTCCGGATCGGAAATCGGTTGCACCCTTATTTCATTGGGCTTTTATAAAGCATGCGGCGCACTGATCCGGTTTTTGACCGCATCAAGATGGTTTCGGTGGTGACCCATCCGGGTTCGATTTTGATGCCTTGCAGGATCGAACCTTGGGTGACGCCCGTGGCCGCGAAGATCACGTCGGCGGTGACCATCTCATCGCGGGTGTAGATGCGGTTCAGATCGGTGATGCCTGCCTTGTAGGCGCGGGATCTTTCGTCGTCATTGCGGAACAAAAGCTTACCGTAGATCTGCCCGCCCATGCATTTCAAGGCACTGGCCGCGAGCACACCTTCGGGTGCGCCGCCGGAGCCCATATACATATCAATGCCGGTGATTTCGCTTTCGGCGCAGTGGATGACGCCTGCGACATCGCCATCGGTGATCAGGCGGATGGCAGCGCCAGTGGAGCGGACCTCGGCGATCAAAGCCTCGTGCCGGGGGCGCTCTAGGATACAGACGGTGATCTCGTCGGCGGCCACCCCTTTGGCGCGGGCCAAAGCGCGGACGCGTTGGGCTGGGGCCATGTCAAGCGTCACCGTGTCACGGGCGTAGCCGGGGCCGATGGCGAGTTTTTCCATATAGACATCGGGAGCGTGCAGCAGGGTGCCGCGCGGGGCCATGGCGATGACGGTCAGCGCGTTTGGCATGTCTTTGGCGGTCAGCGTGGTGCCTTCCAGCGGATCAAGTGCGATGTCGACGGCGGGGCCATTTCCGGTGCCGACTTCTTCGCCGATGTAGAGCATCGGCGCCTCGTCGCGCTCACCCTCGCCGATCACCACGACGCCCGCAATATCCAGCATATTCAACTGGTCGCGCATGGCGTTGACCGCAGCCTGATCTGCGGCTTTCTCATCGCCGCGCCCGATCAGTTTGGCCGAGGCGAGGGCTGCGGCCTCAGACACGCGGGCGAGGCCAAGCGAAAGCAGGCGGTCTTGGAATTCGGTGACGTCGGCCATGAGATATCCTTGCGGGAAATTGATTTTCCTTCGTCTAGCCGGGGGCGCGCAGGGCGGCAAGGATGGTGGCGCTAACAGTTTGAGGGCGCTGAGGTAATCCGCCGAGTTGCAAGATTTTAGGGCGTATTGCCGCTGTGCTTAGGCTGCGCTGGCGGGCACAGGGCGAGGCTTGTGGTCTTCAAGGCTTTGCGAATCGCGGTTAAACTTCTTCGATCCGCAACGCCACGGGCGCGCCTACCATCACGCCGGTGCCTGCAAAGCGCCCGGTTGCGTGATCAATATCGGCGCGGGTGGCTTTGTGGGTGACGATCAGCACGGTGGCTTTGTCGCCTTCGTGGTCGTACTGCCGCATCTGGTCAATCGAGACGCCAGCCTCGCCCAGACAGGTGGCGATTTTGGCCAGAGCGCCGGGTTTATCCAGCAGGCTCATGCGCAGATAATAGCTGGCGGGGGTCGCGGATTGGGCGGCTTGCGGGGTGGCAAGCGTGTTTGCGGGCTGGCCGAATGTGGGCAGGCGCAGGCCGCGTGCGATGTCGAGCACGTCGGACATCACGGCGCTGGCGGTGGGGCCCGTGCCTGCGCCTGCGCCACGCAGCACGATCTGGCCGACGGAATCGCCTTCCAGCACCACCATGTTGGTGCCGCCTTGCAACTGGCCCAGCGGGCTATCGGCGGGGACAAGGCAGGGGGTCATGCGTTGCTCTAGCCCGCGCCCTGTCATTTGGGCCACGCCCAGCAGTTTGATACGATAGCCCATGTCGGCGGCAAGTTTGATGTCGTCGATGGAAATCGCACCGATGCCTTCAAGTTCCACTGCGTCAAAGCTGACTTGGGTGCCAAAGGCGATGGCGGCGAGCAGGGCAAGTTTATGGCCCGCGTCGATGCCGCCGACGTCGAGGTTCGGGTCGGCCTCTAGGTAGCCGAGTTGTTGGGCGGCGTCGAACACTTCGGCATAAGACAGGCCTTCGTTCTGCATCCGGGTCAGGATGTAGTTGCATGAGCCATTCATCACGCCCATCACGCGTTTGATTTGGTTGGCGGCCAACCCTTCGGTCAGCGCTTTGATCACCGGGATGCCACCTGCGACGGCGGCTTCAAAGCGGATGACGCGGCCTGCGGCTTCTGCGGCGAGGGCAAGCGCTTGACCGTGATGGGCGAGCAGGGCTTTGTTGGCGGTGACCACATCTTTGCCAGCGGCGATAGCGGCTTCGGTGGCCAGTTTGGCGGGGCCTTCGTGGCCGCCCATCACCTCGACAAACACATCGACATCATCGCGTTGAGCAAGAGCGACTGGATCGGTTTCCCAAGCGTAGGCGGACAGATCAGCGTCGCGGTTCTTGGTTTTATCGCGGGCGGAGACGGCTGTGATCTGTATGGCGCGTCCGGTGCGTTTGGCGATCAGATCGGCATGCGCTTGCACGATCTTCACCACCCCGATGCCCACAGTGCCAAGACCAGCGAGACCAATGCGCAGGGGTTTGGCAGACATGAGGGAACTCCGTTTCAGATTGCTTGCGCCGGGTGTTAGCTGATGGCGGGCCGGGGTGCAACGCGGGCGTTACGGGCTGGAGCTTTCAACGCGCAAAGCCGCGGCGCGGGCGTTCAGGGTGGCAACCGGGCCTGCCAGCGGATCAGCGGGCGTGGTCTGATTGACGCCAGAGATCAGTTGATCCGTGGGCAACAAGTTGGGGGTGGGCAGATTGGTGCGCGCGCCTGCATCCACTTCGGGGAATTGGGCACAGGCGGAAAGGCTGAGCAACAGGAGAAGGGCGCGCATCATGCTGCAGAGCATACCGCGCGCGGGGGGCAGGTTCAATGCGCGGGTTTCGGCGCGATGAGGGGGCGATCCAAAGCCAAGTTTCTGACCGTAGAAAGTATTCCCAGCTGGGAGCAACTTGTGGTGTGTGTCTATTTTTGAGAGAACAACCACAATATGTTGTGGTTGTTTGGTTTTTTGTTGCGATTGGGCGCAGGTTTCAGATGCAGTGCGTTTGATCTGGCGCAGCTTTTTAGGGCTTTGCACCAGATCAAAAACAAATGGTTTTAATGTGCGGGTTTGATAAAAGTGCCGTTGCGCAATTCGGCCATGGCTTGTTGCAGCTCGGCTTGGGTGTTCATCACGATGGGGCCGTGCCATGCGACGGGTTCCTGGATCGGGGCACCTGAGACCAGCAGAAAGCGGATGCCGTTGGGGCCGGCTTGCACGGTGATTTCATCGCCGCGGCCAAATTCAATCAGGGTGCGGTTGCCCGAGAGATCGCGGATGTTCAGCTCCTCGCCCTTGTATTCCTTTTCCAGCAGCACCCCGCGTGGGCGGGAGCTGTCGGCGAATTTGCCAGCGCCTTCAAAGATATAAGCGAAGGCATGGCGGCGGGTGTCAATTTTGAAAGTCTTTTTCTTTTCTGGTGGCACAAAGACGTCAAGGTATTGCGGATCAGCGGCGATGCCGTCCACCGGCCCGGTTTTGCCCCAGAACGACCCCACGATCACCTTCACGATGCTGCCATCGTCATCCATGATTTCCGGAATGTCGTTGGATTTGACGTCTTGGTAGCGCGGCGGGGTCATCTTGAGAGCTTTGGGCAGGTTGGCCCAAAGCTGGAAGCCATGCATCTGGCCCTTGGCGTTGCCCTTCGGCATTTCCTGATGCAGGATGCCCGACCCTGCGGTCATCCATTGCACATCGCCGCCTTTCAGCGTGCCGCGATTGCCAAGACTGTCGCCGTGATCAACCGCGCCCGCGAGGACATAGGTGATCGTTTCAATGCCGCGATGCGGATGCCACGGAAAACCCGCCATGTAATCACGCGGGGTCTCCCCGCGGAAATCGTCGAACAGCAGGAAGGGGTCGAACTGGGTTGGATCGCCAAAGCCGAAGGCGCGGTGCAGGTGCACGCCTGCGCCTTCGATATGCGGCTGGGCGGTGGATTGGCTGAGGACGGGGCGGAGAGACATGGCAAGCTCCTTTAATTGCGTTGTCTCCAAGGTAGGTCTGGTGCGTATTTGCAGCAAGGCGCGAATGTGTAGGTCTTATGTGCGGATTTGCGCGAATGGATGTTGTGGGCGCGCCACGGCTTAGGAGATCGGGCAGGGCGTCGCGCTGACGCTTATGCAGGTGAAGAAGCGGGGGCGGGTGACCACGAACTGCTTGATCTCTTCATCATCCATGCCGACGTCGAAAGCCGGATGATAGCTGACCCATGTTTCGACGATGGTCACGAAATCACCCCCGGCCATCTTGGGGATGCGTGAGGCGTAAGTCTGTAGCGTGGTCGTGGTCAGTAGCGGCACTGCATTGTCCGGCGAGCGCGACCAGTGAACTTCGAAGCGGGCGTTGGCGTCAGACCAAGTGACGGAAGTGACGCGGATTCTGACGGTCTGATCGTTGTCAATCAGGTAGCGCATCAGATCGCGCATCCCGGTGATGTAGTTGGCGGGCAGGGTAATCATCTCACGAGAGATCATGTCCGAGATGGTATAGGCGGCCTTCTGCGAGGTGTTGACCGAGCGGAAGGCGTCCCAATAAACGAACAGCGCGAGGTAGGACCAGAGCATGAAAGGCAGCACGATGATAGCCTCGGCCATCAGCACGCCGCTTTCGTCGCGGCCAAAACGGCGGAACATGTTACGAAGCGATTTCATAGAGTTACCCTCAACTTGGTTCTACCGCAAAGGCCGAAGTCGAAATCACGCCATAGCCGCCGTGACCGTCTTTCGGCAGGCCAAGGCCGATACCTGTGGTGGGAAACAGCGCGTCTTGCACAACGCAGACCCGTATCAACATGAGGTCATTCTGCTGGCCGATTACAAACGAGGTGACCGGCACAATGTCTTCTGAGCGGTCAATACAGGCGACGCCGGTGGTGGGCAGCGCCCAACCGGTGGTGGTGATCCGGGTCATCTCGATGGTGATGTTGGCCTGACAATCTTTGAAGATCACGGTGCGTTTGCAAATCTCGGTCTTCAGCAAGGCGGTGTCGGGCAGCGTGTAATGTCCCAAGCGCAACTCGCGCATCGTCATATCGACGGATTGTTCCAGCATGATCGAGCGGATCATCAGCAGACCAGCTTCAAACGAGGCCATGAAGATGGTGATCAAGAGCGGTACCGCAAGGACAAACTCCATCGCGGCGGTGCCGTCTTCGCGCCGAAACGCAGGACGGAGGCGTCTGAACCAGCGGATCATTGCGTCAACCTCAACTGGCTGATGTTGCTGGCAATAGCGCGGAACGCAGTGCGGATTTGCAGGCCCGAGGCGTTGAAATAATGCGCAGCCGAGGTCGAGCAGTTGCGAATCTGGGTCTGGCCGTTGGTCGGGGCTTCAAACGCGATGCCATAGACGATCACGCCCTGACCTTTGGCCAACCCACAGATTTGTTGCAACTGGCTGTCCATCGTGGTGGTTGGGGTCTGGGTGCGCATTGCGGCCATCCGGTTGGCATATTCGATGTTGCGCGCCGAGCTGGTGCTGCCCAAGGCACGGGCGTAGAATTGCCATGCGACATAGCTGAGGCGCATCGAACTCCAGACCTGTTGCCATGATTGCTGTGTGGCCGTCAGCGTGTTGCTTGAGTTGGTCCATTTCACGGCTTGGAACCGGCTGAGATGGGGAACCCACCATTGGTTGCCGGAAACGCCGGTATGTTGAATCGAATAGTTGCCATCGACATTGCTCTTCCAAATCGGAGACAACGTGGCGCCTTTATAGGCCGCGTTGACCCGTTCTTCGGCAAAATGCTCGCCATCGGTCATCAACACGATTACCTTCATCGCCTCGGGATCGGTGAAGCTGTAGGGGCGCCCGCTGAGAGTGACGGCCATTTTGCCCGCGCCAATCAACTGGGTGTACATGGGGGCTGCCGAAGGGTCCATCAGCGCCAAACCCCATTTCAACCCGGCATTGATCGAGGTGGCCCCAATCGCGGAAAGCCCGTTGATCTGGGTTTGCAGGGTTGAAATTGTCTCGGCGGGCAGGCGGATGATGTTGCCGGCAATCGGCGGGCACCAGACGTTCCCCGCGTTATTGGTGACATGGTAGCCGATGGCATAGTTGGTGTCGGTATAAGCCACCCATGCGTTGGTCTGGTTGGTGCCGGAATAGGTGTCGGCGTGCGCGGTCATCGACATTGCGGTGTTGGTCGGCAGTGCCGTGGCATTGTAGACGGTGCTGGGCATATCCACGCATTGCACATTGGTCACGCCGGGATCATCGGTGAGGCCTGTGTATTTGGCGCGCAGGTCGGGGCCGATATTGACCTGACCGTTGAACGGCACCAGGCCGATCGAAATTTTGTGCTCGGCATCGCTGGACAGCACGGTGTCGACGAATTCATTGGCGGCGGTTTTCAGGTTGACCAGCTTGCTGTTGGACGCCATCGAGCCCGACACATCGAGCACCAGCATGATCTCGACGTTGGTGACGCGCTGTTCGGCCATCGAATGGCCCAGTGCATCCAACTTGTCCTGACCAATCAGATGCAGAAAATACGGATCAGTGGCGGCAGCGGCATCGGCGGTGACGTTGCGGAAGTTCATGCCCTCGGACACGATGACCCTTTTCAGGTATTTGTCCATCCCGGCCTTGGTGAAGTAATCTGCCACCACGGTCTTTGGGTCCAGTGTTTGGGTCAGCGCGGCCGATGCCAGCGTGGCGCGGTCAAGGGTGTTTTGCAGCGTGGTGCGGGTTTGTTCGTAGCGCATCAGATCAACCGCGAGGCCGCCCATCATCACCATCAGCAGGAACAGGGTGAGCGCCAGAATGGTCAGCGAACCGTCTTGCGCCGCCCAAAAGCGTTTCAACACCGCAACGCGCGGTTTGGTTTGGCCGCAATCCTGATTTCCAACGTTCGCCATGAACATGGACACACCCCAACTTCAGCTCGTGGCTTGCGGTGCGGGGCACCGGGCGACGCAGCATAGAAACACACCTTGAAGCGGCATAAAGCGCGTGGGCTTGGGCAAAACTATGGCTTTGGTGTTTCAGATTGTGGGCGGCTTGTCGCAAAAGCCATAATTTTGGCGGAAAACTGCGCCGATGGGCGGCATTGTTGCGTGGTTTGGCACAATCACAGGAAGATTGAACGCAATCTTGGATAGAATGACCCAAATTGGCTTTCCCGCTGTGCGCCCGGGCATCGTAAAGCGGCGGGCGGTGCGAATCAGACGTCATGTGAGGTTGAGGCATTGATTTGACCGATGCAGGAAATGCGCCCCCCGATGCCGGGATCGGGGGGCTTGGGTTATTGCGTCAGTTTCAACTGGGTCAGGTTCGAGGCGATGGTCCGAAACGCCGCCTGAATCTCGGCCCCGTTCTGCGCGTCGAAGTAATGTGCAGCCGAGGTGGCGCATTGCATGATCTGCGTTTTGCCATTGCTGGGGGCTTCAAACGCGATGCCATAGACCAGCATGTTGTTCTGCTTGGCCTGCCCGCAGCTTTGTTGCAGCGAGGCATTCATGCCGCTGACCGAGTCATAGGTCTGTACCATGTCGTTCATCTGGTTGGTGTAGATCGTGCTGCGCGCGGTGCTGCTGCTGCCCAAGGCGCGGGCGTAGAATTGCCAAGCGACATAGCTGACCTTCAAATTGGTCCAGACGGTTTCCCAGTTTTGCTGCGCACCGCCATTATAGGGGGTGGCCGACCATGTGCCCAAATGCGGCACCCAGTATTTGTTACCAGCATGTGCGGCCTGATACACCGAATAGTCCCCACCGCTGCTTTTGTAGATCGGCGACGGGCCAGTCTTATAGGTATTAGTGACGCGGTTGTGGGCAACATGCTCGCCATCGGTCATCAGCACGATGACTTTCATCGACTCGGGGTCGGTGTAATTGAACGGGCGGCCGGACAGGTTCGCGCCCATCTGGCCCGCGCCGATCAACTCAGTATACATGCCGCGCGCCGCAGGGTCGAGCAGCGATACGCCCCATTTCATCCCCAAAGTGATCGAGGTGTTGCCGCCTGCGACAAGGCCATTGATCTGGGATTTCAGGGTGGTGGCGTTCTGGCTGGGCAGGCGCACGATATTGGCAGGCTGCTTGGTGCAAAAGGCGGCAGCATAGTTCGGCAGCGCCGCGCTGGAGGTTGGCGAGACAGCGGCATTGGTCTGGCTGGTGTTATAGTTATGGTCGGCATAGGCCATCATCGGCAAATCGACATTGCGCGGGATGCCGGGGGCGCTGAACACCGACGTTGGCAGCTCTAGGCAGTTCACGTCGGCCACGCCATGCAGATTGACCGCCTGATACTTCGCCCGCAGCACCGAGCCGAGGTTAACCTGCGCATTGTAGGGCACGATCGTGATCGAAATGCGGTGATTGGGATCGTTGGCCAGCATGTTATCGACAAACTCGGCAGCGGCAATCTTGAGGTTGGCGATCTTGGCCCCAGTCATCGAGCCGGACACATCCAGCACCAGCGCGATTTCGACATTGGTGATGGCTTGTTCGGCCCCAGAGGTGCCAAGGGCGTCAAATTTGTTGATGCCGATCAGGTGCATGAAGAACGGCTTGGTATCGACGCGGCCCTTCGAGACGACGCTGCGCGAATTCAGCGCTTGCGTCACCAGCACGCTTTGAAGATCGGTGCCAAACCCGGCCTTGTCGACGCAATCCTTGACCACGGATTCAGGATCGAGTCTCTGGTCAAGACTGGCTGCCATCAGGGTGCAGCGATCCAGCGTGTTTTGCAGGGCGGTGCGGGTCTGCTCATAGCGCATCATGTCGACGGCAAAGCCGCCCATCATCGCCATCAGCAAGAATAGCACCAGCGCGAAAATGATCAGCGAGCCGTCTTCCTCGCGCTGAAAGCGCTGGCTGTGATTAATCAGATTGCGCATCAGAGCGCGGGGGGAGGGGGCAAAAACCACGGTCTATTTTCCTTTACAAGCCACATCGGATGCTGCCCCCGCAAACACACCGTTTCGCCTTTTTGCTGCCCAGAAGTTATGGCAAAATTGTGGCAACATGGGCAGGCAGGGGGCATTGTGGGGGGGCTGGAAACACTGGTAATGCAGATATTTTACTGTGGCGAAACCGACGACAGTATACTTTCGTATAGGTTGTACGGGCAGCCACACTATCGCCCAAATTGTACAATTTCGAATCACTTTTGGTCAAAAGCGGCTCAAATCTGCCTACATTGTTTGCTGGTTTATTAAGCAAACGGCAGTAGGTGTTGAGGGAGCGTAAAACGCGCTCTGCCGGGTGAGAGACGGCATTTTGGGAGGAATGAGCATGAGCGTTGCAGGCGAGCCGAGTTTTCGCGAATCCGTAGATATGATGTTTCGGCGGGCAACCGCGCTGATGGACCTTGGCCCCGGGCTTCAGGAAAAAATCCGGGTGTGTAACTCGACCTATACGGTGCGGTTTGGCGTGCGGTTGCGCGGCAAGATGGAGACCTTCGTGGGGTATCGCTCGGTGCATTCCGAACATATGGAACCGGTGAAGGGCGGCATCCGCTATTCATTGGGGGTCAATCAGGACGAGGTTGAGGCTTTGGCCGCGCTGATGACCTATAAATGTGCGTTGGTCGAGACACCGTTTGGCGGATCAAAGGGCGGTTTGTGCATTGATCCGCGGGCTTGGGATGAGCATGAGCTGGAGCAGATCACCCGGCGCTTTGCCTACGAGCTGATCAAGCGCGACCTGATCAACCCGGCGCAGAACGTCCCCGCCCCGGATATGGGCACGGGCGAGCGCGAAATGGCGTGGATTGCCGACCAATATGCCCGGATGAACACCACCGATATCAACGCCAAGGCCTGCGTCACCGGCAAGCCACCGCATGCGGGCGGCATACAGGGCCGGGTCGAGGCCACCGGGCGCGGCGTACAGTATGCGCTGCGTGAGTTTTTCCGTAACCCGGAAGATGCGGCGATGGCGGGTCTGTCGGGCGATTTGGACGGCAAGCGGGTGATTGTGCAGGGCCTCGGCAACGTCGGCTATCACGCGGCGAAATTTCTGTCGGAAGAAGACGGTGCCAAGGTGATCGCGATCATCGAGCGCGACGGCGCTTTGGTGAACGAAGGCGGTATCGACGTGGAAGATGTGCGGCAATGGATGAACCGCAACGATGGCTTGCTCGCGGCCTATCCCAAGGCCAAGCATGTCGTTGATGGGGCCAAGGTGCTTGAAATCGCCTGCGATATCCTGATCCCGGCAGCACTTGAAGGCGTGATCAATCTTTCCAACGCGGCGCGGATTCAAGCGCCGTTGATCGTCGAGGCTGCCAATGGCCCGATCACTTATGGCGCGGATGAGGTTTTGCGCGCCAAGGGCTGCGTGATCATTCCCGATATGTATGCCAATGCGGGCGGCGTCACCGTGTCTTACTTTGAATGGGTGAAGAACCTGTCCCACATCCGCTTTGGCCGGATGCAGCGACGGGCCGAGGAAAGCCGTTCGCGGATTTTGGTCGAAGAATTGGAGCGGTTGTCGAACGACCAGCACCTCGGCTGGCAGTTGACGCCGGATTTCAAGAAGAAATTTCTGCAAGGCTCGGACGAGTTGGCACTGGTGCGATCCGGCCTGGATGACACCATGCGCACCGCGTATCAGGCAATGCGTGAGGTTTGGCATGGCCGGCCCGAAGTGGGCGATCTGCGGGTGGCGGCGTATATCGTGTCAATCGGGCGGATTGCGGCGACCTATAAGTCAAAGGGGCTGTAAGGGCTTTCAGGCTGGCTCAAATATCCCCGCCGGAGGCATCCGACATCTGCCGTAGGAGCCTCTGGCGGGGATATTTGAGAACAGATGAAACGCTGGCAGCTTGACAGGCCTGCGACATGATTTGTCGCGGATGGCACAGTTATTCGGGTTTGACTGTTGAATAACCCATGCAAAGCGGGTTCACTTGCCCGCAAGGCCAAGCAAGGAGCCACCCCATGCGTTATTCCGGGTTGAAGGTGATCACCGAAGGGTTGTTCGGCAACAAGGGCTGGGGGCCTGCGTGGCGCAATCCAGCGCCGAAGGCCGAGTATGACGCGATCATCATTGGCGGTGGTGGGCATGGGCTGGCGACGGCGTATTATCTGGCGAAGAACCATGGGCTGACCAATATTGCGGTGCTGGAGAAGGGCTATCTTGGCGGTGGCAATATCGGGCGCAATACGACGATTGTGCGGGCGAATTACTACATGCCGGGGAATTCCGAGTTCTATTCGCATTCCTTGAAGCTGTGGGAAGGGCTTGAGGCCGAGTTGAACTATAACGTCATGCACAGCCAGCGCGGCCAGTTGATCTTGGCGCATTCGGATGGCCAGCGCGACACGCTGGCGCGGCGCGGCAATGCGATGATCAATCAGGGCGACGATGCCGAGTTGTGGAACTTGGATCAGGTCAAGGACTTCGCGCCTTACTTGGATTTCGCGCAGACGCGGTTCCCGATTTATGGCGGTTTGATGCACAAGCGCGGTGGCACAGCGCGGCATGACGCGGTGGCTTGGGGCTATGCGCGCGGCGCGGATCGGCGCGGGGTTGATTTGATCCAGAACTGCGAAGTCACTGGTATTGATATTGTGAACGGCGTTGTGCAGGGCGTGCAGACCACGCGCGGGGCGATCCGGGCGAAGAAGGTAGGCATGGTGGTGGCGGGGCGTTCCAGTCAGGTCGCGGCGATGGCGGGGATGCGGTTGCCGATTGAAAGCCATGTGTTGCAGGCATTTGTCACCGAGGGGCTGAAGCCAATCATTGATTCTGTGATCTCGTTCGGGATGGGACACTTTTATATCAGCCAGTCCGACAAGGGTGGTTTGGTGTTCGGCGGTGATCTGGATTTCTATGCGTCTTATGCAGCGAGGGGCAATCTGCCGATGGTCGAGCATGTGATGGAGGCCGCGATGACGCTGATGCCGATGATCGGGCGTGCGAAGGTGCTGCGGTCTTGGGGCGGGATTATGGATATGACGCCGGATGGCAGCCCAATCATCGACAAGACCCCTGTCGATGGGCTGTTTGTCGATGCGGGTTGGAACTATGGCGGCTTCAAAGCGGCTCCGGCGAGTGGTTGGTGTATGGCGCATCTGATGGCGACCGGGGACAGCCACGAGGTGGCGCGGCGGTTCCGTCTGGACCGCTTCCGAACCGGCCATGTGATGGACGAAGAAGCCACCGGCAGCCAACATAACCTGCATTAAGGGAGTAGAGAGATGCGTATACCTTGCCCCCTTTGTGGCACGCGGGATCGGCGCGAGTTTTATTACTACGGATCCGAGGATTATCTGAAGCGGCCCACCGATCAGGGGACGGTTGAGGACTTGGACAACCATTTGTTCCTGCGCGACAATCCGGCGGGGGTGACGCGGGATGTCTGGTATCATGAGACGGGTTGTGGGGCTTGGATGGTGGTGACGCGCAATACGATCACGCATGAGGTTCTGGGATCGGAACTGGTTGCCAAGAAGAAGGAGGCCTGAGCATGCGGATTGCAGGTAAGGGGCTGATTGACCGCATGAGGCCGGTTTCGTTCAAGTTCGATGGCAAGACCTATCAGGGCTTTAAGGGTGATAACGTGGCTTCGGCGCTGCTCGCCAATGGCGTCAAGTTGGTCGGGCGGTCGTTCAAATATCACCGCCCGCGTGGGGTTCTCACGGCGGGGTCGGAAGAACCCAATGCGATGATCGAGGTGATTGGGGCGTCGAACCAGACCCCCAATGTGCGCGCCACGGTGCAAGAGATTTTTGAGGGGCTGAACACGCGCAGTCAGAACCGTTGGCCCAGCCTGCGGTTTGATGTGATGGCGGTGAACGATATGGTGTCGCCGTTCCTGTCGGCGGGGTTTTACTACAAGACCTTCATGTGGCCGCGCGCGTTTTGGGAGGCGATTTACGAGCCGATCATCCGGCGGGCGGCGGGGCTTGGCAGCCTGTCGGGCAAGCATGATGAGGGGCATTACGAGAAGGCCTTTGCGTTCTGCGATGTGCTGGTGATTGGCGCTGGGCCTACGGGTTTGATGGCGGCGTTGGAGGCGGCGCGGGCAGGCGCGGATGTGATCTTGTGCGAGGAGGATTGGCTTTTGGGCGGGCGTCTGCTGGCCGATGACGCGCATCTCGATGGCAAGCCTGCGGGCGAATGGGTGGCGGCTGTTGAGGCCGAGTTGAAGGCGCTGCCCAACGTGCGGCTCATGGCGCGCACCACGGTGACCGGGGCCTATGACGGCGGGCAGTATTCGGCGGTGGAACGGGTGGGGCTGCACAAGGGGCCGCGCCCGGATTTGCCGCGCGAGTGTTTCTGGCGGATCACAGCGGCGCGGACGGTGCTGGCGGCGGGGGCGTTGGAGCGCTCGATTGCCTTCCCGATGAACGATCGTCCAGGGATTATGCTGGCGTCTGCGGTGCAAACATATCTGAACAAGTTCGGCGTGGTGCCCGGCAAGCGGGTGACTTTGTTCGCCAACAACGACGGCGCGCGGGCTGTGGCGCGGCAGTTGATGGCGGCGGGCGTGACGGTGGCGGCGATTTTGGACAGCCGGACGGATGCCAGTGCGGTTGAGGATTGCCCGGTGTATCTGGGCGCGCAAGTTACCGACACCAAGGGGCGTTTGGGGCTGCGGGCGATCACTGGCACGCATGTCGGCGGTGAATTTGCTTTGGAAACCGATCTGTTGGCGGTGTCGGGTGGTTGGAACCCGACGCTGCATATCACCTGCCATCTGAACGGGCGGCCCCGGTGGGAGTCGTCTTTGGCGGCCTTTGTGCCGCTGGCGGATGCGGTGCCGCATTTACAAGCGGCGGGGGCTTGTAATGGGGCGTTTGATACGCTTGGTTGTCTGCGCGAAGGCCAAGCGGCGGCGCAGGCGGCGTTGCGTGGGCTGAATAGGGCGGCAGCGGATGCAGTTTTGCCGACCGCCGAAGGGTTGCCTTATGTGATCGCGCCCCTGTGGCAGGTGGCTGGCAAGGGACGGGCTTGGCTCGATTTTGCCAATGACGTGACCACCAAGGATGTGAAACTGGCGGCACAAGAGGGGTATTCTTCTGTCGAGCATATGAAGCGCTATACGACCCAAGGCATGGCACCGGATCAGGGCAAAAACTCGAACGTAGGCGCGCTGGCGGTGCTGGCGGATACCACCGGGCGGGGGATACCCGAGACCGGGACGACGACATTCCGGCCGCCGTTTGTTCCAACCTCGATTGCGGTTATGGGGGCGGGCGGGCGCGGGGCGGGCTTTGCGCCGCAACGGTTTTTGACCTCGGATCAGGCCAGCCGCGATAGGGGTGCGCCGATGATTGAGGCTGGGCTGTGGTATCGGCCCAGCTATTTCCCGAAGCCCGGCGAGGCGAGTTGGCTTGCGTCGTGTAACCGCGAGATTGGCTACGTGCGGGGCGTGGTTGGGGTGTGCGATGTCTCAACCTTGGGCAAGATTGATATTCAGGGCCGCGACGCGGGGCGGTTCCTTGATCTGGTGTATACCAATATGTTCAGCACCTTGGCCGTCGGGCGCGTGCGCTATGGTTTGATGTTGCGGGCGGATGGCTATGTGCTGGATGATGGCACCTCGGCACGGCTTGGGGAAAATCACTATCTGATGACCACCACAACGGCGGCTGCGGGTCTGGTGATGCGGCACCTGGATTTCGTGCATCAAAGCGAATGCGCGGACTGGGATGTGCGGTTTATCTCGGTAACGGAGTCTTGGGCACAGTTCGCGGTGGCAGGACCAATGGCGCGGGCTTTGCTGAACGGCTACCTCGATCAGCCTTTGAGCGATTTCCCGTTCATGGCGACGCGGGCGGTGACGGTCGGCGGTGTGCAAGCGCGGCTGTTCCGCATCAGCTTCTCGGGCGAGGAAGGCTATGAGATTGCGGTGCCGACCCGTTATGGCGAGGCTTTGTTCCGTGACCTTGTGGCGCGGGCGGAAACCATGGGCGGCGGGCCGTATGGCATGGAAGCGCTGAACGTGCTGCGGATCGAAAAGGGTCTGATCACCCATGCCGAGATTGATGGCCGGGTGACGGCATTTGATATTGGTGCGGCGAAAATGGTGTCGGCGAAGAAGGATTGCATTGGCAAGCTGGCGGCGACCCGGCCCGGTCTGGTTGGGCCAGAGCGGGCACAGATGGTGGGGTTGAAGCCTTTGGGGGCGGAAAAGATCACCTCGGGGGCGCATTTGTTCGTGCCGGGGGCTGATTTGAGCCGGATGAATTCTCAGGGCCATATCAGCTCGGTCGGATATTCGCCGATGTTTGACCGCGATCTGGGGCTGGGGTTCCTGGTGAACGGTCGGGCGCGCGTGGGTGAGACGGTGCGGGTGATTGACCGTCTGCGCGATATTGATGTGCTGGCCGAAGTTTGCGATCCGGTGTTCCACGACAAAGACGGGGAGAAATTGCGTGCCTGAATTGATCGCAAAGACCGCTTTGGCGGGCAAGACGCTGGTGGTGGCGGGGACGGTGCTGGCCGAGGTGGATCATGGCGTGGTCTGCTCGATCGCGCCCTATCCGGGACAAAGGGACGCGGTGGGGGATGCATTGAAGGCGCTTGGCTTTGGCTTTCCTGCGGTAAACAGTTTTACGATGCAGGGTCACGCGATGATCGCTTGGGCGGGGCGCGAGCAGGCGTTTCTGATCGGGGTGGATTGCCCGGATTTGAGCGGGCTGGCAGCGGTGACGGATCAATCTGGCGGTTGGGTCAGCCTGTCGTTGCAGGGGCCTTTGGCTGTGCAGGCGTTGGCGCGCTATGTGCCGATGGATTTGCGGCTGAGCGCGTTTCCGGTCGGGGCTGCGGCGCGCACGCCTCTGTATCACATGTCGATGGTGCTGTTGCGCGTGGCCGAGGATGGCTTCCGGTTGATGCTGTTCAGGTCCATGGCGCGGACGGCGTGGCATGAGATTGAAGTGGCGCTGAAAACCTTGGCGGCGCGGGCGGCGTGATGCTTTCGGCGCAGGATTTGGGCGCGCTGACCGCGTTTCGGCGTGAGTTGCATCGTTATCCAGAGGTGTCGCGCGAGGAAGCCGCCACAGCGGCGCGTATCGTGCAGGCTTTGGCGGGGCTTGACCCTGATCACATAGTGACGGGGCTGGGCGGGCATGGCGTGGCTGCGGTGTTCGACGGTGCTGAGGCGGGCCCGACGGTGCTGTATCGAGCAGAACTTGATGCGCTGCCGATCAGGGAACTGTCAGAGGCTGCGCACCGCTCGACCATTCCCGGCAAGGGGCATCTGTGCGGGCATGACGGCCATATGACTTTGCTGATCGGGTTGGGCCGATTGATCGCACGCCAAAGGCCCGCACGGGGCAGGGTGGTGTTGATGTTCCAACCTGCCGAGGAGGATGGCTCGGGGGCGGCTGCGGTGGTGGCTGATCCGCGTTTTGCAGCATTGCGGCCAGATTGGGCGTTCTCGATCCACAACATGCCGGGGCTGCCGTTTGGGCATTCAGCCTTGAAGGCGGGGGCGGTGAATTGCGCCAGCCAAGGGTTGAAGATCACACTGACAGGTAAGACTGCGCACGCGTCTTTGCCGGAAACAGGGCTGTCGCCTGCGCTGGCTTTGGCGCGGCTGATCCCTGCGATTGGCGCGCTGGGGCAGGGCGGGGCTTTGGGCAGGGACTACCGTTTGGTCACAATCACTCATGCGCGGCTGGGTGAGGCGGCTTTCGGGATTGCGCCGGGAGCGGCGGAACTTTGGGCGACCCTGCGCACGATGGCAGATGACCAAATGGCGGCGTTGCGCAGCGCTGCGATGGATATGGCGCGGACAGAGGCTGCGACGCAGGGGCTTGGCATCCGCTTCAGCCACCACGACGATTTCGCGGCTTCGGTAAATGATGCGCAGGCGGTGGCCCATCTGGCCCACGCGCTGGACGCCTTGGGAATGCCATCTGATGCGGGCGATCTGCCGATGCGGGCCTCGGAAGATTTCGGCCGGTTTGGGCAGGGCGGCACGCGATCTGCGATGTTGTTTCTGGGCGTGGGTAAGCATCATCCGGCGCTGCATAACCCGGACTACGATTTTCCCGATGCGCTGATCCCGCTGGGCGTGCAGATTTTCCATCAGGTGATGCGCGATCGGCTGGGGTAAATTGCCTAAAATCTGTCTAAAATTGTCATCCTCTGTGCTCAAATATCTCCGCCGGAGGCACTTTACACTGGCCGTAGAAGCCTCCGGCGGAAGTGTTTAAGCCAATGTGAAATGCAAGCGGCGCACTGGACAGAGGGGCTATCAGACCTGATATAACGGGGCATGAGTCTGCCACTTGGTTTCCTTGAAGAATTGCGCACCCGCGTCTCGCTGTCCTCGATTGTGGGCAGGAAAGTGACGTGGGATCCGCGCAAATCCAATCAGGGCAAGGGCGATATGTGGGCGCCTTGCCCGTTCCATCAGGAAAAATCCGCGTCCTTTCATGTCGATGACCGCAAGGGGTTTTACTATTGCTTTGGCTGTCAGGCCAAAGGCGATGCGGTGACGTTTATCAAGGAAACCGACAACCTTGGCTTTATGGAGGCGGTCGAGGTTCTGGCGCGGGAAGCCGGGATGCCGATGCCCGCGCGCGACCCGCGGGCGGCGCAGGTGGCGGACAGGCGCACGCAACTGGTTGAGGTGATGGAAGAGGCGGCGAAGTGGTTCCGGCTGCAACTGCGCACCTCGGCGGCCTCTGAGGCGCGGGCCTATCTGGCCAAGCGCGGGCTGTCGGTAGAGGCGCAGGATCGTTGGGAGATTGGGTTCGCGCCGGATGGCTGGCATGGGCTGCAATTAGCGATGAAGCAGAAGGGTATCGCTGATGACCTTCTCGTTGACGCGGGGCTTTGTGCTAGATCAGACAAGGGCGGCGCGCCCTACGACAGATTCCGGAAACGTATCATCTTCCCAATCCGTGACGGGCGCAGCAGAGCCATTTCACTGGGCGGGCGGGCGATGGACCCTAATGATCCCGCGAAATATCTGAACGGACCGGAGACCGAGCTGTTCGACAAGGGGCGCAATCTGTTCAACCATGCGCCTGCGCGGGAAGCCTCGGGTAAGGGCGCGGCTTTGGTGGTGGCCGAGGGCTATATGGACGTGATTGCGCTGTCAGAGGCTGGGTTTAAGGCCTCGGTCGCGCCTTTGGGCACGGCGGTAACGGAAGATCAGTTGCGGTTGATGTGGCGGATTTCGGATGAGCCGATCATTGCTTTGGATGGCGATACGGCAGGCGTCAGGGCGGCCTTGCGGGTGATTGATCTGGCTTTGCCGCTGTTGGAGGCGGGCAAAGGCCTGCGCTTTGCGGTGCTGCCGGGGGGCATGGACCCGGATGATTTGATCAAGGCGCAGGGCGCGCAGGCGATGAAGGCGGTGCTGGATCAAGCGGTGCCGATGGTCAAACTGCTGTGGCAGCGCGAGATCGAGGGCAAGCAATTTGACAGCCCCGAGCGCAAGGCGGCTTTGGACAAATCCCTGCGCGCGCATTTGAAGCGCATCGCGGACCCGTCGATCCGCAGCCATTACGGCGAGGATATCAAGCAGTTGCGCTGGGAGTTGTTTGGGCAACGTCCGCGTGTTGCCAGACCTTACACCCCGCGCCAGCCGGGGCAGAAGGGGCGCTTTGGGCCGACGGTTGAAATGCCGCCTGTAGCGTCTACCAAGGATTCCATGCTGGCCGCTGCTCCTGAACGCGCCGAGGAAGTTTTGCGCGAGGCAGTGATTTTAGCGGTGCTGATCTTTCATCCCCGGCTGATCCGGCGCTTTGAATCTGCGCTGGAACGCATGGAGTTGATCGGAGACGGCCACCATGCCCTGCGCAGCCAACTGCTGATCGGGCATGATGCCCAGCCTGCCCAGCTTTATGACCAAATTCAGCAGGCAGCGCCCGCTGCCCTTGATGCGCTGCTTGCCCGCCCCCATGTTCAGATCGCACCGCCGGTGAGAAACCGCACCGACAGCGAGCTTGCCGAATTCTGCATTGCCGAGGCTCTGACGCATCTGGAAGCCAGCAGGGGGGCGCAGCGTGAGATCGCCGAGGCGATGGAAGATATCGAAGGTCTGGCCGATGAGGGCCTGACCTGGCGGATATCCCAAGCCAATGTGGCGCGGTTTTCTGCCTCTGCTGGCCCAAAAGGCAAAACGGCCGAGGCGGTTATGGCCAGCAATGGCGTGCAGATGGATAAGGACGAATTGGAAGGGGCTCGCAGCTTGTGGGACAGCATCCAGTTCTCTAAGGACGGCCCGAAGCGTTAGATCACGGGGTTTTCACTGATTCGGCTTTCCCCTGCCGTGATTCGCGCTATTGATTCGATTGACTGACTCTGATTCGCTATCTCGACCCGACCACCCCGTTTTGACCTAGGAGCGCTCATGGCCTCGAAAGACACCGACGACGGCAAACCCGAAGCCGATGAGGCGGACGTTTCCCTTGATATGAGCCAAGCGGCCGTCAAGAAAATGATCGCTGACGCGCGTGAGCGGGGCTACATCACTTACGAGCAGCTCAACAATGTGATGCCGCCCGAACAGGTGTCGTCCGAGCAAATCGAAGATGTGATGTCGATGCTGTCCGAGATGGGCATCAACGTCATTGAAGACGAGGATGTTGAGGAAGGCGAGCCTGTGGTTGGCGGCGATCTGGTGGAAACCGGATCGGGCGCGCGCGACGTGGCTGTTGTCACCACCACGACCGAGGCGTTGGATCGCACCGATGATCCGGTGCGCATGTATCTGCGCGAGATGGGCAGCGTTGAGTTGCTGTCGCGCGAAGGCGAGATCGCGATTGCCAAGCGCATCGAGGCGGGCCGCAACACCATGATCGCGGGGCTTTGTGAAAGCCCACTGACGTTTCAGGCGATCATCATCTGGCGCGACGAATTGCTGAGCGAAGACATTCTGCTGCGCGACGTGATTGATCTGGAAGCCACCTTCGGGCGGTCTTTGGATGGTGAAGAAGGTCTGGTTGGCGCTGATCTGGAAGGCGCCGATGTGGAGGCTGCCCCGCGTCGGGCGGCTGGAGACGAACCTGAACTGGATGCTGACGGCAATCCGCTGATGCGTTCGGATGATGATGATGATGAGGAGGATGATGGCACCTCGATGTCGCTGGCCGCGATGGAAGCGGCGCTGAAGCCGAAGGTGCTGGAAACGCTGGACCTGATCGCGCGCGACTACACCAAGCTGGCCGAGATGCAGGATCTGCGGATGTCTGCGACTTTGTCGGAAAAGTCGCGGTTCTCGGCGACCGAAGAATCGGCCTACCAGAAATTGCGCGGCGAAATTGTAGTGTTGGTGAATGAGCTTCATCTGCACAACAACCGGATCGAAGCGCTGATTGACCAGCTTTACGGCATCAACCGCAAGATCATGGCGATCAATTCCGGCATGGTGAAGCTGGCCGATGCAGCTAGGATCAACCGCCGCGAGTTTATCGACGAATATCAAGGCTACGAGTTGGACCCGAACTGGCTGGACAAGATGGCCGCCAAAGCGGGCCGTGGCTGGCAGGCGCTGATCGAGAAAAGCCGCGACAAGGTGGAAGATTTGCGCGCCGAGATGGCGCAAGTCGGCACCTATATCGGTGTCGATATCTCCGAATTCCGCCGGATCGTGAACCAAGTGCAGAAGGGCGAGAAAGAAGCCCGTCAGGCCAAGAAAGAAATGGTCGAGGCCAACCTGCGTTTGGTGATCTCGATTGCGAAGAAATATACCAACCGCGGGCTGCAGTTTCTGGATTTGATTCAGGAAGGCAATATCGGCCTGATGAAGGCGGTTGATAAGTTTGAATATCGCCGGGGCTATAAGTTCAGCACCTATGCGACATGGTGGATCCGTCAGGCGATCACCCGCTCGATCGCCGACCAAGCCCGCACCATCCGTATTCCGGTGCATATGATCGAGACGATCAACAAGCTGGTGCGCACCGGCCGGCAAATGCTGCACGAAATCGGCCGCGAACCGACGCCGGAAGAATTGGCTGAAAAGCTGCAAATGCCATTGGAAAAAGTCCGCAAGGTGATGAAGATCGCCAAAGAGCCGATTTCCTTGGAAACCCCGATTGGCGACGAAGAAGACAGCCAGCTTGGCGACTTCATCGAAGATAAGAACGCGATTTTGCCGCTGGATTCGGCTATTCAGGAAAACCTGAAAGAGACGACGACTCGGGTTCTGGCCAGCCTGACGCCACGGGAAGAACGGGTGTTGCGGATGCGGTTTGGCATCGGGATGAACACCGATCACACTTTGGAAGAAGTGGGCCAGCAATTCTCGGTGACGCGCGAGCGTATCCGGCAGATTGAGGCGAAGGCTTTGCGCAAGCTGAAGCACCCGAGCCGTTCGCGCAAGCTGCGGAGTTTCCTTGATCAATAAGCGAGGCGCGCCATGATTGGCGCGCTTGTTCTTTTCGTGCTGGGCCTGCTGGGATTCATGCAGGCCCCGGCATGGCTGATCTTGCCTTTTGCCGCTGCGATGGCGCTGGTTTCCCGGTTTATTCCGTTGATCGGGCGCATCGGCTGGGCCGGCAGGGCGATGATTTCTTTAGCGACCACCGCCTTGGTCTACGGCGTCGGTGCGTCAGTCGGCGCCGGGCCGCCAGGCTGAAATATCCTGTAAACGGCAGGTCTGAAGGGCGTGAAGAAAGTGTCTCTTTTGGCCGAGTTCATCGAAACCCGCATCTGCGAACTGCGCCCGCGCAAATCACAGATCAAGATCGCCACCGAAACCGGATAGGTGAACCCGAAAGTGCCTGCGGGGATCAAGAATGGCTTATCGAAGCTACCCATTGACCGGGTGCCCGACGCAGCCAAGGGTTTGAAGTGCGACCCGAAGTTGCTGTTCCAGCTTGCTGACCTCGCCCCCGGTCGTTCCTCGGTCATAGCGACAGTCCTTGGGGGTGATCGTCGTCGGTTTCTGGCTGAGCAAGGGTTTCGGGTGTGGCGCAGTGCGACACGCAAATGGCATGCGCGGGAAACGCGTTGCGGCAGCACTGAAAACTGTAACTGACGCGTTCGATAGAACTTTGGACGCTTGGCCACACTTCAGTGACCACTATCACGCGCGCCGAGCTTTATCACCCGCGCCGAGCTGGGGGTAACACCGCAAATCCCGTTTTATGCAGTGCTTAACTCCACATGAAATCCATCGTGCTGAGTTGCCCGGCGTTTGTCAGGCCGCTTACGGTGATGAGGATATCCGCCGTACCGTCGCCGTTCACGTCGACCTGCACCCGCGTTCCAACAAACCTTGCCTCGGAATTGTCCGACCCACCCGAAAACGCAGCATCCCCCATATAGGCGAAGGTGCCGATCAACAGCCCGTTAAACTCGAAGACATCGCCTTGGTCCGCACCACCCGACAGCGCGCTGAAATCGGTGATCGTGTCGACGCCATTGCCGTTGGCCATGGTGAAGACGAAGTGGTCGGCACCCGCGCCGCCCGTCAGCGTGTCGTTGCCTGCGTTTCCGGTCAGCGAGTCATCGCCTGCCAGTCCAAGCAAGCGATTGGCCGCACCATTGCCGGTGATGGCGTTGGCCTGCGCATTTCCCGTGCCGCTGGAGGCTGTTGATCCGGACAGCATCAGGTCTTCAAACCCGCTGCCGAGCGTCCAGTTGACCGAACTTGTGACAAGATCTGTACCTTCATCGGCAAATTCAAACAGCATATCCAAGACGGAGTCGACAGTATAGCTGTCATTGCCCAAGCCGCCGATCATCGTATCGCGCCCGGCAAGGCCCGACAGTAGGTTATCAGCCGTGTTTCCAATCAGCAGGTTGCTTGCCGCGTTGCCGATGGCGTTGATCGCCGCTTGTCCGGTGAGGGTCAGATTTTCGACATTGGCCGCCAGTGTCAGGCTGACCGAGGACAGCACGGCGTCGGTCCCGCCATAGGCAGCCTCGGTTACGCTGTCGAAGGTCGTATCGACAACATAGGTGTCGTCGCCATTGCCGCCCTTCATGGTGTCCGCACCAAGACCGCCATCCAATGTGTCGTTGCCGCCGCCGCCCGTCAGCGTGTCATTCCCGGCCATCCCGAACAACGCGTTGTCGCCCGTGTTGCCGTAGATCAGGTTGGCTTCGGAATTGCCGATGCCGTTCAAATTATCTGTACCATCAAGGATCAGCGTTTCAAAGTTGCTGCCCAAGGTCCAGTCCACGACCGCGATCACTGTATCGGTGCCGCTCGCGGTTTGGTCGGTCAGCACATCGCCAAGGCTATCGACATAATAGGTATCGTTGCCTGTGCCGCCTTGCATATTGTCGTCGCCAGCACCGCCATCCAGCGTATCCGCGCCGTCTGCACCCAAAAGGGTATCATCGCCCCGCATGCCCCAAAGATGGTTTGAGCCGTTGTTGCCGACCAGCAGGTTATCGCTGGCAGAACCGGTTGCATCCAGTGCAGCAGAGCCGATCAGGATAAGGGATTCGATATTATCGCCAAGGGTGTAGCTGACCGAGGTTACGACCGTATCAAAGCCACCGTTGTAAAGTTCGACCACCAAATCGTTGCCCGAGTCGACGTGGTAGGTGTCATCGCCCAGACCGCCGCGCATGGTGTCTGCCCCTAAGCCGCCATCTAAACTGTCATTCCCGGCGCTGCCGATGAGGGTGTTGTCCTGCGTGTTGCCCGTCCCGGTAAAGCCGGCCACACCCATGGCCACAAGCGTTTCAAGGTTGGCGCCCAGCGTATAGCTGGCAAGCGTGGTGAGAACCGTGTCCAAGCCGCCATAGGCATCTTCGGTCACGGTATCACCCGCAGACTCAACGCTATAGGTGTCATCGCCCGGCCCGCCAGCCATCATGTCGTCGCCACTGCCACCGTCGAGCGACTCAGCCCCGAAATTGCCCAGCAGCGTGTCGTTGCCCGCCCCGCCGATCAGGGTGTCGTTGCCCTGAAGATCGGCACAAGGGCTCCAACTTGGGCCTTCAATCACCACCATAACGACGCAGTCAGTTCCACCACTTACCAGCAGATCATCGCCGTCACCGCCCAGCAAACTGTCGGTGCCGTTGCCGCCGTAAAGCGTATCATCTCCGGGGCCACCGGCTAGAGTATCGTCGCCATCATTGCCCAGCAGCAGGTCATTTCCCGCGCCTCCCAGCACAGTGTCTGGGCCTTCGGTGCCCGAAAACACACCGTTGATTGGTGTGTCTTCGGGGGGATGGTCGGTTGGGGTGATATCAACGGTGAAACTGCCCAGCGTGACAGCGCCATCGCAATCACCGGCAGTGACGGTGACTGCGGCAGCTGCGTCGCCCACCGCATCCAAAGCGCCCATGTAAAGGATGTTGGTCATGGCGTTGAGATAGCTGTCAATATCCTCTGCCGCGCCTGTCAGGGAGATGGCATCTGAGCCAGAGTTGCTGACTGTCACGCCATCATGGCTTTCGGCGTTGAGTGTGCCTGCCGTGGCGCTGACCACGACGGTCAGATCCTCGCAACAATCCGAGTTCGAGACGGTCAGCGACGATAAATCCAGCGCCGAGGCGGTATCTTCCACCACGCTCAGATGTGTCGGGGCAGGGGGAGGGGCCACTTCAACGGCGATATCGGTGATCTGTTCGATGTTGCTGAAGGACAGGCTTTCGGTGGTGCGCTGCCCCTGTGCATCCAGCCGATAGACGGTGCCATTTTCGCCGTTCAGGGGGTCGTAGACGATTTCATATGGCCCGATGCCGTGCAGGTTAAGCGTGTCAAGATCGGAACCGCCTTCGCCTCCGTCAATCACATCGCCAATACCGCCAAGGATCAGGTCAGAGCCTGCGCCGGCTGCGACATGATCCTGTCCCGCACCTGCGTCGATGGTGTCATCGCCACCGCCCGTCGCCAGCCAATCATCGCCTGATCCGCTGCGCAGGTTGAATGTCTCAATACCCGCAAAGGTGGCAACGCCCAAGCCCGAGACGTTTCCGGCGTATCCAGCGCTGTAGGTGCCCGCAAGCGCGCTGATCACGACAGGGCCAGTCGCTGCGGAAAAATCGACGATCAGCACGTCTGATCCAGCGCCGCCCGCGATGCCATCTGTGCCACCGTTGATGGTAATGCTGTCGTCGCCCGCGCCCGCATCGACGGTGTCGATGTCAACGCCGGTGATGATGGTGTCGTCTCCGGCCCCGGTTGCGATGGTGTTGGCCCCGTTGCCCGCCGCGATGTAATTGCCGCCATCGGATGTCGCGATGGTGTCTGCGCCGTTACCGCTGATGATGGTGTTGTGGCCCGAGGTGGCGGTGATGGTGTTGGCGCCATCCCCGGCATGGATGGTGTTGTTGCCGCTGGTCACAGTGATGGTGTCGGCACCACTGCCCGTGACGATGGTGTTGTTGCCAGAGGTCGCGGTGACGGTGTTTGCGCCCTCGCCCACACAGATCGCGTTGTTGCCCGAGGTGACGGTGACGGTATCGGCCCCAGCCCCCGCCGTGATGATATTGTTGCCGGACGTCGCGGTGATGGTGTTGGCACCGCCCTCGGCCCGGATCACATTGTGGCCCGAGGTCAGCGTGATGGTATCAGCCCCGTCACCCGCCCAGATTTTGCTGTTGCCCGAAGTGCCGGTGATCGTATTGGCCCCAGCCCCGGCGTGGACCGTGTTGTTGCCGGTGGTGAAGGTGATGGTATCGGCACCCGCAGCGGCGGTGATGATCTTGTCGCCGCCGAGGCCCGTGATGGTATTTGCCCCGTCGCCTGCCATGATGATGTCGCGACCGCCCCCCACGGTGATGGTATCAGCGCCAGCCCCCGTGATCACCGTGTTGTCGCCGTCGCCCGCCGCGATGGTGTTGGCGCTGGACCCGGCGGTTTCGATGCGGTCATCGCCAGCGCCGGTGGTCAATGTATTGATGCCCGATCCGGCCAGAATGGTGAAATGTTCAATCGTTCCGGCAGTGACCGTGACCAAGCCTGCATCGGCGGCGGCAAAGCCGCTGTCTGACGAGCCGTTCATTGCAGCCGTTGCAGAATGATAGTCGATGACAAGGCGATCATCGCCCAAACCGCCATCGACGTGATCCGTGCCACCCGTCACCGTGATCAGATTATCGCCCGCGTTGCCGCTGATCACGTTCCCCGATCCAGCGTCCAACACGTTGATCGAAGCGGTTCCGGCCAGATGCAGGTTGGCAACCCCCGGCGCAAGGTGCAGATGAATGCCCGACGATAAAGCACCCGCATCAATTGTTATGTTGTCTTGGGTGATTGTGGCGATCTCGTTGCTGTAGCCAGCCTGCAACATGATGGTATCGCCCGGAAAAGCTGCAGCCATTGCCGCTTGAATCGTCTGGTACGCAGACGTCGGTCCAACAGTGAGGATTGTCATAACAGCCTTTCATCAACGCGCAGCTGGACACACTAGCCGCTACGATTGCGTCTTATTTGAGTGTGTGCGAGGTGTTGCCGCGAAGTCGCCACATCAGCGACACAGATTTGCTGATGTGGCGACCGCGCAGCGCAGCGATCGAGACTTTGTGCCGCCTTGCTAGGCCGCCAGCAAGACGAGCGCCTCATGGGCTTTCAGCGTAAGTCGCGCCGCGTCAAACTCTGCGAAGCGATTCGCGTCAGAAAGCTCGGGAAAGATTGCCGCCAGTTCTTGCCGCTGGTCGGCATCGATCCCAGCCAGGGTGCGATCCCCGGGCTGAAAACTTTCGCTCCATGCGCCATCGGCAAGCACAATCTCGTGCTGATCGAACATGATATGTATGTAAGTCACCGACTCTAAATAGACTTCCTCGATGCCGGGAAGCGAAACAAGATGCTTTGCCCGGACCAAGACTTCATGGGTATCAAACAGCAGTTCGGCTCTTGGACTGGACACCATCATGCGATGCTGACGCGATACCAGCATATCGCGGTTGGGGGTGTCGTTGCCAAAGGCCCCGCGCTGAATTGAGATCGGTTGCAGCGCAGCATCTGCCGCGAGCAGCGCGCTCGATAGGCGCTTGATTCCGACCCACACAATAGGTCTGAAGCCGTGATCCAGCGTCAGCACCAGATCGCCCGCCTTCAGAGTCTCGATCGCATGTGCACCCTGAGGTGTGGCAATCAATGTACCGGGTGTGAAACAGGCGACGATGTTCTCAACATTGGTGAAGGACAGAGTTTCGCCGGTTCTTCCTCCTTCTGCATTCAGCAGATAGACGGTGCCGTTTTCGCCATTCATTGGATCATAGTCGATTTCGTAGCGCCCGATGCCGTATAGGTTGAGCGTGTCAAAGTCTGTTCCGGTCTCACCCCCGTCAATCTCATCGCCGACGCTGCCATAAATCAGGTCAGCCCCCCCCCCGGCATGAACGTGATCCGCGCCTGCGCCGGTATTGATGGTGTCATTGCCACCCCCGGTGTAGATTAAATCGTCGCCGCTGCCCGTTCTGATATCGAACGTTTCAATTCCCGCGTAGGTAACCGTTCCAGTAACACCCTTGGTAAAGGCACCTGCATACCCGGTGTCCAAAATGCCCACGGGTATCGTGCTTATGACGTCTGTCGTCGCGTTGGCGTAATCAACCACAAGTGTGTCATTGCCCACGCCGCCTGCAACCCCGTCTGTGCCGCCCCTTACCGTGATGCTATCGTCGCCTGCACCAGTGAAGATGGTGTCGGTATCGGTACCGGAAATAATGGTGTCATTTCCAGAGCTTGCGGTGATTGTGTTGGCGCCATTGCCGGCATCGATGTAGTTGCCGCCGCTCGTCACGGCGATGGTGTCAACACCAGTACCGCCGTAAATGGTGTTGTTGCCCGAGGTGGCTGTGATCGTATTGGCACCATCCCCCGCATAAATTATGTTTGTGCCAGAGGTCACGGTGATCGTATCGACACCACTGCCAGCGTGGATAATGTTATTGCCACGGACGGCTGTGATCGTATTGGCGCCTTCGCCCGCGAAGATGTTGTTGTTACCATCCGTCACGGTGATGGTATCGGCCCCGGCACCCGTGACGATAAGTTTATCCCCACCAATCCCCGTGATGGTGTTGGCGCCTTCGCCCGCGTTGATGATATCGTTACCGCTACCGACGGTGATCGTATCGACACCGGCACCGGTTTTTACGGTATTGTTGCCTTCGCCCGCATCGATCAGGTTGTCGCCGGCCCCCGCAGTTTCAATATAGTCATTTCCCGCACCTGTGGTCAGCGTGTTAGAGCCTGACCCGGCAAGAACGGTGAAATGTTCAATACTGCCCGGCGTCGTGGTGACAGAGCCAGTGCCGAGTGCCGCGAACCCGGTGGTCGCGGTGCCAATCACCGAGTTAGTTGCGGTGTGATAGTCAATGACCAGGCGATCATCGCCCAAGCCGCCATTGACCACATCGAGTCCACCCGTCACGGTGATCACGTTATCGCCCGCATTTCCGGTGATCGTATTGCTTGACGTGTTGTCCACCACGTCGATTGCGCCGGTTCCGGTCAGCTGCACATTTGCGATTCCCGTCGCAAGCTTCAAATGAATACCCGCTGACAAAGCCCCCGAATCGACGGTGATGTTGCTTTTGGTGATCGTCGCGGTTTCATTGCTGTAACCCACCGCCAACTTGATCGTATCGCCGGGCAAGGCCGCAACCAGTGCGGCTTGAATTGTCGGGTAGGTGGAAAGCAGTCCAACGGTCAAGGTTGCCATTTTTATTCCTTCAGCGACGGCGGGACGTGACTTCACATCCGGGCCAAGCGCGGTACTTGTTAATTTCTATGGATTTTATCGGTCGGTCAGACAGGTTTCTTGTGCCGTACCTGACCGTTTGCGGGCATGCGCCGCATCTTGGCGCTATGCGCGTTGCGTCAGCTGAATGGTCGACGCCACATTGCAAACCAGTGTAAGCAATACCTATCGTGCTCTGCCCCGAGTAAGGGCAGGTGTTTCAGATGCCTTTTGGCTTTCATAAAATGCCTGTTGGTCGATCACCCCAGGTCCGCCACCCAGAGTAAATTTGTTGCCCAATTTTTACTAGCATGCGGTAGTGCCAAACGGCGTGGCGCAAAGGCATAACCGGCGCTATCTTCCGCGTGAGAGGCTGTGCCAAAGATAGTGAGGTCTCGGGTTTTTGACGATCAGACCGCTGCAGGGCCTTAGGTGTTTGCACCAACCAGCAGTGGAAATGGTGTCTCAAACCACTCGTCCGTGTCTTGTTTGGCCGCGATGGCCGCATCCAGCAGCGTGGCAATTGCCATGTACTGGCCGGCCCTTATCGCATCCTCAAGCGCGCAAAGCAGCTTATACAACCGATGCGCCCCAATCACTGCGACTGACCCGGCGGCTTGGTGCATTTGCGTGGCCAGCGCATCGTCCAAGGGCGCATCGCGGGCGCTGATCAAGGCAAGGTTTGCATCGCTCAGGGCAGTATGCACCAACGCCAGAAAATCATCGCGTTGTAACACAGCCTGCATGTCGCGCAGACTTTCAACGGCGATCAGCGGGTGTGGGTTGTCCTGCGCAGTCGCAGGCGCAGGAGGAGGCGCAGAGGCCAAACCCTGCAAATGGATCGCCAATGCAGCCGAGGTGATCGGTTTGACCCGTGTGCAGTTCATTCCAGCCGCTATGAACCGCGCGAAGTCTTGCGGCATGGCATTGGCGGTCACCCCCATGATCGGAACCTTGGCCGAGGCCCCACTGGCGCGAATCAACCGCGTGGCTTCCAAACCGTTCATTTCCGGCATGTTGATATCCATCAGGATCAAGTCGAACTGGCGCTGAGCTGCGACTTTGACGGCGACCGCCCCATCACTCGCCAATTCGACGCTATGCCCCAGCCGCTTTAGCATTTGTTCCAGCAGCAATCGGTTCACCACGTTGTCATCCACCACCAGCACAGTCAGCGGCGAAACCGATGCCTCATCCTGCGCCGCCTCGACGCGATCAACGGGTATGAGCGGTGCGATGCTTTGCGGAATGTCGAACCAGAAGCGGCTGCCGTTTCCGAAGGTGCTTTCAAGCTGCAATGTGCCGCCCATTAAATCGACGGCACGGCGCACGATACCCAACCCAAGACCCGATGCGCCAAAGGATTCCAGCCTCGGATCGGCCACGGTCACAAAATCATCAAAAATGCGGGTCAGGTGCTGGGGTTCAATGCCAATCCCTGTATCGCGCACTTCAACCCGCATTTTCCCCACCATGTCAGGCGTCGGGAAAATCCGTACAGTGATCGTGCCCTGTTTGGTGAATTTGATCGCGTTGCCCACCAGATTGGCCAATGCGCTGCGAAACGCGCGGCGATTGCCCAGCATCGGCCCCGACAAAGCGGGGTCGAAATCAAGCGACAGCAAGGTAGTATTGGCAGATGCAAGGTACTGCATCTGATCCACGATTAACTTTGCAAGCTCGACTGGAAAAAATGTCAACACCACACCCGGAACATCTGCCGCATCGTCCGAGGCCAGTTGCAGCACCTCTTCAATCTGCTCAAGCGCGGCACCCGCGCAATCCCGTGCAATTTTTCGCAATGGCCGTCTTTGTGCGTCCGTGGTAGTCCCACCCAAAAGGTCGATTGCCGCGATGACGCCATGCAACGGCGTGCGCATTTCGTGGCTCATCACCGCCAGAAAGCGCGCGTTGGCGGCAGCCCTGCGTTCGGCTTCAAGCCGCGCCGCCCGTTGTATTGCATCGGCCTCGACCAGTTTTGTGATATCGCGCAGAAAGGCGAGGAAGATCGGCTTGCCGTCGACGTCCACATCCGAAGCGATGGCAACCTCTGCCATGAAATCAGAGCCGTCGCTTTTTTGCAGCGTCAGACGCACCCGACCCTTGTTGGCCGAACGTACCAGGTTTGCTGCTATCTGCCGCCCGCTCAGTTGGCCCTTTCGCTGGGCACGATCGTCGCGGTGCAACAGGTTTTCGACAAGATCGCCCTTCACCTCGGCAAGGCTGTGGCCAAACATGGTTTCAGCCGCCGTGTTAAAGCTGCTGATCCGGCCAGAAACATCGGTGATGATCACCGCATCCAGCGATGTTTCGATCGCTTTGGTTAAATTCGCGCTGATGCGGGCGAAATCCACAGTGCGCCGCGTCAACAACGAAGATTGCCGCAGCACGAACACCGCGATGCCCCCCAACAAGATGGCGGCGCCTTGGGTCAGCACCATCAGCCATTTCAGCACAAGCACGCGGTTCGAGAATTCTGTCGTGTCGTTGCGCACGATCCCGTCAAGGGTGTCCATAGCGTTCTGCCGCAAAACTGGTAAAATTAACTCGGCCTCGGCCAAAAGCCTCCGAAAATAATCGGCGTTCTGCCCCGCACTGTTGTCAACAAGCGGCGCAAGCTCGCGCAGATGGGCCTCGATCTTGGACATCCCCAGACGCAGCGCAAGTCGTTTATTATCTTCAATGCGAAAGTAGTTTATGCGCGCCGAAACGATGCTGATGCGCCTAAAATAAATGTCAAAACTGTTGACAACCGCGGCAATGGCGTTGGGCCTGCTGGCCAAAGGCGCATCAACAGCGTTGTGCGTTGCCAGAAGAAAGCGTTGAAACTCGACTTCCAGTTGCGACACGGTCCAGATGGAATTGTCGAATCGACCGGACTTCAGAGCATCCATCTTTTTCATGACAACCAGGGCTGTCAGCTCTAACCCAATGATCCCTACTATAATGAGGGCCGCAGTGAAGTTGCCCAGACCGCGGTTGGTTACGTTTTTTCTTAACCAAGCCCAAATTGGGATCGTGATGCGCATTTATGGGGCGTTCACACGCAACTGGATCAGTTGCCACACGCTTTGTGAGTAAATCAGATCGTTTCTGTATTTTTCATATGAATCAAATGGGTAGATCAGCCAAATTGGCCCCGACTCGCGCAGCGAAAATGGCAGGCCGTTCTTGCGTGTCGCCAGAATCGGATAAGATGCATCTACAGTGTCAGGCGAAAGCGCGATGCTGTATTCGTTGGCGGCAATGGCCGTGATCTGCCCTGGCTCGGCTTCGATCGAATCCAGCACCGACATCAGAGTAGGGCCCGAAAAAGATACCATACCTTCGGTCCAGATTGTGGTGGTGCTAAAGCTGGTTTGTGGCAAAGCGTCCAGCATGGCAAGGTCAAACTGGGCTGTCGTGCCTGCGTTTCGCCGATGGATGGCGCCATCTGCTTCCAACAGCACCGTGCCCTGCGGCATCGCAAGGGCGGGCGTCTGTGCCAAAGCCGAGATCGGCACCCAACAGGCAAGTGAAGCCACAAATGTACGCCTTGATATCATTCGATATGCCCTTTCCACGGCCAAACGACACATTGACCTCTCTATCGCATGACGCGCGTGCATGAAATACAGCAGAGTTGATAGTTATACTTTAGATAGATTGGCGCAGGGTCATATACTTTAGTAACTGATCTATGTTGTTGCATATCCTATGGATATCATGCGAATTCATTGGAATGTGCCAGTGCCAGAAGGTCATGTAAGTGTGCCAAAAACAAGAAAAATGTGCAGAGAAAGCCGCACCTTCGTATGGAAAAATCACACACCCACTCCACAGTTTCCGTTCTGATTGCGGATGATCACGACCTTGTGCGGGACGCATTGGCGCAGGCTCTGTCGTTCGATAAACGGTTTTCCGTAACCACAGCAGACAGCTACATGGCGGCTTTGGCCGCAATCTCTAAACTTGGCAAAGTCGATGTGCTGTTGTTGGATATCGTCATGCCGGGGATGAATGGGCTGAAAAGCATCGAGGATTTCGTCAAGGTGAACGCCGACGGCGCGGTTGTGGTGTTTTCGGGCAATATCGCTCCTGACTTTATCACGCAGGCCTTGGCGCTGGGGGCACGCGGTTTCATCCCAAAGACGCTGCCGCTAAAATCGCTTGCGACAGCGATCCATCTGATAGCCTCGGGGCAGATTTTTGTGCCCTTCGTCGCATATAGCCCGCCAAAAGAGCCGGAAATCGAAGATCTGGAGCGCCTATCACTCAAGGAACTGCGCATCCTGAACCACGTCTCTGACGGTCTGACCAACAAAGAAATTGCTTGGAAAGTTGATGTTGCAGAAGTGACCGTGAAAATGCACATGCGGTCGATTTGCACAAAACTGAAAGCAAAAAACCGTGCCCATGCGGCAATTATCGCCGCGCAGAATGGGCTGTTGCTGCACAACACCTTTTAGGCTGAATGGGTTTGCTGGCTGTGCCATCCCGGCACATTGCATCGATCCTAGCTGCCTGCGCGTGTTCAGCGCAAGGTCCGTGCCGTCATTGCGGTTTGGGTGACCCACGACAACACACAGCCCCCCATCCGGCCTTTGGCGACCTGACGCAGGCGTTGCCCCCTTGTCGGACAGAGACTGCAGGGCCATCGGGGTGGCGTCGGCATTGCCCGCGTTGCTTTGGAAAGATTGCACCATCAAAGCCCGGGATCAAACAGCTAGGGTTCGAAGTCAGTGATGGACCAAGCATAGGCCGCAACAGTGGTGGCCAGTGTGGCCGCCAGATTCTTTCTTATGATCAGCTTCCGATGATTTCACATTCCATATGCTAAATGTAATGTCGCGCGGCCGTTCTGCGGATGATCTGGATCATATTTGACGCCAAAATTCTCAGATAGACTTACCCAAACGGCCCGCGCGTCTGAACCTGAGCGCTCGGGATACGGCCAGTTGCGGCATTTTCTTGCAAATTATACATTTACAAATTCATATATAAGAATATGTATGCTGCACCGAAGTGAGGACCTGAATCATGCGCTCTGCCCTGAAAAGCCTTTTATGCGCCGTGCTGCCCTTGTTTGGCGGCTTGGCTTATGCTGAAACGCCAGCCCTGCAGCCGACCACGATCATCGAGTGGAAGGCGGTTTACGGTCAGGTCGAGGCAAGGGACCGCATCCCCGCGCGGGCTCGCCTTGGTGGTACATTGATTGGGTTGACCGTTGTCGAGGGAGATCTGGTCACCGCGGGTCAGCCCATCGGGCGGATAGAAGATGAAAAGCTGGCGTTTCAACTCTCGGCGCTTTCTGCGCAGCGGGGCGCGTTGGAAGCACAGTTGACGAATGCGCAAGCCGAACTCACGCGGGGCGAAAGCCTGCTGAAGCAGGGGGTGACGACAGCGCAGGGGTTGGATGCCTTGCGCACGCGGGTCGATGTGTTCAAGGGCCAGATCGCGGCGCTGGATGCGCAGACCGAGGTGATCAGCCAACAGGTCAAAGAGGGCACGGTGCTGGCGCCTGCCGATGGGCGGGTGCTGGATGTGCCCGTCTCGAAAGGCGGGGTGGTGATGCCGGGCGAGGAGATTGCCCTGATCGGCGGTGGCGGAACCTTCCTGCGGATCTCTATTCCTGAACGTCATGCCCCCAGCCTGCATCAGGGCGACAAGATCGAGATTTCCGCAGGCGATACGACCCAGACGGGCACCCTGTCGCGGATTTACCCGCTGATTCAGAATGGAAGGGTGATTGCCGATGTTGAACTGGCAGGTCTGCCCGATACCTTCGTCCAAGCGCGAATGCTGGTGCGGCTGCCGGTTGGCCAGCGGAACGCGCTGATGGTGCCGGTGACGGCGATTTCGTCAACCGCCGGTCTGGATTTTGTTGGCGTCGAAACGGCCTCTGGGCCGGTTCAACGCAGCGTCGTTCCGGGAGAACACGCGATCATTGACGGGGTCGAGATGGTTGAGATTCTGTCAGGCCTTGAAGCGGGTGACCACATCCTACCCAGTGCCGCAAAATGAGTAATTTCTCTGACAAGCCGGCAGACAAGCCTTTGGGTCTCGCCGGACGTCTGACTCAGGCCTTCATTCAATCGGCCCTGACCCCGCTGTTCATTCTGGCCGCCCTCGCCGCCGGGATGTTGGCCGTCGTCTCGCTTCCGCGCGAGGAAGAGCCGCAAATCTCGGTGCCGATGGTCGATATCCATGTGCAAGCGCAAGGCTTGAAGGCTGAGGATGCCGTCAAGCTGGTAACCGAACCCCTTGAGGTCATCGTAAAGGGGATCAACGGGGTGGAGCATGTCTATTCTTCGACCCGCGACGACGCGGCCATGGTCACGGCGCGCTTCGCCGTGGGGACCAATGCCGACGAAGCGATGCTGCGCGTGCATGACAAGGTGCGCGCCAACATGGACCGGATTCCCTTGGGCATCCCCGAACCCCTGATCATCGGGCGCGGCATTGATGATGTGGCGATCTTGTCCCTGACGCTGTCTTCAGCCCCCGGCGAGAACATTTCGGCCAACGACCTGACCCGCATCGCCCGCACCCTGCAGACCGAGGTTGCCAAGGCCGACAACGTCGGACTGACCTATCTGGTCGGCGACGCGCAGGATGCCATCCAGATCCAGCCTGATCCGGATCGGTTGGCGCTTTACGGTGTGACGCTGCAACAACTGGCGCTGAAGGTGGGACAAGCGAACCGCACGCTGAACACCGGCAAGCTGCGCGACGGCGGTCAACAGATCGACCTTGTGGCGGGCCAGACACTGACCGCGCCAGCCGCTGTGGCGCAGCTTTTGCTGACCACGCGGGATGGCCGCCCGGTCTATGTTTCTGACGTGGCCGCGGTCGTCTATGTGGCCGATACCTCTGACCATACCGTCGCCAACATCATCCGCAACGCCGATGGGTCGATCACCCGGTCCCCCGCCGTTACGCTGGCCATTGCCAAGCGCGCTGGCGCCAATGCGGTTGTGGTGGCCGAACAGGTCCTTACGCAGGTCGAGGCGCTTAAGGGCCATCAAATCCCTGACTCGGTGACCGTCACCGTCACCCGCGACTATGGTGAGACCGCCAATGAGAAAGCCAACGAGCTGCTGTTCCACCTTGGACTTGCCACGGTGTCGATCATCGTTCTGGTCCTGTTTGCCATCGGCTGGCGCGAGGCCATCGTGGTGGCCATCGTCATCCCGGTCACGATCCTGCTGACGCTGTTTGCGGCGTGGATCATGGGTTACACGCTGAACCGCGTTAGCCTGTTTGCGCTGATTTTCTCGATCGGGATTCTGGTCGACGATGCCATCGTGGTGATCGAGAACATCGCGCGGCATTGGGGCATGAAGGATGGCCGCAGCCGGTCCGCCGCCGCCATCGACGCGGTGGCCGAGGTGGGCAATCCCACCATCGTGGCCACACTGACCGTGGTGGCGGCGCTGCTGCCGATGCTATTCGTCTCGGGCCTGATGGGGCCGTATATGTCGCCCATCCCGGCCAATGCCAGCGCCGCGATGATCTTCTCGTTCTTTGTGGCCGTCATCATCACCCCGTGGCTGATGGTCAAGATCGCGGGCCGGGCCGATATAACGGCGCACGGCGATGACGACATCTCTGGCGAGCATCACGGCGGCTGGATGGCGCGCGCCTATAACCGCGTGGCCCGGCCCTTGCTGCAGTCAAAGGCGCGGTCGCTGACCTTCCTGCTTGTGACTGCGGCGCTGTCCTTCGGCTCGCTGGTTGCCCTGTATACCCGCGATGTCACGGTCAAGCTTTTGCCCTTCGACAATAAATCTGAACTGTCGGTGATGATCGACCTGCCCGAAGGGTCTTCGGTCGAAGCGACCGACCGCGTCGCACAGGACGTGGCCGCGATCGTCATGCAGATGCCGGAGGTGACCACCGTGCAGACCCATGCCGGAACCGCGGCCCCCTTCAACTTCAACGGTCTGGTGCGGCACTACTACCTGCGTCAGGAACCGCAATTGGGCGAAGTGGCGATCAATCTGACGCCAAAGGGCGACCGTGCCCGCGCCAGCCATGCCATAGCACTGGACATCCGCACCAAGCTGGCCGCACTGACCATGCCGGCCGGCAGCAGCCTGAAAGTGGTCGAACCGCCGCCCGGCCCGCCGGTGATCTCGACCCTTCTGGCCGAGGTCTATGGCCCCGACGCCGCCACCCGCCGCGCTGCCGCCGCCAAGATTCAAATGGCGTTTGAGGCGGTCCCCTTCATCGTCGATGTTGATAACAGTTACGGCACCCCGGCGCGCCGGTTGCGGGCGACGGTGTCGACCGACAACCTCGACTTCTTCGGGGTGCAGGAACAAGACGTGTTCGACACCATCGCCTTGCTGAACGGCGGGCAGACGGTGGGCTATTCCAACCGGGGCGAGGGGCGGCTCCCGATCCCGCTGCAGGTCGCGCGGCCCAAGTCTGACCGCGTGATGGACCAGCGATTCATGACCACGCCGATCCCTGCCAATGTGCTGCCCGGCGCCAAATCGGTGGTGGAACTGGGCGATGTCGTGACAGTGGCGGAAGAGCCCGCTTCTTATCCGATCTTCCGCCACAATGGCCGCTACGCCGAGATGGTGACGGCGGAACTGGCTGGGCAATTTGAAGCGCCTTTGTACGGCATGCTCGCCGTGGCCGATCAAATCAGCAAACAGGACTGGCCGAACGGCAAGCCCACCATCAGCTTGCACGGCCAGCCGCAGGACGAAAGCCGCGTCACGCTTCTGTGGGATGGCGAGTGGGAAGTCACCTTCGTCACCTTCCGCGACATGGGGGCGGCCTTCGGCGTGGCCTTGCTGGGCATTTACATCCTTGTGGTCGCCCAATTTGGCTCGTTCCGGCTGCCCTTGGTAATCCTGACGCCAATCCCGTTGACTTTCCTTGGCATCGTAGCGGGACACTGGCTGTTTGGCGCGCCCTTCTCGGCCACCTCGATGATCGGCTTCATCGCCCTGGCGGGGATCATCGTCAGGAACTCGATCCTGCTGGTCGACTTCATCCGCAACAGCGGCAACGGCCTGGTCACCATCGACATTCTGGTCGAGGCCGGGGCGGTCCGCTTCAAGCCGATCCTCTTGACGGCTATTGCCGCCATGATCGGGGCCGTGGTGATCCTGTCCGACCCGATCTTCCAGGGCCTGGCGATCTCGCTGCTGTTCGGGCTGCTGTCGTCAACCCTGCTGACCGTGCTGGTCATCCCGGCGATCTACCGCGTGTTCAAGACCTGACGTTCTGCCCGCCGGGCGGGAGGCCCTGCGGTTCATACGTAACAGAGGAGTTTGCAATGGCGCATGTCGTCGTACTTGGAGCGGGACTTGGCGGGGCCATCATGGCCTACGAACTCAAGGACCAGCTTCGCAAAGAAGACACGGTCACCGTGGTGACCAAGGACCCGACCTATCACTTCGTCCCCTCGAACCCGTGGATTGCGGTGGGTTGGCGCAAGCGCGCGGAGATTACCGTCGATCTGGCCCCGACAATGGCCAAGAGGAAGATCAACTTTATCCCTGTTGCCGCCGAACGTCTGCACCCGCAGGAGAACCGCATTGAACTGGTTGACGGCCAATCGGTGGCTTACGACTATCTTGTGATTGCCACCGGCCCTGAGCTGGCCTTTGACGAGGTTCCGGGCCTTGGCCCGCAGGACGGCTTTACCCAGTCGGTCTGCCACATCGACCATGCTGAAAAGGCCGAACTGGCCTTCCAGCACCTGCTGAAGAACCCCGGCCCGGTGATCATCGGGGCGGCACAGGGGGCAAGCTGCTTCGGCCCGGCGTATGAGTTTCTGTTCATCCTTGAAACCGCTCTGCGCCGCGCGGAAATCCGCGACAAGGTGCCGATGATCTTCGTGACCCCCGAGCCCTATGTCGGCCACCTGGGCATTGATGGCGTGGGCGACACCAAGGGCCTTCTGGAATCCGAGATGCGGTCCAAGACGATCAAATGGATGACCTCGACCCGGATCAAAAAGGTCGAAGACGGCAAGATGACCGTGGAGGAGGTTGGTGAAGATGGCGTGGCCAAGCCCGAAAAGGTTCTGCCCTTCGCCTATTCCATGATGCTGCCCGCCTTTCGCGGCATCAAACCGGTGTCGGGGATTGAAGGTCTGTCCAATCCGCGCGGCTTTACCCTTGTCGATCAGCACCAGCAGAACCCAAGGTTCAAGAATATCTTTGCCGTGGGCGTCTGTGTGGCCATCCCGCCGCTTGCGCCTACTCCGGTGGCCTGCGGCGTGCCCAAGACCGGCTTCATGATTGAATCCATGGTTACAGCCACCGCCCACAACATCGGTAAACTGGTGCGCGGCGCAGAGCCTGATCAGGTCGGCACCTGGAACGCCATCTGTCTGGCTGATTTCGGCGACGGCGGCATCGCCTTTGTGGCGCAACCGCAAATCCCGCCGCGCAACGTGAACTGGTCGTCCAGTGGGAAATGGGTTCACCTCGCCAAGGTGGGATTCGAGAAATACTTCATGCGCAAGCTACGGCAGGGCAAGTCCGAGCCGTTCTACGAAAGCCTGGCACTCAAGGTGCTGGGCATCGACAAACTGAAAGAAACCAAAAAGGGCTAAGGCCCGCCGCCGGGACGTTTCGCCCCGGCCCCCAACCTTAAGGAAACTGAAATGACCCTCGATCGTTCCGTTCTGTTGTTCGCAGGCTGCATGACCCTGCTTAGCGTGGTCTTGACGGCCTTCGTCTCCCCCCATTTCGTCTGGTTCACCGTTTTTATTGGGGCGAACCTGATTCAGTCCTCCCTCACGGGCTTTTGCCCGGCAGCTTCGGTTTTCCGCGCGTTCGGAATCAAGAAGGGTTGCGCCTTCGAGTAAGCCGCGCATAAACATCAAGGCCCACAGTTGCAGGAGCCTCCATGACGAGACCCGTTCTTGACGCAGAAGGTTTTGGCGGCAGTGCCAATGCCGTGGCCAAGGCCGTGAACTTCCTGAAGACCCTATCGCATGAGGGGCGCTTGCAAATTCTGTGCCTTTTGCTGGATCAAGAGCTTTCGGTAGGCAGCCTCTCCGACGCGCTTGGTCTGTCACAGCCAACAGTTTCTCAGCAACTTATGCGACTGCGGGCCGAAGGCTATGTTGGGACACGTCGAGACGGAAAAACCGTGATCTACAATCTCTTGCGTGACGACGTTAAACCGGTAATCGCAGCGTTGCGCGACGCCTTTTGTCCTCCGCCCACAGCTATTTGAGACGTATCGGCCTGTAGAGTGGACCGCGCTATGGTTGAATTTGGGTGACGCGGATGATTAGGCGGCGCGGTTTGTGGCGTCTGGACCGCCTCACTGCGCTGCAACAGTTCTTCCCGATGCAACTTCGCCACGTGGGCAGCAGGCATAGAGCGAACGCCACGCACGGCAGCAAGTGCCGTGGTAATCCCCCCTGAAAGTAAGGGGCTGCATAAGTAGAATTTTCTCGGCAATATGAACGAGGAGATTCCGAATGAAGACAAGCAGATACACTGAGGCGCAGATCCTCGCGATCCTGCGTCAGGCTGAAGGCGGGATGCC
>NZ_JAUSBA010000065.1 GCF_030652235.1 Cypionkella sp.
TTCCAGATCGACACGATGCTGGAGCGCCTGAAGGCCTTGAGCGACGACCACTTCTAGACACCCCCCGACAAGATCAACTGGGGCGATGTCGGCACTCTGAACCACTACGCGAGCCTCCTGCGCCATATCACCGACGCCGCGTTCAAGGAGGGCGAACATGCCGCTTGATCCGGCCCAGCGCCACCAGATCGAACAGGATGCCCTCACAGCCGCTTGGGAGGCCGACCGCCTCGCCGCCTGCGATGACGCCATCGCCCTGCTGCGCGAAATCGCCGATTTGGAGCCGAACGACGATGGTGATGTGGTCATCGGCACGGATGCCGACGGTCACAGCGATCTCCTGTCGCGCATCGCCGCCTTCCTTGCAACGAACGACAAATAGAGGAATCCCGCCATGACCAAGCTGACAGAAACCCAGACCATCATACTCACCGCCGGAGCCCAGCGCCCCGACAACATTGCCTTGCCGCTGCCTAAGGGACTGATTCGAAACTATCTGTGTGATGTCATGACCTTGCCAGCAGGCGGGTGACGCGGCGGATGTGGGCGATGAGCAGCCATGCTTCGGCGCTAACGATGGTTTTCTCCCAGTCCTTCGCCATCCGACGGCAGCGTCCGAGCTATGCGAATGTGCGCTCGACCACCCATCTTCGGGGAATGACTTCAAAGCCCCGCACTGCGTCGGAGCGTTTGACGATCTGAATGGTCCAGCGCCCGATCTTCTCCAATGCCCCGCGCAGTTTTGGCCCCGCGTAGCCGCCGTCGGCGAATATATGGTGCCGCAACGGGTATGTCCCGGCGATGGATTTCAGCACGTCCGGGGCACCATCTCGATCCTGAACATCGGCCCCATGAACGGCAACCCCGACCAACAATCCAACCGTGTCGGTGACGATATGGCGCTTGCGGCCCTTGGTCCGTTTCCCCGCGTCATAGCCGCAAACCCCTCCACTTTCAGTGGTTTTCACGCTTTGACTGTCAATCACACCCGCCGTTGGGCAGGCTGCGCGTTCCACCCCCTGACGCGCCATGGCAACAAGATCGCGGTTGATTTCACGCAAGAGGCCGCTGCTGCGCCAATCATAGAAATAGCGCCGAACCGTCGAGACCGGCGGAAAGTCATTGGGCAGCATCCGCCACTGGCAACCCGTCGTCGCGAGGTAGAGAATTGCATCAAAAACGTCACGCAGTTCTGTCGTCCGGGGTCGGCCGACGCGCTTGGGCGCGGGCAGGAACGGCGCAATCAGCGCCCATTCCTTATGCGTCATGTCACTTGCGTATCTGCCCCCGCTGCGGACATAGTGCGGGCGGGTGAGTTCGGTCCAGGCCATCGTGATCTCCGTTCAGTGTCACAACCGAACAGAATCACAAAGGACTGAATTCACTTAACTAGTTTCGGATCAGACACTAAGGCCGGGGCGGGGCGGCGGCGAAGATGGCCGTCACCAAGTTGATCGAACACGGCTGGCTGCAAGAGGTCGACGCCAATCTGCGGCACGGCGAACCGCTCTGGCGCGAAACGGGCGATGGCCATGGCACCACGCTGGTGGTCACCGACGCCGGGTTGCTTGCCATCGGGATCCAGCCGTTGGTAGTGAAGACAAGTGTGGCGAGCCATGGCGGTCCCTGCGCCCAGCCCGAGGTGAAACACCCGACGCTGCGAATCGGCACAAAGCAGGCACTGCTGATCGCTATGCTGCAGCGGGCTGAGGGTGCGACGTTGCAGGAGATCATTGCCGCGACGGGGTGGCAGTCGCATAACGCTCGTGGTGCAATGTCGGGCACGCTGGGCAAGAAGTTGGGGTTGGTCGTGGTTTCTGCAAAAGAAGAGGCTCGGAGCAGGGTGTATCACATCGGCCAACCAGCCTAGCCTAGTGTTTAGCGATCCAGCCTGTGCCGTGGATAGTTGGTCATGCTTGCAAACACAGCCTGAGAAAGCAGTCTGCATTTCGAAGCGGTCGCATTTCGGTAGGGCGGCAGGAAGAGCCTATCAACACCGAAAACCAACTCGCGGCTGAAATCTAAGGCTATCGAATCCCGGTGACAAGGTTATCAATGGCTTGGAAGCCTTTGCTGGCCTTTGGAATTCGGATGGCTGACGTTTGACCTTTGACCCTGCCCATCTTCTGACGCACTGCGTCTCGATTGATCTGGAGGTCGATCTGAAATCTGCGCGGCTGTTCGCCTTTGCCGCAGTCCGGGAAGAGCGGGTATTGGTTCACAAAGGGACTGCACTAGACCCCGCGCTGGATCGGCTGGAGGCGTTCTGCGATGGGGCGGCGCATCTGGTGGGCCACAACATCCTGCGCCATGACCTGCCGCATCTGGTTGCCAACCGGGCGCGGCTGGCGGGGTTGGGGGCGGCCCCGATTGATACGCTCTGGCTGAACCCCTTGGCCTTTCCGCGCAATCCTTACCACCATTTGGTCAAGCATTATCAGGACGGGCGGCTGCAGGTCGGGCATGTGAATGACCCCGAACAGGATGCGCGGCTGGCGCTGCAGGTGCTGGCGGATCAGATCGCGGCTTTCACTCGGCTGGCGCAAGAGGCGCCAGATGAGGCGCTTGCCTATCACCACCTGACAGCGCGGGGCGAAGCCTCGGCGGGGTTCGATGCGCTGTTCCAATGCCTTCGTGGCCCCTCGCCTGATGAGGCAGCAGCCCACGCGGCCATCCGTCGCCTGCTGGATGGCCGCGCCTGCAACCATCGTCTGGAGCAGACGCTGGGCCGCCTGTCCGATCCGCGCAATGGCTGGCCGATGGCCTATGCGCTGTCGTGGATTTCGGTTGCTGGCGGGGATTCAGTCATGCCGCCTTGGGTGCGGCTGCAGTTTCCGCAGGCGGGGCGGATCGTGCGGCATCTGCGCGACACCAATTGCGGCGATCCCGGTTGTGCTTGGTGCGCAGAGAATAACAACCCGAATGCAGCGCTGGAACGCTGGTTTGGCTTTCCAGCCTTCCGAACGCAACCCGTCGATGAGATGGGCCGCCCCTTGCAGGAGCGGATCGTGGCGGAGGCGATGGGGGGCAAATCCGTGCTGGGCATTCTGCCGACTGGCACGGGCAAATCGGTCTGCTACCAGATCCCGGCGCTGTCGCGGTTCGACAAGACGGGGGCGTTGACTGTGGTGATCTCGCCGCTGGTCGCGCTGATGGCCGATCAGGTGCAGGGGCTGGCGCGGGCGGGAATCTCCAGCGCCGTCACTGTCAACGGCATGATGTCGCTGCCGGAACGACATGACTCGCTGGAAAAGGTGCGGATGGGCGATGCTGCTGGTCTCGCCAGAACAATTGCGCTCGCCATCGATCCGCACGGTGCTGCAACAGCGTGAGGTCGGGCTCTGGGTACTGGACGAGGCGCATTGCGTCAGCAAATGGGGCCATGATTTCCGGCCCGATTACCGCTACGTCAGCCGCTTCATAAAGGAGTTCTCCGGTGACAGCCCAGCGCCTGTCCTGTGCCTGACCGCCACAGCCAAGCCCGAGGTGGTGCGCGACATCCGCGACCACTTCCAGACCCGCCTGGGAGTGGACCTCATGCTGCTGGATGGTGGTGCCGTACGCACCAACCTATCTTTCGCCGTGCTGCCCACACAGAAGGCGACCAAGCTGACCGATATCCTGTCTGCAATCGAAGCGAACCTGCCGCCCGAAGGGGCCTCAGGCGCAGTGGTCTATTGCGCCACACGCAGCACGACGGAAAAGGTGGCCGAGTTCCTGAAGGGGCAGGGGCTGGCGGCTGATTTCTTCCACGCGGGTCTGCCCCCTGATCGCAAGCGCGATGTGCAAGAGGCGTTTCGCACCGGTCAGTTGCGGGTGATCGCCGCGACCAATGCCTTTGGCATGGGCATCGACAAGCCCGATATCCGTTTGGTTGTGCATGGCGATATTCCGGGGTCGTTGGAGAATTACCTGCAAGAGGCAGGCCGTGCCGGGCGCGACCGCGCGCCCGCCAGTTGTGTGCTGCTGTTCAGCCCCGAGGATGTGGAGCGGCAATTCTCGCTCTCGGCCCGGTCTCGTCTGGCAAAGCATGAGATCGGTGCGATCCTGAAAGCGCTGCGGCGCATGGAAAAGCACAAATCTGGCGAGGTGGTCGCCACCCCCGGCGAGATCGTGCGCGAAGAAAAGGATCAGGAGTTCGAGCGCGACAAGACCACCGAAGACACCCGCGTGAAGACCGCCGTCGCCTGGCTGGAGGAGGCCACGCTTCTCAGTCGCGAGGAAAACCGGGTGCAGGTATTCCCCTCGTCGCTGCGCATCCGTTCGGTTGATGAGGCGGCGGCCATCCTCGAACGGGCACAGATCACTGGGGTCAGGCGCACCCAACTGATGGACCTTGTGCACCATGTGATGAACGCGCCTATCGATGCCGGGGTTTCGACGGATGACTTGACCGGCGCCTGCGGATTGTCTGGGCGCGAGTTGCACCGGGCCTTTGCCGATCTTCAGGTGCTGGGGATCGCCAGCAACGACACGGCCATCATTGTTTATGTTCATCTGGGGGTCGAGGATGCCTCGGTCCGCCGGCTGGACCATGCGGCAAGGATGGAAGCCGACCTGATCGCAATGATGCAAGAGGCGGTGCCAGACGCCGAAGGCGCCGAGGCGCACCCCTTGAACTTGACCGAAACCTGTCAGGCGTTGCGCGACAAGGGCCATCCTCAGGTGCGGCCCGATCTGGTGGAAACCATCCTGCGCGGCATGGCGCAGGACGGGCGCGATCAGGATGGTGGGCGCGGCAACCTGACTCTGCGGAAGATCAGCCGGAACACGATCTTTGTGCGGCTGGAGCGGTCTTGGCCCGTTGTCGCCCGCACCGCGGAGCTGCGGCGGCAGGGGGCGCAGGCGCTTCTGGCCCATTTGACGGGTAAGGTTGCCAAGGGCACGCGTGGCAAGGACATTCAGGTCGAAACCACCCTTGGCGCGATGCTGGATGCGCTGAACGGTGACGCCCTTCTGCGGGCCGAGGTCAAGGATATGACCCGCCTGATGGACCGCGCGCTTTTGTGGCTGCACGAACAGCAGGTTGCCACTCTGGGCCGGGGCCTGACGGTCTTCCGCCCGGCAATCACGGTGCATCTGAACCCCAAGGGCGGCCCCTTTACCGTGCAGCACTTCGCCCCGCTGGAAGAGCACTACGGCGAGACGACGATCCAGACCCATGTGATGGCCGCCTATGCTGAAAAGGGGATGGAGGCGATGGATCAGGCCCAGCGCCTGTCTGAAGATTACTTCGTGCTGGACCGCGACGCCTTTCTGCGCCGCTGGCTGCCGGGGCGCGGCACGGAAATCCGGCGGCAGACCACCGGTACTTCATGGCGCACGATTGTCGATGCGCTGGACAATCCGGTGCAGGCCGAGATTGTCCGCGATGACCGCGAACAGACCAACGTTCTGGTGCTGGCCGGGCCGGGGTCGGGCAAGACGCGGGTGCTGGTACATCGCATCGCTTACCTAATCCGTGTGAAACGCGAAGACCCGCGCGGCATTCTGGTGCTGACCTACAACCGCCACGCCGCCGCCGAGATCCGCGAACGCCTGCGCCGCCTGATCGGGGATGACGCGGCGGGGGTGACGGTCTCCACCTGCCATGCGCTGGCGATGCGGCTGATGGGGACGAGCTTTGCAGGTGACGCCGACGGGCCGCGCGATTTCGACGGCATCGTGATGCAGGCGGTAGCTCTGTTGCGCGGTGACGGGTTGTCAAAACCCGAGGCCGAAGCGCTGCGCGAAACGCTGATCCAGGGCTTTCGCTGGCTGTTGGTGGATGAATATCAGGACATCGGCCCGGAGGAATACGCCCTGATCGGCGCGGTGGCAGGCCGTTCGCTGGAGGATGATCTGCGCATCAGCCTGTTTGCCGTGGGCGATGATGACCAGAACATCTATGCCTTTGCCGGGGCCAGTATCGACTTCATCCGCCAGTTCGAAGCGGATTATACCGCCAAACCTGTCTGGCTGACGGAAAACTACCGCTCCACCGCCCATATCATCGCGGCGGCAAACGCCGTGATTGCTCCAGCGGCCCAGCGCATGAAGGCGGGCCACGACATCACGGTGAACCGCGCCCGCGCTAAGGTTGCGCCGGGTGGCGACTGGGCTGCGCTGGACCCGGTGGCGCAAGGGCGGGTCAGCCTTCTGGATGCGGGGGGCCATGCTGCGCAGGCGGTGGCTGCACTGGACGAATTGGTGCGTTTGTCTAGGCTAGACCCGGATTGGTCCTTGCGTCGCTGCGCCGTAATCGCCCGCGACTGGCGGCGGCTGGAACCCGTGCGCGCCTATGCCGAAAGCTTGGGTATCGCTATCGACATGGCGAATGAGAAGCCGCTCAATCTCTGGCGAATGCGCGAGATGCAGGGCTTTGTCCGCGCCCTTCTGGCGGATCGGACCAGACTGTTAACCATCCCCGATCTGGTCGCCATCCTGAACGCCCAGCCACAGTCGCGCTGGACCGACCTGATAGGCGAGGGCATTGGCACCTTTGCACGCGAATTGGTCGAAAAGGCCGCCACGGTCCCCGACATCGTCCAATGGTTCGGCGAATGGGCACGGGATGTGCGGGGCGAACAGCGGGGACTGCTGCTAGTGACCGCCCACCGCGCCAAGGGGCAGGAGTTCGACCACGTCGCCATCCTGAACGGCGGCTGGGATCGCCCGTCGCGCGGTGAGGATGTCGACGCCCCGCGCCGCCTGTTCTATGTCGCCATGACACGCGCGCGCTCGACCCTGACCGTCCTGACCGACGGCCCCCATGCCTTTGTCCGCCAAGACGATGCGGTCCTTTCCCGCCGCGTCACCCCCGACACCGCTTCCCTTCCGCGCGCCCGCCTGCGCTATGTGCCGCTCAGGTCACTTGCATGATCTCGCCGGTATCCAGTTTCTTCACATAATCGACGGCGCTTCCGTTCCAGTGGTACGTGAAATGCGCCCCTTGGCTCGGGATCGGCACTACATCGGGCCAAAACGCCGCGATGCAATTGCCGCCAGTAAAGCGGACGCTGGGCCAGAAGATGCCGTTTCCACCAGCTGCGCGCCGTTCGGTGCCAAAGACCTGCGAGGCGGCATAGTCGTCGGGGTGCAGGAGATCATCCCGGCCGGTCACGTCATCGAAATCTGCGTCGACCGAGCCGATCAACTCGCGGAACTGCGAGGTCCAGCCCGGCTCTTCTGCGGTGGCCATCATGGTCCTGGTGTGGTGATGGATGGTTTCGGCGATCGCCACCTCGGCGCTATCGCCTGCGTAATACAGCCCGAATGTCCCATCGGTAAACCGCCCTGGCCGCAACGGCGAGCAGTGCACAAAGGGCGCCATGACCCAACTGGCGCCGTTCCCCGTGACGCGCCGCGCCACCGGCACTTTGGCCAGATCGCCGATGCTGTCGCGCGTGCGCGGATTGAACTTGGCCTCGGCCGAGGCCAGCGCCTCCCAATCCGCCGGGTCAGCAATGTCTTCGAAAAGGTCGATTGGTGGATAAATCGAGCGGATGATCCGGACGCTGCGCGGCCAGATCACCCGGCGCACTGGCACTATTGTCATGCGCTGCGCTCTGCGTCCAGATAAGAGCGCAGGTCGATCAGATCGGTGATCTCGCCCCGCATCATCACGCTGAGCGCGCTTTGATCGGCAAAAGCAGCATTCGGCTTTCTGATCCACGCATAGCCGCGCGCCGGTTCGGTGAAGAGGTAGCGCAAGGCTTTGTGGATCCCCATGAGAATGGCCATCCGAGCGCGCAGATCACGGTCGATCCGGCCGATCCCGCCTTCTTTCCAGCGCGCCCATGTCCGCTGCGCCATGTCGCCCAGCAGGCTCCGGGCTTCGATGTCGCTGAGCTGCCAAGAGCGGAATAGGTTGACCGTGGTTCGTGCAAGGGCTGCGGCCTCCTCGTCCGTGATGGCGGGAAGGTCGGGCCGACAGACGGTGGGCTGGATCGTGGCAAATTGCATGGCGTTTCCTCTATGACATCAATATAGAGATAATATGCCATTTGGCAAGATGTGACTTCCGGGGTAGACGCAAAGTCCACTCAGCGCCACGGTCGGACCTTCGGCATCGCCAACTTTACGTCAGGTCCATCTCCCCCAGGATTCCGCCCGCGATCAACCCATCCCGGACCCAGTCCAGCGCCTGCCACCAATCGTCATAGCCGCGCCGGGCGGATGCGATCTGCTCAGGATGCGGTCGCCAAGTGACCGGGCAGGCCAGAACCTCGACACTACGCCAGCGCCTGCGGCGCAGCACGCGCTGGATTCCGACCACCACCGTGGTGGATTGCTCGCCATGCTGATTGCGCTTGGTCGTGAGCAGCACGCAGTGTGGCACGACGTCGGGCATCATGCCGCACCGCTGTTTGAGCGGTGTGGCGACAACTGCATCGAAATCAACGGTTAACGGCAAGATCCTGAGTGAATTTTTCAGGATAACGCCTCGTCAACTTGGCAATGTTTTCAGCGAGGATTTCATCGAAGGCGTGACCGATCTCAACACAGTCCTCTCGGATCCCCCGGGCGATTGCGCTCAGCAGCTCCGCCACCTCCCGCAAGTCTGGGGCTTTGCCGTAGAAGATCTGACGCTTCATAAGGTTGGCCAGCTGGCCGATCATGAACAGACCATTGCGGGGATCCTCGGTGGTGGCGTCGATCAGTTCGTGAAGGGTGAACCCCACATAATCCGCGCCGATGGCGACGTACCACATCAGGTCGCCCAGCTCTTCGCGCTGGCCCGCTTCGGTGGTGGCGTAGTGTACTTCAGCCATCTCACTGGTCAGGCCCAGCACACAGTGCAGGAACTGATCCCCCGGGGCACAGGTCTGCATAGCTTTTTGAACGTAATCATGCATTGAGTGTCTTTCTAAATTGGATCAGCCGCATAGGTTTCTTGCCTTCCGAATGGGGTTCATTTTTTGAGCTCAATCACGTGATCGGTTTCTGGCCTCTTGTGGGTGATAAGGATGATCAACATGATGGATGCCGGAGATAGCGCGAGGAAACTGCCCGACCCCGATGCGCGGTCGACAAGAAATGACGATGAGCATCTCTTCGGTCAATGCCTTCTGCGGTTTCAGGCCTATGAGGATACTCTCGGTGCGAAACAGTGCTTTGCCAAGGCGGTCAATTTCCCACAGTCTATTGTGAATGCGGGCTTCCCAGAGATCCATTACCGATTCCAATCTCTCCCTAAGGTTGCAACAGCTCTCTGGAAGATGCAGCGGCGCTAATTCCTCGCGAGACTTGATGCGGATCAGGGTGGTATTGATGATCGCAAAAACCACGAGGGTAAAACGGGCGGTCAGGTCAGCCAGCCCAGACAATGGTACCGCAAGGGCCAGCACCAGAATGGCGACGATGCCGAGCGCTGTCGCGAGCAGCGGCGTGCCGGTTCTGGTGTTCAGTTGCGCGAGGTCCTTGGCAAGATTTCCTTGGGCCGCCAGCCCATAGAGAACCCGTGAAATCATGATGACATGGACAATCACGCCGTTCAACCTGGCCATGACGGCGATCATGCTCATCGTCTTGAGCGGCATGCCGTTCACTCTTGTCTTCCTGTATAGTTTTGAGTCGAGTTTCGCTCCAAAACGAAGGGCTTGAGTTGATGCAGGTTTCCGTTCTTCACACGCGGTCTTCGCCCTTAGAACTGGCCCGATCACGGTGGCGAAGTGTAGATGATCCACATCAATACAAATACATCTTGCGAGGTGTAGATAATTGATCTTGGACAAAGGCCACGTCGAGTTTCATGGAAAATGCGCTGATCCTGAACCCGTCCATGCTGAATCTCGTCAGCGCAGTCGCCGTTGGCGCACTGATCGGCGCGGAGAGGGAGCGGCGCAAGGGCGAAGGCCCGGCGCGGTCTCCTGCAGGCATTCGAACGTTTACGATCACCTCGATTGCGGGTGCCGTTGCATTCAGCCTGGGTGGGGTTGTGTTGCTTGCCGTCCTGACTGCGTGCGTTGCTGCGATGGCTGCGGTTGCTTATTGGCGCGCCCAGGATCAGGACCCGGGATTGACCACAGAGATCGTTCTCGTCCTGACGGCCCTGCTGGGGGGCCTATGCATGCAAGCGCCACAGACGGCCGCAGCAATTGCAGTAACGGTGACTGTGCTTTTGTACACGAAGGCCTGGCTGCACAACCTTGTCATCAGCGTAATCTCGAAAGACGAACTGGATGACGCGCTGATCTTTGCCGCAGCGACACTTGTCGTTTTGCCTTTGGTGCCGAACCGCCAGATGGGTCCTTATCTGGCACTCAATCCACACTCGATCTGGATTGTGATCGTGCTGGTCATGGCCATCAGCGCAGCGGGCTATGTCGCGGTCCGATTGTTCGGTGCCCGGTTTGGATTGCCGCTCGCAGGGGCCATTTCGGGCTTCATCTCCAGCACAGCTACGATCGGTGCGATGGGATCGCGGGCCAAGAAATTCAAAGACCTTTTGGCTGCTTGTGTCGCGGGTGCAGTGTTGTCGACCCTCGCCACGATTGTCCAGTTGGCACTGGTCGTTGCGGCCACCAGCATGCCCACCCTGTTCAGAATGTCGGGGCCCTTGCTTTTGGCGGGGGGCACTGCTGCGGCCTATGGGGCGGCCTTTACGCTTTTGGCCGCGCGCAATGCGGGAAATGATGCGGCGCAAACCGGCGGCGTCTTTAGCCTGAAGGCGGCGCTTGCCTTCGGTTCGATCCTTGCGCTGATCCTTGTCATCTCGGCGGGTCTGCAAGAGCGGTTCGGCGGCGCGGGCGTGCTGCTCGCGGCCGTAGTTGCAGGACTGGTCGACACCCACGCGGCGGCTATATCGGTGGCGACGCTTGTCGCTTCGGGAAAAGTCACGCCACAGGATGCCGTCGTGCCGATACTCGCGGGCCTGACCTCGAACACGCTGACCAAGATCATCATGGCCGCGATCAGTGGCGGATGGGCATTTGCACTTCGGGTTGTGCCTGGTCTGGTCCTTGTTGCGTTGGCGGCTTGGGTCGGCACGTTTTCAGCACTACTGTGGAACTGACCGGAGAGGTCGAACGGCAGACTGCGCAGATACCGACCCTATGTTCGGGTCGCCTTACTTTGGCTTCAGCATGCGCATCAGCAGGCCGTCTTTGCGCCAGAACTGGTGATACAGCGAAGCCGCGATATGCAGCGCGATCAGGCCGATGAACACGGGCTTGGCATAGGAGTGCCACTCACCATAGGGATCGCCATAATAGTACCCGAGCAAACCCGTGACAGGCACCACGACAAGCAATGCGTAAAACAGCCAGTGGGAAACACTGCCTGCCAGTTCGATGGCTCGACTTATTTCTGTCGGGGGTGGCGGAGCGCCGTTCTTCAGCCGCAGGGCCAGCCGTACCGCGACCAGCGCAAGAATGGCGATGCCGAAGTAGTAATGCATCCCTGCGAGGTTGCCGGTCAGCGCGGAAACCGGCTTAGCTTCCTCGACGGCGTCGATGGCCTCGGTCATGCTTTCACCGAAAATGAGTTGCATGAAGACAAGCGCCGCGATCAACCAGTGAAGGCCGATCTGATAGATCGTATAGCCTCGGACGCCATCGATTTGGTCTCTTGTCATGGTCATGTCAGGTTCCTTTGCATCAGGTTGCGGCGTTGCATGAAGTGGGATGGATCGCATTGATCGACATCAGTCGATGGTGTGTTGGGGCCGGATTTCGCGGGACGAGGGGCTGAGCAGCATTCATGCCGCGACGCCAAAGACCATGCCGACCAAGGCTGTCGCGGCCAAGGCAAGCGCGCCCCAGACCGTTACGCGAACGGCACCCTTCACGATGCCCGCCCCTCCGGCCGAGGCCCCGAGGCCGCCAAGCGCCATCAATCCGACAAGGGTCGTGCCCGCGACAATCACAGATATCTGCGCTGCGGGTGCCACCGACGCCACAATCAGCGGGAGGACGGCACCGGCCGCAAAGGTCATCGCCGAGACCACCGCTGCCTGGATCGGTCGGGCGGTGACCGTCTCCGAGATGCCAAGTTCGTCCCGCGCATGTGCCCCGAGCGCGTCTTTCTGGGTAAGCTGGACTGCGACCTGTCGGGCCAATCCATCATCCAGCCCGCGCCCGACATAGATGCGGGTCAGTTCTTCAAGCTCCGCCGCGGGGGTGTCTTTCAGTTCCTTGGTCTCGCGCGCAAGATCGGCCTGTTCTGCATCGGTCTGCGAGCTGACCGAGACATACTCACCCGCCGCCATCGACATGGCACCCGCCACCAGCCCGGCCAGCCCGGCGATCAGGATTTCGGGCCGCCCGGACCCTGCGGCGGCCACGCCGACAACCAGACTGGCGGTCGAGACAAGACCATCATTCGCCCCCAGCACGGCGGCGCGCAGCCAGCCGATGCGATGAACCATGTGAATTTCTGCGTGTGTCAATCTGCTCATTTCAGTGTCCTTCGGGATTATAGCGCGGCTGTCTGGGCTTCAAGGCCAGTCGCGCGCTGACCAACGTGGTCCGGCACGATCCTGAGCGCCCTGAGCGCGTTCAGGATGACCGCTACATCAATTACTTCTTGCACAAGCGCGCCCTGCACGGGGGTCAAATACCCCAAAGCGGCGGCAATCATGCCAAGGATCGACAGGCCGATGCCTGCGGCGACGCTCTGTAGTGCGATCCGGCGCGACTTTTGGGCCACCTCGATCCCCGGCAACAGCCGGTTTAGGTGATCGACCAGCAAAACAACATCCGCCGCCTCGGCGGACGCCGCCGCACCCCTCGCGCCCATAGCAACGCCAATGTCAGCGGCGGCAAGGGCGGGGGCATCGTTCACACCGTCGCCGACCATCATCACCGGGCCAGTCTTGCGCTCGGTCAGAACCAGCTGGACTTTCTGGTCGGGTGTCATCTCAGCGCGAACGTCATCAAGCCCCAGTCCCTCGGTGACCGCATCGGCCACGGCGCGGCGGTCGCCAGTGGCCAGAATGATGCGGGTTATACCAAGATGCCGCAGACCGGCAAGAAAATCCGCCGTCCCCGACCGCAATGCATCGGCCATGATGATATGGCCCATCAGCGTACCGTCCACCGCAAGCGACACCACGACCGAACCTGCAGCAACGATGGCTTTGTCAAAGTGCGCGGTTCCAGCCGTTGCTGCGACGAAAGCTGCACCGCCGACAACAACATGGCGGCCGATGATGATCCCGGCCACGCCCTCGCCCGGTGTTTCGACCACGTTTTCAGGGATCGGCAGAGCCGCACCATCGGCACGGGCCGCCGCGACGATGGCCTGCGCGATCGGATGTTTCGATGCCTGATCAAGGGCCGCGGCGAAATACAGGATCTCGTCCTTGGAAAGGACGCCATGCGTCTCGATGGACACAATCTGTGGCCGCCCGTCGGTCAACGTGCCGGTCTTGTCGAGGATTAGCGTTTTGATCTGCGCCAGCGCCTCAAGCGGTTTCGACCCCTTGATCAACACTCCGAAATGCGCGGCCCGCGACAAACCGGCCACCAGTGCGACCGGCACCGCAAGGATAAGCGGGCACGGCGTTGCAACCACCAGAACAGCCACCGCGCGGATTGGATCGCCGGTGAACCACCATGCAGCCGTCGCAAGCGCGACAGTGACAGCGAGGAATACTAGGGAATAACGGTCTGCCAGCCGCGCCATCGGCGCCTTGGAGGCTTGCGCCGCCTCGACCAGCCGGACGATGCCAGCATAGGTGCTGTCTGCCGCAGCCCTTGTGACCCGCAGATCGAAAGCCTCGCCCGCGTTGGTTGACCCGCTCATGACTTCTTGCCCCCGGTCCAGCCGGACTGGCATCGACTCGCCCGTCAGCGCCGACTGGTCCAGCATCGCCCGATCGCCTTGAACTGTGCCATCCACGGGTGCGACATCGCCTTGCCGGATCAGCAGAAGGTCGTCTGGATTGATCTCTTGCAGAGGGACCTCTTCAAGCCCGCCGTCTTGGTGGCGTGTGGCCGTCCGCGGCACGCGCGACAACAGGTCGCTCATTTCGCGTCGGGCGCGGCCCTCGGCAAAGCTTTCAAGGAATGTGCCGCCCGAATACATCAGCGCGACTACAGCCGCGGCCAGCGTCTCGCCGAACAGCAGCGCCGCCGACATCGACAGCGCGGCCACGATGTCGAGCCCGACTTCGCCCTTCCAAAGGCTGCGAAGGATCTCGACGACAAGGGCGGCAAGGACTGGAACGACGCCTGCCGCCCAAACGATCATGGCAAGGTCGGCTCGCTCGGTCAGCGTCAGCGCAAGACCGGCTAGCAGACAAAGCACGGCCACTACCAGCAGGGCCATGTTCAAGCGATCATGCAGCAACGGGTTCAATTCGCGCACCTCTCTGGCGAAACCAAGCGGCTAGGCTTTGTGCGTGGCTCAAACAGCCGCCCCACCCTTGTTTCGCGAAGGTCATTGCCATCCCGCTCAATGAAAAGGGCATCCAGATCGTGTTTCCGCGCCAAATCCGCGCCCTCCACGCTGCCACTCACCATCATCGCCGTGGCCCAAGCATCAGCCATCATGCAACTCGCGGCCACCACCGTGACCGAGGCGGGGGAAACGGCCAAAGGCCCGCCCCGCGCCGGGTCCATGGTGTGCGCCAACCGCCGATCGCCGATCGTCACCCAGTGCCGGTAGTCACCGGAAGTGGCAATTGCCGCGTCGTGTAGTTCCATGATTGCGTGCGGTGCACGTGCCGCATGGTCCGGGCGCTCAACCGCGACGGTCCAAGCCGTGCCGTCCGGTTGCAGACCGGTTGCGCGCAACTCGCCGTCGATGGCGGTCAGCGCGGACGGGATGCCGAACCCGAGTGCAACCTCTGCCAGCCGATCCACACCGTAGCCTTTAGCGATGCCGGACAGGTCCAGTTTCAGAGGTGCATGTTTGCGCACGCGTCCCAAGCCCAAGTCAAGCTCCAACACCTGATGTGCCGGGGGTCTCGTGCGGCTCAGCGCGGCGCGAATGGCAGCTTCATTCGCTGCGGCCGGACCAAAGCCCCAAGCACGGACTGCATCGCCAACCCCGATGTCAAACGCCCCGCCAGAGGCGCGCCCGACCTTCAGTGCCGCGTCCAGCACCACCAGCAATCGCGCGGGCACATCGACCCAAGCCTCGGTTGCCGCAGCATTCAGGCGCATCAGATCGCTTTCCGGTTTCCAAGTGGACATCTGCCCATCAACTTCGGCCATCGCCGCTGCCATGGCGGCCGCGACGGGTTTTTCATCAAACTGCGGCGGCATGTGGAACAGGGCGGACCAGCGCGTGCCCATGGTCGGACCGTGCAGCGCATGGCGCGCAAGATCAGTAAACGTCTTCGGCATAGCGTCCCTCTGCTTTCAGCCGCGCAGGCGTCAGACCCAGCGGGGCAAGGATATCGGCCAGTGCCTCGGACACACCCGCCGCCATGCCTCGACCGCCGCAGACGAGAATTTGGGCGCCACTGGCGACAAGTTGGGCCACGCGCGCACCATCGCGGCGCAGGGCATCCTGCACATGGCAATGTGTGGCGGTGCGCGAGTAGGCAGTCGTTAGTGTTTCCAGACGACCATCCGCAGCCCAGGCCGCCAGATCGTCGCCATAAAGCATGTCACTGTCGGGATGCCGCGCGCCGAACCATAGATGCATCGGCCGATGCCTGCGGTTCGCCCGCAGGAAACCCGCCAGAGGGCCAATGCCGGTTCCGGCCCCGATCAGGATCACCGGAGCCCGACCGCGTGCCGGCCGGAAGCTTGGATTACGACGGACAAAAGCCCCTATAGTCTCACCGGGCACTAGGGCAAAAAGCTGCCCCGAGGACAATCCATCCGGTTGCTTGCGCACGCAAATCTCGACAAACCCGTCGCCCGTCGCCGAGGCCAGCGAATAAAAGCGCGGCACCTGTGAACCTTTGGGCACGATCCCCAGCAGATCGCCCGCCGCAAACTGCAGGGCGCCAAGCCCGGTTACGCGACGCCAGAGCGGTGCGACTGGCAATGCAAACCGCAGGATCGCTGTCGGGGCCTGTACCTCTACCCCATAGTCACGACGCGAGATCAGCGTCAGCGCCTCGGTCCGGGGCGTGACAGGCTCGTGGTTCAGTTCCAGCGCAACCGCGATCATCGCGCCAAAGGCCCGGCCCCAGCGCGCAAAATCCTGCGGCGACTGACGATCCACGCTGTCGAAGGGCAAAAGGGGAGGCCAGCCGCGCGCCTCGGCAGCCGCAGCGACGTCTTGTGCATAGCCGCAATAGGCAGGAAAGCTGCGGTCGCCAAAGCCCAGAACAGTGAGCGGGATGGGCAACGCGGGCAGAGTGGCCAGCCGGTCCAGAAAACCTTTGGCCGAGGCCGGGGCGATGCCGTTTCCATAAGTTGCGGCAAACACCACGATACGGGCAGCGCGATGGTAATGATCGGGAGAGAAGGCCGACATCGGTGCAGTATGCACGCGTCCACCCGCCGCTGTCAGCGCGGCGTGCAACGTTGCCGCAAAGCCCCAGGTGCTGCCACCCTCACTGCCGACCAGCAGGATCGTATCAGCCTGAGCCGCGCTGGCATTATTTCGCAACCGTGGCCGTGACCGTGGACCCGCGACCCACATCAGCGTGCCCGTGCCCGCCATGACTGGCACGCCAAGCGCCATCAGCCCAAGGATCAGGCCAAGAACCGCCGCCCCCCGACCCGTGTGCAGCATGTAGATCGTTTCCGTCATCCGGTCCCATGCCGATAGGTTGCTCCATGCCACAAGCTTACCCGTGCCCTGATCGACAAAGCCTTGACCTGAATCAGTCTTTAGCGTGAAGGCATCGGTCAGGTCGTTTGGATAGGGGAAAGTCAGGTCGCGCAACGCGGTGACTGGCGTATTCTGAAGAGCCTGCATCTGTGCCAGATCGAAACCACCCAGCCCACTGACTTCTGGAAGGGGCGGCGGGCCCGCGCCCTCGGGCAGCAAGCCGAAGGTCGAGGCGGTCATCCACAACGCCGTGCACGACGACAGGGCAAGCCCCAGCACGGCAAAGCGCGCAATCTCGACATGCACGCGTCCGGCCAGCGGCCCTTTCAGCGGCGACAGCACATGTCGCCAGCCACCCGTCCGCCGCAAAACCAATGCAGCGCCAGTCAGTGCGAGCAACAGCATGGCCGCCGCCCCGACCGCCGCCACCATCCGCCCGGTGTCGTCCAGAAACAGCGAGCGGTGCAGGGTTGTCAGCCACCGTTGCAGCGGCGGGACATCTGCACTTCCCACGCCTTTGCCCGTTGTCGGGTCAATCACCGCCCCGCCCGGCGTGCCCGCGTCAAACCAGAACGCGGTGATCCGCCCCGAGGGCGCGCGGTGAATTTGTTCGACCCCCGGATAGACCGCCTTAATCCGCGAGGCGAGGTCTGCCACGCTCAGCGCAGGCTCTGACTGAATCGGCGCGCCAACGGCCTCGATCGCCGGAAAGACCGACAGGGCGGCTCCCGACAGGCCAAGCAGGACAAGCAACAGAGCGGCAATCAGGCCGGGCCAGCGGTGCAGCGAGCGGATAATCACAGATTGCCCCTTCACATATCGTAGGCAAGCGAGGCGATGTAGCGTTTGCCCGGATGGGTCTGCCCGGCACCGGCGGTGGTGAGCGGCACGGCAATCTCGGACGGGCTGTTGCGCATGTCCTCGACGGCGGCATCGACGTGCAGGACGTAGCCCGCATCAAACAGCGCATCGGCCAGATCCAGCGTGATCGACAACGCGCGCCCCGCGCCAACACTCGCGCCGGTGATGCCGTTGATTTCGGCGGTATTTCCGCCGGTGGCGCGATACCAGTCGCTGAGATGCTCGTAGTATTTCGACTTGCCGCCCGCCATCCACAGGCTGCCCTTATAGGCACCCTGCGCGTCGGTCACATAAAACGCGAGATACGCGCCATTGCCGCCATAGGCGTTGAGCGTCGTCGTCACGGTCACGGGGCGTGCCAGCGCCATGCCGGGCGCAATCAGGGCGGTGGTCAGGGCTAGGGCGGCAAACAGGGTTTTCATCTTTGATCTCCAGTTGAGGGTCGGTGCAAGCAGCGGGCTGCAGTGCGTCAATTCACTTGAACCTGGGGCGCAGCCCCGTTGCCGAACAAGCCATTTGCGGGCGGCGCAACTGTGCCCGCCGGGGCGGGGTTCGACTCTGCGGCGCAGGCGCCTGCACTGTCGCCCTCGTCATCATCGCAACCGTCCCCTTCGTCGTCATCCTCGTCATCGCCGCTAGCAAGCAGGACCATTCCATCCTGCATGGTGTCGGCGGATGTTAAAAAAGCGCTACGCGGGCTGCCCGATTCACTTGATTCAGCGGTGCGGATCGCAGCGATGGCCGGGATCGCCATGATCGCGCCAAGCGCGGTGGTAGCGGCCAGTAGGGCAATGGTGGTCTTCATGATGGCTCCTGATGTTGCGTTGATGTCTGGATGTTTCGCACCCTCAACTGATCGCTTTCTGACGGACGGGCGATTTTCGCGTCAGGTTGCCGTCAGAAAACGCGGGCTGGACTAGCTGTCCAATTCACTTGGCGTCAGTCTTCGAATTCGAGTTCCAAGATCGCCAGCGTGGAAGGATCGACCTTGACCTCAATCGCGCGGCCTTGCGCGTCGGAAGCCTTGATTTCGTAACAACCATCGTCGATTTTGATGCGCCGGACTGTCCATCCCTGCGCCTCTGCCATCTGCTGCACCGCCGCGCGTGGCTGCCAGTCCGCCATAGCCACAGTGCAGGCCTCGTCGGCCTGGGCAGCACTGGCGACCCCGAGGGCTGTCATAACAATCAGAATGGTCAGCGACGTCCGCATTCGTCATACTCCGTGCAGCATCAATCAATGCGACTTGCGCCCCGAAGCTGACGGCGGCCTGAAGCCTGCGGATGGCATACTTCAGCTTGATGTCAGGTGGCCCGGTCACACAGCATGACCGCAAAAGATCGGACGACACTGAATGCGCATCCTGCTGATCGAAGATGACATGGTCTTGGGGGCCGCCGTGCGCGACCAGATCGCGGCGGATGGCCACTCGGTCGACTGGGTCATGCGGCTGGAAAACGCGCGCGATCACCTTGCCGTCGCGAGTTATGACCTTGTGCTGCTGGACCTCATGCTGCCAGACGGACGGGGGATTCCCTTCCTGCGAAGTCTGAGGCTGCAGGGCAACGTTACACCGGTGATCATCCTGACCGCGCTTGATCAGATTTCTGACCGGATCGACGGACTGAATGCCGGGGCGGATGACTATCTGGTGAAGCCGTTCGATCTTGCCGAACTCTCGGCGCGGATCGGGTCCGTGGCGCGGCGCTATGCCGGAAACCCCAACCCGATTGTCACGCTCGGGACTCTGGAGGTCGATCTTGCCGCACGCAGCGTGCGCGCCAATGGCCGCGCGGTTCCGCTGACGGCCAAGGAATGGGTATTGTTCGAAGCATTTCTCCAGCGCCCACAGCAGCTTTTGTCCAAGGCGCAACTGGAGGAGCGGCTATATTCCTTCGACACCGAAATTGACAGCAACACGATCGAGGTGCATGTCAGCCGCTTGCGCAAGAAACTGGGCCATTGGGTGATCGAAACCGAACGCGGCCTTGGCTATCGGCTTGGGTCGGCATGAGGATGCCGAGATCACTTCAGGCCCGTCTCGCACTGGTCATCGGCCTGTGCGTCACCCTGCTATGGGCAGGCGCTGCAACCCTCACCGCGACCCTGCTGCGCCACGAAATGGACGAAGTCTTTGATTCCACGTTGCAAGAGACTGCCCAGCGGATCTTGCCACTGGCTGTCCGCGACATTGTCAACCGGGATGAAGAGGGCGTCGAACAACAGATAGCACCCCTGCGGGACGAAGAGGAGTTCTTCACCTACGTCGTGCGGGATTCCATGGGACGGCTTCTGCTGACGTCGCATGCTGCTGACACATCTGTATTTCCGCCCTTCGACGGCCTAGGTTTCCGGCAGACCGCAACGCACAGGCTTTACTTCGACGCGGCTTTGCAAGGAACCATCACCATCGCGGTGGCCGAACCGCTGGACCACCGCGCCACGATCGCGCGCGATATGCAGCTTGGCCTTGGCCTGCCTTTGCTGGTCGTCATTCCGCTCAGCCTTGCAGCGATCCTTGCAGCCGTGCGCCTGAGCTTTGCACCCGTGCGGCGGCTGCGCGATGCTTTGGCGCTTCGCGGGCCGCGTGATCTTTCCGCGCTGCCCGAGACCAGACTGCCCAGCGAGGTTGCCCCAATAGCCGCGGCCGTAAACCAGCTTCTTGCCCGCCTCAGCGCCGCCTTTGAGGCGGAACGCAGTTTCGCGGCCAACGCGGCGCATGAATTGCGCACCCCGGTCGCGGGCGCCATCGCGCAGGCACAGCGCCTGCAAACTGAAACGAAGGATCCCGAGGCCGCCCGGCGCGGGGCCGAGATCGAGACGGCGCTAAAGCGCTTGATCCGGGTGTCGGAAAAGATGATGCAGCTTGCCCGCGCCGAGGGCGGGCGCCTGCGGGGCTACGAACTCAGGGATCTGCGCCCCGTCCTTGGTCTTGTGGTGGACGAGTTCGCAAGGTCGACGGGGGCAGACCGACTTAAGCTTGCTCTCCCCGGAACGCCCGTGCTGTCCGATATCGACCCGGACATCTTCGGCATCCTGTGTCGTAACCTGATCGAAAACGCGCTGAAACATGGAGTGGCAGGCAGTGCCGTTAGGATCGGACTGACGGCGCAAGGTGTTCTGACGGTCGCCAACGAAGCTCCGACGATTGCACCCGAAACACTGGCCAAACTCACCTCCCGTTTTGAACGGGGGACAGGTGCCGGCGATGGCAGCGGTCTGGGATTGACCATCGTTCGCACCATCGCTGACCGGGCCGACTGCCCCCTTATGCTGACCGCGCCAATCGCGGGGCAAGCGTCGTGGTTTGAGGCGACGATCAACCTTTCAGGTGCTGGTGCCCGTCAGTCCCATCAAGTGGACTGATCCCAGACCGTGCAAGGCCGTCATGGTCGCAGACGACGGCAAATTATGGGCAGCGATAATCGTCTCGGCCCCCGGCAATGGGCGTGGCTTTAGATATCTCTGAGAGCCCCGCAAAGCGCTTACCTGTGTCTAACAGGCTTGGTGGGCGGAGCGCGTATAGATTATCTTCCACGCGATACGCGATACACGGTAGCTCAGGGATCTCCAATCCTGCTTTTGGCCAGCGCCGCTGGATTGGGCAGTCTAGACACCGAATGTCCGTTTTGGGGAATGCCGATTTACGGCATTCAGACGTGGCGAACGGCAGCAATGGGCCGAGGCTGTGTGGAAACTACTTTCTGTGGTTGATTTTGGCAGGCCAGCGGGAGATGGGGATGGCGGGTTTCATCGAGGGTGTGGACCGGGGTCAGATGGTGCTTTTCCCGGACCGTCTGGAGGACTGGATCGGCGAGGACAGCCTGGTCCGCTTCGTTTATCTCTTCGTTGGTGAACTCGATCTGCCGGGCCTTGTGTTCGGGCGCGCAGCCCCGGCGCGGACAGGGTGGCCCGGTTACCATCCGGCGGTTCTGCTCAAGCTGTTCATTTACGGATATCTGCCATTCCCAGCCTCTGGCGGTGCCCTATTGTTCCACCTCATCAGCCAACTCTACGAAAAAAACATCACTCATCATCACAACCAATAACAGCTTCGCCGAATGGGGCACGGTCTTCGGCCCCTCTCGGCGTTTACAAGCAAACGCCTGCCGGGCAATGGATGCCAAGATGACCACCGCGCTCCTCGACCGCATCACCCACCACTGCGACATTCTCGAAACCGAAAATGACTCCTGGCGCTTCAAACAGCGCAAGAAAGTCAGCGCCCAAACTGATCAATATTGAACGCTGTTACCTGTTCAATATTCAACGCTGATTGACAGTCATGGCGAGGCTGCCAGACGCCCGCCTAGCCATTTTAATCACCCCGGGGGCGAAGTTGATGCGATGACCCCACAGCGCGCGCTCTGGCAGCCTGCCAGGTATGAGCCCGGAGACGCCATTCGGTGGCGTTTTGAGGTGGCGACAACGCCGTGCAGTGCTTTTACATACGGGTTAGCCAATCGACACTTACGCCCCATTGCCGCCGCTCGAGAGGGTGCCGCCGCTGCGGCGCGGCGTTCCCTAAAGCGTTCGCTCATCATGGAACGCCGCATTTTAAGCTGATAAGTGTCTGCGCGTTGGCCTGTTGCTGAACCTGATCAGACTAGAGTGATCTCTGCCGTTCTGGATAGTAAGTCCAAGCAATAAACCGACTGGTCTTCTGGCCTTGCGCCATTTCGACAACCTTGAATTCGACAACCTTCGCTTCCTTCAGCAATCTGGAGAGTGGCTTGAGGCTGTCTTTCTTGGACACCAAGCAGGTGAACCACAGGCACTGTTCGGCAAAATTCATGCTCTGCTCGATCATTCGGGCGATGAAGCCGATTTCACCACCTGGGCACCAGAGCTCGGCATTCTGGCCGCCAAAATTAAGTTCAGCAGAGTGGCCCTTACCAAGATTTCGCCACTTGCGCAGCGTGCCCTCTTGCGCCTGCGCAAGCGACGCATGAAACGGGGGATTGCAGAGGGTGACATGGAAAATATCATCCGGGCCGACAACGCCTTCGAAAATATCCACCGCGTTGTTCTGACGTCTGAGCTCTATATTCAGCCTGTTTCGTTCGCAGATCTGCCGTGCTGATTTGATCGAGACCGGATCGATATCAACGCCTGTGAAGTCCCAACCATATTCATGCTGACCCGTCAGCGGATACACAAGGCTCGCACCCGTCCCGATGTCCAGCGCCTTGATATCGGACCCATGCGGGATCTCTTGGTCATTACTTTCGGCAAGCAGATCCGCCAAGTAGTGAATATAATCAACACGCCCCGGGATCGGGGGGCAGAGGTACGTGGCAGGAATATCCCAGAAATCAATCTCATAGTGGGTCATCAAGAGCGCTCGATTGAGCATACGGACCGCGTCCACGTCCTGAAAATTGATCGTCATCTGACCGCGCGGGTTTCTTGTCATGAATGCCTCCAGTTCGGGAGATTTCACGATTAGGCGTTCAAAGTCATACCCCTCTCGGTGTTGGTTGCGGGGGTGCAACATGAGTTTGACAGCCATGGGAAACCTTCTAGCCTATTGGTCTAGGCAACCTGCCCGACAAGGTATCAAGCTTAGAGCTTCCTAGCTGCCTAAGGAATACATGAACGGCCCAAAGCTGCCGGTTGGCCTCGATAGTGTTGCGAGGCGTTGCCTGCCAAAGCTGCCGCTCGAAAAACGGTGCAGCATTTCGCGGTCAGGTGGGGATGTGGCGCCTATAGCACGGGAGTGCCTTGCAGCAGAGGCAGCTCTGCGGCGCAGGTTTCCTCGGACGGCTTCGCTTGCCGTAGCACCAAGCGATGACACGGAACCCGCGACCTCGGGCCTTATCCAATTGACTCGCTTGCCCCGGTGCGTTGAACGGCGCGCAAGGTGCCGGGCACCTGCCGCATGCGGACGCAAGTCACGGTGGAACCCGGATCGCGACGACATCTTACCCTCGGAGCATTTCTCGTTGTGGTTAATGCAGGCTCCCATCAATATTTAAAGGCCTCACGAGAGCAGTGAGCAATGTCTGTCCGGCAAGCTGTCCCTCAGGGCAATCCGTTTCTGACCGCCCCCATCGGGCGGCTGTTTTTATCGATCGCCCTTCCCATGGCAGTGGTCATGTCGATGGGTGGCATTCTGAACGTGGTCGATGGCGTCTTCGTCGGACGCTTCATCGGTGCCGAGGCACTGGCGGCAGTCAGCCTTGCCTTTCCGGCGGTGATGCTGATGTCTGCGCTGGCGATACTTCGGGCGGCGGCATGTCAAGCTCGCTGGCGCGATCTCTGGGCACGGGAGATCGCATCGCGGCGGCCCGGGTCTTTGCCGGGGCGCATGGTTTGGCGTTGTTGATTGCGGCTCTTGTGGTGTTGCTTTGAGCGGCCTTCGGCCGGGCGCTGCCTATCGGGTTGGCGGCAAGTCGCCGAGACGACGTGGACCTAACCGCAGCGCGCTTGCGCTGTCTGCTGCGCGGACACGTCTGTGTTTCACAGAATCGTTGAAGTTTTGTTTTTCCCTACTTAACATATTTTAAGTAATCTTGGAGCAGACGATGGCAGCCCAACCAGATCAACCCATGACTCGCACCGATGAAGCGGAAACCGTTCGCATCATGGCCGAGCGGCTGCGCCGTTTGCGCAAGGCCAACGGGCTGTCGCTGCGTCAACTGGCGGATGCCACGGGAACTTCGGCCAGCTTTCTCAGCCAACTGGAACGCGGGCTTAGCGGGGCGAGCACCTCGACCCTGATCCGTATCGCAAACAGTTTCGGAACAAGTATTTCCGAGCTATTTGCGTGTGCAGAAGGTGGCAAGGATCCTGTGCTGCGACGTCACATGCGGCCCACTTTACCGGTGACAAATGGTCAGCGCAAAATGTTGTTGTCGCGCCGCCCGCTGACCCACTTTGAGACATACATCGCGGAATTTGACATGGGCGGCTCGAGTGGGGACGACGCTTACACCCATGGCGATAGCAACGAGATGATTTTGGTCCTACGCGGGCAGGTCCGGCTGGAGCTTGGCAGCGATAGCCATGATTTGGACGAAGGCGACAGCGTGGAATACGCAACATCGGTGCCGCACCGGGTGGTCAACATCGGCGATGGGACGGCCGAAGTGCTGTTCATGATTTCTCCGCCCACATCAACTTCCAAATATGTGGACGAATTTCGAAACAAGGTCGGCGGGGCCGGCTGATCTTGTAGCACAATGATGCACAGGCCAAAAACCAACCGGGAGGAAATACGATGAAACACACCAGAACCCTTGGATTTGCTGCAGTGGCAGCAATCGGGATGGCAGGTGCCGCTTTTGCTGAAGGCGCTGTGGCGGGCGAGACCGCAGAAGGATCTCTTGCGGGCAAGACCCTAACCTTTGTCTCATATGGCGGGATTTTTCAGGATGGCCAGCTTAAGGCGCTGCAGGATTTTGTTACAAAATCCGGCGTTACCTTGCTGTCTGACGGACCGACCGAAAATGCCAAGATCCAGGCTCAGGTCGAGGCCAAGAACGTGATGTGGGATGTCGTTGATACGGGTGACTTTACGCCGTTCGTGCACTGCGGCACGCTGTTCCAGAAACTTGACTTCACCAAGATCGACGTGTCAAAAATTCCGCTAGGACAGGTGGGCGAGTGCAGCGTTCCGGCGATGAATTACGCTGTTATGTTCCTGTATAACAAGGACAAATACAAGGACAACCCGCCGCAGAACTGGACTGACTTCTTCGATATCGAGAAATTCCCCGGCACCCGTGGTATTCCCGGTTATGCCGATCCTGAAGGCTATATGGTCGAGTTGGGCCTGCTGGCCGATGGAGTTCCGAAAGACCAGTTGTTTCCGGCAGACATTGACCGCGGGCTGAACAAATGGCGTTCGATCCGTGAAAATCTGGTGCCGTGGACGACAGGAGCCGAAAGCCAGCAGATGCTTGAGTCTGGTGAGGCTGACATGGTTATGGTCTGGTCGGGCCGGGGCAAGGCGGCATTGGCCAATGGGGCAAATTACGCGCCTGTCTGGCAAGACTGGATTGTCGTCAAGGACCAGCTTGCCATTCCGATCGGTGTCAAAGATACCGACGCATCTCATGCTCTGATCAATGCTTATCTGGGCAAACAAGCGCAAGAAGTGATGGCGCAAGAAACCTCATATTCTCCGATTAACGTCGATGCTCAGCCTAAAGTGGATCAGTTGACGGCGGAATTCATGACCAATACTCCGGAAAAGCAGGCTATGGCTTACAACCAGAACGTCGAATTCTGGGTCGCTAACTATGAGACGCTCAGTGCCAAATGGGCTGAGTTCGTCGTGGGCAACTGATGCTTGTTGCGCCGGGGCTGCTGGTCCCGGCGTTCTTGTCAACGCTCGCTTGCGTCGCTGAAAGGCCATCATGTCATCTAAACCTGCACCGCGCGCTTCCCGTGGGCCGCTTTACCTAACCCTGCCGGCACTTGCCGTTCTGGTTCTTGTAATGGCGGTGCCGCTTGGCGTGATTGTCTTACGCAGTTTCATGGAACCCGAGCCGGGTTTTGCAAACTATGTATGGTTCTTTCAGACCAAAGTGAACATCACGGTATTGCTGCGCACATTTTCCATTGCCTCCTGGGTGACCGTTTGCTGCGTGCTGGCGGCCTATCCATATGCCTTTGCGATGTCCGTTGCTGGACCGCGCCTTCGGCTGGCGCTTATCATGTGCGTGTTGGTGCCATTCTGGGTTTCAGGTGTGGTGAGAACGTTGGCGTGGGTGATCTTGTTGCAGGATTCCGGGGTTATCAATCGGGTTCTCTTGTCTATGGGGTTCGAGAAGGTGCGACTGATCCGAACTCAACTGGGCGTCACCATAGGTATGACACAAGTCCTGCTGCCTTTCATGATCATGCCGCTCTATGCCGTCATGCGCGGCATTGACCTGCGGTTGTTGCAGGCGGCCCAGAGCCTTGGGGCGCATCCAATCAAGACCTTTTTCCAGATTTACCTGCCGCTTTCTCTGCCTGGGGTATTTGCCGGTGCGACAATCGTCTTCATCCTGGCGCTTGGGTTTTACATCACGCCGTTGCTGCTGGGTGGCCCGCAATCAACCATGCTGTCAACGCTGATCCAGCAACAGGTCTTGTCCTTGCTGAATTGGGGACGGGGCGGGGCAATGGGTGTGGTGCTGCTGATCGTGACCTTTGGTGTTCTTGGCGCAGCCAGTCCGTTCATGCGGCGGAAATATCAGTTGAGCGGGGGCAGCCGATGAACTTAAATCTGCCCCGCCTGTTGTTGAGCTTGACCTGTTTGTTGATTGCAATTTGGCTAGTGGCACCCACGTTTGTCATCATCCCGATGTCTTTTGCAGGCAAGAAATCGTTGGTCTTCCCGCCGCAAGGGTTTTCGCTGCAGTGGTATGAGAACTTTTTCACCAATCCGCAGTGGATCGGCAGCCTGATAGTGTCGGCAAAGTTAGCAGTGATGGTTTCCGTAGTTGCAACCGTGATCGGCACCATGGCAGCCATCGGGATAGAACGCATGAAGGGTCGCGGGGCTGGCATTATCCGCGCCGTGCTGATCACGCCGATGATCGTTCCAGGCGTGGTGCTGGCCGTGGGCATTTACGCGGTCTATCTGGATACACGGCTTGTCGGCACTTGGACTGGCTATGTGCTGGCGCACACGCTTCTGGCGATCCCGTTTGTGGTGATTGCTGTCGGCGCAAATCTGGCCGTCTTCGATGAGCGTCTGGAAACGGCGGCAGCTAGCCTTGGGGCCTCGCGGCTAACCACGTTCTTCACCATCACTTTGCCGCTGATCCTGCCGGGGATTCTGTCGGGCGCGCTTTTTGCGTTCGTCACATCTTTTGATGAGGTGATCGTGTCGCTCTTCATCACCAGCCCGCAGTTGAAAACCCTGCCGGTTCAGATCTTTTCATCCATGACCCGCGACGCCGATCCGACGGTTGCGGCGGTGGGGTCGCTTATCTTCCTTGCTACGTCACTGATCATCGGGCTGGGACTAATCTTCGGAATGCGGGGGCGCAGGGTATGACGCTTAACACAAGCACAAAAGGCGCCGCCGTCGACATTCGCGGGGTCAGCAAATTCTACGGCAGTTTTACTGCTTTGGATGATATCAGCCTGCGGGTCGAGCCGGGTGAGTTCATGTCGTTCCTAGGCCCCTCAGGATCGGGCAAGACCACGACGTTGAACCTGATTGCCGGATTCACTGACCTCAGCGCCGGTGAAATCCGCTTGGGAGAACAGTCAATTGGCCATGTCCCGGCGCATAAGCGTAACATCGGCGTGGTGTTTCAGCATTATGCGCTGTTCCCGCACATGAGCGTGGCGCAGAACGTGGCCTATCCGCTGAAGCAACGCGGCATCGCCAAGGCCGACCGCACCAGGGCCGTTGATCAGGCCTTGCAAAAGGTGCAACTGGATAAATTCGCGCATCGCTACCCCAGCGAGCTTTCGGGCGGCCAGCAGCAGCGTGTGGCCTTAGCACGCGCGATGGTGTTCACCCCGTCGCTGTTGCTGATGGATGAGCCGCTGGGTGCGCTGGACAAGAAACTGCGCGAGGTGCTGCAACTGGAAATTCGCCGCATCCACCGAGAGCTCGGTTCGACCTTTGTCTATGTGACCCATGATCAGGAAGAGGCACTGGTGCTGTCGGATCGGATCGCAGTGTTCAACAAGGGCCGTATTGAGCAGGTCGGCAGCGGGCATCAGCTTTACACCCGACCCGAGACATTGTTCGTGGGCCAGTTCATAGGCGAAAGCTCGGTGCTGCGGGGCGCGCATAGTGCAGGGGGGGCCGAAACCGCACTTACGATTGCGGGGGCGACTTTGGTGGCACCCGGACAGGCCAGGGCCGATGCTCCTCATGTCATTCTGCTGCGCCCTGAGAGCGTTATGGTTCAGGCCTCCGGCACAGGTCCGAAGGACGGAATGACCAACATTCTCGGCGGCACAGTGCGCGAAATGCTCTATCTGGGGGCCGCGATGAAATACGAAGTGACGCTGGCGGATGGCAACCACGTCATCGCCCGCACCCCCACCCAAGACGAGCCTTTTGCCATCGGCAGTGCCGTGGAACTGGCCTGGAACCCTAAGGATGGAACGCTTTTGGCCGATGACGGCTCGACTGCGGGACATGAAGGATAAAGTGATGGACGTGAAGAAAAACGGCGATGTATCTTTCTGGTATGCCGATATTGGCGGTCTCCCCGAGTATAGAGCGGCATTGCCCGGCGATATCGACGTCGATGTTTGCATCATTGGGGCGGGGTTTACCGGGCTGTGGACGGCCTACTATCTGAAAAAATCGAACCCCGACCTGTCGATTGCGATCATTGAGAAAGAGTTCGCGGGCTACGGCGCATCCGGCCGCAATGGCGGCTGGTGTTCGGGTGGATTTTCGTGGAGCCGGTCAAAGTATCTCTCGACCGGAACCCGCGAAGGCGTGATCGACTTTGAGCGCCAGCTGCGCGGCACAGTGGAAGAGATTATCCGCGTCTGCGAAGCCGAAGGCATCGATGCAAACATTCGGCGCACCGATTGCCTGACCTTTGCCTGCACCCCCGCTCAGATGCAGCGGCTGCGCGTCGATCAGGCAGATGACATGGCATGGGAAGTGCCAGCCGAGCGCAGCCATCTGATCGGTGCTGCCGAAGCCGCTGAACGCATCCGCATCAAGGATGTGCAGGGCGCTTTGGTGACGGGAGGCGTGGCACGGGTGCAACCGGCCAAACTGGTGCGTGGTTTGGCCGAAGTGGTAACCCGTAAGGGCGCCACAATCTATGAGCAGACCACCGTCACCGGGATCAGCAAGGGCCGGGTCGCTACCAACCGCGGAACGGTTACTGCGCACCGCATCGTGCGCGCCACGGAAGGCTTTACCCATGGTATCTCGGGGAACGAGCGTGAGTGGATACCGCTAAACAGCGCCATCGTGGTGACCGAACCGGTCCCAGATGCGATGTGGGACGAACTGGGCTGGAGTGGCTATGAGGTGTTTGGCGATGCGTCGCACGCGTATTGCTACGCGCAGCGCACGCAAGATAACCGTATCGCCATGGGTGGGCGCGGGGTGCCGTATCGCTTCGGCTCCAAAACCGATGTGAACGGCGAGACCCAGGCTGAAACCGTCGAAAAGTTGAAGGGCATTCTGTATCGGATGCTGCCCCAGACTCGCAGTCTAAAGCTGGACCACGCCTGGTGTGGTGTTCTGGGTGTGCCGCGCGACTGGTGCACGACCGCGGGTCTTGATCCGCAGACTGGCATTGCCTGGGCGGGTGGCTATGTCGGCCTCGGGGTGTCCACGTCGAACTTCTCGGGTCAAACTCTAGCGGATCTGGTGCTGCAAAAACAGACCGAGCGGACGACCCTGCCTTGGGTCAACCGCAAGCCGCGCAAATGGGAGGTCGAGCCGTTTCGCTGGCTGGGCGTTCACGGCATGTATTGGCTGTATAACTTGGCAGACCGGCGCGAAGCGGCAAGTGGCGGGCAGCGCACATCGCGGCTTGCCACGCTGGCAAATCGCATAACTGGCCGTTGAAAGCGGCGCAACAGCCTGAACCGCGTCCGCAAAAATTGGAGAACACATGATCGACCTATCCGTTTTTACCGGTCTCGCCGGGATCGACATTGGCACGCTTGCAGACAAGCCCACCGCGCTCACGCCGGGCCAGAAAGAGGCGGCAACTTCGATCTGGCAATCGCCTGATGGCGCACTGGATATCGGGGTCTGGGAGTGCTCGCCCGGCAGCTTTACCGCAGACCGATCAGCGGCGGCCGAGTTCTGCTACTTCTTGCAAGGCAAGATCGTGATGACCCACTTGGACGGCACCCGGCGCGAGTTGGGGCCGGGCGATGCCATCATGTTGCCGCGTGGCTGGAAAGGCACGTGGGAGATTCTCGAGCATACCCGCAAAATCTACGTGTTCTTGGCAGATCGACTTCATGGATAGTTAACTGTTGTTGCCCTGCGAACAAGGCGCCGCTTATCCACGGACTTTTCCGCTACATACTATTCGTCGACAGTTGCAGACTTAGGGGAGCTTTGGCACCTAGTCAGCCGCAGCAACGAATACACCCTCTAGGCAGATCGATGATTTTTCAGGACTTCTGCGGCTTACCTGAGCTACTCCCCAACTCTTGGACAGTTTTCGGGCTGAGTTAAGCTACTGCCTGCACCTGCTGATCGGTTTGGGTTGCGTTGAAGTAGACCACGGCGGGCGGTTGACCGCCATGGGCGGCATGGGGCCGCAGATGGTTGTAGAAAGTGATCCAGCGTCCGACGCCAGCCTTGGCCTGTGATCCGGTTTCCCAGGCGTGCAGATAGACGCATTCATACTTCAGCGACCGCCAGAGACGTTCAATGAAGATGTTGTCGAGGTAGCGGGCTTTGCCGTCCATGGAGATCTTGGTCTTTGCACGTTTCAGCCGGTCGGTCCAATCGAAGGACGTGAACTGCGACCCCTGATCGGTATTCATGATTTCGGGCGGGCCGAACTTGTGGATGGCCTCGTTCAGTGCCTCAACGCAGAACTCGGCCTCCAGCGTGTTCGATATCCGCCAGGCCAGCACCTTGCGGGTTAACCAGTCCATGATGGCCACCAGATAGAGAAAGCCTTTACGCATGGGCAGGTAAGTGATGTCGGCGCACCAGACTTGGTTCGGCCGATCAATCCGGAGCCCGCCCAGCAGGTAGGGATAGGTCTTGTGGCCCTTCGCGGGCTTGCTGGTGTTGGGTTTTTGGTAGATCGGCATCAAACGCATAAGTCGCATCAGCCGCCGGATGCGCTTTTCGTTCACGTCATGGCCTTCGTTCTGCAGGTGCCATGTCATCTGCCGGACACCGTAAAACGGCGTGTCCAGGAACTGCTTGTCGACCAGCAACATGAGGTCAAGGTTCATCGTCGTCTCACCCTGCGGCGCGTAATAGAACGACGATCGCGAGATCGAGAGCAACTGGCACTGCGCCCCGACCGACAGCTTGGGATGGGTTCTTTCGATCATGCCCCACCTCACTTCCCGATCCAGGGCTTGAGCTTTCGTGACAAAAAATCGTTGGCGACGGCCAGTTCTCCGATCTTTGCATGCAGATCACGGACCGTATCCTCGGCAATCTCGGCTGTGGCCGCAGCCTGACCGCCACGCTCGAAAATGCCCGCAGCACCTTCCAGCAGTGCCTTCTTCCACTGATGGATCATCGTTGGATGGACCTCATAAGCGGTCGCCAATTCCGACACGGTGCGCTCGCCCTTCAGCGCCTCCAACGCAACACGCGCCTTGAACGCCGCGTCATGGTTCCTGCGTTTCGACATGCTCTGATCTCCTCGTCTTGGGGATCAGCAGACCTCAGATCGTAGCTTCCGTCACTGTCCGATTTTCGGGGGGTAGCTCAACCAGACGCATGATCAGTAGGTGACGCAGCAGTCGTAAACATCGTAACTCCCGCACCGCAGGGATGCACCGGCGCGGTGCATGTGCAGCCATTCCTAGGGGCATTGGGATCGGGAGAGTGGCTTTGAAATTTCTGAAATGGTTGCGGGCAATGAGCTCGTTGTCTAGGCCTTAGGCTACTCTAACTAGTTCGCCTTGAACAATGCATTCAGGCTAATGTGATGGCCTGATACTGGCGATCCGGGTGGTAAACTGCGTTCAAAATGGCGACGACAATGCAGATAAGCTGAACCGCCCCGGGTTTACCGGAGGGCAAAACTCTCGGAGAATTGCCCGTTATGGAACAGACATCAAAGCAGAAGACCTCGAAGCCGTATTCACCTGAGTTCCGCGAACATGCGGTGCGGTTGGCGATGGAACACCGCGATGATTATCAAAGCGAAGCTGCGGCGCTGACAGCGATCGCGGGTAAATTGGGCTGTTCGCCGGACAGCCTTCGCGTTTGGATGCGACAGGTCCAGCGTGACGGCGGCGAACGGCCGGGACCTACCGGCGCTGAGATCGCGCGGATCAAAGAGCTGGAACGCGAGAACCGGGAACTGCGGCAGGCCAATGAGATCCTGCGCAAAGCTTCAGCGTATTTTGCCCAGGCCCCTCTCGCGGTTTAAAGACAAACCGCTGCCGGGCAGCGGGAGCTCGACCGCCCATTTCGCAAATGATGGATTTCATTCGTTGCCCGGCAGCGCATTTTTACATGCGTGAGAGGGGAGGAAAGCCGAGAGGCGCACGGGGTCGAGCCGATCTGCAGGGCGCTGCAGTTTGCCCCTTCCACCTTTTATGACCGGCGGGCGATCATGCGTGATCCTGACCGGGCCTCGGCTCGGGCGAAGTCGGATGCAGCCCTGAGCGTCCAGATCGACGCGGGCTGGGATGCCAACCGCAAACTCTATGGCGCGCGGAAGATCTGGCATGTTTTGCGACGGCAGGGCGAAGACGCAGCCCGCTGCACAGTGGAACGTTTGATGCGCCGTCTGGGCATCAGGGGCGTGGTCCGTGGCAAGAAGGTCATTACGACCAATCCTGACACATCGCTGCCATGCCCGGACGACAAGGTGAACCGCCTGTTCAAGGCTGATCGACCGAACAAGCTGTTGGTTTCAGATTTTACCTACGTGCCCACATGGTCGGGAACAGTCTATGTGGCGTTCGTGATCGATGTGTTTGCACGACGGATCGTGGCCCTGCGTGATTTGCACGCAAATCCCTTCCGGGTAACAGCTGGCGCGCCTCGACATCGATGAAGACCCAGTTCGTGCTTGATGCGCTGGATCAGGCGATCTGGCAAAGAAAGACACCGGATGGTAATCCCCCCATTTTTGACGGGGTGCATTTGTAGAACTTAGGCGGCCGTTTTCAGTTTCTGGGCGGGTGTGATGCCGCCTATGCCCATGTTCGGGCGGTCGTTGTTGTAAGTCCATAGCCATTGTGTGGCGAAGTCC
>NZ_JAUSBA010000073.1 GCF_030652235.1 Cypionkella sp.
CGGAACCGTTGAGCTGCCAGAAGGCACCGAAATGGTGATGCCGGGCGACAACCTGAAGTTCGACGTGACCTTGATCGCGCCGATCGCCATGGAAGAAAAACTGCGCTTCGCCATCCGCGAAGGCGGCCGCACCGTCGGCGCCGGCGTGGTGTCGAAAATCATCAAGTAAATAGGTCGCGAATCCCCTTTTCAACGGGGACCGCGCACTATAAGGGACCACCAGCGGCGCATCTTTCGGGGTGCGCCGCAGACTTTCAAGACCATACTACTGAAAACAACGTGAACCTATGGGCCGGGCCTGTTGCCCCGTCTACGTTCAGAAGGAAGAACACATGCAAGGTCAAACCATCCGTATTCGGTTGAAAGCCTTCGATTACCGCGTGCTGGACGCCAGCACTGCAGAAATCGTAAGCACCGCGAAACGCACCGGCGCCACTGTGCGCGGGCCGATTCCGCTGCCGAACAAAATTGAGAAATTCACGGTTCTCCGTGGTCCGCACATCGACAAGAAGTCGCGCGACCAGTGGGAAATCCGCACGCACAAGCGTCTTCTCGACATCGTTGATCCGACCCCCCAGACCGTGGACGCGCTGATGAAGCTCGACCTCGCCGCTGGCGTGGACGTCGAGATCAAAGTTTAAGGGGGATAGATAACATGCGTTCTGGCGTTATCGCTAAAAAGCTGGGCATGACCCGGCTGTTCCTTGAGAACGGCACCCAAGTTCCGGTGACCGTTCTGCAACTTGAAAACCTGCAAGTCGTGGCACAACGCACCGTTGACCGCGACGGCTACACCGCTGTTCAGCTGGGTGCTGGCGCGGCGAAAGCCAAGCGCACCACAGCTGCCATGCGCGGCCACTTCGCCAAGGCCTCGGTTGAGCCGAAGCGTAAGATCGCCGAGTTCCGCGTGTCGCCTGCCAACCTGATCGAAGTGGGCGCGGAAATCACCGCTGACCACTACCTTGCAGGTCAGTTCGTTGACATCGCTGGCACCACCAACGGTAAAGGCTTTCAAGGTGCCATGAAGCGTCACAACTTTGGCGGTCTTCGGGCTTCCCACGGTGTGTCGGTTTCGCACCGTTCGCACGGCTCTACGGGGCAGTGTCAGGATCCGGGCAAGGTCTTCAAAGGCAAGAAAATGGCTGGTCACATGGGCGCTGTGCGCTGCACCACCCAGAACCTGCAAGTCATCCGCACGGATGCCGAGCGTGGCTTGCTGATGATCAAAGGCGCAGTTCCCGGCACCAAAGGCGGCTGGGTCACGATCAAAGACGCAGTGAAGAAAGCGGCTCCGGCTGGTCTGCCTTTGCCTGCGGCGATCCGTATGGCGGCACAAACCACTGCTCCGGCTGTCGAAATGGCAGTTGAAGGGGGTGAAGCATGAAACTTGACGTAATCACACTTGATGGCGGCAAAGCTGGTACCATCGACCTCGACGAAGCTCTGTTCGGCCTCGACCCGCGCGCAGACGTTCTGCACCGTGTCGTCCGTTGGCAGCGCGCCCGGATGCAAGCAGGCACCCACTCGACGCTGACCCGCGCCGAAGTGTCCTACTCGACCAAGAAGATCTACAAGCAAAAAGGCACCGGCGGCGCACGTCACGGTTCCAAGAAGGCTCCGATCTTCCGTCACGGTGGCGTTGTTAAAGGCCCGCAACCGCGTTCGCACGCCCATGATCTGCCGAAGAAATTCCGCGCTCTGGGTCTGCGTCACGCTTTGTCCGCGAAGGCAAAAGCTGGCGAGTTGGTGATTTTGGACATGGCGACTATGGCCGAAGCCAAAACCTCGATCCTCGCAAAACACGTCCAGGAATTGGGCTGGAAGCGCGTTCTGATCATCGACGGTGCAAGCGTTGACGCGAATTTCGCGCTGGCTGCTCGCAACATCGAAGGTATCGACGTGCTGCCGACCATGGGCGCAAACGTCTATGATATCCTGAAGCGTGACACCTTGGTGATCACCAAAGCGGGTATCGAAGCTTTGGAGGCTCGTCTGAAATGAGCATTAAACCGCAACACTACGACCTGATCAAAAAGCCAGTGATCACCGAAAAAGCCACTATGGCTCAGGAAAACAACGCGTTTGTTTTTCAGGTGTCGATGGATGCGACCAAGCCGCAGATCAAAGAAGCGATTGAAAACATCTTCTCTGTGAAGGTGAAAGCAGTCAACACCACGATCACCAAAGGCAAGGCCAAGAAGTTCCGTGGCCGCGCTGGTGAGCGTAGCGACAAGAAGAAAGCCTATGTCACGCTGGAAGCCGGAAACTCTATCGACGTTTCGACGGGCCTCTGATATTGGCAGCGAATCCCACGGCCCCGGTTCTCCGGGGCCGTGGGATTTTACGGAATCGGTGCGATTTGGTCCGACCAGAAAGCACCTTATCTCGGGGATCTACGGAGCCCTATAACCTTGGGTCTAACCTATAAGACCCATCCAATGACGGAAGACAGAAAGCATGGCACTTAAGTCGTATAAGCCGACGACGCCTGGCCAACGCGGGTTGGTTCTGATCGACCGTTCGGAATTGTGGAAAGGCCGCCCGGTCAAAGCCCTTACTGAGGGTTTGACCAAGACAGGTGGCCGGAACAACACCGGACGTATCACGATGTGGCACAAGGGCGGGGGCGCCAAGCGTCTCTACCGCGTGGTCGATTTCAGGCGCACAAAATTCGATATTGCAGCGGTCGTTGAGCGGATTGAATACGATCCGAACCGTACCGCCTTTATCGCTCTGATCCGTTACGCGGATGGCGAACTTTCGTACATTCTGGCGCCGCAGCGTTTGGCAATTGGCGATTCTGTTATCGCTGGCGCCAAGACCGACGTGAAGCCGGGCAATGCGATGCCGTTCTCGGGCATGCCCATCGGTACGATCATCCACAACGTCGAGCTTAAGGCAGGCAAGGGCGGCCAGTTGGCACGCGCTGCCGGCACCTACGCTCAGTTCGTGGGTCGTGACGGTGGTTACGCGCAGATCCGTTTGTCTTCGGGCGAATTGCGTCTGGTGCGTCAGGAATGCATGGCCACCATCGGTGCTGTGTCCAACCCCGACAACTCGAACCAGAACTTCGGTAAAGCAGGCCGTATGCGTCACAAGGGCGTTCGCCCGACTGTGCGCGGTGTTGCAATGAACCCGATCGACCACCCGCATGGTGGTGGTGAAGGTCGGACCTCGGGCGGCCGCCATCCGGTGACGCCATGGGGCAAGGGCACCAAGGGTAACAAGACCCGTAAGGCCAAGGCTTCGGACAAGTTGATCGTCCGGTCGCGTAACGCGAAGAAAGGGCGCTGATAAATGGCACGTTCTATTTGGAAGGGCCCGTTCGTCGACGGTTATGTCTTGAAAAAGGCAGAAACTGCGAAAGCCTCGGGCAAGAACGAAGTGATCAAGATCTGGTCGCGTCGCTCGACTATTCTGCCGCAATTCGTTGGGCTGACTTTTGCTGTGTATAACGGCAAAAAGCACATCCCGGTGAATGTGACCGAAGAGATGATTGGTCAAAAGTTTGGTGAATATTCGCCGACCCGGACCTATTATGGCCACTCGGCCGACAAAAAAGCCAAGAGGAAATAAGCCATGAGCACGGAAAAGAACCCCCGTCGCGTGGCGGAAAACGAAGCGATGGCGATCAGCCGGATGCTGCGTACCTCGCCGCAAAAACTGAATCTCGTCGCCGGTCTGATCCGCGGCAAGAAAGTTGAAAAGGCTCTGGCTGATTTGACTTTCTCGAAGCGCCGCATCGCTGGTGACGTGAAGAAGTGCCTGCAGTCGGCGATTGCCAACGCGGAAAACAACCACAACCTCGACGTGGACAGCCTGATCGTGGCTGAATCCTGGGTTGGCAAAAACCTGGTGATGAAACGTGGCCGCCCGCGTGCGCGTGGCCGTTTCGGCAAAATCATGAAACCGTTCAGCGAGCTGACGATCATTGTGCGTCAAGTCGGGGAGTCTGCATAATGGGTCAGAAGGTCAATCCGATCGGCATGCGTCTTCAGGTCAACCGCACCTGGGATAGCCGCTGGTTCGCTGAATCGAAAGACTACGGCAACCTGCTGCTTGAAGACCTCAAAATGCGCGCGTTTGTGCATGAAGAGTGTAAGCAAGCTGGCATCAGCCGCGTGATCATCGAGCGTCCGCACAAAAAGTGCCGTGTGACCATTCACACCGCACGTCCGGGCGTGATCATCGGCAAAAAAGGCGCCGATATCGAAACCCTGCGCAAGAAACTGGCGGCATTCACCAAGTCGGATGTTCACCTGAACATCGTCGAAGTGCGCAAGCCGGAAGTCGACGCGCAACTCGTCGCGGAATCGATCGCACAGCAAATGGAGCGCCGGGTGTCCTTCCGTCGCGCCATGAAGCGTGGCGTGCAGAACGCGATGCGGATGGGTGCCCTCGGCATCCGTGTGAACGTTGGTGGCCGTCTTGGCGGCGCCGAGATCGCGCGGACCGAATGGTATCGTGAAGGCCGTGTGCCGTTGCACACCCTGCGCGCTGACATCGACTATGCTCTGTCCGAAGCCACGACTGCCTATGGCATCATCGGGGTGAAGGTCTGGATCTTCAAAGGCGAAATCCTTGAGCATGATCCGCAAGCCCATGATCGCCGTCTTGCCGAAGCGCAAGAAGGTGCAGCACCGCGTTCGCCTCGCCGCGACCGCGAACGCGCGTAAGGGAGAACACAGATGTTGCAACCAAAACGGACTAAGTTCCGCAAGCAGCACAAAGGCCGTATCCACGGCGAAGCGAAGGGCGGCTTTTTGCTGAACTTCGGCTCCTTTGCGCTGAAAGCCACCGAGCCAGAGCGTGTGACGGCCCGCCAGATCGAAGCGGCCCGCCGCGCGATCACCCGCCACATGAAACGCCAAGGCCGCGTCTGGATCCGGATTTTCCCGGATGTTCCGGTCTCGTCCAAGCCTACCGAAGTGCGGATGGGTAAAGGTAAAGGCTCGACCGACTATTGGGCAGCCAAGGTCAAACCGGGCCGCATCATGTTCGAGATCGACGGCGTGTCCGAGATCATCGCCCGTGAAGCCCTGCGTCTGGGTGCGATGAAACTTCCGGTCACCACCCGCGTCGTGGCACGCGAAGACTGGTAAGGTTTTTGCGCTAAGGCGCAAAAACCAGTGCGGTGTAGCGGGTTTCCTCGGAAACGCGCGGGCCGTCACCCGGTTCAGAATAAAACCCCCGCTGGAAACAGCGGGGGTTTTGCTTTTGGGGCAGGGGACTTCTCCAGCCTTGAAAAAGGATAATTTCTATACCATATTGCCTCATGGAGTTTGAATATGACCGCGCCAAAAGCGCCTCCAATCTGGCCAAACACGGAATAGACTTCGTTGCAGCGCAGTCCTTGTGGCAGGACGAACGTTTGCTGCAAGCAGCGGCCACGACGAAAGATGAAGCGCGCTTCTTTGCGATTGGTCGAATTGGCGAAAAGCACTGGACCGCGATCTGCACGCACCGGGGTGAAGCGGTGCGGATCATCTCGGTTCGAAGGGCGCGGAAAGAGGAGATTGGTTACTATGAAAGCACATGAGTTGGACGAGAAATTCGACGCGGGCGAAGACATCAGCGCCCATATCGACTGGTCCAAAGCCCGCCGCCCCAATCAAGAGCCGCGCCGCGTAAACGTGGACTTCCCGGCTTGGGTGGTTGATGGCCTTGACCGCGAGGCCCGCCATCTGGGTGTTACCCGGCAATCGGTGATCAAGATGTGGATTGCTGAGAAGTTGCGGTGAGCCGTGGCGCGCAAATGGGATCAGCATGCTAGTTCCCTTCGTCTTGGTGGCCGCAATCTTTGCCTTTCAATGCCATAGCAGGCTGTCGAAATGGATGTTTCTCGGCTTGGCCCTGATGTTGCTAGCGGTTGAAGTTGCTGGTGCCTGTTGGATGTTGATTCAGCTTCCTGGTTGCAGCGGGAACGTCCTCAATGGAATTTACTGCCCCCCTACAGTTCAAGCGTCACGCTCATACCGCATCGCACAGTTCGCGGCGTGGGTGTGGGTCAATGGTATGATGAAGGCTGTTGTGATCGGTATCCCGCTTGGCATTTTGGCTGTTTTCATTGAGTTCCGTTCAAGACTGGTGCGGCAATAGCCTGCGCGCCTTTTCCTCCACAAACCGCTTGCCCTATCCCCCCCCATCCCCTATACGCAGCCATCCACGGCTCCGAGGCGACTCGGAATCGGTGGTTTTACATTGATCCACCGGGTTCAGCGTGACCTTGCCGCAAGGTAGGGGCGCTCTGGTGATTGAAAAAGGAACAGGCGCATGACCGCCAAGGAACTATTGGGCAAATCGCCCGAGCAGCTGCGTGAGAGCCTTGTGGCCCTCAAGAAAGAAGCGTTCAACCTGCGCTTCCAGGCAGCAACCAACCAGCTGGAAAACACCTCGCGTATGCGCGCTGTTCGCCGCGAAGTGGCACGCATCATGACCGTGCTGAACCAGAAAGCCGCAACCGCGGCTGCGAACTGAGGAGTAGACACCATGCCGAAACGTATCCTGCAAGGCGTCGTAACCTCGGACAAGAACGAGCAAACCATCACCGTTCTGGTGGAGCGCCGCTTCAAGCACCCGCTGTTTCACAAGACCATTCGTAAGTCTAAGAAATATCGCGCGCACGACGAGAACAACACCTACAAGACCGGGGATTCTGTCCGCATTGAAGAATGTGCACCGATCTCGAAGACCAAACGCTGGACGGTGGTCGTTGCTGCATAAGCAACGACTTTCGTCTTTTTCTGAATACGAAACCCTGGGCAATGATGCCCAAAGGTCGGGAGAAACCAAATGATCCAGATGCAGACCAATCTGGATGTTGCTGATAACTCCGGCGCTCGCCGGGTTCAGTGCATCAAGGTTCTGGGCGGCTCACACCGCCGCTATGCATCCGTGGGCGACATCATCGTGGTGTCGGTCAAGGAAGCCATTCCGAAAGGCCGTGTGAAAAAAGGCGACGTGCGTAAAGCCGTTGTTGTTCGCACCGCCAAAGAAGTTCGCCGTGAAGACGGCACCGCTATTCGTTTTGACCGCAACGCTGCTGTCATCCTGAACAATCAGGGTGAACCAGTCGGCACGCGTATCTTCGGGCCAGTGGTGCGTGAACTCCGCGCGAAGAACTTCATGAAAATCATCTCGCTGGCTCCGGAGGTGCTCTGATGGCTGCGAAGCTTAAAAAGGGCGACACCGTCGTCATCTTGACCGGCAAGGACAAGGGCGCAAAGGGCGAGATTTCGTCTGTGAACCCGACCGCCAACAAGGCCATCGTCGATGGCGCCAATATGGCGATCCGTCACACCAAGCAAAGCCAGACCTCGCAAGGCGGTCGCATCGCAAAGCCGATGCCGATTGATTTGTCGAATCTCGCATTGCTGGACAGCAAAGGCAAAGCAACCCGCGTTGGCTTCCGTATGGAAGGCGACAAGAAAGTGCGCTTCGCCAAGACCACTGGGGAGGCGATCTGATGCTCGACCAAGCCACCTACACGCCGCGTCTGAAGGCTGACTATAAGGCGCGCATCTGCGCAGCCCTTATGGAAGAGTTCGGCTACAAGAACGCGATGCAACTGCCCAAGCTCGACAAAATCGTGCTGAACATGGGCGTTGGTGAAGCCGTCAAGGACACCAAAAAGGTCAAGAAAGCCGCCGAAGAGATGACTCTCATCGCCGGTCAAAAGGCAGTCATCACTCATGCGAAAAACAGCATTGCTGGTTTCCGTGTGCGGGAAGAAATGCCGCTTGGCTGTAAAGTGACCCTGCGCGGCGACCGGATGTACGAATTCCTCGACCGTCTGGTGACCATTGCTTTGCCACGGGTTCGCGACTTCCGCGGGCTGAAGCCGACATCGTTCGATGGCCGTGGCAACTATGCTATGGGTCTGAAAGAGCAACTGGTGTTCCCCGAAATCGAATTCGACAAAGTCGATGAAGTGCTCGGCATGGACATCATCATCTGCACCACCGCTAAGACCGATGCGGAAGCGAAGGCACTGTTGAAGCAATTCAACATGCCCTTCACTTCTTGATCGCGCGAGGAACCTGACAATGGCAAAAAAATCCATGGTGAACCGCGAAGTGAAGCGCGAGAAGCTGGTGAAGCAACATGCTTCCAAGCGCGCAGCACTGAAAGCGGTGATCAACGACCAAGCGAAACCGGTGGATGAGCGCTTCAAAGCGACCATCAAGCTGGCCGAGCTGCCCCGCAACTCGTCGGCTGTCCGTTTGCACAATCGTTGCCAACTGACCGGCCGTCCGCATGCGTATTATCGCAAGCTTAAACTCTCGCGCATCATGCTGCGTGATCTCGCCTCGTTCGGCCAGATCCCCGGCATGGTCAAGTCGAGCTGGTAAGGAGGTCGCCAAATGATGATGAACGATCCTATCGGCGACATGCTTACCCGTATCCGTAACGCGCAAATGCGTGGCAAATCGACAGTGTCGACCCCTGCCTCGAAACTGCGCGCCTGGGTGCTGGACGTGCTCGTAAGCGAAGGCTACATCCGCGGTTTCGAGCGCGCCAAGACCGATAACGGTCAAGGCGAGCTGGTGATCAGCCTGAAGTACTTCGAAGGCGTGCCTGTGATCCGCGAAGTTAAGCGCGTGTCCAAGCCCGGCCGTCGTGTGTACATGTCGGTTAAGGAAATTCCGACCGTGCGTAACGGTCTCGGTATCTCCATCGTGTCCACGCCAAAAGGCGTGATGTCAGATGCAAATGCGCGCGCAGCCAATGTTGGCGGCGAAGTGCTTTGCACCGTGTTCTGAGGAGGGTGGCATGTCTCGTATCGGCAAAAAACCCGTAGAACTGATCAATGGCGTTTCGGCGTCCGTGTCAGGTCAAACCATCGAAGTGAAAGGTCCGAAAGGCACCCGCAGCTTCACCGCAACCGACGACGTGACGCTCACGATCGACGAAGGCAGCATCAAAGTGACCCCGCGTGGCACTTCGAAGCGCGCGCGTCAGCAGTGGGGCATGGCGCGGTCGATGGTTGAAAACCTCGTCACTGGCGTCACCGCTGGTTTCAAGAAAGAGCTGGAAATTCAAGGCGTGGGTTACCGCGCTGCGATGAATGGCAACATCCTGAAACTGTCGCTTGGCTACAGCCATGAAGTCAACTTCGCCGTTCCAGACGGGGTCACCGTGACTTCGCCGAAGAACACCGAAATCATTGTGGAAGGCATTGACCAACAACTCGTTGGTCAGGTCGCTGCGAACATCCGCGAATGGCGCAAGCCCGAGCCCTACAAGGGCAAAGGCATCCGCTATAAGGGCGAGTTCGTGTTCCGCAAAGAAGGCAAGAAGAAGTAAGGGACACAATCATGGCAAACACCAAGAGAGACCTGTTCCTCAAGCGCCGTCAGCGCGTTCGGAACAAAATCAAAGCGACATCGCATGGGCGCCTGCGCCTGTCGGTGCACCGCTCGAACAAAAACATCAGCGTGCAGCTGATCGACGATGTGAAGGGCGTCACCATCGCCTCCGCCTCCACGCTGGAGAAGGAATTCGGTGTCGTCGGCAAGAACAACGTCCAAGCAGCGACGAAAATCGGTTCGGCAATCGCCGAGCGGGCCAAAAAGGCCGGTGTTGAAGTGTGCTACTTCGACCGCGGCGGTTTCCTCTTTCACGGTAAGATCAAGGCTTTGGCCGAGGCTGCCCGTGAAGGTGGATTGCAGTTCTGAGGAGTTGAAAAATGGCAGAACGTGATAACCGTCGGGACAATCGTGGTGGCAATGATCGCCGCGATAACCGGCCGGAAGAAACCCCGGAATTCGCTGACCGCTTGGTCGCGATCAACCGGGTGTCGAAAACCGTGAAGGGCGGCAAACGCTTTGGCTTTGCAGCACTTGTGGTCGTCGGCGATCAAAAAGGCCGTGTCGGTTTCGGCAAGGGCAAGGCTAAGGAAGTTCCGGAAGCGATCCGCAAGGCGACCGAGCAGGCCAAGCGCCAGCTTATTCGCGTGCCGCTGAAAGACGCCCGCACCCTGCACCACGACATGGAAGGCCGTCATGGCGCCGGTAAAGTGGTGATGCGGACGGCTGTTGCCGGTACTGGCATCATCGCCGGTGGTCCGATGCGCGCTGTGTTTGAGATGTTGGGCCTGCAAGACGTGGTGGCAAAGTCCATCGGCTCGCAGAACCCCTACAACATGATCCGCGCCACCATCGACGGGCTGAAGTCGGAAACCTCTCCTCGTCAAGTCGCGGCACGCCGTGGCAAGAAAGTGGCAGAGATCCTGAACAAGCCCGCCGCTGAAGTTGTGGAGGCTTGAACATGACCGACGCTGTGAAAAAGACCATCGTGGTCAAGCAGGTGGCTTCGGCTGCCCGCCGCCCGGCCAAACAGACCGCGACCCTGAAAGGTCTTGGACTGAACAAAATGAACCGCACCCGCGAACTGGAAGACACGCCTTCCATCCGTGGCATGGTCAACAAGATCTCGCATCTTGTGACGATCATCGAAGAGCGCGGTTAAGCCAAGGAAACGGTGCGTGACATCACGCACCCTACCAAAAAACGCCCCGCCGCAAGGTCGGGGCGTTTTGCATTTGCAACGCCGGGGATCATTGTAGGGTGCGTGCTCGCACGCACCGCTCACCAACGCACCACCCCCAAACCCTACTGCGTAAACCGAAAAGCCTCACAAAACCGCACCAGCCGCGCATTACCCTTATCCTGCAAAGCCCAACCCCAAGCCTCATCCAACACCACCTGAGCCGCCTCGATCCGCTCGCCGTCGCGCTCGCCATGCACCTTGGCATCGCCGTGGAACAGACTGCCCCGCACGTCCTGAACTACCAAAAAGAAATCCGAAACCGAATTCACCGCCCGCGCCTTTTTCCAAGACACCGCTTGATCCCGGTCCACCTTCAACAGCCGAGGCGGCGCGTTGAACAGCACCTGAACCTCTGGCAACGCCCGGCAATGCGCCAGAAACCCATCGCCGAGATCGCCGGCAAACCCGGCCCAGCCCGCCTCGGCCGAAGTGCCGGGTTTTTCATATTTCAAATACCCCGCCAGCTTCAGCGCATATTCAAACCGCGCAAAGGTCGCGACCAAGCTGCCCCATTCATTCTTGAACAGCAGCTTAATCCCCGCCCGATAATTGGTATCCACCGCCATGTGATAGCCCCCGTGCAAAACAGCCCGCAGATACGCAGGATTTGCGGGGGGAGTCTATATTGACAATGTTTGCCGTTCAGCGACTCCTCGTAGAAACCCAGCACACGGGTAGGTCGCAAACATTGGAAGCTGAAATGCATTGGTATCTGAATTTGGCAAAGAGGCAGTTTGAATATGTGCTGCGCCTCCCTGCTATGGCACTGCCGATTTTCATCGTTTTGCAAATGTTCGCAGTATGCATCGCCGTCCTTTTGAGTATGGGAATTGCTAAGCTACTCTCTGCCAACGAAATGCTCATCATCATACCATTTTCTGTATTTTGGCTGCACACGCTGCCAGCCTATTGGCTGGCGATCATGCTCTTGGCGGAGAAACTTTGGATGATGACCAGCCTATACCGAGTTCTCGGTGTCCCCGCGGATAGCATCCGTAACAGATACAGCAATAAGGCTTGATCGCGGGTCGCCTCCCCTCTATACGCCCGCAATGCCCCACCTATCGGCATAAGAATCAACAACAGCCGCGTTGCCCTCCCCGTCGCAGGGAGAAGCTTTCCGGCATAGGAGTATGCGACATGAAGTTGAATGAACTGCACGACAATCCGGGTGCAACCAAAAAGCAAAAGCGCGTGGCGCGTGGTCCGGGTTCGGGCTCGGGCAAGACCGCTGGTCGTGGTATCAAGGGTCAGAAATCGCGTTCGGGCGTCGCTATTGGCGGCTACGAAGGCGGCCAGATGCCTTTGTATCGCCGTCTGCCGAAGCGCGGCTTCAACAAGCCGAACCAAGATCGCTTTGCGGTGATCAACCTCGGCCTGATCGAGAAATTCATCGGTCTGGGCAAACTCGACGCGAAAGTTGAGATCACCGAGGATATGCTGGTTGACGCGGGCCTCACCGGCCACAAGCGCGACGGCATCCGCATCCTGAACAAAGGTTCGATCACTTCGGCGGTCAAACTGAACGTCACCGGGGCCTCCGCAGCCGCTGTTGAAGCTGTTGTAGCCGCTGGCGGCACCCTGACCGTGGCGCCGACCTTGCCAGCTTTCACCAAAGCGGTCCGTAAAGCATAACTAACGCCTTGTGAGCGGTTGCTAGACCGCTTACATCGGCTTATGTTTCCCGCGCCGCCGACCCGAAACGGTTTGGCGGCGCTTCCCATATCGGGCTTACGCAGAAAGAACTGGGCATGGCTTCAGCTGCCGAACAGATGGCCGCGAACCTCAGCTGGGGTACGCTAGGCAAGGCGACGGATCTCCGTAGCCGGATTTTCTTCACCATTGGCCTGCTCATGGTCTACCGTCTTGGCACTTATGTGCCGGTTCCGGGCATTGACGGCACGGCGTTGCGCAACTTCATGGATGACGCGGGGCAGGGCATTGGCGGTATGCTGTCAATGTTCACCGGCGGCGCCATCAAGCGCATGGGCATCTTTGCCTTGGGGATTATGCCCTATATTTCCGCCTCGATCATCATTCAGCTGTTGGCGTCGATGATCCCGGCGCTGGAGCAGATGAAGAAAGAAGGCGACGCGGGCCGCAAGAAGATGAACCAGTGGACGCGCTACGGCACCGTCTGTCTGGCGATCCTGCAAGGTTTCGGCATCGCCAAATCCATCGAAGCGGGTGGCCTTGCCCATACCCCCGGCATGTATTTCGTCGTCTCTTGCGTGATCACCCTGGTCGCGGGCACGATGTTTCTGATGTGGCTGGGTGAGCAGATCACCGCGCGCGGCATCGGCAACGGCACCTCGCTGATCATCTTTACAGGTATCGTCGCGGAAATCCCGCATGCTTTGGCGCAGTTCTTCAGCCAGGGCCGCGCAGGCGTGATCTCAACCCCGGTGATCCTTGGGGTTTTGGTGATGGTCGTCGCCGTTATCGCCTTTGTGGTGTTCATGGAACGCGCCCTGCGCAAGATCCACATCCAATACCCCCGCCGCCAAGTCGGTATGAAGGTCTATGATGGTGGGTCAAGCCATTTGCCGATCAAGGTCAACCCGGCAGGCGTGATTCCGGCTATTTTCGCCTCGTCGCTTTTGCTGCTGCCAACCACGATTGCGACCTTCTCGGGTGAGAATACTGGGCCGATCATGTCGACGATCCTCGCGTATTTCGGGCATGGTCAGCCGCTCTATCTGTTGTTCTTTGTGTCGATGATCGTATTCTTCGCGTATTTCTACACCGCAAACGTCTCATTCAAGACCGACGAAGTGGCCGATAACCTGAAGAACCAGAATGGCTTCATCCCGGGTATTCGTCCGGGCAAAAAAACCGAGGAATATCTCGATTATGTCGTCAACCGCATCTTGGTGCTGGGGGCGGCCTATCTGGCCCTCGTCTGCTTGCTGCCCGAGATCCTGATCAGCCAGTTCTCGATTCCGTTCTACTTCGGTGGCACCTCGGTGCTGATCGTGGTGTCGGTGACGATGGACACCATCAACCAGATCCAGTCGCATCTGCTGGCGCATCAATACGAAGGCCTGATTGAGAAATCTCAGCTGCGCGGCAAAAAGCGCAGCACGGCCAACCGTCCGCCCGCGCGGCGTTGAACGGGCTATGACTTTAGGCCCGGCGCAACCCGCCGGGCCTTTTCTTTGATAGAAAGGCGACCCATGGCAAATATCATCCTCCTCGGGCCACCCGGTGCTGGCAAGGGCACGCAAGCCAAGCGCTTGGTGGAAGAGCGCGCCATGGTGCAGTTGTCCACCGGTGACATGCTGCGCGAGGCCAAGACCAGCGGCACCGAAATGGGCAAGCGCGTCGCCGAGGTGATGGATAAGGGGCAACTTGTCACCGATGACATCGTGATCGGTTTGATCGCCGAGAAACTGTCTCAGCCTTCTGCAGGGGGCTTCATCTTTGACGGCTTCCCCCGCACCCTGCCGCAGGCCGACGCCTTGGCTGATCTGCTGGCCAGTCACGGCCAAAGCCTTGATGCGGTGATCGAGCTGGTGGTTGATGATGCAGCACTGATGGGCCGCATTGTCCGCCGCGCCGAGGAGATGCAGGCCAAGGGGCAGCCTGTCCGTCGTGATGACACGCCAGAGGTGTTCGAGTTGCGCCTGCGCGAGTTTTACAAGAACACAGCACCCCTGATCGGCTACTACTGGGCGAAAAAAGACCTGCGCCAAGTCGACGGCATGGCGGAAATGGACGTGGTTGCGGCTGCGATTGCCAAAGTTCTTGACAAAGCGTAATTTAGCCACCCGCTACCCTTGACGCTATGATCAAAAGCCCATAAAGCACGGCGTCCCGCAGCGGAATCGCTTGCGGGATTCCTTATTCGTTAAGGATTCGAATCGCCCTCCGGTTTCGACCAAAAGGCGGTGTTGTGAAAAAAGGTTCTGGCACTACGGAACCGCAACCATGAAGGAATACACGTTTGGCACGTATTGCTGGCGTTAACATCCCTACCGCGAAACGGGTTCCGATCGCGCTCACCTATATCACCGGCGTTGGCCCGCATATCGCAGAGCAAATCTGCGCATCTGTCGGCATCGACCGTGCGCGTCGCGTAAACCAGCTTTCGGATGCCGAAGTGCTGCAGATTCGCGAATTCATCGACGCAAACGTCACGGTTGAAGGCGATCTGCGCCGCGAAACCTCGATGAACATCAAGCGTCTGATGGACCTCGGCTGCTATCGTGGCCTGCGTCATCGTAAGGGCCTTCCGGTCCGCGGTCAGCGCACCCACACCAACGCTCGCACCCGCAAAGGCCCCGCTAAGGCCATTGCTGGCAAGAAGAAATAAGAGGGGCGTTTAGATATGGCACGCGATACCAAAGCATCCCGCACGAAGAAAAAAGAACGCAAGAACATCGCCGCTGGCGTGGTTCACGTGAACTCTTCGTTTAACAACACCAAAATCCTGATCTCCGACGTTCAGGGCAACGCGATTTCCTGGTCGTCCTCGGGCACCATGGGCTTCAAAGGCTCGCGTAAATCCACGCCTTACGCGGCGCAAATGGCAGCAGAAGATGCTGGCCGCAAAGCGCAAGAGCATGGCATGAAGACCGTCGAAGTCGAAGTGCAAGGTCCGGGTTCGGGCCGTGAGTCCGCACTGCGCGCTCTGGCCGCAGTGGGCCTGAACGTCACCTCGATCCGTGACGTGACTCCGCTGGCACACAACGGCTGCCGTCCGCCGAAGCGCCGTCGCGTCTAAAGTATCACTACAGGTCGGGTCGTGCGATGTCTGCACGGCCCGATTTCTGCATTTCTGAACCTCGGGCGTCCTCTGCTTAGGACATGAGCAGAAGACAAGTATGGAGGCGGTCACATGATCCACAAAAATTGGCTAGAACTGATTAAACCGACGCAACTGGTCGTGAAGCCGGGGGCCGATGCACAACGCACCGCCACCGTGTTCGCCGAACCGCTAGAGCGCGGCTTTGGCCTGACCTTGGGCAACGCGCTGCGCCGCGTGCTGATGTCGTCGCTGCAAGGCGGCGCTATCACCAGCGTGCAAATCGACAACGTTCTGCACGAGTTCTCCTCGGTCGCAGGCGTGCGCGAAGATGTCACCGACATCGTGCTGAACCTGAAGGGCGTTTCGATTAAGATGGATGTGGATGGGCCAAAACGCCTTTCGATTTCCGCCAAAGGTCCGGGCGTTGTCACCGCTGGCGACATCTCGGAAACCAATGGCATCGAAATCCTGAACAAAGACCACGTCATCTGCCACCTCGACGACGGCGCTGATGTGTTCATGGAACTGACCGTGAACACCGGCAAAGGCTATGTCGCCGCTGACAAAAACCGCCCGGAAGATGCGCCCATCGGCCTGATCCCGATCGACGCGATCTATTCGCCGGTGAAAAAAGTGTCCTACGAAGTAACCCCGACCCGCGAAGGTCAGGTGCTGGACTATGACAAGCTGACGATGAAAATAGAAACCGATGGCTCGCTGACCCCGGAAGACGCTGTGGCTTATGCCGCGCGGATTCTGCAAGACCAGCTGGCCGTGTTCGTCAACTTCGACGAGCCGGAAGCTGCGGGCAAAGGCGTCGAAGATGCTGGTCTTGAATTCAACCCGCTGCTTTTGAAGAAAGTGGACGAGTTGGAATTGTCGGTGCGTTCGGCAAACTGCCTGAAGAATGACAACATCGTCTACATCGGCGATCTGATCCAGAAAACCGAAGCCGAGATGCTGCGCACCCCGAACTTTGGCCGCAAATCCTTGAACGAAATCAAGGAAGTGCTGTCGGGCATGGGTCTGCATCTGGGCATGGAGGTCGAAGACTGGCCGCCGGAAAACATCGAAGATCTGGCCAAGCGTTTCGAAGACCAGTTTTAAGAATAGGGGCGGTGGTAACACCGCCCAACCACAAATGCCCGGACTGCCGGGGAATAACAGGGCGCAAGCCCCAAGGTGAGCGGGACCAATCGTAGGCCCTGCCGGACAAAGTAAAACATAGCGAATAGGAGATTCCAATGCGTCACGCCAATGGTTACCGCAAGCTAAACCGCACCCACGAACACCGCAAAGCGATGTTCGCCAACATGGCAGGTTCGTTGATCGAGCACGAGCAGATCAAAACCACTCTGCCGAAAGCCAAAGAACTGCGCCCGATCATCGAAAAGCTGATCACCTTGGCCAAGCGCGGCGATCTGCACGCCCGTCGTCAGGCGCACTCGCAGCTGAAGCAAGACATCCACACCGCGCGCCTGTTCGAAATCCTTGGCCCGCGCTACCAGGATCGTCAGGGCGGTTACGTCCGCGTGCTGAAGGCCGGTTTCCGATATGGCGACATGGCTCCTATGGCAATCATCGAATTCGTGGATCGTGATCCGAACGCCAAAGGTGCCGCAGACCACGCCCGCACCGCTGCCGAGGATGCGTTTGAAGCGTAAGCTGAACCCATAGAATGTGTGAAGAAACCCGCCTTCTCTGGCGGGTTTTTTTTGTTATCGAAAGATTGCGTGGGCTGCGTTGCCGTTGCGTTAACCACGGCAGTGTAGACTAAATCTCAAACGCCGCTTCCCTTCGCAATCAATCTGCGGATTGATGGTAAATTGGAAACAGCTTGTTGCTGATCCGCTTATAGTCGCCACCCGCCGAACTGCCTACAGTTGTAAATGAATCGAGAGATCGAAGAAATATGTCAGTAAAGCTAGGTATAGATGTCGAGTTGCACCAACTTTCGCTTATGGCCCCGGCGGGCTACTTTGTCGGGTTGCATATCCGTTTCACAGCGCCCTTGTTCACGTTCCAGACCTATGACCAGCGCTGGCTCGACTACTACACCGAAAAAGGCTACGTCCTGCGCGATCCAATGGTAGCCTGGGGCTTCAGTGCCACAGGCACCATCCGTTGGAGCGATAGTGCCCTGCCTGACCCGTTTGGCCTGTTCACCGAGGCCGCAAGATACGGTCTGAACTATGGCGCCACAATTGCCTGTGGCCCGGTCAAATCACGAACCATCGCCTCGTTTGCGCGGGCTGACCGCGAATTCGAGGATCACGAAATTGCAGCCATTGCCACCATTGTGCATCGGCTGCACGACGTGACAGAGCCGCCTGAAGAGCTGACCAAGGCTCAGATCGAGGCTCTGCGCTGTATCGCTGGGGGGGACCGGTTTACTGCCGCTGCGGCGAAACTGGGTATTTCAGAAAGTGCGCTCAAGGCGCGTATCACATCGGCGCGCGTGCGCCTGATGGCGCGCACCACAGCCGAAGCCATTCAGCGTGCAAAGGATTATCGGCTGATCTGACAACCCCCTCCGCGATGTTCTGACTGCCATCTGAACATAACGGAGACCACCATGCTCACCACCACACTTTCCTTTGCCAACCTCCACAACCATGGAGAGTTATTCGCGAACATGCTTCGCGCTCGGCGCGAGTTATTCATCGTTCATAACAAATGGGACCTGCCCGAGGCTTTGGGGATGGAATACGATCAGTACGACACTCCGGCCAGCCGCTGGGTTGTCGTGCATGATGATCAGGGCCGGGTTATGGCGGGCAACCGCCTGACCCCGACCACTGCGAAATGTGGCATCTACAGCTATATGATCCGCGATGCGCAGCGCGGTCTGCTGGATACCATCCCGGCCAGTCTTTTGACCGATCAGGCCCCGGTGGCCGATCACATCTGGGAATCGAGCCGGCTGTTCGTCGCCCATGACGTGCCATCCTCGATCCGCCGCCGGGTGCATGCCCAGCTGATCGCGCAACTCGGCGACACTGTGCGCAGCTTGGGGGCGACGCATTGCCTGACTCTGCTTGCCGCAACTTGGCCGCGTTGGGCCGACCGAGTGGGCGTGAAGATGAAAGCGATGGGCCCGGTGATGGAGATCGACGCCATCGACAACCAAGTGGTCGAGATGGATTTCAGCCTGACCAAACACTGACCAAACACCAAGCCAACCTGCGGCGGCCTGTGGGGAGCAGGGCCGCCCACAGACCTGCCATCGCAGTCTGGCAGCAGGGCAGGGCGCAATTCGCCTTCCCCCGCCCTGCTTTGCCGCGTAAACTAAGACGATGTCAGACCTTTTCGACACCCCCGGAAAACCACAGCCCGCGGCCCCGCGCCCTTTGGCGGATCGGCTGCGTCCGCGCACCCTGTCCGAGGTGATTGGTCAAGGCCATGTCCTCGGCCCCGATGGACCGCTTGGTGCTATGTTGAACGCGCACAGCCTGTCCTCATTGATCCTCTGGGGCCCGCCCGGTGTGGGAAAGACCACCATCGCTCGGCTTCTCGCACACCAATCCGACCTCGCCTTCGTGCAAATCTCAGCGATCTTCACCGGTGTGCCCGATCTGCGCAAAATGTTCGAATCCGCCAAAATTCGCCGCCAAAACGGCCAAGGAACACTGCTGTTTGTTGATGAAATCCATCGCTTTAACAAAGCCCAGCAAGACGGCTTCCTGCCCTATATGGAAGACGGCACCATCCTTCTGGTCGGGGCCACCACCGAAAACCCCAGCTTCGAGCTCAACGCCGCTCTGTTGTCCCGCGCCCAAGTGATCATCCTTGAACGCCTCAATCTGATTGATCTGGAACTGCTCGCCCAACGCGCCGAGAAAGACCTGAACCGCGCCCTCCCCCTGAACGGCGATGCGCGTGAGGCGCTGATCGAGATGGCCGACGGCGATGGCCGCGCGCTTCTGAACCTGATCGAACAGGTCACCGCGTGGAAACTTGACAAACCGCTGACCCGCGACACCCTCGCCACCCGCCTGATGCGGCGTGCGTCGAAATACGACAAATCCGGCGAAGAGCATTATAACCTGATCTCGGCCTTGCACAAATCGGTGCGCGGCTCTGATCCCGACGCTGCGCTTTATTGGTTCGCAAGGATGCTGGAAGGCGGCGAAGACCCGCGGTTCCTCGCCCGCCGCATCACCCGCATGGCTGTTGAGGACATCGGCCTCGCCGACCCGCAAGCCCAGCAAATCTGCCTCGAATCGTGGAACACTTTTGAGCGCCTCGGGTCGCCCGAAGGCGAACTGGCCCTTGCGCAAGCCCTTGTCTACCTCGCTCTCGCGCCCAAATCCAATGCGGTTTACCTAGCTTACAAAGCCGCCCGCGCGAGCGCCCGTGAAACCGGCAGCCAACCGCCGCCGCTGCACATCCGCAACGCACCCACCAAACTGATGAAAGACATCGGCTACGGTGCGGGCTATGCCTATGACCACGACGCCGAAGACAGCTTCTCGGGTCAAAACTACTTCCCTGACGATATGAAGCGCCCAATCTACTACACCCCGCCCGAACGCGGCTTCGAGCGTGAACTCAAAAAACGCATCGACTATTTCGTCAAACTTCGCGCCAAGCGAAACACCGACTAGCCCGCCGCTCCTCAGCCCTCTCAGGCTTCCACGCTTGTCACCTGCGCGACGTCAGCGAACAGCGCGCGTAAGCAAGCGATGAGCGGCAGTTGACAAATCCCCCGCCTGCGCCCAATGAAACCTGATGTTCTACACACTTTCCCAAGTCGCCCTCGGCGGCGCCATTGGCTCGGTTTTGCGCCACCTGTGCATCTCCAGCCTCGGCGCACCCTGGGCCACCGCCCTCGTCAATATCGCGGGCAGCTTTGTCATGGGCATCTGCTTTGTTACCTTGGCGCGCACCAACCTGTCCCCCCTTCTGATGGCTGGCGTTCTAGGCGGCTTCACCACCTTCTCCGCCTTCAGCCTCGACAGCCTCAAACTCTGGCAATCCGGCCAAATCCCGCAGGCCGCAGTCTACACGCTGGCCTCCGTCACCCTCTCTCTCATAGCCGTCGCCCTTGGCGCAGCCCTAGCCCGTGGAGCCCTCGTATGAGCGACGTTCAACTGATCACTGTCACCGAAAATGAAGGCGAACAGCGCCTTGACCGCTGGTTCAAAAAGCGCTTTCCGCAAGTCACCCAAGGCCATGTCGAAAAGATGTGCCGCACGGGCCAAGTCCGCGTCGATTCTGCGCGGGCCAAGGCATCCGATCACATATCCCCCGGCCAAACTGTCCGCATTCCGCCGCTGCCCGATGCCGCAGCCCCGGTCCAACGCCGCGCTGGCAGCTATTCGGCGGCCGATGAAAAGATGATCCAGAACGCCGTGCTGTGGAAGGATGAGCATATCATCATCCTCAACAAGCCCCCCGGCCTGCCCAGCCAAGGCGGTTCCGGCCAAGGCGATCGCCATGTCGATGGCCTGACTGAAGCTTTGAAATTCGGCTATAAAGAGCGCCCCAAGTTGGTACACCGCTTGGATAAAGACACTTCGGGCTTGTTGATGCTCGCCCGCACCGACCGCGTGGCGCGCGCGCTGTCAGAAGCCCTGCGCCACCGCCTGACCCGAAAAATCTACTGGGCCGCCGTCGCAGGTGTGCCGCACCCCCGTCAGGGCTCGATCAAATACGGCTTGCAAAAATCCGGCGGCGGTCGTCACGGCGACGAAAAGATGATCTGTATCCATCCCGCCAAAATGGCCGAACACCCCGACGCCAAGCGCGCCCAGACCGATTATTTCACGCTGTGGTTCCTCGGTTCCCGCCTGTCGTGGATGGCGTTGGAACCGGTGACTGGTCGTACCCACCAACTTCGCGCCCATATGGCCGAGATGGGGCATCCAATTTTGGGCGACAGCAAATACGGCGTCTCTGGCACCGAGAACATGGGCGACGGCTGGGGCGCCAGCATTGGCGGCGACATCAGCCGCAAGCTGCACCTGCACGCTCGCATGCTGACCATCGAACACCCGATCCTGAAGAAAATGATGACCTTCACCGCGCCTCTGCCCGAACATATGGCCCGCACGTGGAAGACGCTCGACTGGGGCGAAAATCAAGTACCCGCCGATCCGTTCTCGGGCTTTGAATAAGCGGAGCGGGCAGGTGAGCGCGTGGACCGCGAAACGCTTTTGGAAACAAGCCGTGGCTAGCCCTTGCGACGGCGGTTTCACCGTAACCCTTGACGGGCGCGCGGTGAAAACGCCGGCCAAGCGCCTGCTGGTTTTGCCGACCATGGCGATGGCCGAAGTCATCGCCACCGAGTGGGATGCCCAACAAGGCCGGGTGAAGCCTGAAACCATGCCCGCCACCCGCGCCGCCAATTCCGCCATCGACAATGTGGCCATCCAATTCGCCGCCGTGGCGCAGGACCTCGCCCGCTACGGCGAAACCGATCTGCTTTGCTACCGCGCCACCGGCCCGCAAGAACTGATCGACCTTCAAGCCGATGCCTGGGATCCGCTGTTGGACTGGTCCACCGCCGCCCTGCGCGCGCCCTTGATCGCCACCGCAGGCGTGATGCACATCCGACAGCCGGAAACCTCCATTGCCAAGCTGACGGCGCAGGTCCACGCTTTCACGCCGTTCCAACTTGCTGCCGTGCATGACTTGATCGCGATTTCCGGCTCGTTGATCCTCGCCCTTGCTGTCACCCGAGGCCGCTTGTCGCTGGACGAAGCCTGGCGTTTAAGCCGAATCGACGAGACCTGGCAGAACGAGCTTTGGGGCGTCGATGAAGACGCAGCCGCGCTAGAATCGCTTAAACGGCAGGCATTGGTCGAGGCGGCACGATTCTTCGCTTTGTGCGGGTAACAATCTTCTCCCATCTTGCCGCTTCTTTGCACATTCTGTCGGTCTGACTGCCCCAAAGCGTTATGATCGCGGCAAAATCCGTTATATTGGCAGTTTTGCTTGACCGATTGCGCAGCTATGCCAAGTATGGACGACACTGGCGGCTCCGTTCGTCATAGGGAGCGTACCCGCATATCATGCGGGACATATAACCTTCGCCCGAAAAACGGGCGGAAACAGCAAGAGGTAAGAATGAAAAAATCCGTATTCTTCGGCGCACTCGCGGCCACCACAGTCTTGGCAGGGTCGGCATTTGCCGGCACACTGGATGACGTGAAAGCCCGTGGCGAGCTGATCTGCGGCGCAAACGTCGGTCTGACCGGCTTTGGCGCACCGGATGCAACCGGCGCTTACGTCGGCTTCGACGTTGATCTGTGCAAAGCCATCGCTGCCGCCGTTCTCGGCGACGCGTCGAAAGTCAAATACGTCCCCACCACCGGCGAGACTCGCTTCACCGCACTGGCTTCTGGCGAAGTTGACGTGCTGATCCGCAACTCGACCTGGACCTTCTCGCGCGATACCGACCTCAAGTTCGATTTTGTCGCGGTGAACTACTATGACGGCCAAGGCTTCATGGTGAAAAAAGAGCTGGGCGTGTCCTCGGCCAAAGAACTCGACGGCGCGACTGTCTGTATCCAGACTGGCACGACCACCGAACTGAACTTGGCCGACTTCTTCAAGTCGAACAACATCAGCTACACCCCGGTCACCGTCGGCGACGACTCGGAAGCTTTGCGTCAGTACGATGCCGGTGCTTGCGACGCCTACACCACCGACGCATCTGGTCTGGCTGCATCGCGCGCTTCGCTCGCAAACCCGGCTGATCACATCATCCTGCCGGAAATCATCTCGAAAGAGCCGCTCGGCCCGGTCGTGCGTCACGGCGACAACAACTGGGGCGATATCGTCCGTTGGACCTATTACGCTTTGCTCGAAGCTGAAGAAAAAGGCATCACCAAAGCCAATATCGACACCGTTGGCACCTCGACCACCGACCCAGAAGTCAAGCGTCTGCTTGGCCTTGAAGGCGACATGGGTGCTATGATGGGGCTTGATAAAGAATGGGCCAAGCGCGCCATCGCTGCATCCGGCAACTATGGCGAGATCTTTGAAACCAACATCGGCACCTCGACCCCAATCGGTCTGGCACGCGGCCTGAACGCATTGTGGACCCAAGGTGGGCTGCAATACGCGCCGCCGTTCCGGTAGTATCTGACCATCAGGGCGCGGGTGAAACCGCGCCCTACTCTTAACCAAGATCACTTCATCTTGATCCGGCACATCACCTGACCGCAGGGAACCACCCCAAACGACTGGCAAAAGTCCGGCAGCGGTAGGGCAGGGGGAATACATATGACGCTCGTGACCGAGCCACCGAAAGCAAACTTTCGGTTGGGCATGTTGATTTACGACACCCGCTACCGCAGCTACACCATCCAGGTGATCGTTCTGATCCTGTTCCTGATGGGTGTCGCGTGGCTGGCCAACAACACCATCGAGAATCTCGCCGCCAAGGACAAAGACATCAACTTTGGCTTCCTGTGGAACCGTGCGGGCTACGATATTGATCAGCACTTAATCCCGTACACCAATGATGACACCCACTTCCGCGCCCTTCTGGTGGGCTTGGGCAATACGCTCGTCGTCGCCTTGGTCGGCTGTTTCTTCTCGACGATCCTCGGCGTGATCATCGGCGTGCTGCGGCTGTCGAAAAACTGGCTCGTCGCCCGCCTGATGACGATTTACATCGAGATCTTCCGCAACATCCCCCTGCTGCTTTGGATCATCCTTGTCTATGTGGTGTTCTCAGAAACCCGGCCCGCGCCGCGAGACTTCAAAATCGTCGAAGGCCAAACCTCTGCCGCGCATATGAATTTCTTCGACACCATCGCTGTCACCAACCGCGGAACCAACGTGCCCGCACCGTTGCTGACCAATCCGCTGCCGACCGTGCATCTGGGCTTCCTGCCGATCAGCCTGTCGCTGATCGCCGTCATCGTGGTGATAGCAGCCTCGATCTACGCCAATATCCTGTTGCGCCGCCGCACCAAAGTCGTCCAGGAAGCCACCGGTATCCGCCCCACGATCTGGTGGAAATCCCTGCTGATCCTGTGCGTGCCGGTTGTGGCCCTACTGTTCGCCATGGGCCTGCATTGGGAATATCCGGTGTTCAAGGGCTTCAACTTTAACGGCGGCATCAACATCGCCCATTCATTTACCGCTCTGACCATCGCCCTCACCCTTTACTACGCCTCGGTGATCGCAGAAACCGTCCGCGCCGGCATTCAAGCCATCAGTCGCGGCCAGTCCGAGGCCTCTGCCGCCCTCGGCATCCGCCCCGGTCGCATCATGAGCCTCGTGATCCTGCCGCAAGCCCTGCGGGTGATCATCCCGCCGCTGATCTCGCAATATCTGTCGCTGACCAAGGACACCTCGCTGGGCATCGCCGTCAGCTACCTTGATCTGCGCGGCACTCTGGGCGGCATCACCCTGAACCAAACCGGGCGCGAGTTGGAATGTATGACCTTGATGATGTTGATCTATTTGATCATCAGCCTGATCATCTCTGCGGTGATGAACGCCTATAACGCCTCTGTCAAACTGAAGGAGCGTTAGGATGTCCCTGCTCTACGTCCGCCGCGACATGCTTGCCCCGCAAGCCCCGCCCGCCTCGCAAACCGGCGCAATCCGCTGGATACGCGAGAACCTGTTCTCCGGCCCGTTCAACACCATCCTGACGCTGCTGGCGATCTGGACCCTCTACCAACTCATCGCCCTGTCATGGCCGTGGCTGGCCAATGGCGTGTGGAGCGATGCCAACTCAATGGCCGATTGCCGCGCCGTTGTCGCCGCAAATGCTGGCCCCGACGCTTCGGGTGCTTGCTGGGCGATGATCCGCGAGCGGTGGCATCAGTTCATCTTCGGCTTTTACCCGCCAGAGCTGTGGTGGCGTCCGATCTTGACCTTCGCGTTGCTGTTCGTCGCATTGGCCCCGGTGCTTTATTCTGACAACAAAGGCGCTGTGGCAAAAATGTGCGGCGTGGTTGGCGTGCTGATGGTGCTGTGCCTGATCGGCGCAGACGGATTTTCGGCCCACACCGTTTTCGCGGCTGCTGTCATGGCCGCGCTGACCGCCATCGCCGCAACCAAGCCACGCCTACTGCTGATCGTTACCCTGCTGTTCCCGTTCGTGGCCCTTTGGCTACTTTGGGGCGGCGCGGTCTGGGGGCCAATCGTGGCGCTGATCGGCTTCATGGTTCTGGCTGTGGTCTACGGGTTTGTCGCACCAAAACTTGGCCCGGTGATGGGGGCCAGTATCGGCTTTATCGCCGCCTGCTTGTGGTGGTTGTTGCTGCAATCCTATGTCTCTGAGGCGTGGCAAGCCCTGCTGCCGTTTGAACTTATCGAAGTCGACTCCGACAAATTCGGCGGTTTCCTGTTGGCCTTCGTGATCGGTGTGGCCTCGATATCGATCTCGCTGCCGCTGGGCATCCTGCTGGCGCTTGGTCGGCGGTCTGACATGTTGTTGATCAAAACCCTCTCGGTTGGTTTCATCGAGTTCGTGCGGGGCGTGCCGCTGATCACCATGCTGTTCACCGCGTCTTTGCTGCTGCAATACTTCCTGCCACCGCAGACCAATTTCGATTTGATCCTGCGCGTCGTGATCCTCGTCACCATCTTCTCGGCCGCCTATAATGCCGAAGTGGTGCGTGGCGGCCTCGCAGCCCTACCGCGTGGTCAGTATGAAGCCGCCGACGCTTTGGGGCTGGATTACTGGCAGGCGCAGCGGCTGATCATCATGCCGCAAGCGTTGAAAATCTCGATCCCCGGCATTGTGTCCACCTTCATCGGTCTGTTCAAAGACACCACGCTGGTGTCCTTTGTCGGCCTTGCCGATCCGCTGCGCGGCATCACCACCATCGTGCGCGCCGACATCGCGTGGAAAGGCATCTACTGGGAGCCTTACATTTTCGTCGGCGGCATCTTCTTCATCGTCTGCTTCGGCATGTCCCGATACTCGATGTATCTGGAGAACAAGCTGAAGACCGATCACAGTTAATAAGGGACTTACATCATGGCAGAACCCGCAATCGACCGCAGCAAAATGCAAGTCTCGGATGAAATCGCCATCCAGATCACCAATATGAACAAGTGGTACGGCACCTTCCACGTGCTGCGCGACATCAACATGACGGTGAACAAGGGCGAACGTATCGTCATCTGCGGCCCTTCTGGCTCGGGCAAATCCACCCTGATCCGCTGCATCAATCGGCTGGAAGAACACCAGCAGGGCCAGATCATCGTCGACGGCACCGAGCTGACCTCAGACCTCAAGAACATCGACAAGGTGCGCTCGGAAGTTGGCATGGTGTTCCAGCACTTCAACCTGTTCCCGCATCTGACGATCCTTGAAAACCTGACGCTGGCCCCGATCTGGGTCCGTAAGGTGCCCAAGCGCGAGGCTGAAGAAACCGCGATGTATTTCCTGCACAAGGTGAAAATCCCCGAGCAGGCGCACAAATACCCCGGCCAGCTCTCCGGCGGCCAACAACAGCGCGTCGCCATCGCGCGGTCTTTGTGCATGAAACCCCGCATCATGCTGTTTGACGAGCCAACCTCGGCCCTGGACCCCGAGATGATCAAAGAGGTGCTCGACACCATGATTTCGCTGGCCGAAGAAGGCATGACCATGCTCTGCGTCACCCACGAAATGGGCTTTGCGCAAGCTGTCGCCAACCGGGTGATCTTCATGGACCAAGGTCAGATCGTCGAGCAAAATGAGCCGCGCGAGTTCTTCAACAACCCGCAATCGGAACGGACCAAGCTGTTCCTCAGCCAAATCCTCGGGCATTGAAGGGTGGGGTGAAACCCCACCACGCCACCCCCAAAAACAAAAAAAGGCGCCCCTCGCTGGGCGCCTTTTTCATTAACAATTCCTTACTACTAAAATCTAACATATTGATCTAATGGCATTCCTCAGGCAGCCCCAGCGCGGGACCGCCCCTAAACCGCCATCTCACGCGGGATGACAAAATCCACCGTCACACCCTGCCCAAATCCAACCTCATCCCAAGCATCGATCGCGAAATCGACCACCAAAGTCGCACCCGTAGGATAGCGCCCAAACTCCGCATTCAGCGGCGCTGTCGCTACCAATTTTTCGGCAAACTCGGCGATGCCCGGATTGTGCCCGATCATCATCACCACATCCGCCTGCGCATGCCGCAAAACCGCCAGCATCACATCGACTCCGGCATGATACAAAGCGGGCTTCAACTCCATCAACGGCGTTGCAGGCAATGCAGGCGCAATCCCCGACCAAGTTTGCCGAGTCCTGACCGCATCAGAACACAACACCTTCTGCGGCACATACCCGCGCGAGGCTAGCCACTGCCCCAGATCCGCCGCCGCAGCACGGCCTCGGTCATTCAAAGGTCGGTCATGGTCAGGGCTAAGCGGATCGTCCCAAGCAGACTTGGCGTGGCGGGTCAAAATAAGGCGTTTCATGTGTGGAATGTTCCCATGTGATAGGCCGAGTGTTCCGCCAGTCTTGCATAGCCTTGCGACACCGGGCAAGCCCGTCTCACAGCGCAACCAAAATTCAGACAATCCCCGCCACTTGGCCCGCTCAAATAGCCGCGACAGGCAGGCACATCATAGCCCGATTCCCCTAACGCCCCCACCGGACAGGCCGCCAAACAAGGCCGCGCGCAACCCTCGCAAGGCGACACCGCAACCGGAACCTCCACCCGTTGCTTCATCGCCAGCGCCCCGCGAAACGACACCATCAACCCCTGTTCCGCCTGCACCAACAACCGCACCGGGCTGTCCCAAACCCGCCCGGTTCGCAAAGCCCATTGATAAAACGGATGATAAGGTGCTCCGCCAAACGGAAACAGCGCCTTCGCGCCCAAGTCACACGCCATCCCGCCAATCACCCGCCGCGACCAGCGATCAATCGGATCGGTCTTACCTGCAACAATATATTCCAACCATTCCGCCTGGCCCTTCACATGCGCCCAATACCCCGGCTCTAAAGGCCCAAGCAGCAAAACCGAGCGTGTGCCCGCAGGCAACCCAACCTCATCCTCACAACAAAACCCGCCCAACACTGCCAGATGATGCCGCGCCGCCAAGCCCTCAATCGCGCCTAACGAAACGGCAGCCACAGGCTCCACCCCAATCGCGCCGGTTTCTCGTCTTGCCATTGCAGCCCCACCACCATGTCCTGATGCCCCGCCGCAGGTTGCGCGCAATAGGTGCGAAAAATCCGGTCCCAGACCGACAAGGCAAAGCCAAAATTACTGTCATGCTCGGCGCGCACAACCGAATGATGCACCCGGTGCATGTCTGGCGTCACCAAAACCAACCGCAACACCCGATCCAGCCAAAGCGGCAATCGCAAATTGGCATGGTTGAACAAAGCCGTCCCATTGAGCAAAATCTCAAACAAAACCACCGCCACTGCCTGCGGCCCCAAAGCGTAAATCAGCCCAATCTTCAGGCCCATCGAGGCCAAAATCTCCACCGGATGAAACCGCAAAGCCGTTGTCACATCCATATCGCGGTCGGCGTGGTGCATCCGGTGAAACCGCCAGAACAGCGGCACCTTATGCGTCAACCAATGCTGCGCCCAGATCGCAAAATCCAAAACCAGCAGCGCGATCAACACCTCAACCCACAGCGGCCACGCCACCCGATTCAGCACGCCCCAGCCCATTGACCACGCATCCACCGCCGCGCCAACCGCCAGAAATGGCAACACAATCGCCAGCGCCCGCAAAGCCAGCGTGTTCAACACCGTTATCGACAGATTGGTAAACCAGCGCCGCCCGCGCCCCAGCACCCGCGTGCGTTTTGGCGCCAAACCCTCCAGCCCCGCAAACACCACAAACAGGCTCAAAAACACCGACAAGCGCAGCAAAACTTCATATTTCATCGCAGCCTCCACGCATCAGCTTAAGTCGACAAATCATGAAGACAAGCAATTTCATCTTGGTTGAAATGCTCCCGCCGGAGGCTCCTTTGGCTGGCAACAGATGCCCCCGGCGGGAGTATTTAAGCCAGTATGAAATGCCTTAGCGCTTTACATGCGGCTTGACGCGCGGCGTGCTGGATCGAATTTGCGAGCCCGCGCCGTGATCGGTGAACAGTTCCAACAGACAGGCATTCGGAATCCGCCCATCCAGAATCGTCACCGCCCGTGTCCCCGCCTCAATCGCCATCAGCGCCGTCTCGGTCTTCGGAATCATCCCGCCCGAGATCACCCCATCCGCCGTCATCTGCCGAATTTCTTCCGGAGTGATCTGCGTCATCACCTCTCCAGCCGCGTTTTTCACCCCCGGCACGTCGGTCAACAACAGCAAACGATCCGCCTGCAACGCCCCCGCAATCGCGCCCGCTGCGGTGTCGCCATTGACGTTGAACGTCTCATTATCGGCCATGCCGGTCGCCACTGGCGCGACCACCGGAATGATCCCGGCGTTGTACAAATCGCGCAAAACCTGCACATTCATCTCCACCGGGCGGCCGACAAATCCCAATTCCGGGTCATCAGCGACGCAGACCATCAGGTCATCATCCTTGCCGGAAATCCCCACCGCGCGGCCACCGGCATCCATGATCGCCTGCACGATGCGCTTGTTGACCAGGCCCGACAGCACCATTTCGACAACCTGCACCGTTGCCTTGTCGGTCACCCGTTTGCCGCTCACGAATTCCGATTTGATGCCCAGTTTGGCCAGCATTTCGTTGATCATCGGCCCGCCGCCATGCACCACCACCGGATTCACCCCGACCTGCCGCATCAGCACCACATCGCGGGCAAATTCCGCCATCGCGGCATCGTCGCCCATCGCATTGCCACCGAATTTCACCACCACCACTGCGCCTTCAAAGCGTTGCAGATAGGGCAGGGCCTCGGACAGCATCTTTGCGGTGTTGATCGCATCACTCATGGTCAGGGTCTGCTTTTGCATGGGGAAGACTCCAGGATTTTTTGCCTGATAGCCCCTTTGCCCCCCCCTGCCAAGCAAAGCTTTTGTGTCGGGGCAGAGCTTAATTTTCGGCAAATCACCGCAAGCTAAGTGCTTGAAATCCCTAAGACGCTGCAAGGTGCCACGCGTGGACACCCTTGCATTCGTCCCCCAATGCCGTAGCTTGACCCCAAAGCAGGAGTTCACGATGTCCGAGCAGAAAACCCTCGTCCTGACCGGAGCAAGCCGGGGAATCGGCCACGCCACCGTCAAACGGTTCGGGGGCGAAGGCTGGCGCGTGCTGACCTGCTCGCGCCACCCCTTTGATCCGCGCTGCCCGTGGCCCGGGGGCGAGGAAAACCACATCCAGATCGATCTGGCTGACCCCAACAAAACCATCGCTGCGATGGAGACAATCAAGGCCAAGTTGAACGGAAAACTCCACGCTTTGGTCAACAACGCCGGAATCTCTCCGAAGGGCGAGGGCGGCAAGCGGCTGAACACGCTAGAGACCGACTTGCGGACCTGGGGGCAGGTGTTCCACGTCAACTTCTTCGCGTCAGTCATCCTCGCCCGCGGCCTGCAAACCGAACTTGTCGCCGCAAGGGGCTCGGTCGTCAACGTCACCTCGATCGCTGGAAGCCGGGTGCATCCCTTCGCCGGGGCCGCGTATTCGACCTCAAAAGCTGCGTTAGCGGCGCTGACCCGTGAGATGGCGCATGATTTCGGCCCGCTCGGCGTGCGGGTGAACGCGATAGCGCCTGGAGAGGTGGAAACCGCGATCCTGTCGCCGGGCACCGATAAGATCGTCAATCAACTGCCAATGCGCCGCTTGGGCCAGCCGAAAGAGGTTGCCGACGCGATCTGGTTTCTGTGTTCCGAACAGTCGAGCTATATCTCTGGCACCGAGATTCAAATCAACGGCGGCCAGCACGTCTGAAACCGGAGTTCGCGCGAATTCCGGCACGATTTCTTCGCAGAAACCGCTTGTTAGACCAAGGTTGCGATAATCGCCCGCAAAGTCTCAATGCCATCGCCCTTTTCCGAACTGGTCACCACCAACTCAGGATAGGCCGCCGGGTGCTTAGCCAATGCGCCTTTGACCTGCTCGATATTGGCGTCGCGCTCGGCAGCCGAGACTTTGTCCATCTTCGTCATCACGACCTGAAACGTTACAGCCGAGCGGTCGAGCAGATCCATGATCTCCTCATCCACAGCCTTCACGCCATGCCTTGTGTCGATCAAAACAAACGCCCTGCGCAGGGTTTGCCGTCCTGCCAGATAGGCCTTCAGCAGCGCCTGCCACTTCGCAACAATGGGCTTCGGCGCTTCAGCATAGCCATAGCCGGGCAAATCGACGAGGAAACGGTTCATCTCGCCCAAGGCGAAATAGTTAATCTCTTGCGTCCGTCCCGGCGTGTTTGAGGCGCGGGCGAGGTTTTTACGCCCCGTCAGAGCATTGATCAGGCTGGATTTTCCGACATTCGAGCGGCCTGCAAAGCAAACCTCCAACCGATCCGGTTCGGGCAGACCCGACATTGCGACCACGCCTTTGACGAAATCAACCGGGCCTGCGAACAGCAAGCGGCCGGCCTCACGCGAGGAAAATTCCGGCTCGGGGGCCAAGGTGAACTCTAGGCTCGTCATGCCAATCTCCATTCATCGCCGACCGCAATCGGCCCGCTTTCCACAACCACGGCATAGACGCCGAAATCCTGATGGCCGAAATGCTGGTTCAACGCCACCAGCGTCGGTGCGTTCGGGCGGCCAGTTTCAGGATCAACGGTGGTGGCGCTGCACCGCTCTATGCGTTCTTCAATCTTCAAAACCGCGCCGCCGATGGCTAAGTGTTTGCCGATCCAGTTCAATTCGGCCCAAGGTTCCGCCCCATCCAGCCAAAGATTGCCACGCCAGCGATCTTTCGACATTGCAATCCCCATCCGCGCTGACAGATCGGCCAGCGATGCGGTGGATAGGATCGACAACGCGGGCAGGGCGGTATCCGTCATGCCGCGCCCTGCTGTGACAATCGCCACGGGCTGCGCGCGGCCGGCTGGGTTCAGCGGCGTCACCCAGTCTAGAAACCGAGGCAGATCGGCGGGTTCATCCGGGCGAAAGCTGATCTCCCCGCGCTCTGGATGGTTTAGGGTGACAGTGGCGGTCGTCTCATCTAAGCAAGAGGTGATCGCCATCAGCGCTGGAGCCTTGGCCCCACGCGCGAAATTCACGCAGCGATTCCAGCCGGGTACGAGTTGCGCCGCTTCATGCGCCACCGCCCAATGCCGATCCCACGCCAGACACTCTCCTGCCAAAAGACGAACGGACGCGAGGGCTTCGCGTCCGTGTCCCTTAATTGGGTGGCGGCAAATTTGCGCCAGCCGCTTGGTCATTTTTTGCCGACCTCGACGGGTTTTTTCTTGCTGAAGCCTGATTTGATATTGCCGAACAGATCCGGTTTATGGCCGTGGCTGCGCATGATCAGATATTGCTGTGCGAAAGTGATCGTGTTGTTGGTGATCCAGTAAATCACCAGACCACTGGCGAAGCCGCCCAGCATAAACATGAACACGAACGGCATCCAAGCGAACAGTTGTTGCTGCACCGGATCGGCGGGAGCCGGGTTCAGTTTTTGCTGAAGCCACATGGTGATGCCCAACAGAATCGGCAACACACCGATGAAGATCGTGGCGAGCAGGGTGTGCGGCTCGGGGGAGGACCAAGGCAGTAGGCCGAACAGGTTGTAGATCGACGAGGTGTCCGGCGCGGAAAGGTCGCGAATCCAGCCGAAGAACGGCGATTGCCGCAACTCAATCGTGACGAAAATCACTTTATAAAGCGAGAAAAAGATCGGGATCTGGATCAGGATTGGCAAACAGCCCGCTGCCGGATTGACTTTGCGCTCTTTGTATAGCGCCATCATTTCCTTTTGCAGCTTTTGCTTATCGTCGCCGGCGCGCTCTTTCAGCGCCTCCATCTCGGGCTGCAATTCCTTCATCCGTGCCATTGAGACATAGGATTTATAGGCCAGCGGCAGCACCAGAAGTTTCAAAAAGAAGGTCAGGCCGATGATCGCAAGACCCATGTTGCCGATCAGCCCATGCAGCCAGTGCAGTACGGCGAAAATCGGTTTGGTCAGAAAGTAGAACCAGCCCCAGTCGATCGAGTCAATGAATCCGGGGATACCCGCTTTGTCCTGATAGCCGCGAATGGCTTCCCATTCTTTGGCACCGGCGAACATCCGGGTGGTGGTTTCCATCGTCGCACCGGGGGCGACGGTCATCAGCGGCTGCCGCACTTCGGCCTGATAGATGTCCGATCCGGGCAGATACTTTGCAACAGCCGTGTAGGGCTTGCCTTGCTCGGGGACGAGAGTGGTCATCCAGTAGTGATCGGTGAAGCCGATCCAACCATCCTGCGTGGCCTCGGTCACTTGCGCCGGGTAGCCCTCGCGTTCATTCGGCGTCATCGACGCAAACTTGGAGTAGTTAAGTTCTTCAAGGCCACCGTCTGTGCGCCGCACCAAGCCTTCATGCACGACATAGATGCCTTGCAACGCAGGCAGGCCTTGACGGATGATCTGACCGTAAGAGTAGAGGTTTGCCGCAGAAGTTCCGGTATTTTGCACCGAATCTGTCACGGTGAACATGAAATCCTCGTCCACCGCGATAGTGCGCAGGAACTTCAGGCCCTTGGTGTTTTCCCATTGCAATGCCACAGGCTTGCCTGCGGAAAGGGTCCCGCCCGAAGCGATTTTCCACTCAGTCGTAGCACCCGGCACGTCTTCGGCGGTCAAACCCACACCCGGAGCCCAGCCAAACACCGCGTAATAGGGCGTGGTCTGGCCGACAGGGGAGAGCAATTTGACGGTCGGCGAGTTCGGCTCGATCGTCTCATGGTAGGTTTTCAACGACAGATCGTCGAACCGACCACCCAGCATCGAGATCGAGCCCGAGAGTTTCGGGGTGTCGATGGTGAGGCGCGGCGCTTCCGGCAAAGGCTGGGTTGAGGCGACAGCGCCAGCCGGGGCCGCAGTGGCCGGAGCGTCGGGCGTGACTGCAACCGGGGTCAGCGGTGCTTGGGTTTCGGCGGGAAACCATTGCGGAAAAAGCATCGGGCCTGCGACGAACCAGCCAAGGATCACCAGAAAGCTAAGCACGGTTGCGAGGATGAGATTCTTGTTTTGATCGTCCATCGGGACAAGCACCATTCCTGTTCAGGGTCAGGCGTGGTTCAACGATAGGGGGGCGCAAAGGTCAAGCGGTTTTCCCCTTTTCGCAGGGCTCGCACGGGGATTGCCGCGCAATTCGCGGTGTGCGCATCGATTCACCCCTATCGGCCGCGTGAGCCGATTCGCGGAATCGCCCCGACCTTGGCGCGATGACGGTCGATCCAGTCCATCGTCTCATCCACCGGCATAGGCCGGGAGATGCCGAACCCTTGCACATCTCCGCAACCCAATTGTGACAGCATGGCGTGTTCACCGGGTGTCTCAACCCCTTCAGCCAAGGTTTCCAGCCCCAACCGCTCGGCCATCGACAAGATCGCGGCCACCATCTTTTGCTGTTCGCGGTCCTCATCCAGCCGAGTGACAAAGCTGCGGTCGATTTTGATACGCCGCACCGCAAAGCGGCGGATCGAAGTGATCGAGGCGTTGCCGGTGCCGAAATCGTCCAGATCAATGCCGCAGCCCAAGGCCGCCAGTGCCGCGATGTTTGAGACGATGATGTCATTGTCGGTTTGGGCTACGACGTTTTCCAGCACCTCAACCGACAGCCGCTTGGGGTCTAGATCAAAGCGGTCGAGCTCCCATTTTAACTTTTCGGCCAGACGCGGGTTGCGCAGTTCTGGTGAGGAGAAATTCACCGCCACCGTTGGCACATTCAGCCCGGCGCGATCCCAGCGGGCGAGGGCCGAGAGGGCGTGGTACAAAATCACCTCACCGAGACGCTCGCTTAACCCCGCATCCTCGATCATCGGCAGGAATTCAGCAGGCGGAATCAATCCCTTATCGGGGTGATACCAGCGCGCCAAAGCCTCAAACCCGGTGATTGCCCCGGTATGGGTCGAGATTTGCGGCTGAAAATGCGGGCGGATCTGGCCTTCGTCGAGTGCATGTTCCAACTCATCACGCAGCGCGTCACGGTCGGCGCGGGTGGCGGCCATATCTTCGGAAAAGCTGCGAATGGCGCTGGGACCGTGGCGCAAAGCATCGTCGGCGGCAATCTGTGCTGCGTTCAGCAGGCTTGCCCCGCTGGGTTCTGGCGCGCGGCTGCCGAGACAAAAGCCGATCGAGCATGTGGCATAAATGCGCGCCGCGTTCAGGCTGATCGGCGCCGACAGCGCTGACTGCAGTCGGGCCGCCACCTGCACCACCGTTTCAATATCCAGCCGCCGCACCGGGGCCAGCGCCACCGCAAAGCCACCGCCTTCCAAACGTGCCACCACATCTCCCGCGCGCAACGCAGCGCAAATCCGTTCTGCCGAGCGCGCCAACACCTCGGTCTGGGCCGCGCGACCGTGTTGTTCGACCATCCGCTCTGCCAGATCGAATTGCAGCACCAGACATGCAGTTGAGCGCCCGCTAAGATGTGATTCGCTTAAAGTCGCGTCCAAAGTGCCGACGATCTGGGCGCGCAGCGACAGACCTTCCAGCACCAGCGATGGATCGGGCGGGGTTTTTTGGTGCCGCACTGCGCCCGAGATTGCAAACAGCAGCGGCGCGCCAAGGGCGGTCAGGATCAAATCCCGCTCACCGCCCAGCCAGAATGCGGCGAGGGTCAGAGCGGGCAGGAACACGAACGCCTCTGGCCTGCGCATCAGCGCGCCGATGTGGGAGAACGCGGCGGAGACTGCGGTGAAAAAACGTGAAACCATCGGATCAGCCTTATCTGCTGCGGGGCAACGCGACCCCGATGCGACAAGACTAGGCAAACACTCTGATCGGAAAGTTAATTCTCACGCCAAAGTTGCAGAGGATTTTCATGATTTGTTCCATGGTTTGTTAACCATCCGATGCCAAAGCGGCCAGCGCCATGCTCTAGAGCTTGGCGTCAAAATCAGGGTCAGCACCCGGCACCGGATCATAGCCTTGCCCCCCCCAAGGGTGGCAGCGGCAAATCCGATGCACCATCAAATAGCCCCCTTTCGCAGCCCCATGCCGCTCTAACGCCTCCATTGCGTAGGCCGAGCAGGTGGGTTGAAAGCGGCAGCCGTGGCCAAGCCACGGCGACAGCACCAACCGATAGGCGCGCACGGGCAGGGCCACGATGCGCGCCAGCGGTGTCACGGTCGCGCCTTGTGTACCGAGGCCAAAGCGGTGGCGAGATCGGCCAGCATATCTTTGTAATCGCGCGCTATTGTGGCCTCTGGCTTGGCGACCAGCACATAATCCCAACCGGGCCGCGCCAGTTCCGGCAGCACCTCGCGCGCCAAGGCCCGCATCCGCCGTTTGGCCCGATTGCGCGCCACTGCGTTGCCGATTTTCTTTGAGGCGGTAAAGCCGATCCGCACCAGGGCCTGTTCATCGCCGCGTGCACGGCCCTGCAACAAAAAGCTGCCGGTGCCCTGCCTACGACCCTGCGCGGTTCGCAGATAATCCGGGCGGTTCTTCATGGTCTCAACACAAACACAAACCGCCGGAGGCGTTTCGGGCGCTTCGGCGGTGGTGCCAACGTCCGATCCCTTCGGCGGTGTCATAGTCTACTCCTGCATCCGACCCCGCAGGGTCAGTCAGAAATTAAGCCGACAACTTCTTGCGGCCCTTGGCGCGGCGGGCTGCCAGCACAAGACGGCCACCCTTGGTTGCCATACGAGCGCGGAAGCCGTGGCGGCGGGCGCGAACCAGGTTCGACGGTTGAAAAGTGCGCTTCATCGCGGTCTCCATCAGACGGGCACGGCGAACCCTAAAGATTCGACGGCGTAAACTTGAAGCCCGGTCTTTAGGGGCGGATCAGCGGTAAGTCAACGCGGGTCCTGCGCGATTTCTGCAACATTTGCCGATCATCGCGCGTCGGACAGGGCAAACTGTTACAAATCCGCGCCTTTAGATCGCCGATTTGCCGAACCTGATCAAGCTGGCGTGAGACGGCTGGCATGGCCGGGCCAATCCGACCATCATGGCGTAAAGGAAGACAATGACACGATGCGCCCGCCTGATCCCGATTGTGCTGATTCTCTGCGCCGCGATTGCCGGGGCGATGTTTCTGCGTGAGCGGTTGTCGTTTGAGACGTTGGCCGAGAACCGCGAGGCGCTGCTGGCCTACCGCGACGCGCATTTCCTGTGGGCAAGCCTTGGTTTTATCGCGGTCTATATTGTGATTGTCGGCCTCAGCCTGCCCGGTGCGACGATCGCCTCGCTGACGGGCGGCTTCTTGTTCGGCATGTTCCCCGGCACATTCTATAACGTACTGGCGGCGAGCATCGGTGCGGTGTGCATCTTTCTGGCGGCCCGGGCGGGTTTTGGCGCGAGCTTGGCCGAGCGTCTGCAAAGCGGGTCAGCCTCGCGTCTGCAAACCGCGTTGCGCGAAAACCAATGGTCGGCTTTGTTGATCATGCGGCTGGTGCCTGCGCTGCCCTTCGTGCTGGCCAATTTGCTGCCCGCGATGGTGGGGGTGCGGCTTTTGCCGTTTGCAGTGACGACATTTTTCGGCATTATTCCGGCGGCCTTGGTGTTCACCTCGGTCGGAGCAGGGCTGAGTGAGGTGTTTGAGCGCGGCGAGCGGCCCGATTTGGGGGTGATTTTCTCTGCCCCCGTGCTGCTGCCCTTGCTGGGGCTTGCGGCTTTGTCGGCTTTGCCTATCCTGTTGAAAAAACGCAAGAAAGGCGGTTGAATGCAGCGGATTTCGACGGATATCTGCATTATTGGTGCAGGTTCGGGCGGGCTTTCTGTCGCGGCAGGGGCGGCGCAGATGGGCGCGCGCGTGGTGCTGATCGAGGGCGCCGCGATGGGCGGCGATTGTCTGAACTATGGCTGCGTGCCGTCAAAGGCGCTGCTGGCGGCGGGCCGCGCGGCGCAGGTGATCCGTATGGGCGCACCGGGCGTGCAGGGCGCCGCGCCGCAGATCGACTTCGCCGCCGTCAAAGCACAGGTTGCCGTCGTGATCGCGCAGATTGCTCCGTTGGACAGTCAGGAACGCTTTGAGGGTTTTGGCGTGCAAGTGATCCGCGCTTATGCCCGCTTTACCTCTCCGCGCGAGGTGGAGGCGGGCGGTAAGGTCATCCGCGCCCGGCGGTTTGTGATCGCCACCGGTTCGCATCCGACGATCCCACAGCTGCCGGGGCTAGAGGCGATCCCCTACCTGACCAATGAGACGATTTTTGCGCAGACCGAGCGGCCGGATCATCTGTTGATCCTCGGCGGCGGCCCGATTGCGATCGAAATGGCGCAGGCGCATCGGCGCTTGGGTTGCGCTGTGACGGTGATCGCGCGCAGCCGTGTGCTCAGCCGTGCCGACCCCGAGGCGGTTGCGGTCGTCCTCACCACCCTGCGCGCCGAGGGCGTCGAGGTGCTGGAGGGCCGCGACATCGCCCGTCTGCTGCCCACGCCGCAGGGGCTGGAAGCGGTTCTGAATGATGGCACCACGCTGACCGGATCGCATCTGCTGATTGCCACCGGGCGCACGCCTGCCATCGCAAAGCTGAATTTGCCTGCCGCAGGCGTGGCTTACAGCGATAAGGGGGTGACGGTGGGCGCCAATCTGCGCAGCAGCAACCGCCGGATTTATGCGGTGGGCGATGTCGCAGGCGGCCTGCAATTCACCCATGTTGCCGGGGCTCATGCGGGGGTGGTGATCAAGCAAATGCTGTTCTGTCTGCCCGCAAAGCAGGCTTCTGTGGTACCAATGGTCACCTACACAGACCCCGAACTGGCGCAGATCGGGCTGACCGAGGCAGAAGCGCGCGCCAAATATCCGGGCGTTCAGGTGATCCGGCAAGAATTTTCGCACAACGACCGCGCAGTAACCGATGGCAAAACCGCAGGCTTTCTCAAGCTGATGCTGCTGAAAGACCGTCCGGTGGGCGTTACCCTTGTTGGTGCTGGGGCGGGCGAGTTGATCGGGCTTTGGGCACTGGCCATGACCTCGGGCCTGAAGGTCGGCGCGCTGGCTGGGATGATTGCGCCTTATCCGACGCGTGGCGAGATTTCCAAGCGTGCAGCTGGGGCCTATTTCTCACCGAAACTCTTTGATAACATGGTCGTGAAGCGGGTGGTGCGGCTGGTGCAGCGCCTCCTGCCTTAAGGCGTCTGCGGCATGACACGCCGGGGGTTTTGCACCGCTGGACCCCGCAGAGTATTTCTACACAGAGGATGACCAAAAGCGTGGCAGCAAGGCGGGGCGGATTCATAAACACCCTGTCGGGGCGGTTTCTGCTACTGACCGTGGCTTTTGTCATGCTGGCCGAAGTGTTGATCTTTGTGCCTTCCATCGCCCGATTCCGCGCCGATTTCCTGACCCTGCGGTTGGAGAAAGCTCAGATCGCCTCGCTAGCGCAGTTGGCCGCCGAAGATATGGTGACGCCCGCTCTGGAAAAAGAACTGCTGGCCAATGCCGAGGTCTATAACGTCGTGCTGCGCCGCAATGAGGTGCGCCAACTGGTGCTGTCCTCGCCGCTGCCAACGCCGATTTCGGACACTTTCGATCTGCGTGAGGCCGGGCCTTGGACGCTTATTCGTGATGCCTTTGCCTGCCTTTTCGATCCCGATGACCAGATCATCCGGGTGATCGGGTATCCGGTGCAATCGGCGGGGCTTCTGATTGAAATCACAATGGATTCCGCGCCAATGCGCGACGCTATGCTGGATTACGGTGGGCGGATTTTGCTGCTGTCGGCGCTGATCTCGGGCGTCACCGCATTCTTTCTGTTCCTCGCGGTGCAGCGTTTGATCGTGTTGCCGATCCGCCGGGTGGTCAACCATATGACCGCCTATGCCGAAGCACCCGAGGATGCCCGCCGGGTGATCGAGCCCACCGCCTCGGTGGTGGAGCTGCGCGATGCCGAGGAAGCCATGCATGCGATGCAAACCCAGCTGACGGGTTCGTTGCGGCAAAAGGAACGCCTTGCACAGCTGGGTGGGGCAGTCGCCAAAATCAGCCACGATCTGCGCAACATTCTGACCACGGCGCAGCTGTTTGCCGACCGGATCGAGGGCAGCACCGATCCGATGGTGGCGCGCGCGGCGCCCAAACTGGTCGGCTCCATCGCCCGCGCCGTGGCGTTGTGCGAATCGACTTTGGCGTTTGGCAAGGCCGAGGAACCTGCGCCGCAGTTGCGCGAGGTGGCCTTGGCGACCTTGGCCGAGGATGTCGCCGAGGGTGAGGGCTTGGCCGGCGAAGGCCCGGTGACCTGCCTGATCGAAGTGCCCGAGGCGCTGGTGATCCATGCCGATTATGACCAGTTGTTCCGCGTGCTGTCCAACCTTGTGCGCAACGCGCGGCAAGCGATCGAGGCGACGGGGGCCGAGGGCAGCATCGAAATCTCCGCCGGGGAAAGTGCTTCGGAATGGTGGATCAGGGTGGGTGACACCGGACCCGGCCTGCCAGAAAAGGCCCGTGAGCATCTGTTTGAGGCGTTTCAGGGTGGCGCGCGCAAAGGCGGCATCGGCTTGGGTCTGGCGATTGCCGCCGAGCTGATCCGCGGTCATGGCGGGCGGCTGGAACTGGCACGCAGTGATGCCGATGGCACCGAGTTTCTGGTGCATTTGCCGAAAACCATCGGCTCTGCGGTCTGATCCCGCTCTGCTCAGAGGAATACAGGGGATTGTGCATCAAGTTGCATTTCGCTGCGTATTCGCCCTTGCAATGCCCGGCAGGGGAGGCTAAATCCAGCCGCAAGAGTGGATCCATAGCTCAGCTGGATAGAGCATCAGACTACGAATCTGAGGGTCGGGCGTTCGAATCGCTCTGGGTCCACCACTTAACATCCTGTTATCCTTTCATTATCTTAGTGACGCCGCCTGCGGGCACAGGTGTGGTTTGCAAAAGCTGTTTCCGGTGCGTTCTCAAATAGCCGAATTGCAGCCACCGAAAGCGCCTCCGTCATTGCCATATCTTGGTCAAAATGCGGGTTGCCGATTGCAGGGTATGGCCCGTGATCGAGCAAATCTGTGGAATAGTTGCACCGGCATCAGACAAGAGCGTTACCGCAGTGCCGCGCTGATCATTGAACCGCAGGCACTCTTTCTTCTCCTCTTTGGTCATGTTTTCCGATCCAGCGGGGTAGAAGCCAGCGGATGCCATGCGGCGATGCCATTCCTTCGCCAACTGTTTATTATCCTTGTCTGTGTGCCACGGTCGGCCATCTGCACGGGTCAGGATAAACGGCCCTACGCGCGGCGTCGCATCGAGCATGGGTCTTGCCGGTTCCGGGACCGCCGATGAGGACCACGTTCTGCGCTCCGTCCATGAACTCGCAGCGGTGCAGGGTCCGGACGGTGGCCTCATTGATCTCGCTGGCGGCGAAGTCAAAACCCGAAAGATCCTTGTAGG
>NZ_JAUSBA010000006.1 GCF_030652235.1 Cypionkella sp.
GCCGCATGGATCATCGCCAAGCTCGGCGGATGGGACGGCTATCCAAATTCCAAACCGCCCGGCCCGATAACCTTCCGACACGGCCTCCAATACTTCAAATCCCTCGCCCACGGATGGAGGCTCAGAAATGTGTGAATCGCCCAGTTGGGTACAGGGGGACTCGTCAAACGTTGAGGTGGCGTTGAGGTAAAACGCGAGCGCCCATACGCAAGTGAAACGGTCAACATTTAAGTCTTTGATATCCTTATAAGATTTGGTTGCGGGGACGGGATTTGGCTTATGCCGAACGCTAGCCCGCCTATCGCCGAGGGCATCACCGATATGATGCTTCCGTTTTCGGCCCATAACGGACGGTTGATGACTAATGCCTGCCGTCGTGAAGCGGTCACTCGTGCATTTTGCAGAAACAAAGGCAACTGCCCCCTGCAGAGGGTCGAACCAACTGCACTGGCCTCTCTCACTTGGCTCAAGCCGTTAGTGCCTGAGGACTTCAATCAGACTAAGCGTCGCCTCTCATTTTTTTGGAACTCTCGTCCATAGAGCTAACCAAGCGATGCTTGTAGGGTTGCACCTCTAAACTCTAAGTCTCTGCGGGTATCTTGAATCTGCTTAATGATTTTTGTTGTAGATGACCCAGTTGCTACTCGTGCCTCTATTCCGTTGAGCTTTCCAATCATTCTCTGGAGAATTTCGCATGCAGTTACATCGACAATAGGGCGTTTTTCCACATCCAACCACCAAATATTTAGAGAATCTAGTCCTTTCAGAATCATATCGGCACTGATTATATCAGAGGTGGATATTCTCGAAACCGCCTCGAATACCTTTATTCTATTGCCAGGCCTCATATTGTCGCGTTCAACGCAATCCACATGCTGCTTTGCGAGATCTGTCATCTTTTTGGTTAACTCTGAAAGGAAGCTTTGCTCAATACGTGTTCGTCTAATCTTCGCCGATATTTTTTCGACCGCCTCAAGGGCGATTTCCGCAGTCCTAGCATTATCACCTCGCGATCCAGATATCCTAATAAGCCGATCACTCGCGTCGAGGTAGGCCCTCAAAGCCACGTCGCGGCTAAATTCATTAGAGAATAGGCTCTTGGTATACTCACGTATTCCCGTCCAGTCCTCAAGGCCAGTTTTGGCGGTAATAATGCTAGAGAGGAGTTCTGGCCTTTTACATCCCAGCCGTAAAGCTCGAGCCAGTTCAAGATCAGCTTCTTTAAACTTAGACGGCCTCACTCTCAGGAATGCCGCTCCGAGAACGCTGGCTACATCTGCGTTGTTTGGGAAGCGTTCACCTAACGTCTTAGCTTCCACGAGAGCTTCTTCTCCCCGCCCTTCGCTCCAAGCGCGAGCAATGGTTCGGATGTTAAAGCCAATTGCCTTTTCATTAGCTCCGCCTTTGATATTGGCCCGCGCGACTGCTTCGCTTACCTGTTTAGCCGCTCCAGCGAGGCTATCTTTTACGAGACCGATGATGGCTTTAAGTTCATCCGGGGCACTAATAATAGAATCGCCACTAGGGCGAGCATTTGTTGAAATCAAGTGATAAGCCTGCAGTTCTGAGATTTGATCGCGAACCGACTTCGCGGACATGTCCAAAACCTCGGCAATATCCGCTAAGCTGGTCTCGCCAAGCAGAAGCGTCGCATACAACACCCGCGCCTGCAGGCCCGTGAGTCGAGAAAGCTCACGCTCGAAAGCAAAACTCCTAACATCCTCACCATCTGCGCCGCGCCATCTTTCGACAACCTCTGAGCGATTTTCTCCAAGTTTGATAAGCCTTAAAATGGATGCAGAAAATAAAGGAGATCCTGACGAAGCCGCAAAAATTCGACCGACATCAGCCCTTTCGAATGCTCCTAAGCCGAATGCCCCTGTGATATTGTCAAAATAAGCGGTGAACTCCGCTCGCTCTAGACCGCGGATTTTTATGATCGAGGTTAAGGGAAGGCCTTGATCAAGCCGCGACGTCATAAGAATTCTGGAAGGAGGCATATCTCTCCCTACCGTTCGAAGCGCGACGCTGTTTAGTGCCGCGACTATCTCTTTTTGCTCGTCCGGTGATAGTGAATCTAAGTCATCAACTACAATCATCGCGGGGTAGACATTTAGGGCCTCCACAACTCGATCTACAACTTCAGCCTCGGTCGGTTCATCGTCATCCAATGGCACTTCATAATTTAGGAACTGTAGAATCTTCTCGAACAGCGACTTAGCATCAAAAAAATCTACGCGTGTCGTTGGAACCAATTTTCCACGAAGCGCAGAGTATGTCTGTTGCTTAGCGGTCAGCCAAAGGACGGCGTCGACCCCACCAGCGCCCACTTTCACAACTTCCTCTGCGAAATAATAGGCCAACGTAGTTTTCCCGAGTCCGCCAATTCCAGTAATAAGTCGAATTGGGCTTCTGGGGTCTGCAATCCATTGCCGCAGACTAGCAAGGTGTTCAGATCGGCCGACAAACTCTAAGAGATCTTCATCTCGAGCTGGCAAAAATGATTGGATTTGCCTCTTTACAGGATTATGATCCTGTTCTGGAGGCAGTCGATCCGAATGAAGAAATTGCCAATCTTCGTGGGTATTTGCTGCAGGTCGACACTCATCTCTTACGCGTATATAAATCTCCTCCCCAAAGCAAACCTTCCCTTGAGATTTTTCCGGACCTTTTCGCTGCATTTTAATGGGCGGGGCACCAGATGGCCTTCTAGGCACCAATAGGATTCCGATACTTACTGTTCTGTCACCTTGCACTTTAGTTTCTATAGTATTATAGAGACATTCAACGCTACATCCGGAGTATCGTTGGAGCGTTTTATTGAAGTCGGCACAATTAAATCCCTGCCTCACCCCTACTAGACGGCTGGGCCCCTTATCTGCTACACCAAATACTACATAACCACCGAAGGCGTTATAAAATGCCACCGCGTCTTTTATAAGCTCGGCGATTGATATCGCATGTTTCTCTTTATCCTCCTTGGTCGGCTGTGCGTCCAGAATGGGCGCCTCAATCTTGTAATCGAATAATTGAGTTTCTGTGTCGTAGGGTCTTCCACTTGGTATAAGTAGGTCGATCACGGCAGGGAGCAAAAGCCGATCATCGACTGCGTTTTTCAGGCGATCGATCAGATTATCAGAAGATTTCGACATTGTCTGCCCCTAAGATTCAGCTCAAAAAGTTCACTAATTCTATTATGATAGCTCCACCTAAGCAAGGCAAACATGAAACAAAAGTACTCCTAGATGAATCGGGATTGATGATTATTGCAGGAACGTGCAGACACCAGAACCGATTGTTTCTTGTTTTTAGCGCGAGTTAAGCTCGAAAATGGGAGAAATCGATGGGTATTATATATGAATGACGATCGGTCGACGAAGCGTAAGCATCCGGCGAGAGCCGCGGCTACGCGGCCTTGATAGCTTCAACTTCAGCCTTCCAATGCCACGGCAGCAGCTCATGCACGCGCGAGACGGTGATGTTTGGAAGGCGGGTACCAGCGCTGAGATCGCGCGGATCAAAGAGCTTGAGCGTGAGGTTCGTGAACTTCGACAAGCCAACGAGATCCTGCGCAAAGCCTCCGCGTATTTTGCCCAGGCGGAGCTCGACCGCCCATTTCGCAAATGATCGATTTCATTGAGGAAAGCCGAGAGGCACACGGGGTCGAGCCGATCTGCAGGGCGCTGCAGTTTGCCCCTTCCACCTTCTATGACCGGCGGGCGGTCGTGCGTGATCCCGACCGGGCCTCGGCTCGGGCGAAGTCGGATGCGGCCCTGAGCGTCAAGATCGACGCGGCTTGGGACGCCAACCGCAAACTCTATGGCGCGCGGAAGATCTGGCATGTCTTGCGACGGCAGGGTGAAGACGCCGCCCGCTGCACCGTGGAACGGTTGATGCGCCGCCTAGGTATCAGGGGTGTTGTTCGGGGCAAAAAGGTCATCACGACCAATCCTGACACGTCTCTGCCCTGCCCGGACGACAAGGTGAACCGACTGTTCATGGCGGATCGACCGAACAAGCTATGGGTTTCAGACTTCACCTATGTGCCGACATGGTCCGGGACGGTCTACGTGGCCTTCGTCATAGATGTCTATGCCCGACGGATCGTCGGTTGGCGTGCGTCAACTTCGATGAAGACCCAGTTCGTGCTTGATGCGCTGGACCAGGCTATCTGGCAAAGAAAGACGCCAGATAACAAGAGCTTGATCCATCACTCAGACCGCGGATCGCAATACTTGTCGATCAAATACACCGAGAGGCTGGCCGAGGCAGAGATTGATCTCTCTGTCGGCACCGTCGGTGACGCCTATGACAATGCGCTGGCCGAGTGCGTCATCGGCCTCTTCAAAACCGAAGTCATCAACCAAATCGGCCCTTGGAAATCACTGCGAGAGGTCGAGTGGGAGACGCTGAAGTGGGTCGATTGGTATAATAACCGCCGTCTCCTCGGCCCCATCGGATACATCCCACCCGCAGAAGCAGAGGAGGCGTTCTATGCAAAACTGAACTCACTCGATATGGTCGCATAGTCATTGAACAAACCACCCTCCGGTAAACCCGGGGCGGTTCAGTATCGGTGACAGAAAGGATCTCTACTTCAGGTCTGTATCTATGCTCGGTCATAGTGCCGGATCTATGGTAATCCCCCCATTTTTGACGGGGTGCATTTGTAGAACTTAGGCGGCCGTTTTCAGTTTCTGGGCGGGTGTGATGCCGCCTATGCCCATGTTCGGGCGGTCGTTGTTGTAAGTCCATAGCCATTGTGTGGCGAAGTCC
>NZ_JAUSBA010000007.1 GCF_030652235.1 Cypionkella sp.
GTCATGCCGCCGTGCCCTTCAAAACCTATTGAAGTCCATAATGAAATTGAAATCGCAAAGCAGAAACCCGCGCCACTTCCGGAGGTACCTTGCGGAAATCATGTGAAAACCACGCAGTGAAATCGTGAAGGAAAAGCGACATTGGTTCCTGCCAGGCCCGATGGAAGAGGAGCCGGACTATCTGGCGCCTGGACCAAGGGCAGAGTCACATGAAACCGCAGTTCTCGATGACTGGCAGAAGGCAGAGGCGGCCAATGCCGCCTGTCTCGCCAGGGTTGCCGGCCGGTTCGGGGCGCTGGACGACAGGCTGCGACGCAGTCCGGAAGGATGGCGTCACAGACTTGCCCTGATCGAGGCCGCAGACCTCAGCTGGTTCGTGGGCGACCGGGTTGACCCGGATCGCCTTGCCCTTTGGATGTCCATGCGCCTGTCGGGTGTGCAAGATGACACCGCAGGGCTGGCACGTGTCGGCTGGGCCGTGCGGCGTCTGACTGGCGGTCCCAGGCCCGAAGCAAACCTCCTCGATTTTCTTGACCGTCGCGATCCCGAAAACATTGGCGACGAAACCGAGCGTCTAAGTGATCGTGCCAAGGGATGAGTTTGGCACGGACACCGAAATGCGTAAGCTGGCCGAAGAAGTCATCGCCGCCTAGGAAGCTGAGCTTGCCGACATGAACACATGGCTTGCTGCCAAAGGCATGTGTTCAAGCTTGCGGTGCGGGCATTGCTGCCACCGGCTGCTTTGCCCGCAGCAAGCTGTGCAAGTGATGCCGCGTGACGTCGGCGCCTGGTTTGGCCGTCAACGGTATAGGTGTCTGACTTTCAATCAGCCCATGTCATGCAGTCCATGGAACTCGCCGATAATGATGTCCGGCACACTGCAGGCGCAAGGATCAGCGCACGTTGCCAACCTCGCTTGAGCCGCCAGCACAAAAGGGCATTGCAGGACGGACAGCCAACGAACCGCGATAAGCTGTGGGCGGTAGGAGACAATTTTAGCCGATGGCGCGGCGCGGGTAAAACGGGTGCCGCGCCGCGCCCACGCCGCTCACTACTTCGGCGTGGGACGGAAACGCTGAGAGCGCCCCGCCAAGATTGACCCCGATGCTCAGGCAGGGAGCAGGTCGATGACCCGCATGACCGCCGGGATGCTGCCTTCGTTCTTGTCTGATCCGACCATACCGGTCGAGCAGGAATAGACCAGTCCGGCCTTTGCCATGAACGCGATGCCGTCCTGCATGGACGCGGTCTCGCCTTCCAGCATATGGCAAAGCATGTCGTTCTTCATCTTCTCTTCCGGGAAAGCCGACCCCGGAGCCATGACAAAGTCGTTCACCACCGCCTTCTTGTATCCGCCAAAATTCACCGGCCACTCACCAAGTTCGACCTGCCTGATGCCTGGCATGATCTCCTTGCCGGCGTCGGCGGCGTACATTTCCGATGCAGCCGGCCCGGGCAACAGGGAAAGCGGCGTTGCGGCAACAACTGACAACCCGAGTGTCATTGCCGACCTGCGATTCAAGCCATTCATAATGTCCTCCCGAGATAGCGCGTGCTTGTGCACTCGCATCGGGGATTTTGCGCCTTTTGCGGCCTCAATCAAAGGAAAAACGGCAGGTTTCTTTGCTCCGGCCACCTCTTGTGATGCGACGTGCGGTGCCCACCACCGGCGGCGTCTGCTGTTCCGCTGCCTGTGTCTAAGGCCGAAAAGTCTGCGCCAGGCGATTCACTGGATCCGTCACCAGCCTTACCGTCTCGAGCTTGATCCCGCGGCTGAACTTCCGTCTTGTCATGACCACTCACCCGTTCCTTAGTCACGCGAGGTACGTGCCTTTCAGATAAGATGAACTTTCAGCGGAGCCGGAAACGCCACTGTCGCAGCCGACAGACCGCAGCAGCTGGTCCCGGTCTGTCATCTCGCCGCGACGCACGTCAAATGCGGAGGCCTCCGACCATCGCCGCAACAAAAGTTGCCGACACCAAGGGTCGCGCGAAAAAAGCCGCTCCGATCAGCATGTGCGACGGCGTGTTCGTGGTGTCAGCATATTGGTGTCTCACTGGATTTTTCGTCTTCCGCAATGCGGCGCAGGAGAGCAAAGGGAATTGCGCCATTAAGGACAGTTCGTCCGATCGCGAGCCCCGGCGTGCCAATAAACCCGAAAATATCTGCGAGAGCTCGGGTCCGATCAAGGTCTGCCTGGACGTCGGGCGACGCCATATCACGGGCAAGCTGATCGACGTCAAGTCCGATGTCGGTGGCTACGCACAAGACGCATGCAGGGTCTGCAACCAGTGGTGTCCGCGTGAAGCGACGTAGCTCCTGCTGCTTGCCTTGCCATGCGGCCGCAACCGATGCGCGCGCGGCAAGTTCGGACGCAGGGCCGAAAATCGGAAGTTCGTGCTGGATGAGGCGAAAGGAATAGGCATCTTCTGCAAAAAGTGTGTCCAAGTCTCGTTCGAGTGCCCGACAGTAAGGGCAACGGAATTCACTGAAGTATGCGATTGGGACGATTTCCTTCGGCAAGGCAAGGCCGAACAGCGCAGGGCAGAGGCTGATTCGCAAAGCGTCTGCATGCGCACGTCGCTGATCGGCATCGTCGGGCGGTGCCTCGAGCCCTACGAAAGCGGCCGTTGCTCCAGAGTCTGACCCTGCTACTCAAGCCGGCGAAATGGCGGCAAGTCCGGCAAGTCGACGTAACGTGGGCCGCGCCCTGGAAGACGGTCCCACGGTAGGGCACGCAAGCCGTAGATCAGGGCGACGGTCCCGCCAAGAACGAGAAGGCCACGGCGTGACCCTGTCACAGCACGGTCACAGGCGTGCCGACGGGCACCTGATCATAGATCTGCTTCACATGATCATTCAGCATGCGGATGCAGCCGTTCGATTCGGATTGCCCTATGGAGGCCGGATCTGTCGTGCCGTGGATGCGGAAATAGGTGTCGCGTCCGTTTTTATAGAGATAAAGCGCCCTGGCCCCGAGAGGATTGCCGGACCCGCCCGGCACGCCGTCCGCGAACTGCGCATAGCGGCCGGGGTCACGCCGTATCATATCATTCGTCGGGCGCCACGAGGGCCACTCAGCCTTGCGCTCGATGATCGCCGTCCCCTTGAACTCGAGACCAGCCTTGCCAACACCGACGCCGTAGCGGATTGCGCGTTCGCTGTCGAAGACATGGTAGAGATAGTAGAGACGCGGAAACACTTGGATCTGACCCGGGGCGTGCTGTTCGCGGACGCGCACCTCTCGCGGCTGAAACTCTTCGGCGAGAACGAAAGGTTCTTCGGTATGGGCTTGCAGGATAGAAGGTGTGGCAAAAGCGGCAGCTGCGGCACCGCCTAAAAGGGAAGGTCGGGAAATCATGATGTCTCCTGGGATGAAACGATTGGACTTGGGTTCGTTCAGGAGATGTATCGCGGAGGCGGCGGTTGTGGAGAGGAGATGCGGCTGCTTGCCCGGATTGGCACGATTTCGAACTGCGATGAGGAAAAAGCGAACTTCAATATCGGAGTCGCGACCTGACTGGCCAACAGGACCTGGCAGGCCACGTGACCGGAACCGCCGCCGCAATGGGATTCCTGGACAATTGGCACGGCATGCGTTTCGAGGAAGGGGCTTTCATGAAGTGCATAATCTGAACGCGCCTCCCCAAAAAGAGACGCGAGCACAATCGCGCTGCAAAGAATGACGAGTAACTTTCGCATTCCGATACATAGAGACAACTGTGCCCTGAAGTGATGTTCACATCGCAGTGACCTATGCTATTTTCGCGCGGCGCGGCGAAATCGCCACGTTATCACCAGTTTGTGACCATGTGATCTGACAAACCGGTTTGACCTTCCCACGTTGGAACGCTGCATCACGATAAAAAACCGAGGAGCAGCCCATGCGATTCAATCGACGTTACTTCGCTGTCGGAGCACTGGCCGCGCCCTTTTTGGTGGGCCGTGCCGCCTTTGCCTCCGAAGGCCCGGTTCGCAATAACATTTCGTCGTTTCGGGTTCACGAGTGGCAGGACCATTTCGATGCTTTGGGTCTCGGGATCATCATATCTGATACGACCGCGAGAGTTCTTCAGCACTGGACCAGTGACGGTCAGATATTCCTGTATCCGAGTTCTGTCCCTCTTTCCAATGATCTGACCCGCAGGGGCTACACTGAAGTCGTTGAAAAGCGTGTCAACCCAAGCTGGGCACCGACCCCGTCGATGCGGCAGCGCAATCCGGAGTGGCCCGCGTTTGTGCGGGGTGGTGACTCGACCAACCCGCTCGGAACGCGTGCCCTTTATCTTTCTTGGCAATATTATCGAATCCACGGCACCCACGACACGCGGAAAATCGGGCGCCGGTCCTCGAATGGTTGCATCCGCTTCTCCAACGAGCATATTGAGGAAGTCTTCGACCGAGTTCCGGTCGGGACGCAAGTCAAGTTGATCTGACACTATGATGCAGAAGCCGACCAAATGGACCGGGCCGAACGTCCTGCTTTCGGGCAGGATGGCGTGTTGTCTATGGGTGTTGTCTTTCGCTGTTGTGCTGCTCTGCGGTCTGATTATTGGTCAGTCTGCATCCGCTTTCGCCACGGTTGATCATCACACCCCGACCTCGGTAGAGGCGTCAGACGACTCTGCCGGATCGACGAACATGTCCCTGTCCTGCCATCCGGCGCTGGCATGTACGGCATTCGTGATACCGACCGGTGCAGTTCCCGCGTTCATTTCCAACTTTGCAGCGGTGTCGCGACCGGATTTTGCCCAGACCACACTACGTTTTGGTGGCCCCTCTGTCAGTCTGCCCCCTCCACGCCTGCTGACCTGAAGGTCAGTTTTGGTGAGAGCCATGGTTCGACGGCACCGTTACAGGCCCAGTCGGGCGATCTGTTGTTTTATTCCTGACCGAAGACATGTGCGCAGTTCGCGAACCGCCTGATGCGCGGTGCGTGGTGGTCGATAAAAAACAACAAACCGAAAGCAGTCAGGCGGATGGCAAGACAATGGACAGGCGCTTTGGCGCTTGCCGCTTCCGCAATTGCGGCAGTGGTGATGGCGCACAAAGGGACGAGCGGAGTCGTCCTGGAGAGGATGAACGGCATGACAGCGATGCGGGATACGGTGGCGGAACTTGCGCCGATGCCGCGTTCGGGGATCGACTTTCGGATACCGAAATCGAAGCGGTCCTCACCTACATCAAATAGACTTGGCCAGAACGCGTTCGCGCCACGCAGGAGTACAGCACCCGTATGGAGGCGGCCAGCGAATGAACCAGCACCTCAATCTAACCCCAAGAAGAATCCTGCTTGCCTCTCTAGTTGCTAGAGGGTTCACACAAGGCAAAATCTGCCGCATTTCTCAGAAGGTCTAACCTATGCGCGTTTCCCAAATGATCCTCGCCGCCACGTTTGCACTAGCGTTGCCAGAACAATCCCTCTCTCAAGACATTTCCGATGATCGGATCAAGGCGCTGGTGGCCGAAACACTCCGGGAAAATCCCGAACTGGTGATGGAAGCCTTGCAGGCCTTGGAAGCCCGCCAGGCCGAAGCTCAGGCCGCTACAGCCGCGTCTGTTCTCACCGAAGAACGCAGCATGCTGGAAGGCGACCCGAATGCCCCAGTTCTGGGCAATCCAGACGGCGACGTCACGATTGTAGAATTCTTTGACTATAACTGCCCTTACTGCAAACGGGCCATGCCCGAGGTCAATGCCTTGATGGCCGAGGACACCAGCGTGCGACTGGTTCTGCGAGAGTGGCCGATCCTGAGCGAAGGGTCAGCTTTTGCCGCCCGCGCCGCCTTGGCATCGCGTCAGCAGGGTAAATACGCCGAAATGCACGACGCCCTGATGAGGATGCGCGGCAAGGTTGAGGCAGAGGCCGTACTGCGCATAGCAGGGGAGGTCGGTCTCGACGTTGAGAAGTTGAAGATCGACATGCAGTCGCCCGAAGTTGAGGAGCATATTGCCACCTCGATGCGACTGGCCGAGGCGCTTGGTTTCAATGGCACCCCATCGTTCGTGGTCGGCGATCAGCTGATCCCCGGCTTTGTCGAAAAGCCGCAGTTGGTCGAAGCCGTGACCGCCGCGCGGGCGGCAGAATGATTGTCCTATTGCAGCGCTTTCTTGTCGCCCGTCTTCGATTCCCTTTTGCGGTAGTGGAAAGGGTCCAGACAGCGATCAGGCGGTCTGTCTTGTCGGTTGCAGTGTGGATGGCCCTGTCAGGGAATGCCTTGGCACATTCGTTCACTGCCGCTCTTATAGTCGTCGGCGATAACCGTGAAGCAGGCCTCGCAGAAGCCGTCCGCGGTTTCCTGCTGGCGGCAGACGAGCGGGATGGGCACGCGAACGAAACGTCTGACGGGCATCTGGGTGGGGTCGATGTGCATGTACTTCCGCTTCCGCGCGATGCGGCCGGGCTGGTCGAAGACCTGATCGGTACGCCCACCGAGCCCGGCGATGTCGTGGTCGTCCTTGGCACTGAACCTGCAGCAAGCGAAGCCGTGCGAAAGTATC
>NZ_JAUSBA010000008.1 GCF_030652235.1 Cypionkella sp.
GTCATGCCGCCGTGCCCTTCAAAACCTATTGAAGTCCATAATGAAATTGAAATCGCAAAGCAGAAACCCGCGCCACTTCCGGAGGTACCTTGCGGAAATCATGTGAAAACCACGCAGTGAAATCGTGAAGGAAAAGCGACAGAGCGCGATCAGAGAGTTCTGGCAGACCGTGCCGCGCGCGTGCAATATAAGGAGCGCGGGCGCATTCCGAGAAAACCCTTGGGTAAAAAGCAAAACTTCAGTAATTTGCACATATGAAGCCTCAAGTGCCTGCCTTTCATGATGAATCGGACGCTCTCTTCCTGGATGCTGAGGAGTTGGAACAGTCGTCCGAAGACGATCTTTGGTTCCTGCCCGGTCCGATGGAAGAGGAGCCGGATTATTTGCCGCCCGGACCACGGGCAGAACAGCGTGAAGCCGAGGTCCTCGACGATTGGCAGAAGGCAGAGGCGGCTCATGCCGCGCGTCTTGCTCGTGTGGCCGGTCGCGTCGGCGCGCTGGACGACCGTTTGAATCGCGGCCCGGAAGGATGGCGGCACAGGCTTGCGTTGATCGAAGCGGGAGACCTGAGCTGGTTCGCGGGTGACCGCATCGGCCCAGATCGGCTGGCACTCTGGATCTCCATGCGATTGTGTGGCGTACACGACGACACAACGGCGCTCGCGCGGGTCGGATGGGCGGTGCGCCGTCTGACAGGAGGGCCAGGCCCAGAGGTGGACCTGTCTGCCTTCCTCGATCGGCGCGATCCCGAGAACCTGGATGATGAGGCCGAACCTTTCGCGGATCGCGCGGGCGGTTGGCTTGATCTGATGGCACAAGCCGCCGAGCTGCACCCTATAACCCGTGCTTGCGCGGGTTATCACCTCTGGAGCCTCGCGGGCCTCGGGCAGCACGGCGACCGGATGGAGGCGGCGGTTACGGCCGCGCGGATCGCGGCTAGCGAGGGCAAGGGAGCAGTCTTTGCACCTCTGGTCATGGGCGGGGCAGGGGGGCCGCGCGCCGGTGGCCCACCCGCTGCCCGCCTGGCGCGCTGGCTCGACGGGATGGACACGGCATGTCTGACCGCGATGCGACACCTCGACGGTATCGAGGCATGGTCAGCAAGGGCTGAAGCCGACATGACCGCGCTCTCGGGCAAGACCCCTCGCGCTTTGCGCGCTGTGTTGACCGAATGGCCACTCGTCTCCGCTCCGATGGCCGAAGCTCTGACTGGTGCCAGCCGCGCCGCCGTCCAGCGCAACCTCGCTTGGATGGAAGCGCGTGGTCTGATCCGCGAATTGACCGGGCAGGGCCGCTACCGGATGTGGCGTATTACGAACTGAAGGATGCGGCAGATTTCGCCGATCTTGTTGACGGCAGAGGTGTACTCCATAACCCGCGCGCCAGTAGGGTGCGAAGAAAACCGTTTGCAGATAATGCATTTGTTGCACTTATTTCATATATGGTGGTAGACAGCAGAAAACGGAGAGGAGACCAGCATGAACATGTTGGCACACCGGCATCTTCCACCGACCCCGCAGGACGCTGCGATCGCGCGTGTCTCGGGACAGGCCTTGTCGCGCTTTGCGGCAGCCCGAGGACCCTTGAAGCTTCGCGTTACAGACGCGGAGCAGATGGAACCAATCGAACTTCCCGCCGGCGCTGTTGCGCTGCTCATGGAGATCCTTGAGGCGATGGCAGCTGGTCGCGGCGTCACCATCATTCCCGAGAACGCCGAACTCTCGACAGTCCAGGCGGCAGAGGTGTTGAATGTCTCTCGGCCGTTCCTGATCAAATTGCTTGATGATGGCAGTATCCCGCATCGGAAGGTCGGCAAGCATCGCCGCGTCCGCATGGAAGACGTCATGTCGTACAAGGCAGCCATCGACAGCGAGCGCGAAGCCGTCCTTGATCAACTGGCCGCCGACGCACAGGACCAGGACATGGGCTATGGCTCGAAATGAGCCAGTACACGGTGCTGTTCGACGCGAATGTTCTCTACCCCGCGCCCATGCGGGACGCGCTGATGCAATTGGCTGTCACAGATCTTTTCAAGGCGAAGTGGACGGCTGACATCCATCGGGAATGGATCGACGCCCTTCTACGCAATGAACCTCATCGCGAGCGGGCGGCGCTGGAGCGGACCCGCGACTTGATGGACATGGCCACACGCGACTGCCTAGTCACTGGCTATGAGGCCTTGGTGCCGGCCCTCATATTGCCGGATCCCGACCCGGCACGTTCTGGCGGCCGCTATCGTCGGGCGCTGTGACGCCATCCTCACTCAGAACCTGAAGGTTCCTGCCCGGTCCGATCGAAGACGAGGCAGACTACCTGCCGCCCGGGCCAAGGGCAGAACCGCGTGAAGCCGCTGTAATCGATGACTGGCGAAACGCAGAAGCAGGCGTTGCTGCGCGCCTTGCCCGTGTCGCCGGCCGTGTAGGTGCGCTGGACGATCGTTTGCGGCGCGCCCCGGAAGGTTGGCGGCACAGGCTTGCTTTGATTGAAGCCGCCGATCTGAGTTGGTTTGTAGGCGACCGGATTGGCCCGGATCGGCTAGCACTCTGGGTCTCACTCCGCCTATCCTCTGCTCAAGACGATACTGGGGCACTCGCTAGACTCGGATGGGCTGTGCGGTGCCTGACTGGCGGCCCGAGCCCAGAAATGGATTTATCAGCCTTCCTTGACCGCCGTGACCCTGAAAACCTCGGAGATAACGCCGAACCTTTTGTCGAACGCGCAGGCAGCTGGCTCGAACTGATGACACAGACTGGCCACCTGCATCCGATTACTCGGGCTTGCATGGGGTTTCATCTTTGGAGCCTCGCGGGGCTTGGACAGCAGAGTGATCGGATGGAAGCGGCAGTCACGGCAGCACGGGTCGCGACCGGCGATGGCAAGGGCCGTCTTTGCTCCATTGGCTATGGGCGGGGCAGGGGGGTTGCGTGCTGGTGGTCAACCGACTGAGCGTTTGACGCGTTGGCTCGACAGGATTGTCAACGGCGGGGCGTGTTGTTCAGCGTCAGTTGGGCTGAGGCGGAAGCAATGCTGCAAACAACAGCCTGATCAGCGACTGGCGTGGGGATGAGGCCGGCAATGTCATGACGATGCAGGTTTTCTTCTCGACGATGGTGGCGGCGAGTTTGACCAAGTGCAGGCGCAGAGTATCGAACTGCGCATGCCGCCATTGGGATCGCTTTGGGCAGGCGGCCCGAAGTGTCCACCAGATCCAATACGCACAACCATGCAGCTTGAGCCGCATCTGATTGGCTGACACCTTGGTGCAGGACGTTCGGTCCGAGGCGAGATGGGTCTTCCATCCCTTGATGTGGTTCTCAGCCTGACCGCGGGCGGAATAGACCTTCTCGTAAAGATGTTTGCCACGCCCACCGTCGAGATTGGTCACGATGTAGCGTGTGTCGCGCCCCCGAGAACTGACCTCGACGCGGGCGACCACGCGGCGGGGTTTGGACCAGGAGCCTGCCGCATAGCTGAATGTCTTGAACCGTCTGACCTTGTGGCCAGTGTTGCGCACGTGACGCGCTGCCGTCGAAGCCTCCAGCGTCTGGACCTCCTCCTGAAGGCGCGCATTGCGGCTCAAGCCAAGCACATAACGCAAGCCCAGCTGGTCACACAGATCCAGAACCTCCGGCGTGCAGTATTGGCTATCCGCCCGCAGCAGGATCTCGGTCTTGGGCCAGTGCTTGCGGATTTCCCGGATCAAGCGACGCAGATGTGCGGCACTCTCCGCCCCTTTCGGCCGACGGGCCGGACGTAGCAAGGCCCCGACGAGCCGTCCCTCCCCGTCAAAGACGACAATGGGCTGGAAGCCGTATTCGTCATAGTAGGCGTTGAACAGGCGCAACTGCTGGTGCCCATGGGCCGTATCAAATGTGTCGTCGATATCCAATACGATCCGTCCGGGCACACGGGCAAAGGATTGGCAGTAGAAACGGACCATCGCCCGCGCCATCCGGATCAGATCACGCCGGGTGGGCAAGTTCTCTATCCGCGAGATTGTCGGCTGCGAGCACAGCGCGGCCCCTGTCGGCGGGTTGCGCTCGAGCGCCATCTTGAAGGATGGATCATGCCGCAGATCAGCCGCATCGTTGCCATCTTCATACCCCGCGGCAATCATCATCATGCGGAACCGAATAATATCTTCTAGACTGTGCCGGACCTTTGATGGATCGCGAGGATCGTCAAGGCAAGAAGCCAACACGCCAGACAATCCCAGCCGGCGCTCAACTTCCCGCAGAAGCGTCAGGCCTGCATCCGAACTCATGTCCGCCCCATCGAAATTCATCAACACGGACTTGCCATTCACAGGTGACAAAACTGGTGCGGTGGGGATAGATTGCTTCATGGTGAGGGGGCCTGCCTTGGAAACTGTAGTTTTTGGTCGGAACAAGGCTCTGTTGCACAAATCGGCTGTTGACCGGATGTCCCCTTTCCCCGGACAGACTTATCCTGTGACTTCCGTGATGGGCGTGCCGAGCGCGGTGAAGCCGTTGAGCACGGCGACCCTGACCTGGAACTCCGCAACCTGACGGTCGAAGTCTCTGGCGGACAAGCGCTGCCCCAAGAGCTTCACACAGTGCATCTTGGTCTCTGCACGGCTTCGGCGGTGATACCCGCTCCATCGTCGCCAGATGGTTCGACCGACGCGCTTCGATGTGCGCAGGATCTCGTTGCGCGCCACAGCACCCGGGGTGTCCGGCTTCCATGGTTTGGCGTTCTTCCTCGGCGGGATGATCGCGGCGGCACCTCGGGCGGCGATGGCGTCATGGCACTTGCGCGTGTCGAAGGCACCATCGGCGGTGACGCTGCCGATCTGCTGTTCGGGCGGGATCTGGTCCAACAGTTCTGGCAGCATCGGCGCATCGCCCACGTCGCTCGTAGTGAACTCCGCCGCCCGGATTTCCAAGGATTTCTCATCAATCCCGATGTGGATCTTGCGCCAGACCCGGCGTTTGCTGCCGCCATGCTTGCGGGCGTTCCATTCCCCTTCGCCCTCGACCTTGATCCCGGTGCTGTCCACCAGCAGGTGCAGCGGGCCGTCCGAGCCGCGGTAGGGGATGCTCACCTTCAGGGTCTTCTGGCGTCGCGACAGCGTGCTGAAGTCGGGCACAGGCCAGTCCAGGCCGATCAACCGTAACAGGCTCTCCACGAACCCCGTGGTTTGTCTGAGCGCCATGCCGAACAGCACCTTCATCGTCAGGCAGGTCTGGATGGACGCATCGCTGTAATCACGCTGCCGCCCGCGTTTGCCGGTCGGCGACGCTTCCCAGGTCATGGCCGGGTCGAACCAGATCGTCAGCGAGCCTCGGCGCTTGAGCGCTTGGTTATAGGCCGGCCAGTTCCTGGTCTTGTAGGTCGGGGGTGAAGGTCTGCTCATGCGGCCCAGCTACCACGCTGGATTCACGGGATGAATCCCTCACGCGATTTGTGCAACAGAGCCTCGGAACAACCAAAAAATACAGCTTTTCATAAGGTTACGCCACCCTCACCAACCCCTTATGCATAATCCGGACTAAGGCCTGACTCGGCCAATGTCTGGGTTGAGTCAGCCATATGTTTCAGCACCTGCAAGCTAGGAGAAGTCCCAAAAACAGCATTGATGACGTCTCGTAGCACGCGCCATCTCCATAAGTCGGCAGTTCAAATGTGGCGATTACCGATAATGCGGGCCCGGGTCTGGAAAAATTGGCGGCGTACTGGCGCGCTATCTGGAAAAGGACGAGCACAATGCTGGGGGTGAGATGGCATGAGGGGATTTAAAAAGCTCTTGACACGAATCCTTTGCGATGATGATTGTGGTAACGTTCTCAGAGAACGTTACCATTGCGTGACGTCTTCGAACTGGAGGGGGAGACCAGGAGAGTGCTTCGCGATCAGACCAATTTCAGTCATTCAGAATTGACGAAGGATACCTTCGCGCTGCAGGCCATCGGTTTGCGCAAAACCTATGGAGCCACTGTTGCCCTGGAGCGAGGCGACATTGGTCTGAAGTCAGGTCAGGTTCATGCCCTGCTGGGGGAAAACGGCGCGGGGAAATCCACGCTGGTCCGGATCCTGGCGGGAGCAGTCTACCCTGATAGTGGAGAAATGTTTCTGGATGGGGCCCCCTATGCGCCGAGAAACCTCATGGAAGCACGGCAAAACCAGGTCGCCACAGCCTTCCAGGAACTCAGCCTTGTTCCAAATCTGACCGTGGCCCAAAATTTGCTGCTTCCCAAGCTACCGAAAGCTGGCCCGTGGTTCGTCTCTGCGAAAGACACAAACCGGGCGGGAGAGAAGATCTTGGCCCGTCATGGGTTGGACCGGATCGATCCACAGGCAGAAATCAGCAAGCTCCCGCTCGCCGATCGGCAGAGGATTGAAATCACGCGCGCTTTGGAAAATGCAGGCCGGGTTTTGATCCTTGACGAACCGACCGCCTCTCTCGCAGAGACCGACTGGTTGTTTGAACGGATCTCGCTTGCGCGGGAACGACAGGTGGCGGTGCTCTACATTTCGCATCGCTTGGCAGAGGTCCGGGAAATCTGTTCGGAGGCGACCGTCTTGCGAAACGGGTCTGCCATCGCTTCGGTGGGCCTCGCGGACGCAACTGATAGCGACATTTTCGAGATGATGGTGGGGCGCAAGGCGGCCCACCAACGAACGCCGCGGTCGACGCGGGCAAGCGGTGACAAGCGTGCCAGATTGGCCGTGAAACAGTTGGGCGGTCACAATCTTCATAATGTCAGCTTTGAATTGCGCCCTGGCGAAATCCTGGGTGTGGCCGCGCTGGAAGGGCAGGGGCAACAGTGGCTCTTCAAGATGCTGGCAGGTCTTGACCAGCCTGCCGAAGGGCAAATTTATGTGGATGACCAACCCGTCAAACTTGCTGGGCCGCGCGCTGCTCTGAAGACGGGAAGTGGCATCGCGTACTTACCAGAAGAACGCAAAACCGAAGGCATTCTTGGTGGGCTGAGCGCAGCGACAAATATCGTGCTTCCCGTGCTGGGCTCAGCGACCCGTTCCCCCCTGATTTCCCCGACACTTGAGACGGCTGTCGCGCAATCGTCAGCGGACAAAGTCGAGATGAGCACGCGGTATTTGAACTTCGCAATCGGGGATTTGTCGGGAGGAAACCAACAGAAAGCGCTGATCGCAAGGACCCTCGCGACGGGAGCAAAAACACTCCTGTTGTTCGATCCATCACGCGGTGTCGACGTTGGCACCAAGCAATCAATTTATACGGCGATCAGGAATTTTGCGGACGAGGGTGGATCTGTCTTGTTCTATTCATCCGAATTACCTGAAATCGTTCAATTGGCAGATCGCTGCATGGTGATTTATGGCGGGCAGGTTGTTCGCAGTTTTGCAGGTGAGGACATCACGGAGCAAAACCTGGTGGCCGCAATGCTGGGCCATGTCACCTCCGAAAATACCATTGAGGTGAAAGCATGAGCACAGTTCAGAGTGATCTTTCCACGATAATCCGGTCAAACGAAAACCCATTGGTCCGTTTTGCGACCGGGGCCGGGCTGATCGTCCTGACCTATGTTGCCCTCTACGCTCTCTATGCAGTCCAGCAGCCGAGAGCTTTGACGTCCTACTCCATCGCAGCGCTCATCAACAATACGGCCCCCCTGGCGCTGGCTGCAGCGGGGCAAGCCATCATCGTCATCAGCAGGGGCTTCGATCTCTCCGTCGCAGGCGTGATTTCGATCTGTAACGTCACGCTCGCTGTTTACCCCATGGATGGACCGGGAGGCGCCTTGGCCTCTGTGGTGCTTTGCCTTGCCATCGGGGGAAGCGTCGGCCTGGTCAACGGATATCTGGTGGCCGTGCTCAAATTGCAGTCGATTGCTGCCACGCTGGCGACGATGATCATCTGCCAGGGCATTGCTCTGGTTATACTGAAGGCCCCGGGCGGTTCCGTTTCAGAATGGATCGTCTACGAGATGACGGACCGGATCTTTAGCGTCATTCCGGTCTCCGGATTGATCCTTGGCGGTGTCGTCTTGATCTGGTTGGCGCTTAAACGGACGTCCTTCGGCATCTCGCTCTATGCCATCGGTGCAGATGAAACCTCTGCGGCCCTCTCCGGCATCAATGTGACGCGCGTGCGCTTTCTGGCACATGTGCTTGCTGGCTGCACCTATGGTTTGGCAGGCTTCATGCTGAGCGCACAGACGGCCACAGGGAACCCCACGTCCGGTACACCTCTGCTCATGTTGTCTTTTGCCGCCGTCGCACTTGGTGGCACGGCGCTGACGGGCGGCCGCGGTGGTGTGTTTGCCTCAATCATGGGCGCGGCGACGCTGATCCTGCTGCAGAAGGTCCTGTTTTCGAGCGGCGTGTCCTCCTTCTACACAGGCATGTTCCAGGGGTGCATTCTTATCCTGGCCGTCGTCTTCAGTTCCCTTCTGGCGCGATTGGGAGATGCGAAATGAACTCGACCAGCAAACCCCCATCTCAGGACCACAGACTCGTTCAGACGGGAGACACGCGCGTCAGTGCAAAAATAAGCCGCGAGACGATTAGCACCCTCAGCGTCACCATTCTTTGCCTTGTTCTGCTGTTCAGCGCACGCCTGATCAATCCAGCACTCGGGTCGTGGTCGCAGGTGGAAACCGTCCTGATCCTTGGCTTCTTTCTGGTGGTCCTGTCTTTCGGTCAAGGGCTCGTGATTTTGACGGGTGGTCTCGATCTGTCCCTGCCAGCGACGATCACACTTGGCGGCATTCTCGCGACCAGCTGGATCGGTGCGGGTAATCCCGCCGAGTGGTATCTTTTGCCCGCAGTGCTCGCGGTCTGCGGTCTGGTTGGGCTGGCCTCTGCCATTGGCGTTATTTGGCTGCGCGTGCCTCCGTTCATCATGACGATGGCAATGTCCATCATCGTGGCTTCGGCGCTGCTGGGTTACACGAAGGGCACGCCTCGCGGAACGGCACCAGATATGGCCGTCGCGCTCATGAAAGGAGATATTCTTGGTCTCCCGGCACCGATCGTTGTTCTCATCATATTTGTGATCGTTGGGTGGCTCTTCCAAAGCCGCTCCGTCTATGGGCGCTATCTCTACGCCATTGGCACAAATGTGGAGGCCGCGCGGAATGCTGCCGTTCCTGTGACCGCCATGCGCATCTTGCCCTATGTCCTGAGTGCAATCTGCGCCGGATTTGTTGGGATCGCCTTGGTGGGATATTCCAATGGCGCAACCCTGAGGATGGGCGATGACTATCTTCTTCCGTCCATCGCATCGGTTGTCATCGGAGGATCTTCGATCTTGGGCGGACGCGGCACGTTTCTAGGATCTGTCGGAGGCGCGCTGTTGCTGACCATTCTGGGAACAATCATCGCGACACTTGGCCTTGAGTTCGGTTTCCGTACGATCATCGAAGGTTCAATCATTCTGATAGCTCTGCTGCTTTTGCGCGAAGAGCTGTTCCAGAAACTACGCTCCCTGAAGACTTAATTCGGGAAGCATTTTCGGTCACAAACCTGGAGGAGGACGACCAAATGAGAAAGACAATCTTTAAATCCACAGCTGCCGTACTGGCGCTGAGTGCTGTCGCTGCGGGCCTGCCCGGGCTGGCAAGCGCGCAGGACGGAAAGAAGTTCAAGGTATTCTTGAGCCTTTCCTATTCTGGCAACGCCTGGCAGTCTGAAGCTGCAAACATCGTGAAGGCACTGGCCCAAACCGCGCCCTATAACGAGATGGTTGAGCTCCGCGAAGTGATCTCGGGTACGGATCCTCAGGCCCAGATCTCCGCCTACGAAAGCATGATCGATGAAGGCGCAGATGCGATCATCAGCTTTCCGATTTCGTCCACGGCTCTCAACCGCACCATCAAGCGCGGATGCGACGAAGGCGTTCTGTTCTTCATGTATGATGCGACCGTCACCGAGAGCTGCGCCTATAATGTCAGCTACCTGTCGTCTGGGTTCGGTGAGAACAGCGCGCAGGCACTAGTGAACGCACTTGAAGGCAAGGGAAAAATTTTCCTGTCGCGCGGCGTTCCTGGCAACTCGGTTGACCAGCGTCACACGGACGGCGCGATGCACATCTTCAACCAGTACCCCGGCATCGAAGTCGTGGCGGAGTACTATTCCTATTGGGATGACCGTACTACGCAGCAGGAAACGGCCAAAGCCTTGACCGCAAATCCCGACGTCGACGGCATCTGGGCGCAGGCCGGCGAGTACGGCGCGATCCAGGCTTTGCTGGATGCCGGTGATCGTCTGGTGCCGATGACAGGAGAAAACTCTGCTGGCTTCCGTTTGGCGCTCGCGGATCCCGAGATGCAAGCAAAGGGCCTGACCGGTGTTTCTGCTGGCTCCCCCCCGGCACAGTCGGGATATGCCTTCAAACTGGCCATGGAAATCCTGACGGGTCAGCGCGAACTGGAGCCGATGAACATCGAGTACCCGCTTCCCTGGGTTCCTGCGGATGCCGTCAAGGTCTGCGAAGGTGACGTCTATGAGAACGGTTGCAACGTGTTCCCTCCGGAAAAAGTGCCCGCGTCCTTCGTCTCTGAAGTGCTGAACCCGGTTCTGCTTCCCGAAGTGAACGTCGAGTCGGCCTTGAATGGCACCCCGGTGCCCGGGGCGACGATTCAGCCTCTGCCTGCTGAAGTGATTGAGGCAGCGAACCTGCCCGGCATCAACTGCGGCAGCTGCGAGGCGCCTGAAGACATCTACAAGCTGACAAAAGTCGAAGCGACAGTTCAGCCGTGATGTAAATGGCTTGCGCCCGATCCTGTTCAGATCGGGCGCACCCCCCCAAACGTAACGACCTCATAGTGTCTGTACGGAACTGAGCCCTTTAACGGTTCGCAAAGAACAGATTGAAAACGGGACCAAAATGCCGAGAGCCAAGGGAAGCAGACTGACAGTGAAGGACCTTGCCCGCGATCTGGGCATGTCCGTCTCAACTGTCTCGCGCGCCTTCTATCCCGATGCGGCGATCGCAGAAGTGACCAGGCAGACCGTGTTGAAGCGGGCCAGTGAAATAGGGTATCGCCCCAATCCGTTTGCAAAAAGTCTGATCACCAAGAAGACCCAGATCGTCGGTATGGTCGTCTCGGACCTGACCAACCCCTTTTATCCGGAGGTCATGACCCGGCTAACCAGCCTGCTGCAAAAGCAGGGCATGAATGTCATGCTCGCATCGGCTGAGCATCCTGACGGCATTGATGAGGCAGTTGATCTTCTCCTGATGTACCAGCCGGATCTGATGATTGTTCTGGCAACCAACCTCAAATCTCATGCCCGCGAAAGATGCGAGGCAGCAGGAGCACCCGTCATCTTCTTCAACCGCCTGTCCGCGGACGGACTTGGTTTCGGGGTGTCTTGCGACAATATCAAGGGCGGCATGAATGCTGCGAACCATCTGGTCGATCTGGGACATCGAGAGTTGCTCTACGTGTCGGCCTTTCCAGATGCCTCGACGAATATCGAGCGACGTCAGGGCTTTTGCGACCAGGCCGTGGCGCGCGGTCTGAACCCGCCACAAGTCTATGAGGCCGGTTGGTTCACATATGAAGCGGGTTACGAGGCTGGGCTGGCTGTGAAGGACCTGCCGCGTCGCCCAGACGGGGTACTGTGTGCCAATGACATTGTCGCCATCGGCTTCATTGAAGGCGTACAGGAAGGGATCGGTCTGAAGGTCCCTAAGGACATGTCGGTCATTGGATACGATGATATCGCGATGGCGGCTTGGCCATCTCACAGGCTGACGACGATTGCTCAGCCTTTGGAAGAGATGATGGACGCGACGGTCCGTTTGGCACGCGACCTTGCATCATCAATTGGACACGAACAACACATCCTGCATATCCCGCCAGGACCGCTGGTCGAGCGATCCACAGTGGCCGATCGGAGGAAACATCATGACTAATCAGGCACATCTTTTTGAGCGGCTCGCGCATACGCATAAACCAGACTGTGTGCTGTCGCTGGAAGGTCCTCGGCCACAAGCTGTGCCTGCGCCTGACGCATTGGCCGCAACGCTCGGCTCGGACGCGATTGCCACTTATGCAAGTGCATGTCGTCCCATCTATGAGGATCTCCGCAGGATCATCGGGCAAGTGTCCGGTCTGCTGATCCTCGCTCAGCTGACCACCAGACGGGACATCCTCGACCTGCCGGAATTGCAGAACTGCGACACCCGCCTGAAGCAGGCACAAGAACGCCTGTCTTTGCTCGCGACGCCGAATGGGACCCTGCAGCACAGGGCGCAGCTCGAGGCGGCGCTCTCATTTTGCACGGCCGCGATGAAAACCTTCTCGGAGATGCGCGGGCGCGAGGCCTTGGGCCCGGCAATCGATCTGACAGGCAAGCAGATCAAGAGAGCCTACGTCCATTTGCAGGCTGCCAGCTCTGAAAAAGCCGGGCTGGCGATGGTTGATTTTTCACAGGCATGCTGTTGCGGCCACGGATGAGCCGCCAGTCTCGACACACATCTGAAGGAGGAAAAGATGGCTGACTATTCAATCTGGGTTCTCGAATATTGCTATGTCCCCAAGTATCACAAAAGCGGCGTCATCTACGGGGCTCACAACCAGGGCTATGTGAAACTTCCCTATTGCTACGTGGTCATCAAAGGGCGTGATCATGTCGCAATGGTGGATGTCGGATACAACGACAAGGAGTATGGCAAGACCCTCGGCGATCGTTTCGGTGTCGAAAACTGGCGCGATCCCAAGACGGTTCTGGCCGAGGTCGGTATCAAACCTGAGGAGGTCGATACCTGCTTCATCACCCATGCCCACTTTGACCATTTCGGGAATGTCGAGGACTTCCCGAATGCGAAGTTCTACATTCAGGAGCGCGAGATTTCGAAATGGGTCTGGGCGATGTCCTTGCCTGACCGTATGCGCTGGATGATGGTTGCCGTCGATCCGGGCGACATTGTGCGCGGTGTTGATCTGGCGCGGGACAAGCGTTTGGTGACTGTTGATGGTGCTATGGAAGATGTCTTACCTGGCATCGACCTGCACGCCGCGCCAGACAGCCACACCTGGGGATCAATGTGGGTGACGGTGCGCAATGACGGCAAGAAGGCCTCGGACGACACCTGGGTTCTGGCAGGCGATCTGGTTTATCAGTTCGACAACCTGAAAAGCTCTGGTGCGGTCGTCGATGTGGAGGAAATGTACACTCCCGTCGGTCTCGCGGTCGGCAGCCAGGCAAACCTGATCCTCGCCACCGAAGAGATGATGTCTCAAGTTGGCTATGAGGCACGTCGGGTCATCCCGATCCACGAAGAGCGGTTGAACGATACCTTCCCGTCGCGCACCTCGAAAGAAGGTTTGCGCGTGACTGAGATCTGCCTCGCCGATGGCGAGAAGTCGAAGGTGTCTTGATGTCCGACCGTCGTGACATCGCTGTGGTCGGGGCCGGCCTCGTCGGCTCCGGCTGGGCTTTGGTCTTTGCGCGGGCGGGATATTCCGTCCGCGTTTACGACCATTCCAATGACATCCGCAACCGTATCTTGCCTTGGGCGAAGGAAAGCCTGTCTGAACTCGAAAAAACAGGGTTGATCGCAGATCCTCAAACGATCCTGTCAAGGATCACTGTTCATGACAGTTTGGGCAGTGCCGTGGATCAAGTAACCTATGTCCAGGAGTCGGTTTTTGAGACCGTCACAGCAAAGACGGACGTGAGTTTGGTGCTGGATGCCGTGATCGGGCCTGACACTTTGGTGGGCTCATCCTCATCCGGTATACCGGCGTCGCGGTTTACATCAGAGTGCAAAAACCGTGACAGGTTCATGATCGCTCACCCCGTGAACCCGCCGCATCTCGTCCCGGTTGTGGAGGTTGTGCCTGCTCCATGGACAGATGGGGAGGCCGTCGATCGCGTGATCGAACTGATGCGCGAGATCAAGCAAGTTCCCGTCAGGCTCACGAGAGAGATAGACGGTTTTGTCCTGAACCGCTTGCAAGGGGTGCTCCTGAACGAGGCTTGGGCACTCTATGAAGAAGGCATTGCCAGCCTGGCCGATATCGATGCGACCATTGCGCATGGTCTCGGACTGAGATGGTCCTTCATGGGGCCCTTCGAGACCATCGACCTCAATGCACCTGGTGGCATTGAGGATTACGCAGCGCGCCTTCGGGATCTCTACGCGGGCATGGTGAGGACGCCTCCACCCGGTGCCTGGTCGGACGACGTCATTCAAAAAGCTGCAGAGGAACGTCGTGCGGCCCTTCCGGCTGATAAATTGGCCGATCGTCGCGCTTGGCGGGATGCCATTCTCGGTAGGCTTGCGGCCTTCAAGAAATCCGAGCACCTGACGGGCTGAAGGCCTGGTTTTGTGTGCCTCCTGAAATCAAGTTCGAAAGGAAAAGACATGTCAGTGACGTATCTGAAACGCGGAAAACCCGACGCCGACCGGGCAGAAGATGATGCAAAAACCCGTTCAACCGTAGAGGCGATCCTCAAGGACATCGAAACGCGAGGAGATGTCGCTATTCGAGAGATGTCGGAAAAATTCGACAAATATTCCCCGTCGTCTTTTCGTCTGAGCCAGCAGGAAATCGATGATCTGATCGGCCAGCTGTCTGAGCGCGAGCTCGCCGACATCAAATTCGCTCAGGAGCAGGTGCGCAAATTTGCACAAGCGCAGCGCGACACCATGCTGGATCTTGAGATTGAAACGATGCCTGGGGTGATCCTTGGCCACAAGAACATTCCTGTGCAGTCCGTTGGCTGCTATGTGCCCGGCGGAAAATTCCCGATGGTCGCATCCGCCCACATGTCCGTGGCCACAGCATCGGTAGCCGGTGTGCCGCGGATCATCGCCTGCACGCCTCCCTTTCACGGCAAGCCCAATGCCGCAGTGATTGCAGCCATTCACTTTGGTGGTGCGCACGAGATCTATGTTCTCGGCGGCATTCAGGCAGTGGGTGCGATGGCCATCGGCACAGAGACGATCGAATCGGTCCACATGCTGGTCGGTCCTGGCAACGCCTTTGTCGCGGAAGCCAAGCGCCAGCTCTATGGACGGGTTGGCATTGACCTCTTCGCGGGGCCGACCGAGACCATGGTCATCGCGGATGACACGGTCGATGCCGAGATCTGTGCCACGGATCTTCTGGGGCAGGCAGAGCATGGCTACAACTCTCCTGCGGTTCTGGTCACCAATTCGCGCAAACTGGCGGAAGAGACACTGAAGGAAATCGATCGCCTGCTCGAAATTCTTCCCACCGCTGAAACCGCACGGGTAAGCTGGCAGGACTATGGTGAAGTGATTGTGTGCGACACCTACGAAGAGATGCTGGATGTCGCCAACGACATCGCGTCCGAGCATGTGCAAGTCATGACGGACCGTGACGATTGGTTCCTCGAGAAGATGCATTCCTATGGAGCCTTGTTCCTCGGTGCCCGCACAAACGTGTCAAACGGCGACAAAGTCATTGGCACCAACCACACATTGCCGACCAAGAAGGCTGGTCGGTACACAGGTGGCCTCTGGGTCGGCAAGTTCCTGAAAACCCACAGCTACCAGAAGATCCTCACGGACGAAGCTGCAACGCTGATCGGCGAATACGGGTCACGGCTCTGCATGTTGGAAGGCTTCGTGGGCCATGCTGAACAGTGCAACGTACGTGTCCGCCGCTATGGTGGGCTCAATATTCCCTATGGAGAAGCTGCACCTTACCGTGAGGCTGCAGAATGATGACCAAGGCGCCGGAATTCCGTCTTGACGGAAAGAGGGCTTTGGTCACAGGGGCGGGGCGGGGCATAGGCCTCGCCATTGCTCAAGCCTATGCCGCGCTTGGCGCGGAGGTCACGCTTTGCGCCCGCACTGCCTCTGAGATCGAAGACGTCGCAGAAGAGTTGCGCAGTGCGGGCCTTAAAGCCGATACTTTGCAGATGGATGTGACCGATGTTGCCGAGTTCGAAGCCGCAATCGCCGCACGTCCAGCCTTCCATGTCTTTGTGAACAATGCGGGCACAAACCGTCCGAAGCCGCTCTCAGAGGTCACGGAAGACGACTATGATGCCGTGATGGGACTGAACCTAAAGGCCGCCATTTTTTGCGCGCGCGCCGTCACAAGGCGGATGATCGCAGAAAGGGTCCAGGGTTCCGTCATCAACATGTCGTCTCAAATGGGTCATGTCGGCGCGGCAAACCGGACGCTGTATTGTGCGTCGAAATGGGCCTTGGAAGGATTTACAAAGGCCTTAGCAGTCGAACTCGGTGCGCATCGCATCCGTGTGAATACGATTTGCCCCACCTTCATCGAAACGCCGATGACGCAGCCCTTCTTTGAGGACAAGGCGTTCAGAGATATGGTTGTGTCAAAGATCAAATTGGGTCGACTGGGACGTGTCGAAGATGTCACCGGGGCAGCCGTCTTGTTGGCCTCTGAGGCCTCATCGCTGATGACAGGCAGCGCGCTGATGTTGGATGGTGGGTGGACGGCCGACTGACGGCGCCTGCCTGCAAAGTTCGGATTCGTGAGCAACCTGGGTGAGCGTGTGCAGCAGCTCTTGTCGGGCTACACGGGTACGGACAACACTAGGACGTGCTTGCGGGCTGGAGAGTGATCTCCTTGGTCAGATCAAGAGCCATCTCAATGGCCTCCAGCATCGAGTTTGCACTGGCGCAACCTTTGCCTGCGATGTCGAACGCTGTGCCGTGATCCACGGACGTCCGCACGATCGGTAGACCCAAAGTGACATTCACACCTGACAGTGCCGTCCAGAGGCCTGTGGCGGGGTCCACCGAGAACCCCAGTAATTTAACCGGGATATGGCCCTGGTCATGGTACATCGCCACGACGGCGTCATAGGCGCCGCCTCGTAACTTGACGAATACGGTGTCTCCGGGGATCGGCCCGCTGATATTCCACCCACGGCCCTGCAGATCCGCAATCAACGGGGCGGTCACGTCTATGTCATGCCTGCCGAAGATGCCCCCTTCGCCAGCATGCGGGTTCAGTGCCGCAACGGCGATACGAGGCTCTTCAATACCCATTTGCTTCAGCGCGTTGCGCGTGAGCTCAATGACCCGCAGGATCCGCGCCTTCGTCAAGCGGCGTGGTACGTCTTCCAAGGCAACATGCGTGGTCGCATGCGAGACGCGAAAATCACCATGGGCTAGCATCATCGCGCTGTCGCGCGCACCCGTCAGCTTGGCGAGAAGCTCGGTATGCCCAGCAAAGTTATATCCAGCAAGGTTCAACGCCTCCTTGTTGAGAGGTGCTGTCACGATGGCCTGTGCCAAGCCCTTCATCACGAAATCAGTGGCCTTGACCACAGCATCATAGGCCTGGCGCCCACCTTCTGCGGTGACCTCACCAACACGTATGGGCCCTTGAGGCGCGCAGGTCGGCAGAAATCTCACAGGGGCCTCGTCTGCGTCGACGTCAGGCAGAGGAAAAGACAATCCAGCGTCTTGGGCTGCCGCCTTCAGAATGCCAGGATCGCCGACAAGCACCAGTTTCAAGTCCTTGCCCAGCCGGGGTCCAAGCTGGCGCACAGCTTTCATGGTGATTTCTGGACCAATCCCTGCTGGATCACCCGTAGAAATCGCAATGGTTGGTGTAATCACGTGTCGTTCCTCTGTCCGGCGCCGCAGACGGCACATTTGCGTGGTTTCATGCGCGCCTCCCGTTGGGACTCTGAGCCAGCCAGATCAATGGAGAACTTCGCACGAGCTTCCACACAGGTTCACGTCACATGATGTCATAGTCAATCGAATTCATTCAAAATACGTCAAATCAAATCAATTTGCATTGGCAGCTTGCACAAGCAGATATAGGCTCAGAAGCGATCAAGCGGCGGGGACAGAGATTATGTTGGCGGCGGAGCGACACAATCGCATCATGGTAGCCATGCGCTCCAGAGGGGCGGCGTCAATCACTGACCTGGCTGGTGATCTGGGGGTTTCGGTCTCAACCCTGAGACGCGACTTGGATTTTCTCAGCGCTGCTGGGCTTTTGCAGCGCACGCGCGGTGGCGCCGTCGCAGACATTCGGCAGGCGAAGACCTTCGAGCCGCCCGCCATTGTCTCAGGGGGGCTCGCATCAGCTGAAAAGCGCGCGATCGGCCAAGACGCCGCACAGCAGATCAAGTCAGGTCAAATTGTCCTGTTCGACAGCGGCACCACCACGCTTGAGGCGGCGCGGGCTGCCGTCGCGCTCAGGCTGCAATTTACAGCGATCACGAATGATTTGCAGATCGCCGCACTGCTCACCCATCAACCAGGCATCGATGTAATTGTCCTGGGAGGTATGGTGCGGTCAGGTACACCAACGATCCTGGGCAGCGCGACGCTCGACTTTTTGTCGCGATTGTCTGTGGATCTGTTGATGCTCGGAGCACATGCTGTCCATGATGGGAGACTGTCAGATACATCGATGGAGTTGGCCGCGTTGAAACGCTGCATGATCACAATATCGGAGACGCGCTTGCTGCTCGTCGACAGTGGTAAGTTCGCGCGCTGCTCCTTTGCGACTTTTGGTGATGTTTCGGATTTTCACCAGATCATTACCGACGACGCGCTGTCGCCTGAGGCGAGGGCCTCGATGTCAGAACAGTCGCTCAAGGTTGTGCGCCTGCCCTCAGCTTCGGGTCGCGTATCATGACGCCGTCACATGTGACGATCTTGTCTGACGATCTGACAGGGGCCTTGGATGCTGCGGCCCCCTTGGCGCAACATGATGCGCCGATTGTGGTCTCAATGACGGAGGTCGCTGCCAGTCGCCTTGCGGTGAGCACCGAGACCCGGGATGGAGTGTCGCGCGATGAGGCCGCGCGGCGCGTGGCGGAATTTATCGCGGCACGGCGGGACAGGATCGGTCAATCTGGACTTTGGATCAAAAAGATCGACAGCATGTTGCGCGGTCCCTGGGCTGCAGAGACGGCAGCCGCCGCGCGGGACTTTGACTGCATCGTCGTCGCTCCGGCTTTTCCAGAAATGGGGCGGCGCACAGTCAACGGTCGCCAGCAAGTGCTTGGTGCAGACAGTAAATGGCAGGACGTCGGAGAGCCGATTGCGACGGCGCTGCAGCGCGCGGGCTTGCACTCGGCACCGTGGCGTATCGATGAAACACCGCCCGAGGCGAGGATCCTCGTGGCTGACGCCGTGACGCCTGAGCACCTTGATCGGGTGACCAGATCATTGGCCTCTAAAGCTTCAGTGCTTTGGGTTGGTAGTGGTGGGGTGGCCGAGGCGCTGGCTGGCAGGACGCCCTTTATCCCAGCTCCAACCACCGACCTGTTTCTCATCGGCACCCGGCATCCTGTGACGCAGTGTCAAACTGCGCGCTTGGAAGCGCAGTGCGCATGGGCGCGGCTGGTCGATCCGGCGCGGGAAGTGATCGGCGCGCGGGAAGCTGCGGTGGCTCTCAACTATGCCATCGTGGAACTGCTGGAGGGGACGGTGCCGGTCAGTGTTTTGGTCACAGGGGGAGCGACACTCGCGTGGCTGACGAAGCTTGCTGCAGTCGATCAGCTCCACACGATCGGACGGATCGCACCCGGTCTTCCTGTCAGCTACATCCATGGCGGCGCATGGCACGGCGTCATAGTTATCTCGAAATCCGGCGGCTTCGGTGATCCAGATCTGCTGGTGCGTTTGGCTTTGAGTGGAGACGTCTAGCCTCGTCTCAAGGGAGCTTTCGCCGGCCGCTATCCTCTGCGCAAGCTGAAGCAGAGGGGAAAAGGGCTCTTATGTCTCGCTCGACTTTGTACATTTTCTGAGGCTACGCCGCGAAGCACAAGGCTTGTGCCATTCTCATGATGCGGTCTGGCGGGGAGTGTGAAGAAATGTTTGCAACCCATAGGGAGAAGCGGACTGCGCCGATTGCATCGGAGAAGGTGAGATGGGTTTTCCGGTACCACGCTGCAGCATAGGGGGAGCTTGCAGAGGTCAGAAGATCGCCGGCCTAAAGCGTAATCAGACTGTATAGACCGAGCAGCGCGCGCGTTGTCAACGGCGCGATATGAGAACGGCAGTGCAAAAGTTTGCCACGGAAGTGGCGGGATAGTCCTGCTGCGGGCAGAGTAAAACTTTGCCACTGTCGCGTGGCCCTTAAATGGGGTCATCCTCAATTTGTGTGTCACGGTCTGACCGAGTTTCACAGATTGAAGGGATCAGGCCGTGGTATCGAAGAAGCATTGGGCTCCAACCGCCAGCGTCGAGGTTGGTGAGGTCCGCCAGTCTGAGACGGGTGCATGGGTCGTATCTGGCAGACTGGCTCCGAATGGCACCTGCCCTGAGTGCGGGACGTCCTCAAGACAACGACATGGTTGGCGGCGCCGGCGGATCGAGGATTTTCCTGCTCAGGGCCAAGCGGTTTGGATCGAGCTCAGGGTTTGTCGATGGCGATGTTTGAACTCGGATTGCCGCCGCCGCACGTTCTCCGATCGCGAGGGGGCGGTGGCGCTCCCTTATGCGCGCCGGACGTCGCGACAGGCACAACTCTTAGGCCATATGGCGCACGCCGCTGGCGGCACCCCAGCTGAACGGCTCTTGCGGCGACTGGGTATCCGGGTCAGTGACGATACTATTCTCCGACAGTTGCTACGCGCAGCTCAAGTTGTTCCACCACGCGCACGGATCATCGGGATCGATGATTGGAGTTGGCGAAAGTCGCAGAACTACGGGACGATCATCATCGACCTCGAGCGTCGCGCTGTCATCGATGTTCTCGAAGATCGTGATGTCGTCACATGCACCGACTGGCTAAGGCGTCATCCTGAGGTGGAAGTCATAAGCCGGGATCGCTGCGGTCTCTACGCCCAAGCCGCCCGACAAGGAGCGCCGCAGGCGGAACAGGTCGCCGACCGGTTTCATATCGTGCAGAACCTTCGCATGGCAATCGAGGAGCAAATGAACCTGCACGGTCGTGCAACTGGAAGGGCCTTGCTCTCCGATGCAGACAACATCAGCACAGCTCAGAACCTTCTGAAATCACGTCTTGCCCATCGCAAATCCCGAGAAGAGATTTTCAAGACCATTTCGGTACTTAGGCAGCAAGGGCTGACGTGCAGCGAGATCGGACGGCGAACGGGGTTTCCCCGGCGTAGCGTCGCGAAATGGCTGCAGTTCGAAACGCCACCTGACCGAAAGCGCGCCGTCCTCAAGCGCTCCTCCGCATGGTATTTTGAAGAGTACCTGAAGCAACGCTGGGAGAACGGTATTCGCAGCGGCAATGCGCTGCTCCCTTTGATCCAAGAACGTGGTTATGAGGGCAGCCTGTCAAACTTGCAGCGGCTCTTGGCCGGATGGCGCAGAGCCGAAAAAGAGGAACAGGAGGGACCCACCAAGGAAGATCAGGTCCTTGCACCGGTCCGGGACCCGGAAACCGGGCACGCGATTTCCCCGGTTATCGCGGCCGCACTCTGCATCAAACCAAGAGGAAGATTTACCTTGGAGCAGGCGAGAAAAGTCGAAGTTCTCAAGGAAGGCTCGCCTGCCTTCACAACAATGCGGCGCCTCGCCATGCGTTTCAATGGCATCTTGCGTGGTCGAAAAGCAGACCCGCTGCCCGCCTGGATCGACGATGCGATCGAAACGGACCTAGCGCCCATCGTGCGGTTCGCCCGAACCTTGAACAGAGACATTGATGCGGTCAGGAATGCCATCGAAATGGAGTGGAGCAATGGTCAAGCCGAAGGCCAGATCAACCGATTGAAGACCTTGAAGCGCGCGATGTATGGGCGAGCCGGCCCGAACTTGCTCAGGGCCCGAATGCTCCCTCTGCACCACACAAATTGAGGATGACCCCTTAAATGCGGTATACGAAAGTCAACAAAATCAATGGGGCGGCTTGAGACCGTTCAATTCCCTGGGGTGCATTGTTTGCCGAAGCGGGCTCTACTCTCTGCCATTCTTGGCAGAGGAGAGGCAGGATGCGCTGGAAAATCAGTATTGAGGGTTCGGACGAAATCACGCAAGGTCACCGGTTAGAGTTTGAGATCGCGAAGAGCCTTGACGATCTGGCCGCCGGTAGCCTGGGCCTGTCGGTTGACGACGGCAAGACCATCTTGGCATCACTTCAACGGTACTTCATCGAGCAGCAGTGCGCCCTCTATGTTTTGTTCCGACGTCATTGCCAGGGGTGTGGCGGAACGCGGCCGATCAAGGACTATTCGGCCAGAACGATCCAGACAGTTTACGGCGCTGTCACCGTGGAGAGCCCTCGGCTATACCCCTGCCGCCGCTGCATGCCCGGTGTTGATTTCACAATCACTCCAGTGTCAGAGCTCTGCCCTGACCGTGCAACTGTAGAACTGATGACGCTCACGGCTAAGCTTGGCGCACTCATGCCTTACCGAGCAGCGACAGAAGTTCTGGCCGATTTTCTGCCTGGGCAGATGCCAACTCGGCACACGACCCTGCGACATCGCACTTTGACAGTTGGTAAGCGACTGGAGGAAAAGGAAGAACAGCGCATGTTCTTTGAAAAAGTCGACACGCAGGAACGTCGTCAATGCGAGCTGCCGCTGCCTGGTGACCCAGAACGGGAGTTTGTCCTTGGCATCGATACTGCTCATATCCCGCAAGTCCGCGGCCATGAAACGCGAAGTTTCGAAGCTGTCATCTGCCACGCAAGCAGGGGCGGGGTCGGATCCGACCGAGGAATCTTGTTCGCGTTTTCGGGCACTTCGCGAAAACGCATGCGTGCAGAAGGGCTGCTTGCCCTCAAACGTCTCGGATACGAAGGCAAGGGCGATGTTACCGTGATCTCCGACGGTGAGGACTGTCTGAAGCGCTTGAAATCCGCTCTCCCGCAGCCAGCCACGCACATCCTCGACTGGTTTCACATTGCCATGAAGCTGCGACCAATCGAGCAGACTGCCGGGTGGTTGGCGCGGCGGCTGCCGCCGAACGAGCGGGAAGAGCTTTTGGAAGACATAGCAGCGGTGAGGTGGCGTCTTTGGAATGGTCAAACAGACAGGGCAATTGACCTGATCGGTCGCCTGTTTCAAGACTTGAAGGCAGATGAACAGGGCAGCTCCGCGATCGCCCCGCTACGAGGCGGTCTGTTGAACCTGCGCATCTACATTGAGCAAAACCGCGGTTCCATCACCAACTATGGTGCGAGATATCGCGAAGGGAGGCGGATCGCCTCCACGGCCGCTGAAGCGAACGTCAACAATCTTGTCGCAAGGCGGATGGTCAAGAAGCAGCAAATGCGCTGGTCAGTACGCGGGGCAAACCTGCTCCTTCAAGTCCGCGTCGCCCTTGCCAATGGCGATCTTGCGGAACGTCTCGCCTACAGGCCGCCAGTTCAACCAAGTCAGACCATCATTTCACCATTCGTGCCGCTACCGCTCTTTCAGCGTGCCGCATGACCCCAGCTAGTTGAACGGTCCCACGGGACAGCGGGGGATAAGTCCCAAATGAGCAAGACGCGCCAAACGCTCATAACTCAGACCCTGCGACGTCTCTGGCTAAACCATATGAAATGGCGACAGCATCGACGCGCTGTTGCCGATTGCCGTGGTCCCATTCACTACCGCTCGTACTGATCCAACGCACCCCTATGGATCATTGGGCCGTCCTCACAGGCAGAATCACTTGCGTGCCATTAGCGTCACTTTTCGTCCAATCGACAAAACCAGAGTAGACGCGTTATCCTTCTGCGAGCACAAAAAATAATTGCATCGATTGACTTAATAAATTGGATGGCACTCTACAGAATACAACCTACTAGAGGTTTCGTGACGCGATGCGCATCCTCGTATAACTCATTGAAATATGCGTGCGATGGATCAGCGCGGCGGATCGGACGTCGCCAATCGCCAGGGCGCGCAGGACTTCGTCGATCTCGTCTGCAAAGATCCGCACTTCTGCAGCCACGTCAATGCGCGCGGCTGCCATGGATTTCAGCCAGATCCGGGCGGTCTGCAGGAACAGACGCTCGCAGATCTCGCGCAGCGGAAGGTTCGAGGTGATGCCGTGGAATTCGTGGAAGAACTCCATGTTCAGTTCCCCAAAGCGCCGGGCGTCGGGCGCATTGGCCAACGCGCGAACCTCGGCCGACAGCAGCTGCAAACGGTCCCACAGGGCGGGGTCGGGCGGGTTCGGGCCAAGGACCCCCAGAAGCTCGGCCAGTTCCATTCGCAGCTGATAGGTCTGTTCCAGCGCCTCGATGTCGACATCGGTGACAAAGGTCCCGACACCATGCACCGACTGCAACAGGCCTTCGCCTTCCAGCCGGACCAGAACCCGACGCAAGGGTGTGCGGCTGGTCCCGAACTCTGCTGCCAGATCCTCCTCTGACAACCGGGTGCCGGGGGGATAGTCCAGAACACAGATGCGATTGCGCAGGACCTTGTGCATCCTGTCAAAGCGGTCGCGGGCGGTGGGCAGGCTTTCGGCTGGAAAGTTCACGGCACCCTCATCTCGTCTGGCGTGTCACGATATAGACCCCAACGGCTGACAAGGCCAATCCGGCAAGCGCCAGGGGACGCAGGGGTTCGTCCAGCAGCGCCCATGCAAGGGCCATCGCAAGCGGCGGCACGAGATACATCAGCGCCGAAATCCGCGTGGCATCGCCGCGCGCGATCATGGCGATGTAAAGCGAAATCGAGATCAGCGAATTGCCCAGGACCAGCCAGACCAGCGCGACGATCAGGCCCGGCTGCCAGTCGATCGACAGGCTTTCAGTGGCCACGGCCACCGGGGCAACCAGCGTGAAGCCCACGGCATATTGAACCAGCCCTCCGGCCACCGGGTCGGTCTTGCGGCCCAGGGCCTTTTCGAACAGCGTGGCCCCGCTGATCCCGGCCAGAGCCCCAAGTGCCAGAAGCGCCGCGCCAATCGGGCTTGGACCCAGCGACCCCTCGGACCAGACCGCCAGCAGGACGCCACAAAAGCCGATCCCCAGCCCCGACCACAGAAGAAGTCCCCCGCGCTTGCCGCCGATCAGTGGCGATGCGGCGGCGACAAGGGCGGGCTGCAGCGCCATGATGATGGCGGTGGTCCCGGCGTTCATCCCCTGCTTCATCGCCAGATAGGCCAGGCCGAAATAGACGCCCTGAATCAGAAACCCCGTCACCGCCACCGCTGCCCAATGCCGTGCGCCCACCGGCCATTGCGGTCGCAGCAGCAGGGCAAGGGGGACCAGCACCACCACCGCCAACCCATAGCGCAGGGCCAGAAGGGTCATCGGTTCGGCATGTTGCAGGCCCAGCTTGGCAAAGCCATAACCCCCCGACCACAGGATCAGAAAGACAAAGGGGGCGGCCCGCCAGAAGGCAGTCATGGGGCGACCTGAAGCCGGTCTCCCAGGCGTTCCAGAAAGCGGATGCCCTCGGCCAGTTGCTCCAGTGCGATGAATTCGTCGGGTTTGTGGGCCTGTTCGATCGAGCCGGGGCCGCAGATCACCGCCTGCATGCCCATGGCCTGAAAGATCCCCGCCTCGGTGCCAAAGGGCACCAGGCCCGCGCCGTTGGCCCCGGTCAGCGCCAGCGCGATCTCGCGCGCCTCGTTCTCGCTGGTCGGAATCAGCCCATCCACCTCGCCGATCACTTCGGTGATGATATCGGCCATGGGGGCCACCGCGCGCATCCCCGGCAGCAGGTGGTGGGTGCAGAATTCATGCAGGTCGGCCTTGACCAGATCGGCGTCGCCGGGCTGGGCCGGGCGCATTTCCCAGTCCACCCGCGCCTTTCCGGCGATGACGTTATGGGCCACACCGCCGACCAGCGCGCCGGTGTTGATCGTGGTCCAGGGCGGCTCGAACCGGCTGTCGGGGGGGGCGAGGGCCTTCAGAACCTCGCGCAGCTCCAGCAGCCGGGCGACATAGCGCACCGCATATTCCACCGCATTCACCCCGCGTTCGGGGGCCGAACCGTGACCCTCAAGCCCGGTGAAATGCACCGAATATTCGTAGCAGCCCTTGTGCCCCTCGATCACCCGCATCAGCGTCGGCTCGCCAATGATGGCGACGCGCGGTCTTACCCCGCGCGCCTGCAACAAGGGCGCAAGCGCCCGCGCGCCCAGACAGCCGATCTCTTCGTCATAGGTAAAGGCGAAATGGATCGGCCGCGCAGTGGCCTTCTGGGCATAATGCGGCGCCAAGGCGACGGCCGCTGCGATGAAGCCCTTCATGTCACAGGTTCCGCGGCCATAAAGCCGACCTTCGCGCTCAGTCATCGCCCAAGGGTCGGTCGTCCAGTCCTGATCTGCCACCGGCACTACATCGGAATGACCCGACAGCAGGATACCGCCATCAATGTCCGGCCCGATGGTGGCAAAGAGATTGGCCTTGGTGCCGGTTTCATCGCGGAACACCTCAACCCGCGCCCCGGCATCGGCCAAAAGGCCTGCCAGATGCTCGATCAGCGCCATGTTGCTGTCAGCCGAGACGGTGGGAAAGCCGATCAACTGCCCCAGTATCTCGCGGGTGCGGGTCATGTGATCCAAGGCTTACTCCTTGACAAACAGCTTGCGTTCCACCGCGCACAGCGCCTGCGCCGGGCCAGTTTCACCGATCAGAATGGTTTCGGTGGTCTCCAGACCCCAGCTATCCATCCACAAAGCGGGCATGAAATGGAACACCATGCCAGGCTCCAGCACCGTTTCATCCTCGGTCCGGATCGAGGCGGTGCGTTCGCCCCAATCGGGCGGGTATGACAGGCCGACCGGATAGCCCATGCGGCCCTCACGATGGATGCCGTATTTCTTCAGCACATCCATAAAGGCATTGGCGATGTCGCGTGTCTGGTTGCCTGCGCGGGCCGCCGCAAGGCCGGCTTCGATCCCTTCGATCTGCGCCTCTTCGGCGCGGCGCATTTCGGCGGGGGGCTGGCCCAGATAGACTGTGCGGCACAGCGGCGCGTGATAGCGCCGATAGCAGCCCGACAGTTCAAAGAACGTCGCCTCGCCCGCCTTCATCGGCGCGCCGTTCCAGGTGAGGTGTGCGGCAGTCGCGTCCATGCCCGAAGGGGTCAGCGGCACGATGGCGGGATAGTCGCCCCAATCCTCGCCCACACCGATCAGCCCGGCACGAGTGATCTCTGCCACCAACTCATTCTTGCGCAGGCCGGGGCGCGACAGTTCGATAGCCGTTCGCACGATCTTTTCCGAAATGGCTGCGGCCTTGCGGATAAAGACGATCTCCTCATCTGACTTGACCAGACGCTGCCAGTTCACCAGCGCTGTGGCATCGACCAGCGTTGCCTTGGGCAGTTCCGCACCCAGCACCGCATGCGCCTTGGCCGAGTAATAGTAGTTCTCCATCTCGACGCCGACGCGGGCCTGTTCCAGCCCAATCTCGCGCAGAATGCGGGCAAGGTCCTGCATCGGATGCCGAACGGTCGATTGCACATAGCTGTCGGCATAACCGTGGATTGAGTCTGGCGCGATCCAGCAGGTGCGCAGCGCCCCAAGGCTGTCCATATGGCGGCCCCACCAGCGCGGCTCTCCCTCCATCGTCAGGATGACGCCCTGGTGAACGTAAAAGGACCACCCGTCATAGCCCGTGAGCCAAGCCTGATTCGATGGGTCCGTAACAAAGATCGCCTCAAGACCCGCTTTCGCCATGGCGGCACGGGTTCGCGCGATTCGGCGGTCATATTCAGCTTGGCTGAAAGGGGCATTTCGCGGGGTCATGATTTCTCCCTGGGTTGCATGTTGTGCACAATCAATAAATCAGCATCGCAAGATTTTGCAAGAACCAATCGATAGAAGGGAAAAATTTGGGCAAAATAGCTTGACATGACCCGATTAGATCATGTGTTGTATACAACAGGCGGAGAAACAGATGAACAACCCACCGCCAAACAGGAGGTTCAGATATGAAGACGTCCACCTTGGCGACGACAACGATTGCCAGTCTTTTGCTTGGCGCATCGGCCTTTTCTGCTCTGGCAGGGCCGATCGAAGACCGAATCGCAGCGGGCGAAACCATCCGCATTGGTTTTGCCAACGAAATCCCCTTCGCCTATCCGGGCGAGGATGGCAGCCCTAAGGGTTTTGTGAACGCCGAGGTCATGGGTGTCTTGGCCAAGATGGGCTATTCCAAGATCGAGGCCGTCGAAACCGAATGGGGCGGGCTTATCCCCGGGCTGACGGCGGGCCAGTTCGATATCATCACCGGCGGGATGAACATTCTCAAGGCGCGCTGCGAGAACATCGCCTTTTCAGAGCCGATGGCCAGGATCGGCGATGGTTTCATCGTTCTGCCGGGTAACCCCAAGGGCATCCAGACCTACACCAACGTCAAGGATAATGGTGCCACGCTGGCGACCGGGGCGGGCTACTCCAATATCGAGGCGGCCAAGGCGGCGGGTGTGACCGAGGCTCAGATCATGATCGTCCCCGGCCCGACCGAGATCCTTGCTGCGGTCACGGCGGGCCGGGCCGATGCCGGGACCGGCACCTATCCGACAATGAAACAGCTGGCAGACAGCTCGGGCGGCGCGGTTGAGATCGCCGATCCCTCGGCCATGCCGGAGGACTCCTTCAACTGGGCCGGCGTGGGTTTCCGCAAGGAAGATCAGGACTTCCTTGACCGCTTTAACGCGGCGCAGAAAGACTATCTCGGCTCGGCCGAGATGATGGCGGCGGTCGCTGAATACGGTTACTCGGAAGCCATGCTGCCCGGCGACAAGACCACCGAATGGGTCTGCGCCAACCGCTAAGCCGCACCTTCGGGGGCTGGCATGGCCGGCCCTCGTTCTTCCGCCAATCCAAGGGGCAGACCGGCAATGTGGGATTTTCTGCAAACCTATGGCCCAAGGCTGTTTGATGGCGCGCTGGTCACCAGCGCCCAATTCGTCCTTGCCGCGCTTGTCGCCTGTGCCGCAGCCCTTGCTGCGGGTCTTGGTCGTCTGTCAGCCTTTTGGCCGGTCCGCGGCCTTGCCACTGTCTATATTGAAATCTTTCGCGGCACTTCGCTTCTGGTTCAACTGTATTGGATCTTTTTTGTCTTGCCTTTGTTCGGCGTAAGCCTGCCCAAGTTCGAGGCCGGTTTCCTGTCGGTCGGCTTGAATGTGGGTGCCTATGGCGCCGAAATCGTGCGCGGCGCCATTCAGGCCGTGCCCAAGGGACAGTGGGAGGCCAGCTATGCGCTCTCCATGTCTCCGGCCAAGCGGATGCGGCGGATCATCCTGCCGCAGGCTTTGGTCTTGATGTTGCCACCTTGGGGCAACCTGATGATCGAACTTCTCAAAGGCACCGCTTTGGTGGCCCTTATTTCGGTGCCCGACCTGATGTTCGTCGCCAAACAGATCAACGGCGCGACCTTCCGTTCGGCCGAGGCCTTCGGCGCGGCACTGCTGATCTATTACATTTTGGCCCGGTTTCTGATCACCCCCGCGATGCGCAGGCTGGAACGGGTCATGGCGCGGAGGCTGGGGCGGGCATGACCTTTGATTGGAAATGGGATTTTGCCCTTGAAATCCTGCCGCGCCTTTTGCGGGCAACCCTTAACACCCTGATGGCGGCGGGCGCAGGCTATGCCATCGCCATGGTGCTGGGTCTGGTTTTTGCGCTGGCCCTTCGCAGCCCATGGCACCTGCCGCGTGCAGTCTTGCGCGAGGTGCTGGAGTTCATCCGCTCGACACCCTTGGTCGTGCAAATATTCTTCATCTTCTATGTCGGCCCGCAGGTCGGCATCACGTTGTCGCCTTGGGTTGCCGGCATGACGGCCATCGGTCTGCACTATTCGGCCTATCTGGCCGAGGTCTATCGTGCCGGGATCGAGGCTGTGCCGCGTGGCCAATGGGAGGCCTGCCGTGCCCTGAACATGACCACCCGTGACAGCTATGTGCGCATCGTTCTGCCGCAAGCCCTGCCGCACGCCATTCCGGGGATGGGCAACTATCTGGTCGGCATCTTCAAGGACACGCCGATGCTGTCGGTTATTGGCGTGACCGAACTGATGCAGGCGGCCAATTCCATTGGCTCGGAAACCTACCGCTTTCTTGAACCCTACACGCTGGTTGGCGTGATCTTCCTTGCGCTGTCCTTGCCCACGGCTGGGCTTGTGCGCTTGGGTGAACGTCGGCTGCGCCGCAAACTGGGACTTTGAACCATGGATCTTTCTGCCTATCCGCTGGAACTGCCCAAGGGCGACTGCCCGATGGTGCGTTTCATGAACGTCACCAAAAGCTATGGCTCGCTGGTTGTGCTGGACAACCTCAACCTTGACATCCAGCGCGGCGAGATGGTGTCGGTCATCGGCCCCTCAGGGTCGGGCAAGACCACCGTCTTGCGCATGCTCATGACCTTGGAAACCATCAACGGCGGCGTCATCTATATTGATGGCAAACCCTTGACCCACATGGCGCGCGGTGGCCGTCTTGTCCCGGCTGACGAGGCGCATCTGCGCCGCATGCGGGCCTCGATCGGCATGTGTTTTCAGCATTTCAACCTTTTCCCGCACATGACAGCGCTGCAAAACTGCATGGAGGGGCCGGTGCAGGTGCTGGGCCTATCCAAGGCAGAAGCGCGGGCGCGCGCCGAAGAATTGCTGGCGATGGTCGGCATGATCGAAAAGAAGGATCAGCACCCCTCGCGCCTGTCAGGTGGCCAGCAGCAGCGCGTGGCGATTGCCCGCGCGCTGGCCATGCGGCCCCGCATCATGCTGTTTGACGAGGTGACCTCGGCGCTTGACCCCGAAGTGATCGGCGAGGTGACCGAAGTCATCCGCAAGCTGGTGGCAGAACATGACCTGACCATGCTGATGGTGACGCATCAGATGGGCTTTGCCCGCGACATTTCGGATCGCATCTGCTTTTTCTACAAAGGCAAGATCGAAGAACAGGCCGCGCCGGAGCAGTTCTTTACCAATCCGCAGAAAGAGCGGACGCAGCAATTCCTGCGGGCGGTGAAGGATGCCGACTGACCGACTGACGCTTGCCGATGTGCTGGCAGCGGCCGCAGCTATCCGCGGACAGGCCGATGGCACGCCGTTGGTCCCATCACAAATCCCCGGTCTTGGGCAGGAAATGCTGCTCAAGCTGGAAACCACGCAACCGATGGGCGCCTTCAAGCTGCGCGGTGCGTTGAATGCGCTTGCAGCCTTGCCGCCCGACGCACCGGGTGTGGTCTGCTGCTCCACTGGCAACCATGGCCGCGCCATTGCCTATGCAGCGCGCCAGCGCGGGATGCGGGCGGTGGTCTGCATGTCGGCCCTGGTCCCCGAGGCAAAGGTTGTCGGAATTCGCGCCCTTGGTGCCGAGGTGCGGATCATTGGCCGCTCACAAGATGACGCGGCCGAAGAAAGCCTGCGCCTTGTTGTGGCCGAGGGACTTGTGGAAATTCCCCCCTTTGACGATGCGCGAGTGATCGCCGGGCAAGGCACTGTCGGGCTGGAAATCATGGCGGCCCGTCCTGATCTGACGACCCTGCTGGTGCCACTGTCGGGTGGCGGACTTGCCGCCGGGGTGGCACTGGCCGCCAAGACGATTAAACCCGATCTGCGCATTATTGGGGTTTCCATGGACCGCGGCGCGGCGATGCAGGCTTCACTGGCGGCGGGGCATCCGGTGGCGGTGACCGAATACCCATCACTCGCTGACAGTCTGGGCGGCGGGATAGGGCTGGAAAACCGGCATACCTTTGCCATCTGCCGCGACCTGCTGGACGAGGTCGTGTTGGTCTCTGAGGCGGCCATCCGCGACGCAATGCAGGCGCTGTTCACTCACGACCGGATGGTGGCCGAAGGTGGAGCGGTCGTCGGCTTGGCCGCAGTGTTGACCGGGGCGGTCGCATTAACCGGACCCAGCGCAACCATTCTGACCGGCCGCAATACCGACATGGCGACCTTTGCCGATATCGTTGCGGGGCGTGACCTGAACATTGGCGACATTTTCCTGAAAGGCAGACAGCATGGCGCATGACATCCAGATCGTCACCGAAGCAAACCTGCGCCGCCTAGTCTCGTTGGACCTGACCACGGTGGACGTGATCGAGGCCGCCTTTGCCGCACTGGCAACGGGCGGTGTGGTCATGCCGCCGATCCTGTCGATGGGCCTGCCCGCCGCCCATGGCGAAGTGGATGTCAAAACCGCCTATATTCCCGGCTTTGATGGCTTTGCAATCAAGGTCAGCCCCGGCTTTTTCAACAATCCCCAGCTTGGCCTGCCCAGTCTGAACGGGTTGATGATCTTGTTCTCGGCCAAAACCGGACTGGTGCAATCGTTGTTTCTGGACAACGGTTATCTGACCGATATCCGCACCGCCGCTGCAGGCGCGGTGGCAGCCCGGCATCTGGCCCCCGAAACCGTCGAGACAGCAGGCGTGATAGGCACAGGGGTGCAGGCACGGTTGCAAATGCGGGCCGCCCATCTGGTGCGGCCGTTCAAGTGTCTTTTGGTCCATGGCCGGGATATGGACAAGGCGCGGGCCTGCGCCGAAGAACTCGCCGGCCTAATGGGGATTGAGGCACAGGCCGTGGAAAGCGCCGAAACGCTTGTGCGCAGCAGTCAGCTTGTGGTGACCACGACGCCGTCCCGCCAAGCCTTGATCCGGGCCGAATGGTTGCACCCAGGGCTCCACATCACTGCCATGGGGTCAGACCAAAGTGGCAAATCCGAGATCGACCCAAAGGCACTGATCGCCGCTGATGCCTATATCTGCGACCGGGTCAGCCAATGCGAAGTCTCGGGCGAGTTGGAGGCGGCCCTTGCCGCAGGGATCTGGACAAAGGGCCGTCCGGCAGAACTGGGCGAGGTTATCATCGGGCAAAAACCCGGGCGCCAGCGGACGCAGGACGTGACGATCTGCGACCTGACCGGCACCGGGGTGCAGGATACTGCCATCGCCACCCATGTCCGTGCCCGCTTTCCGAAGGCCGGGACGGTCTTGCAGGCTTAACCGATCGGCAAGGCAAAGCCCGCCTTCACCCGGTCAATCACGACCATGGTCTTGAAGCCCCGGATATCGGGGTTGCCATAGAAGAACCGCCGGGTGAATTGCTCGAAATCCTCCATGTCATGCGCGGTCACTACTAGCACGAAATCGGCGTCGCCGGTGACGTAATAGCCCGTCATGATTTCCGGCGTGGCGCGGATTGCCGCCTTGAAGCGGTCGATGATATCGGCCCGCTCGCGCTCCAGCGTGACATGCACCAACGTCGTCAACTCGCGCCCCACCGCCTTGGGCGAGACGATGGCAAGATCCGCCTCGATCACCTTGTCGGCGCGCAGCCGCTTCATCCGGCGCTGACAGGCGGTCGGCGACAGGCCGACCATCTCGCCCAGCGTCTCGCCGGAATGGCGGTTGTTTTCCTGCAAGGCGCGGAGAATCCGCAGATCGATCGCATCGAGGGTCACGTGCAGCTTTCCTGTGCCATTTTCACGCACTTTGCAGGATTCCTGCGTAGAATGCCAGAACTATGCCGCAAACCGCAGGCGGCTGGCGGTATTCTTTCTACCAACCCATGCCACAGGAGCAGCAGATGGATCACAGCCTTTCCCAGATCGCCGAGATGGACCGCGCCAGCGTGCTGCACCCCTTCACGCAGGCGAAAGACTATGCCAGCGGCAAGGCGGGCGATCCTACCATCATCACCGGCGGCAAGGGCATTCGCATTCAGGATGCCAAGGGCAACAGCTATATCGACGGTTTTGCCGGGCTTTATTGCGTCAACGTCGGCTATGGCCGCGACGAAGTGGCCGACGCCATTTCGAAACAGGCGCATCAGCTAGCCTATTACCATTCCTACGCCGCGCATACGACGGATCAACTTGCCATCCTGTCCGACCGCCTTGTGCGCATGGCACCGGGCAAGATGAGCAAGGTTTTCTATGGCATGTCCGGTTCTGACGCCAACGAAACGCAGGCAAAACTTGTATGGTATTACAACAACCTGCGCGGCATGCCGGCCAAGAAAAAGATCATCTCGCGCGATCGTGGCTATCACGGCTGTTCGGTGGTTTCCGGATCAATGACCGGGATGAGCTTTTATCACGACCACATGGACCTGCCGATGGGCCTGATCCGCCACACCGGCGCGCCGCATCACTATTGGGGTTCGGAACCGGGCGAGAGCGAAGAGCAGTTCTCGGCCCGCCGCGCAACCGAGCTTGAGGCCATGATCCTGCGCGAAGGACCGGACACCGTTGGCGCCTTCATCGCCGAACCGGTTCTGGGCACAGGCGGCATCACCCCGCCGCCCACAGGCTATTGGGCCGCCATTCAGGCTGTGCTGCGCAAGTATGACGTGCTGTTGATTGCTGACGAGGTGATTACAGGTTTTGGCCGCACCGGCGCGCTGTTCGGCTGCGACAAATACGACATAGAGCCTGACCTGATCACCGTCGCCAAGGGCCTGACCTCGGCCTATGTGCCGCTTTCGGCGGCCATTATCGGTGAAAAGGTCTCTAAGGTGATCGAAGACGGGGCGGACCGTGTTGGAGCCTTCAGCCATGGCTATACCTATTCCGGCCACCCAATCGGGGTCGCATGTGCAAACGCGGTGCTGGATATCGTCGAGCGCGAGGATCTGCCGGGAAATGCCCGCACGACCGGCGCCTATTTTCAAGAGCGTTTGCTCCAAGTTTTTGCGCAGATGCCCATCGTTGGCGAAGTGCGCGGCGTCGGATTGATGGCGGCGCTTGAATTCGTGGCAAACCGCGACAAGAAGGAGCGGTTTGACCCGGCCTTGAAAGTTGGCGCCAAAGTGTCGGCTGCCGCCCGGTCGCGCGGCCTGATTGCCCGCGCCATGCCGCATGGCGACATTCTGGGTTTCGCCCCGCCCTTGGTCACGACCCGCGAGGAGGTGGACGCCATTGTGGACATCGCCGAAGCCGCCGTGCGCGAGGTTATGGACCAGTTGACTCGCGCAAAGGCCGTGGCCTGACCGCGCACCCCCGACGCGCTGCATCACCAAAGGGCGCAGTTTCGCCAGATCGCCGGTCCCGCCGCCGCTGGACCGCTTTGACTTGCCAAGGACAGAACCGATGATCGCATTGAAAAGCACACAGCAGGCCGAAGCCGCCACCTTTCCGGTGATGAACCCCTTCGACGGGTCGGTCACGGGACAGGTGCCCGTGACGCCTCCGCAAGACCTGCCGCAGATCTTGGCCCGGGCTGCCCAGGGGCAGACTGTTGCCCGTGCGATGCCGCGCCATTGTCGCGCGCAGATCCTTGAAACGGCGGCGGCGCTTGTCGGGGCGCGGGCGGAACGCTTTGCGCAGCAGATCACCGCGGAGGCTGGCAAGACCATTCGTCAGGCCCGAAAAGAGGTCACGCGCTGCATCAACACGCTGAAGCTGTCAGCCGAAGAGGCAAAGCGTGGTGCAGGCGAAGTCATTCCCTTCGACGCCTATGCCGGTTCGGAAAACCGGATCGGCTGGTTCACGCGCGAACCCTTGGGGATCATCCTGGCCATCACCCCGTTCAACGATCCGCTCAATCTGGTGGCGCACAAGCTTGGCCCGGCCATCGCCGGGGGGAATGCCGTGATTCTGAAACCTTCGGAACTTGCACCGCTGTCCGCCCTGGCCCTTGTGGAGGTGCTGATCGAAGCCGGGCTGCCAACCGAGGTCGTGACGCCGGTCGTCGGTGGTCCCGACCTTGGCAAGGCGCTGGTTGCGGCGCGACCGATCCGCATGATCTCGTTCACCGGCGGCTTCGGAACCGGCGAAGCGATCTCGCGCCTGGCGGGGCTGAAGAAGCTTGCCATGGACCTTGGCGGCAATGCGCCCGTCATCGTCATGGCCGACGCGGCGCTGGACCAGGCGGGCGAGGCCTGCGTCTCGGGGGCATTCTGGGCGGCTGGGCAGAACTGCATCGGCACCCAGCGGATCCTGATCGAGCGTCCGGTCTATGACGCCTTCCGCGCGGCCTTTGTCGCGCGCACCTGCTCCTTGCGCACCGGCAACCCGCTGGACGAGGCGACCGATGTCGGCCCGATGATCACCGAAGCGGCGGCCGAGCGTGCCGAAATGCTTGTCACCCGGGCGCTGAAGGCGGGGGCGCGGCTGTTGGCCGGCCATCTGCGCGCAGGCGCGGTGTACCACCCCACGGTCTTGGAAGCCGTCCCGCATGACGCCGCGCTCTGGTGTGAAGAGGCCTTTGCCCCGGTGGTGACGCTGGAACCGTTCGACAGTTTCGGCCAGGCCATTGATTTGGCCAATGCGGTCGATTTCAGCCTGCATGCCGGGATCTTCACCTCGCGGCTTGACCTTGCGCTGGAAGCCTCCAGCCGCATCGAGGCTGGCGGGGTGATGGTGAACGATTCCTCGGACTACCGCTTTGACGCCATGCCTTTTGGCGGGTTCAAGTATGGCAGTCTTGGCCGCGAAGGCGTGCGCTTTGCTTACGAGGAGATGACGCAAGCAAAGGTCGTCTGCATCAACCGTCAGTAAACAGGGTCATCCTCAATTTGTGTGTCACGGTCTGACCGAGCTTCTCAGATTGAAGGGATCATGTCGTGGCATCGAAGAAGCATTGGGCTCCCACCAGCAGCGTGCTGGTGGGTGAAGTCCGCCAGACTGAGACGGATGCGTGGGTCGTGTCTGGCAGGCTGGCTCCGAATGGCATTTGCCCTGAGTGCGGGGCGCTCTCAAGACAACGACATGGTTGGAGGCGCCGGCGGATCGAGGACTTTCCCGCTCAGGGCCAAGCGGTTTGGATCGAGCTCAGGGTTTGCCGATGGCGATGTTTGAACTCGGATTGCTACCGCCGCACTTTCTCCGATTGCAAGGCGGAAGTGGCGCCCCCTTATGCGCGTCGGACGTCTCGACAGGCGCAGCTTCTGGGCCATATGGCGCACGCCGCTGGCGGCACCCCAGCTGAACGGCTCTTGCGGCGACTGGGTATCCGGGTCAGTGACGATCCTATCCTCCGACAACTGCTACGCGCAGCTCAAGTTGTTCAACCACGCGCGCGGATCATCGGGATCGATGATTGGAGTTGGCGAAAGTCGCAGAACTACGGGACGATCATCATCGACCTCGAGCGTCGCGTCGTCATCGATGTTCTCGAAGATCGTGATGTTGTCACGTGCACCGACTGGCTAAGGCGTCATCCTGAGGTGGAAGTCATAAGCCGAGATCGCTGCGGTCTCTACGCCCAAGCCGCTAGACAAGGCGCGCCGCAGGCGGAACAGGTCGCCGACCGGTTTCATATCGTGCAGAACCTTCGCATGGCAATCGAGGAGCAAATGAACCTGCACGGTCGCGCAACTGGCAGTGTCCGTCGTCGAATGATTTGGAACAAGCGGCCTAATCTTGGAGCAAGAGGTTCGGGCTCATCGGGTTCAGGCTATGCTGCTTGACGCTGATGGTTCAAGCGGCGGTTTTGGATGGTCTGCTGTTTAATGCGTCTCCTTTCGGCCAGGATGGTTTCGCCGCGACCAAAGTAGACGTCGGCCGGGGTCAGGTTGCTGATGCTTTCGTGATAGCGGTTGTTGTTGTAGTGATCGATGAAGACGGCGATGGCTGCTTCGAGTTCGCCCTCGAGGAAGTAGTTTTCCAGCAAGATGCGGTTCTTCAGGGTCTGGTGCCAGCGTTCGATCTTGCCTTGGGTCTGGGGGTGCATTGGCGCGCCGCGAACGTGCTTGATGCCTTTGTCTTCGAGGTATTCCGCCAGATCGCCAGCGATATAGGATGAGCCATTGTCGCTAAGCAGGCGGGGTTTGTGCAGAACCTTGGCGCTGTCGCAGCCTGACGCTGCCAGGGCGATGTCGAGAGTGTCGGTGACATCCTCGGCCCGCATGTTGCCGCAGAGCTTCCAGCCGATGACGTAGCGCGAGAAGTCATCAAGGATCGTAGACAGGTAAAACCAGCCCCAGCCGATGACCTTGAGGTAGGTGAAGTCGGTTTGCCACATCTGGTTTGGCGCAGTGGTCTTATCCTTGAACTCATCCGCAGCCTTGATGACGATGTAAGCCGGGCTGGTGATGAGGTCATGGGATTTGAGCAGGCGATAGACTGAAGCCTCTGACACAAAATACTTTTCTGTGTCCGTGAATGTCACCGCCAATTCGCGCGGCGACAGCTCCGGCTTTTCCAGCGCCAGGGTCACGATCTGACCCCGCACTGCTTCGGGGATGCGGTTCCAGACCCGGGAAGGAGAGGAGGGACGATCTTCCAACCCCTCGGGGCCCTGTTCGACAAAGCGGTCATACCAGCGATAAAACGTTGTTGGCGGAATGCCGATCTTGGTCAAGGTGCGCCGCACTGGCAGATGCGATTGCTCCACCAGCCGGATGATTTCGAGCTTCTCAGCTGCAGGATACCTCATTCTTGGTCTCCCCCAGCCCCGCTCATGTTTTTTTTGAGCAGACGGTTCTCGAGGCTGAGGTCGGCCACCAGTTCCTTCAGCGCCAATGCCTCAGCGCGCAGGTCTTTGACTTCGCCGGTGTTAGCCTGGCGGGCTGTATCACCGGCCAAACGCTTCTTGCCAGCCTCGAGGAACTCCTTGGACCAGCTGTAGTAGAGGCTTTGGGCAATGCCCTCCTTGCGGCACAGTTCGGCAATGCTGTCCTCGCCACGAAGGCCCGACAACACGATCCGGATCTTCTCCTCCGAAGAATGCAGTTTGCGCGTCGCGCGGCGGATATCCTTCACAACCTGCTCGGCAGGTGCTTTCATCGTCACGGGTTTCTTCATCATCTTCAACTCCAACTGGGATAAAGATGAGCCACAAACCCTCCGCTACGCAATCACGCCAAACTGTTCCATGGGCGCTGATGGCGGACAACTGGCAGGGCGTTGCTCTCCGACATAGACAACATCAGCACGGCCAGTAACCTTCTGAAATCACGTCTTGCGCACCGCAAGTCGCGCGAGGAGATATACGAGACAATTCTGGCACTTCGGCAGCAAGGGCTGACGTGCAGCGAGATTGGGCGGCGAACGGGGTTTCCCCGTCGTAGTGTCGCGAAATGGCTGCAGTTCGAGACGCCTCCGGACCGAAGGCGCGCCGTCCTAAAACGCTCGTCCGCATGGTATTTTGAAGAGTACCTGAAGCAAAGCTGGGCAAACGGCATTCGCAGCGGAAATGCACTGTTCTCCCTGATCCAAGAACGCGGATACGAGGGCAGCCTGTCAAATTTGCAGAGGCTCTTGGCCGGATGGCGCAGAGCCGAAAAACAGGAACAGGGGGGTCCCATCGGGGAGCAGCAATTCCTTGAACCGATCCGCGACCCGGAAACGGGGCACGCGATATCCCCGGTCATCGCGGCGGCGCTCTGCATCAAACCAAGAGGAAAACTCACCTCCGATCAGGCAAGAAGAGTCGCAGCTCTCAAGGAAGGCTCGCCTGCCTTCACAACAATGCGGCGCCTCGCCATGCGTTTCAATGGCATCTTGCGTGGTCGAAAATCAGACCCGCTGCCCGCCTGGATCGACGATGCGATCGAAACGGACCTAGCGCCCATTGTGCGGTTCGCCCGCACCTTAAACAGAGACATTGATGCGGTCAGGAATGCGATCGAAATGGAGTGGAGCAATGGTCAAGCCGAAGGCCAGATCAACCGATTGAAGACCTTGAAGCGCGCGATGTATGGGCGAGCCGGCCCGAACTTGCTCAGGCCCGAATGCTTCCTCTGCACCACACAAATTGAGGATGACCCTTTAAAGGCGAGATGACGAGTTCAACAAAATCAATGGGTCTGTTTGGGACCGTTCAACTACCTGGGGTGCATTTCTGGCCGTACCGCGCTCTACTCGCTGCCAGTCTTGGCAGAGGAGAGGAAGGATGCTGTCACCGTATCCTAATTAATCAGAATCTGGTCTGAAATTTTGTAACAATATCAACAGTGACCTGTATTCTTAATTTTCATATTGTATCGTTAATTACAATACTGTACCTTTTATTGCCGTAAGGTCGGAACTGTGGATAAGTGTCGACCTATTGAGGCGAGGGATTTACGTGGTCAACGAGCTTTCTGCGAAACATCGTGCAGCGGTTCTTCGTCCGATCCTGGAACTTGAGAAGAAGGGCGAGCCAATCAGCGCGGCTATCGGAGATGCCGCTTGGGAACTGGGCTTGGCAAAAAGCCACACATGGTCGCTCTACCGGCGTCTGAGAGAGAACGATGCGCGCGCTGCGGCGCTGGAATTGGGTCCCCGCGGGCCGAAACCGGGGTCGAAACGGATCGCGCAAGGGGTCGAAGACCTCATCGATGAAAGCCTGCGCAGGTATTATCTGGTCCGCGAACGGTCGAGCTTTTTACGAATCTGGCGGGAGATCCGCGCGGAATGCGAGGCGAAGGGGTTCCAGCCGCCGACCCGGAAGACGGTGAAAGCCCGGCTCGACGCGATGGATCAGCGAAAGGTTCTCCGTAAAAGGCACGGGACAGAGGAAGCTGACAAGGTCTTTGCCGCGCGTCCTGGCCGCCTTGAAGTTTCGGCCCCGCTGGAAGTCGTTCAGATCGATCATACAACTTCGGACATCACGTTGGTAGATCACGTCAATCGACGGCCGCTTGCGCGCCCCTATCTGACGGTAGCCATCGATGTCGCGACCCGAATCGTTCTCGGGGTCTATGTCACTTTCGATGAGCCATCTGTCTTGTCGATCGCACTATGTCTCGATCACTGCGTGCGTCGGAAATCGGTGCACCTCCCAGAAACACTGGAAGAGGTGGTTTGGCCGACGGCCGGCATCCCGAAGGCGATCCACGTCGACAATGCGCAGGAGTTCCACAGCGACGCCTTCAGAATGGCCTGTGAAGATTGGGGCGTTGCTGTCGAGTATCGTCCGCTTGGCGGCAAACACTACGGCGGCCATGTCGAACGGCTGATCGGAACGACTATGGGGGCCGTTCATGTGCTGCCCGGGACTACGCAGTCCTCAATCGTCGAGAAGGGCGACTATGACAGTGAGAAGCATGCGGCCTTGACCCTGGCCGAGTTCGAGGATTGGCTTCATCTGGAAATCTGCCGCTACCACAATACGGTTCACGAAGCCCTCGGCCGAACGCCGCTGGCTGCCTGGGCTGACTTGGGCGGGGATACTGCGGGGCGGCAGGTCGTCGACGTCGAAGCCTTTCGGACGAGCTTCTTGCCCTTCGAGTGGCGCCAGCTCGGGCGCACCGGGGTCACGCTCTTCGGGGTGCACTACTGGAGCGATGTCTTTGCGTCGTTGGTGGGACGCAGGCAGGGCAAGCTACAGGTGAAATACGATCCGCGAGACTTGTCGCAGATCTGGGTCATCACCGATGATGGCCGCGTGATCTCGGCGCGCTACCGGGATCTCAGCCACCCGCGGATATCGCTTTGGGAAAGTCGGCGGGTGCGGAAAGAGTGGCAGGATAAACATGGTGGCCGGATCAACGAGCGGGTCCTATTCCAATTGATTGACGCGCAGCGGCGGCTGGCTGAGGCGGCGCGCCAAAAGACGCGGACTGCCCGGTTGGAAAACGAAAGAGGTGCTCGGCTTCCCCGGCACCAACCGCGCCGCGATCCGTCGCGCGAAATGTTCGCGATTGATACAGGCAACCCTGATCTCCCAACCTATGAGATTGATGAGTTTAATGACCCCAGAAGAAAGAACTGACCGTATCCGCGGCGATCATTGGATCGCGTTTGACCGTGCCACGATCGTTCTCAACCGATTGACATCCTTGATGGAAATGCCGCAGCAAAGCCGGATGCCGGGGCTGATGGTCTATGGAAGCTCTGGTATCGGCAAGACTATGATCGCCAAGCGTATCGCGAGCAAATATCCAACACAGTACAACGCCGAACTGGGCGCCACGAAGACACCCATCCTTTTGGTTCAGGCCCCGCCTGCGCCGGACGAGCGCCGGTTCTATCAGCACATCCTGGCGACGATCGGGGCGCCGATGTGGGGCCGGCATACCGTGTCCGAGCTCGAGGTGCGCGCGCTCAGTCATCTTCGGGATATGGACCTTAGGATGTTGATGATCGACGAGGTGCACAATCTGCTTGCTGGCAGCTACCGGGAGCAACGCCGCTTCCTGAACATGCTCCGGTTCCTCGCCAATGATCTGTGCGCATCACTTGTCGTTTTTGGCGTGAACGAGGCCCTTGAGGCCGTTCGAGGAGACGACCAATTGGCCCGACGTCTGGATGAACACTACTTGCCGCTCTGGGAAGACGACGTGGAGTTCTCCCGCCTCATCCAGACACTGATCGCGGCAATGGCGCTTGAGCAACGCTCAGGCCTTACGGTGGCGTCGCTTCGGACGATCCTGAAAGTGACTGGCGGCGTCACCTCGCGCGTGTTCATCATGATCAAGTCCCTGGCTATCGATGCGATCGAGACCGGAGAAGAGCGGATCACGGACGAAGCGGTTCAGGCTTGGCAACCGGTTTGGACGAAGCACGCGTGGAACATCCCTCGCCAGCCCGCCGCTGCATTCGGGTGACCCCCCCCGGACCGCTACCGTTTCGACCGCCACCTGCACGCGATGAGCTTCTGTCCAGCTGGATCGGGCGATTGGCGAGGGCCAATCACTGCTCCGCTGAAGAACTTTGCGGCTATCTCGGATTGGGGCAGGGCAGGGTGCTGGAGCGTATCAACAATCTCGGACAGGTGGACTGGGCCCGCCTCTGCTCGGCAGTTCAACGGACCCAGCATGAGATTGCCGCCATGACCCTTCCGGATACGGTGCATCATGCCGTGCGATACCTGTCGCGGCATGACTTCCAGCATTGTCCGGGGTGCGCGGAGCAAACGCCCGGTCTCGCTCTTCGTCATTGGCGCTTCGCGTGGTCGCTGACCTGCGAGACCTGTGGTCAGTCCCTCGCGGCGAAATATCCGGCCGGGGCTGTATCAGACCGGCTACTTGCGCGCGCTGCACGTGGCGCGCAGGTCCTAGAAACGGCTGTGGCGAACAACGATCTCAGGCGGCTGCGCCGGATGGATCTGACCCTGCATGTCGTATCGATGCTGGACGTCTGCCGCTCAGCTTCCGTTATCTCCGCAAATGAGCGCGAAAGATTGATAGCGCTCACCGCGGTCGACGTCGGCATGACCCGTCCCTTGTTGGGTGCCGCCATCATCCTGAGAGGAAACGAACGTGCGGTTCGGGGGTTGCGCCGTGCCTTTCCGCAGCATGGTCGGGTGTTTGAACGGATACGAGCATTGACGCATTACCTCGACCAGCGGCTTCCGGGGCGATGGGAAACAGAGCATCCGACCGGGCAGAAAACAAATGGAACGAGCCGCCCAAGTGCATCCGAGAGCGCTCTGCAGGCAGCTCGTCAGGCCATCTCCGAACTTGGATCCGAGGCAGATCGTCAAGCGCTTCTGGCGCGGGCCGATGCAATCTGGAAGCGCTCAAGCGGCATCGAGCACTGAAGCGTGTTGCCTGTGGATGTATTGTAATTAAGGGTATAAAAACGCCCCAAAATGCTCCGAAGCCGCAGAATCTGATTAATTAGGGTACAGTGACAGCAGCCTCGCAAATCGCCTCGGCATCCGCCGCATCATTCTTCTGGCGCTTGACGAAGGGCTTCACGTAGGCGGGCGGGATCAGCCGCACGTCATGACCAAGTTTGCCAATCTCGCGGCCCCAGAAATGCGCGCCGCCACAGGCTTCCATCGCAACGACGCAGGGCTGCAACTGGCTGAAAAAGGCCAGCACCTGATCCCGCCTCAGCTTCTTGCGCAACTCCGTCCGCCCCGACGCGTCTGCCCCATAGACCTGAAAAACATTCTTCGCCAGGTCGAGCCCGACCGTGATAATCTCCGACATGACCATCCTCCTTTGTGGATCACTGCAGACCCACCTTCGCACATTGATGCCGTCGGGGGGCGGTTACATCATGTGTGGGTAGCCCCGGTTTTAGCGGGCTTTCGCCTCGGCTTGCATGATACGATCGAATGCGTCCATGTGTCAGGCCTTTTCTTGGGACACCTTGCCCAATGGCCGGTATGGGATTCGCGGGCTGTGGTCAAAACATCAGACCGAGCTCAAAGCTCACGATGTAACACTGATTTCCCCAACCCCGATCTGTCCGATCGATTTCATACTTGCTTCAGCTTCGCCCGCATTTTCGAGACGGTGCCGCTGACCTAGTCAGTTCGCCATCAGCGGTCCCCCTCGAAACTCTTCATTCTTTGTGATCATGGCCCACAGCATTCGGGCCATCTTGTTTGCCAGTGCGATGGCCGCGAGCATGCGTGGCTTGCGCGCCAAAATTCGCCCCAGCCAAGAGCTTTCCGCAGGTGGCCGAACCTTGGTTCCGGAAATTACCGCCATCGCGCCAATGATCAGCAGGCGCCGGATGTCGCGCTGACCGGACTTGCTCGTGCGTCCAAGCCTCTGCTTGCCGCCGCTGGAATGTTGTCGTGGAACGAGGCCCAACCATGCCGAAAAATCACGTCCTTGGCGGAAAGTCTCCATCGGCGGAGAGAAAGCCTCCAGTGCCATCGCGGTAATGGGACCGATCCCAGGCATCTTTTGCACGCGAGCAGAAAAGCGCGATCGGCGGCTCGCCGCTGCGATCTGTGCATCAAGCTCGGCAATCCGACGTGACAGGTCGCCGATCTGATCAAAGCAGAGTTGCGCCATATAGCGAACGGCAGGGGGAAGATCGTCGACCCACTCTTGACTCGGTTCCAGAACGGCCCGTAGCTTATCGACGTTCTCCCGCCCCTTGGCGGCGACCAGTCCGAACTCGGCGAGATGTCCGCGCAACGCATTGATCATCTGCGCCCGTTGCCCGACCAGCAGATCCCGCAACCTGAAAATCATGCCTAGACCTTGCTGCTCTGGCGTCTTTACTTCAACGAAACGCATAGTCGGCCGACTGCCTGCCTCTGCGATAGCCTCTGCATCCGCCATGTCGTTTTTCTGGCTCTTCACATACGGCTTGACGAACTTCGGGGCGATTAGGCGCACAACGTGTCCGAGGGCCGACAATGTGCGCGCCCAATGGTGAGCGGTCGCACAGGCCTCCATTGCAACGATGCACCCCGGGTGCGTCTGCATGAACGCCAAGAACTGCTTGCGCGACAGCTTCTTGCGGAACACCGCTTCACCTTCCGACGTCGCACCATGCAACTGAAAGACCTGCTTGGCCAGGTCAACGCCGATGATCGAAACTTCCTTCATAGCCAAATCCTCCTGATCCTGTCTGGATCACTATGGCACATAAGTGCCGTCAGGAGGGGCTACCCAACCCATCATCAGAGCCCCAAATCATTCGAAGACGAACAATCCGGTCTATGACAAGCTGCGGGCTTGCGCTATTCCAAAGCTGCAGATGTATGAATGGGTTTGAGACATGCAGATTGAAGAAACGTCACTGGCGGGTGTGCTGATTGTGACGCCGAAGCGCTTTGGCGATGATCGCGGCTGGTTTTCTGAGACTTGGAATGCGGAAGCGATGGCGGCGGCTGGGCTTGATCTGAGCTTTGTGCAGGACAATCACTCGATGTCGGCACTGGTCGGCACGGTGCGGGGGTTGCATTATCAGGCTCCGCCACGGGCGCAGGACAAGCTGGTGCGCTGCACTTCTGGGATGATTTTCGATGTGGCGGTGGATTTCCGGCGCGGGTCTCCGACGTTTGGGAAATGGGTGGGCGTGGATTTGTCGGCAGCGAATGGGCGGCAGTTGCTGGTGCCAAAGGGGTTTTTGCATGGGTTTGTCACCCGCGCTGTGAACACCGAGGTGCAGTATAAATGCACCGATGTTTATGCGCCCGACTGTGACGGGGGTGTGCGCTGTGATGATCCCGAGATCGGGATTGATTGGGGGCTTTCGGGGACTCCGGTCTTGTCTGGTAAAGATGCCGTGGCGCCTTTGTTACACGATGTGGCATCGCCGTTTGAATGGGTAGCCGCATGAAGATTTTGGTGACGGGTGGCGCGGGCTTTATCGGCTCGGCTGTGGTGCGGCTTGCGGTTTCTCGCGGGCATGAGGTGGTCAATCTGGATGCGCTGACCTACGCTGCGTGTCTGGAGAATGTGGCGAGCGTGGCAGGGTCGAACCTGTATAGCTTTGAGCAGGCGAATATCCGGGATCGCGCGCGGCTGGATGAGATTTTCAGTCTGCATCGCCCGGATGTGGTGATGCATCTTGCCGCCGAAAGCCATGTGGATCGCAGTATTGACGGGCCGGGGGATTTCATCCTGACCAATATCAACGGCACCTATAACATGCTGGAGGCGGCGCGGGCCTATTGGATTGGCGCTGGCAAACCTGCGGGCTTCCGCTTTCATCATATCAGCACGGATGAGGTGTTTGGATCGTTGGGCGCGGAAGGCCAGTTCACCGAGGACACCTCTTACGATCCGCGCAGCCCCTATTCCGCCAGCAAGGCGGCCAGCGACCATCTGGTGCGGGCTTGGCATGAAACCTACGGTTTGCCGGTGGTGCTGACGAATTGCTCGAACAATTATGGTCCGTTCCATTTCCCGGAAAAGCTGGTGCCAGTGGTGATTTTGAACGCTTTGGCGGGCAAGCCTTTGCCGATTTATGGCGACGGATCGAACGTGCGCGACTGGCTTTATGTCGAAGATCACGCCGATGCTTTGTTGGTGGTGGTGGAAAAAGGCAAGCTGGGGCGCAGCTATAACATTGGCGGCGAGAATGAGCGCAGCAACCTGCAACTGGTGCGGACTCTGTGCGGGATTCTGGACGTGAAGCAGCCGAAGGCTGCGGGGTCGTATGCGGATCAGATCACTTACGTGACGGACCGCCCCGGCCATGATGCGCGCTACGCCATTGATCCATCGCGGATCAGGGACGAACTGGGTTGGCGGCCAAGCGTGACCGTCGAGCAGGGCTTGGAGAAAACCGTGCAATGGTATCTGGACAACGAGGCATGGTGGAAGCCATTGCAGGCCCGCGCTGGCGTGGGTGTCCGGTTGGGAGTGAAGGCTTGAAAGCGCTTGTTTTTGGGAAAACCGGCCAAGTGGCGCAGGAATTGGCGCGGCGGTTGCCTGCCGGGGTGACGGCAGAGTTTCTGGACCGGGATCAGGCTGATTTGTCTGATCCGGCGGCTTGTGCGGCAGCAGTTATGGCTAGCGATGCTGATGTGGTGATCAACGCCGCGGCCTGGACTGCGGTGGACAAGGCTGAAACCGAAGAGGCTGCAGCGCTGATCGTGAATGGCGATGCACCCGGGGCTATGGCGCGGGCGGCGGCGGCGCGGGGTTTGCCGTTTTTGCATATCTCGACGGATTATGTCTTCGATGGCGCGGGGGATCAGCCGTTTGGCGTCGGTCATCCGGTGGCTCCGCTGGGCGCTTATGGCCGCACCAAGCTGGCAGGTGAGCAAGCTGTGCAGGCTGCGGGTGGGGTGCATGTGATCATGCGCACCTCTTGGGTGGTCTCGGCGCATGGCGCGAATTTCGTCAAGACCATGCTGCGGCTGGGCGCTACACGCGACAGCTTGAACGTGGTGGCGGATCAGATCGGCGGGCCGACGGCTGCTGCGGATATTGCCGACGCTTTATATGTGATGGCGGCTGGGTTGCTTGCGGGCAAGCCCGGTGGCGTGGAGCACTTTGCGGGCGCGCCGGATTGCTCTTGGGCGGATTTCGCGCGAGAGATTATGGCGCGGGCGGGTTTGACCTGTGTGGTGCAGGGCATCCCATCAAGCGCTTATCCAACCCCTGCCAAGCGCCCGCTGAATTCACGGCTTGATTGCAGCGGTTTGGCGGGGTTTGGCCATGCGCGGCCAGATTGGCGGAATGGTTTGGACAATATTTTGCAGGAGTTGGCAGTATGACGCGCAAAGGAATCATTCTGGCGGGCGGCTCTGGCACCCGGCTGTGGCCGATCACCATGGGCGTCAGCAAGCAGTTGTTGCCGATCTATGACAAGCCGATGATCTATTATCCTTTGTCGGTGCTGATGCTGGGCGGGGTGCGTGAAATTGCCATCATCACCACGCCAGACGATCAGAGCCAGTTCATCCGGCTATTGGGCGATGGCAGCCAGTGGGGGATTTCCCTAACTTATATCGTGCAGCCTAGCCCTGACGGGCTGGCACAGGCGTATCTGCTCGCCAAAGACTTTTTGGCAGGGGCACCCAGCGTGCTGGTGTTGGGCGACAATATCTTCTTTGGGCATGGGTTGCCCGAGATTTTGGCCTCGGCAGCAGCAAAGACGGTGGGCGGCACGGTATTTGGTTACCGCGTGACCGACCCAGAGCGTTATGGTGTGGTGCGGTTTGATGCAGCGGGCAATGTGCAGGCGATCATCGAGAAGCCCGAAGTGCCGCCGTCTAATTATGCGGTGACGGGTCTGTATTATCTGGATGGCCGCGCGCCGGAACTGGCGGCACGGGTGCAGCCCTCGCCGCGCGGCGAGTTGGAGATTGCTGATCTGTTGGAGATCTATCGCGCCGAGGGAAGTCTGACGGTCGAGAAAATGGGCCGGGGCTTTGCTTGGCTGGACACTGGGACACATGGCAGCTTGCTGGATGCGGGGAATTTCGTGCGCACCTTAGAGGCGCGGCAAGGGTTGCAGGTGGGTTGCCCGGATGAAATCGCCTTTCGCGCGGGCTGGATCGGTAAGGACGCCTTGCTGGCGCGGGCGGATATTTTCAGAAAGAACGACTATGGTAGATATTTGCTGGGGATTGTTTCCGAGTAATCGGTTAATAATCGCGTTAAGACGCTTATTGGCCCAGTCACCTCATAGGTTACAAAACGAACGCATGGTGGAGAGTACCCCAAAGCGTGGGGCAATTGTGTTTTCGGGATGATCTGACATATTTCCTGGATGCCTGTACCGTCAGAAATTCTTCAACTCAAACTTCGGCTTTTGGGGATCAGCCCGATGGTCTGGCGACGCGTGTTTGTTTCTTCGTCAATCACCTTACGTGAGTTGCACGGGATACTTCAGGTTGCGATGGGATGGGACGGCATTCACCTGTTCCAGTTTGATATTCGCGCCGTGGATTATGGGTCTTGGGAATTGCATGCAGCGAGTCCTGATGTTCCACTGAGCGGCTTTGGGTTTTGCCGGAACGACAGGCTTTCCTACATCTACGATATGGGGGGATATTGGAAACACGAAGTCCGAGTTGAAGCTAGCCCTTGGAGGAGTAAACCTGACCAGTTCCGCTGGGAAGCTGACGATGGGCGTGATCAACGCCGTCGCGCAGTTTGAGCGCGACCTTCTGATTGAGCGCACACAGGCAGGGCTGGCCCGCGCGAAATCTGAGGGAAAAACCTTGGGCCGTCCGCCCGCGCTGTCAGGCGAACGACATGATCTCGTGCGTCAACGGCTGGCCAATGGCGACAGTGTCTCTACCATCGCACGGGACATCAAAACCAGCAGGCAAACAATTATGAGGGCGCGCGACGCGGCAGGGTAAGAGGGAACAGCAGAGATGGACATATCGATCAAGATTGCAATCACCGCCCCAGATGGGGTGGTGCATGAGCATGAAATTGCAGCTTTTGAAAAGGGGTTCGAAAGCGCCGCTGAGATAGGGCTCTCCATTGAAGACAGCAAGGCGTTGCTGTTGAATTTGCAGCAAGAAATCGTTGCCGCACAAACAGCGGCGTTCTGTGCCGACCGTTCCACATGTCCGTGTTGCGCAGGGAGGCTTAGGCGCAAAGGCAGTAAGGCTATTCAATATCGAACCGTCTTTGGCGATATCACCATATCCAGCCCGCGTTTATACCATTGCCGCTGCCATACCGGATATGCCCAAACGTTCAGCCCGCTGACAGAGCTGCTCCCCCACCATGTCGCGCCAGAAATGCTCTGGCTGGAAACGAAGTGGGCGTCTTTGGTCTCATATGGCGTCACGGTAGATTTGCTCAAAGACGTGCTGCCAATCGACAAACGACTAAACGCGGAAACGGTGCGCAGGCATTTGGGGCGTGTAGCAAGCCGGATGGAAACTGAACTGGCGGACGAACGGTACAGCTTTGTCGAGACTAACGCTTATGAACGGGACCGACTTCCCAATCCGGCAGGGGAATCGCGTTTGGGTCTGGGTGGTCGCGTTGAAGTTTTTCGACATGGGATTCCGGTATCGAACACGACGAGGCGCGTCTTTTGTTCCCAGTATGTTCTCGTATTTCACCCATGGATTTCCAAACGCGATAGCCCTGCCCAATCCGGAAGGCCCGATCACGGTTGGCATTGATGGTGGATATGTTCGGTCACGCGAAAAAGGCCAATCTCACTTTGAGGTCATGGTTGGCAAATCCATTCCTACAGATCGCCCGGATCTCTACCTTGGCCTTGTGCAAAGCCATGATGAAAAGCCCAAGCGGCGATTGCATGAGATTCTGAAAGACCAGGGCTGGCAGGAAAACCAGCAGGTCACATTCATGACCGATGGCGGTGATACCGTCATCAAGATCGCTCGTGATATGGCGCCTGCATCTGAGCATCTTCTGGACTGGTTCCATATCACGATGCGCATCACCGTGATGCATCAGTATGTCAAAGGCCTTGCCCATCTGAGCCCAGAGGAAGCCGAGGAGATGGCCAGATCCCTTCGCCAGATCAAAGGGTGTCTATGGAATGGCAACCTGCATGATGGGCAGGCGGCCATCGATGACCTAGTCATGGATCTTGACGAGATTGAAACAGGGTACGCCAGTACCAAGGCCCTGCGCAAAGCCGCTAATGAATTCCAGACCTATATCGCCAACAATGCTTGGATGATCCCCAACTATGCAGAGCGGCGACGTTATGGCGAGCGTGTGTCCACAGGTTTTGTTGAAAGCACCGTCAACACCGTCGTGGGCAAGCGGTTCTGCAAGCGTCAGCAGATGCGGTGGTCAAAAACAGGGGCTCACCTCATGCTGCAAACACGCACGCGCACGCTGGATGGCACCCTGCGCACGAAGTTCCAGCAATGGTATCCGGGGATGAAAGCCGACGGAGAAATCAAAATGGCAGCATGATTGCCCCACGCTTTGGGGTTCTCTCGGCGACGGTGGTGGCCGAGATTGGCGACATCACGCGGTTTGGAAACCCCCGGCAGCTGATGGCTTGGCTCGGCCTGGTTCCCAGTGAACATTCCAGCGGGTCCACAACGCGACGTGGCCGATTGACCAAGAGCGGCAATGCGCTTGCGCGGACCATGTTGGTGGAAGCAGGGTGGTCCTACCGCCACATGCCGAAGGAAGGACACCCGTATCTGAAACGCGCGGCCCATCTGCCGCAGGAAATCCGCGACATCGGATGGAAAGCCCAAACCCGACTGTGCAAACGGTTCCGTCACCTGTCAAATGCTGGGAAGCCGCAGCCTCGGGTGTTGGCCGCCATCGCCCGTGAATTGGCGGGCTTCATCTGGGACATCGCGCGCAAGACACCGCTCGCCACCTGAGACAAGGTTCCAGCCTGCCTGTGCAGTAAGCTGGAGATGGGGGCCATGATTGGGGAACCCTCGGCGTACGTTGGGAAAAACATCCGCCCTTAGAGAGAGGCAAGCCCACATCGAATTTGGTCAGGCGGTATCCAGCCCGCGGATGAGAGCATGATAACCATCGGTTCGGCCAACCGTCTCCAGCGCCTGCACAGGCTACATGATTTGACCAACCCGCTCTGGCGGGGTATTCTTGCCATGCCGGAAAAACCGAAAACGCTCATGAGAGCGTAGGATTCCGCCCCCACCCGGAACAGACCCCTGCTGGCCGACGCGCGCTTCATCTTGGAACCAGATATCCAGCGGCTTTCCCTTCGCCGCTTCGGGGAGCACCGCCGCTACCGCTTCGGGGAATTTTTTTTGAACGCCTCTTGCGCTGCCGGGTCCGACTTCGGGTGCTGCGGGCGCACGGACAGCCGCCGAAAGCCCAGTGCCGCCAGTTGCTTGCCGACGCTGCGCTCGTGCCGCACGACGCCGAATTCCGCCTTGATGCGGTGCTGCAGGTCACGGCGACGCCAGCGCACCACGCCGTCGCGCACCGGGTCTGGACCGGCCTCGACCCAGGCCGCAAGCGCGGCCAGTTGCTCGGGCGTCAGCCGCCGGGGGCGGTGCGGCACAATCCGGTTCACAAGCCCGGAGATGCCCTCGGCATTGTAGCGGTGCACCGAGTCCCTGAGCGTCTGCCGGTCCATCCCGCAGGTCTGCGCCGCCGTTGTGCGGCCAACGCCCTCCAGAACCAGCGCAATCGCCAGCATCCGCCGCGCGCCCCGCGAGTCCTTCGTCTTGCCCGCCGCCGCGCGCAACTCCGTCGCCGTCAATTCCCGCCGCGTGATCGCAATCCCTGCCATGCCTGCCTCCTGTCCTTCAGGTGGCATTGATTCAGACTTCGCGAGGCTTGGGAATCCCAAAAGAATCAGACCGAAATGCCGTTGGTATCAGACCCCGATCACCACCTTCGGAAACTGAATGCCCTTAAAATCAATCACCTCGACAGTCCTCGCATGCCACGCCCTGCAACCATCTGACAACAATTCCATGTCCGCCAAGCCGTAGGAAGACGAAAGTTTGCGGCACAACCAATGATTGTCCTGTACGAACACGACAGGCACACCAGCCGTCGCCATGCACGCCGAATTATAGGTTGCGCTGAACCAGCCACACTCATCCCCGACCCGTTGCGGCATCAGGATCAGCACCCCATCCAAGGCTGTCGTCTCGATCTTCATGATTCACCTTTGTTGAATGGCTTCCGCGTTTGCAACAATGTTCTTAGGGTTGGATGACCCAAACAAGATTGCATCGACTACCCCAGTATCAACCGCACGCAAGGTGTCATTCAGCGCGTCTTGTGCCAAGCCTTTACAGGAGGAAAAGACCGACATCGCAATGTTGCGTGTCTTGCCGGAGGCAAAGGAGGCTCTGACCATTTGTGACGACGGGTTCATTCGATAACCACCTTGATTGTAGTTTGCGCAAACCCAAGGCCGGTCAAGACCTATCCTTTCCGTAAGCGCCTGCACGGTCGCGGGATGGTTCATGGTGATGAAACCGGGCACCGCACCCAGTTTTTCGACCGCGCGGGCAAAGCCCTCCAACTCGCGGTAACGCTCCATCGCCAGCAGGAAATCAGTTGCTGCATTTTGCAGAAAGATGCCGCGCATGGGCAGTCCCTTGCACATCAGAATCTCGATCTGCGTCAGAAGCGAGATCAGCGCCCCAGTGCGTCCCAGCAACATCCCAAAAGTTGCCGGCAAGATGCCCAGCGGATTAGCCTGCCAAAGCGGCATGATGACCGCCGAAACCAGCCCGTCATTGCTGAGCCGGTTCCAGTATTTGTGCGCATAGGGCAGACACGGTGTATACTGCATGCCCTTGAACAAGTTGGAACGGCGGATCTCGTCAAAGACCAGATCGTAGCGTTCATGCGTGGTGAACATGAAGTCGCGCAGACCGGCATCATAGGCGGCCCCCAGCACCTCGATGATCTGGTCGGGGTTGCTGAAACGCTGGAACAACTCTGCGGCTTTGGCCTGATTGGCGTGGTTGACGCCCAGAAACTGATTGTCACCGAAAACGGCGCGGCCATAGGTCATTTCAGGCCTGCCTTTCCGGCTATGGCGTCGATCAGCGCATCCACTTCAAAGCCATCCGCAAGGTCGGGGGCCTTTCCGTTCCGGCAGGCCGGATCGACATGAAAGTCGCGCCCCAGACAGGCTGTCAGGAAATCTTCGATCTCAAGCGAGAATTCTTCGCCGCGCAGATAAAAGCCGACGTTGGGTTGGCGCACCGGCGCGTCCAGTTCATCCCGCACCGCTTGGGGCAGGGAGGCATCGAGGTGCCAGTCGATTTCAACAGCCGAATTGTCGACCCGCACCCTCGCATGTTCGAAATCGACAGTGAACTCGATCACCGACTTGCGCTTGGCGGCATCGCACCAATCGGCTTCAACGCGGCCCTCGATGCCCGAAACATGCTGCCACTGCACGTCAAAGCGATCATCCGCGCGGGTGCAAAAGGTCTTTCCTTCGGTCGCCGTGGCAATCTGCGCCACTGGGCCAAAGATGAACCGGCACAGGTCGATAATGTGCGGGCCGTATTCGTTCAGACAGCCGCCGCCGCGCATGTAATCGCCGCGCCAGTCTGTGTCGGCCAGCGCTTTGGTGATCACGTTTCCCCGCATAGTTGAGACATAGCCCCGCACCGCACCCAATCGACCATCCTCCACAAGGGTCTGAAGATGGCGGAAGGTGGCGACATAGCGCAGCACAAAGCCCATCTGCGCCGCAACTCCGGCCTGGGCGGCCAAGGCCACCAAATCGCTGCTGCGGATGATATCAAGCGTCAGCGGTTTTTCCACAAAGAACGGCAGTTTCTGCGCAATCGCCCAGCGGGCCAGACCGTAGTGCACCGGAGTTGGCGTGGCGATAAGCACGCCGTCTACCTTGTCCAACCGGCGCAAGGCGTCATCGACCGATGCGAAGGTGCGGTAGCCCAACAGCCGGAACACCATGCGGGTCACCCGCTTGGTGTCGCACAGGGCCACCTGCGACTTGCCGACATATCGGCCGATCAAGGCAAGGTGGGACATGCCCATCTTGCCCCCGCCGACCACCAGAATGCTCATAGTGCCGTCTCCGTCCCGGCACCTGCGGCCGCGACTTCGGTGGTGTCCTGCATCAGGCCACGTTCGCGCAATTCGTTCAAAGATCGTTCATAGGCGCTGCTTTTGGGGCCTTGTCTCGCCGCCCAGCCCGCAAATTGCCGGATGCCTTCGGCGAATGACATGCGAGGTTCGAAACCCAAAGCCGCGCGGATGCGGCCGAGATCGGCACTGTTGTGACGGATGTCACCAAGACGGAACGCGCCGGTGACCCGCGCCACGGTGTCAGAGCCATAGGCCACGCGCAGTTGGTTGACTACCTCAAGCACCGTGGTGCGCACGCCAGAACCGACGTTGAAGACCTGACCGGCAGCGGCGGGCAGTTCGATGGCCCGACAGGTTGCGTCGACCACATCGTCGATGAACACGAAGTCGCGGCTTTCCAGCCCGTCCTCGAAGACGTTGATCTCACCGCCTTGCATGATGATGTTCGAGAAGATCGACAAGATCCCAGTATAGGGATTGGACAGCGATTGTCCAGGCCCGTAGACGTTCTGATAGCGCAGCGCCACGGGTTCGATGGCGATGGTCGGGCAGACCGTCATCACCAGCTGTTCCTGCACTTGCTTGGTGACGCCGTAAACCGAAGACGGATGGATGCGCGATTCTTCGTCGGTGTCGGCGTCCGTCAAAGCCTGACCCTGCGCATCATACAGATCGAACTGACCGGCCTGCATATCGGCGGCGCGCCGTTGCACAGGGTAGACCGGCGACCCATCGGCGGTCAGATACTTGCCCTCTCCATAGATCGACCGCGATGAGGCCACCACCATCCGTTTGACTCCATGATCCTTCTGTTCGGCCAGAATGTTCAGCATCATCGCCGTGGCCTGAATGTTCACTGCCGTGTAATGTTCGACCATATACATCGACTGACCCGTGCCGGTTTCGGCGGCTAGATGCACGATCACCTCTTGCCCGTGCATGGCTTTTGTCAAGGTGGCGCGCTCGGTGACCGAGCCTTTGATGAACCGCGCCTTGCCGGTGATCGCCTGAAACAGCGGCGAGTCATCGGGGTTGTCGCCGTGAATCTGCGGGGACAGGTTGTCCAGCACCGTGATGGTGTGACCACGGCGGAACAGTTCGGCCACAAGGTTCGATCCGATGAAACCTGCGCCGCCGGTGACCAGAATGCGTGTCATGCCTTTTCTCCTTCAAATCCATGTTTCAGCGCGGCTGGGCTTTTGCCTTCGGCCAGCAACTCATCAAAGAAATCGTCCACGCTGCGGGTTTGGGGCGCGGGGCAGTGGCGCGCAAGGTCCAAAAGCAGGGCGCGCAACTGTCCTTGCGTGGCATCCGCGCCCAGATGCGCAATGGCGCCCGGCGCAAAGATACCGCTTGCCACGGCCGCGCTGTTGTTGGTCAGGATCGCCACGCCCAGACCTTGCGCCTCAAAACAGCGCACGGTGATGCCGCTTTGCCGGGGATGCGCATAGTCGAAAGTCACGCGCGACGCCCCAAGCGCCGCCATCGCCTTGGCATAGGGCAGTGGCGTGAAAGAGATGTGACGCCACAGCTGCAGGTACAGCATCGGCTGGCGGACAAACCCAAGCAGAAAAAGCAGGCGGCTGCTTTCATACAGAAAGACAAAAGGCGTCCAGCCGGGAGGCAGCGCCTCAAGCAACCGTTTGGCATAGCTCAGACGGTCGGAATGCACGCGCTGAATGATCGACACATTATAAGCGCGCGGGGAGTCGGGCACCGCCGACACCGCACTGAACAGGTGCACCAAGGGCAGACCCGTTGCGGCAGCATCTTCGATGTCAAAGGTCGCGTAGCGGTCTGTACGCAGATACCAGTCGCGCGCCGAGGGGTTGAAGGCAAAGCTGTCAAAGTTGTATCCCACGATCCGCTGCGCCCGGCTGTGCAAATAGCTCAACGCCGCGTTGCCAAGGCCCCGGCCCTTGATGATCAACACCAGATCATAGGACGGACGGCCGTCTAACTGCGCCTTCAGCCGCCGCAAGGTGGTGCGGCGCAGCAGGGGCAGCGCAAGCTTGCCCATCAATTTGCCCAGCGGATTGGCCGGAAATTCCTCGTTCAACAGATCGACCTGATAGCCGCGCTTTTCCAACGCAGCGGCCAGCGTGCGGTGAAAGCTGTAAAAGGTTAGCGGTGCGATGAGCAGGCAGCGGCGCGGCGCAGGTTCAGTCATGGCCGCCCCCCAAGGAAAGAACCGGGTCCAGACCGATCAGCCGACGGGCAAAGCTTTGGACCTGATATTCGGGAAAGCGCGCCTCGGGATCGGCCAAGGGGACCTTCAGAAAGGCGTCTATGCCCGAAAAGTCCAGATCCTGGAACACATGGATGCGGTCCGGGGTGTAGAACGGCTCTTGCCGCACCCAATCGTTGTTGGTGATGATCTTCTTGCCCGCGCACAGGCTTTCCATCATCCGCATCGTCTGGCCCGACTGGCTGTGATTGGCGAAATCGAAGGCGGCCGCGCTGGCTGCGATCATCGCGCGAAACTCGGGCTCGGGGATCGACCTCAGCGTCACGCCCCGCGGCCAAATTCTGGCACGCAGCATGTGAAGCAGCACGACAGGGCTGATCTTCAGATGCTGGCGGAAGGCGACGCCGTGCCGCGCGCAATAATCGCGAAAAGCGCCCACCGCGTGATAGCGGCCCAGCCGGACGATGTTGCCCACCATATAGACCGACTGCTGCGCGCCATGGCCCAAACCCTGCCAAGGTCGGATGCAGAACAGCGGCAGATAGCCGAACCCATGCGCCGCCGCGTCGCGGCGATCAAAGGTCAGCACCCGATCAAACTGCGCCGTGTGGGCGCGGTAGTCATGGGTGGTGATCGCATCCCAGTTGTACAGGGTGAACTCGGCCTGCGGCTGAGACTGGCGCAGCGCGGCCAGTGTTGCGAGGTCCATCTGATGAACCTGCAGAAACACCACCTTGTCATAGGTCACGCCCCGCGCCGCATCGACCGCAGCCCGCAGATGCCGTTCCACCGACCGCTCATAAAGCGGGCGGGCCAAAGTGCGCAGCACCTTCTGCGCCACGCTGCGGGGCTGAATGTCGACATAGGTGACCTCGGCCCCCAGCAACCGCATCTCGTCAATGATCGCACGGGTGTAGGCGTGGTATTGGATGCCGACGAACAGGATTTTCATGTGTCAGCCTTTCTCATTCAAAGCTGAAATGGCATCTGGCTGGCCTGTGCGGTTCCATGCCCCGCTGGCGGCATCAAATTGACGGACAACGCGGGCCGGAGCGCCAACGGCAACGCAGTAGTCCGGCAGATCAGACAGCACGACGGAATTCGCCCCGACCACACAGCCCCGTCCCACGCTGGCCCCGATGACGCAGACGTTTTGCCCCAGCCAACTGCCGCGCCCGATGCGCACCGGTGCCAGTTGTTGCACCGGCTGGCGCAGGATGGGGGTGTCGGGCAAGTCATAGCCGTGGCCGTTGTCCGAAACATAGACGTTGCCTGCCGTCAGGACTTCATCTTCAAAGATCACGGAACGGGTTGCGTAGATATGGTTGTGCGCCCCAAACTTGCACCCATCTCCGATGCGAAGCTCGCAGCGATCCACGCCCGTATGCGGCACCGCAGCCAGCAACGCGCCATCCGCGATGTAGACGTTGTTCCCGATGCTGATCCTGCCAATCCCTTCGATTCCACGCGGCCGCAAAACCGCTGAACGCTTGCCGAAGCTGCCAAAGAACGGTGCTACGGTGATGCGGAACAAAACGCGGGCTGCCAGATTTTGAAACCGAAAGAGGGTAAACATCTGTGTGTGATATCCTGAGATGTGCCGCCGTCCATTGCCCGCTTCGGTCAAACGGCATCTGCGGGCGCAAGCCTTTGGCCACCTGCTTCTGGGCGCAGGGAGTATTTGATCCGGGGTGAAAAGGCTAGGCCGTTGAAGGCAAACAGCACGAAAAACGGGGTAAAGCTGAGCGGTTCCGCCAGAAGCGACAGCAGAAGTATCGCACCAAATATGAGGCGATGGTCAAACAATCGCTGGCGGAATATCGACAGAAGATAGACGCCACCCAAAGGCAGACCGAGAGAGAACAGCACAACTATGACACCGTTTGTGTTGTAACGACCATTCTGATCCTGATCGCTGAGTGTGGAAGTATCTGTGTTGTTGACCTTCAAATAATTGAGATACGCGCGGTCGTTGAAGCCTATGCCAACTATGGGATGTTCAGCCAGAATGTCAACCGCCACCTCCAAGTCATAGCTTCGTGCAGAGGTCGACCCAGACCGGTCGCCCGTTAATTTCGCTGCGATGTTTTGTTCGGCCGAGGGGTAAAAGACAGGGATAGCGACTAGGATAACAAAAAGCATAACGAGTCTGCGCGTTGAAAGTCCCCGCGTGAAGATTGGAACGATGGAGAAATAGGCGGTCTGAATCGAAGCTGTCGCGATGCCGGTTGTCGATTGAGTTAGAAAGATCGCAGCGACGGTCGCCAGAATCCAATGCCACTTGGCCTGTCTTGCGAACAGCAAGAACAGCAACACATTCAGATAGAGCTGAAAGACGCCAGGTTCCCAGAAGAACCCCATGGGTCGCATAAAGCTGCCTTGCGTCGCCAAAGGCACACTGAAATTAAACACGCCAATCAGCGTGTAAAGGAGTTGCCGATCCGATTGGATGAGCGTGAATAATCCGGGGGCAAAGTAACTTATCGCAAAGGTAGCAATGCATTGAAATGCCATGGGCAACAGCAGGAACAATAAATCAGATTCTAGCCTTATGCGATTTTCGGACCAATAGATCTTGAGCAAAAGCAACCCGATCATGAAGTTGACCCCGCGCGTCACATTGGCGAGCAGGTCGATTTCCTGAATGCGCACGAAAGCAAACAGCATGACCAAAGCAAGCCACAGATAGACCGACATTTTGCTTTTGCTGACCTTCGCCGACAGAAAGCCGAAAAACAGCGCGCCCAAGGCCAGAATCAGCAAAGCCAGTGGAATACGCGGAATCAGCAGATTGCCACCACTGAGCAGAATGGCACCAAACAGGATGAACCTGCGCAAGAAGCGCTTTGGGTCGGCTGTGGGCGAAGGGAAGACCGGGGCCTGCATCAGCCGAACCGCCTGACAAACTCTGCTGTGTCACCGAAGGTGGCGGCATGACTGCGCAATTTGTCTTCGCTCCAGTCCCACCACTGAATGCGCTGTAGTGCGGCAATGGTGGTGGCGTCAAATCGGTAGCGGATCAGGCGGGCAGGTGAGCCGCCAACGATGGCATAGGCCGGCACATCGCCCGCCACGACCGAGTTGGCCGCGACCACCGCACCGTCCCCGATGGTGGCCCCGCGCAAGATGACGCTGTTGATGCCGATCCAGACATCGTTCCCGATCACCCGTGGCGGGCGTTGCTTTTGGCTTTGCGTCGCCGCGACCAGACCGCCAAAGGCCGGAGAGATCGGGAACGGATGCGTCGTGACCGCGTCCAGATCGTGGTTGCCGGGGCCAATCACCACCTGACGCGCGATCGAGCAGAACTTGCCGATCCGGGCCGTCTCGACATAGCTGCGGGGGCCGCTGACATAAGAGTAGTCTCCCAGGACCACATCGCCACCCATCTCGACCCCGGCCCGAACGATGGCGCGATAGCCGATGCGGGCCTGCCGTCCGACGTTCCAGGATTCGACCTGGTGTTGCCGACGGCGATTCATGATCATCCAGTAGGCAGCCAAGATGGGAGGGCGGATCAGCCCTTTGATCGACGTCGCCAACTGCCCTTACCCCTTTCTGCCATGATCACTCGATACTGCCAGTAAAGGTAAACCGCTGAAACTGCCACTGCCACAGTTCGGGCGATGACAACCGCCTGGAGCGAGAACAGCCCCAGCATCACGATCAGGCCCAAAACCGCGCTGTAACAGACCAACAGAATTATGCCCGACACCAGCATAGGCCTCATTCTGCGCGAGGCATACAGCGCCAGGGTCGCATTGTCGCGTTGCAGCATGATGATCAGGCTTGGAATGGCCAGCAACAGCAGCGGGATCGAGGGTTCAAACTGCGGCACCAGCAGGCGCACGGCGGTGGGGACCAGCGCTACGGTCACAAGCAAGACCGCGATGCCATAGACCATCACTTCTTTCAGATGGCGGCGCAGCACTTGGGCCAATCGGTCGCGGCTGTCGGCCTGCACCGTTTGCGGCAGGTGCACGTTCAGCAGCGCCGCAGGGACCAGTTGGAAGAAGGTCGTGAACATCATCACCAGATAGAACTGGCCCAGTTGGGCGTCGCCCAGAAGAAGGGTGATGGACCAACGCTCGATCTGGTAGGTCAGCAAGAGCGACAGGCCGCCCAGAAACTGCATGATCCCCAGCGACCACATCAGCCGCAGCGTCGCCGCATCGGGGCGTTTGGGATTGGGCCGCGAGAGGGGTTCGACAATCAACGCGCCAACCGCCACCAGCACGGGCTGCAGCAGCATCGAGGCCAGCGCCGCCGTCAGACCAAAGCGCAGACTTGCCGCCGCCGCAACGAGCGACACCGTCACGGCAGCAATGTTGATCAAGTTCGAGTGGCCAAGCGCCTTTTTCGCAATCAGAAGGTTGTTCATCCAGGTGGAGGCCAATGTGGCCAGCCCGGCGAAAACCCCGATGATCAGCGTTTCAGGGGCCACGACCGGGATCAGCAGCCACTCTTGCCCGGCCAGCGCAACTAGGGCGGCCAGAACGGCCAGTAGGGCGATGCCCAGATGCAAGGCGTTGGCCACGCGACGGGTCTGCTCGACCTTGTCCTCTGCGAAAAGGACGAAAGCCCCGTTGATCATGCCCAGTTGTACAAAACCGACCAGCATCACAATGGTCTGCAACAGGGCCATCTGGCCCAGATCAGCCAGCCCCAGCGTTGCCATGAACATCATGTTGCGCGCAAAGGCGACCACGCTGACCAAGGTGTTGACCAGAACATAGCGGTACTGGGCAATCTGAGCGGACAACTTTGCCATGCCCTATCAAAGCCCGGCAATCGTTTGCAGCAGGCTTTGGGCGACATTGCGGGCGTTCTGGGTCAGGTCGATGCCATATTTTTGGGCACGGCCGACGAAGAAATCGGTCAGGCCAGGCTTCAGCGTCGCCAGATAGGCGGCCACAAAGGGGATCAATGCGTCATCCGTGATGGGCGCTTCATCGCGCCGCGCGTACAGCGCTGCGCGCAGGTCGCGGATGTGGTGCAGGTGTTGCACGCGCGGGCCGCGCGAATAGAAAGTCTTGCCAAAGGTGTAGACCTGTTTGCCCAGCAGCATCGCCTCGAAACCCGCCGTGCCGGTGATGGTGATCACGCCTTGCGCGTGGCGGATCACTTCTTTGCCAGGGATGTCGGCGGCCAGCAGGCGGATGTTGGGAACAGAGGTCAGCCGGTGGTAATCGATAGGGTTGCGATAGGCATGGTCATGCGGGTGATCCTTGACATAAAGCATGCAGCCCGGCGGCAGTTGCCCGGCAATGTTCTGGATCAGCTTGGTCTGGTTTTCGTAGATGCCATGGGCGTGGTAAAGCACCACGGCCTCTGGTTCCAGATGCAGGGGATAGAAGAAATAACGTTCCCCCGGCACGATCTTGTCGAACCTGACATGGCGATAGGCGCGCAGGTTGCGGTATCGGTCCAAAGACCGGTTTCTTGACGCCTGCCAGTAATCAATGTTGTCCAGCACTCGGTCTTTGCCCGCGCGCCGCATCGGCTGCACCACGCCTTGATAGACGGCACCCGCCCACTGCCGCAACGGAGATTGACGCCGCCCCAGTCGCGCGCCCAGAAACACCTCATAGCTTTGGCGGAATTCGGCCAGAAACGCCGCCGCCTCGGTACGGTCGGGGGACTGGCGACCTGCGGTGATATCGTCAAAGGCGCGGTCAAGATCGGGGCAGGTGAAATCAAACCCTGTCATGGTCAGATGGTTGATCGTGCCCTTCTTCCCGGTTGCCATGATGTTGTAAAGATAGCGCCCACCCCGCTGCGAAAGGATCAGGGCAGGCAGGAAATTGAACATCAGTGTGCAGGGTTCGTGCAGCAGGAAGTCGATTTCCTGTTCGGCGATGAACCGGTTCCAGTACAGATAGTAGGTCGCCGTCAGCCGCAGCGCTTCGTCATAGGTCAACAGGGAAAAACCACGGTCGCTTTGGATCGCAGAGTTCAAAGTGAAGGCCCCGCCCGTCTGCGTGACGATCAGCGTGTCGATTTCCTCCAACAGCGCGGGCGTCACCGAGGCGGTCGGATAAAGGGCGGCGATGTCTTCCTTGAAGCTGCGCCCTGCCACCGTGATCCCCAAGGTGGCAAGATGGGCCACTTCGGGTTGATCATAGGCCAGGTGCTGCACGTCCAAAGTTTCAGCCAGCGGACCGGCCAGACCTGCGAAAAGATCAGCCAGCTCCAGCCGGTGGAACAGCAGGATCCGCGAGCGTTTGGCAGTCATTGCGCGGCCCCTTGGTGCATGGTGGCAAGACGGGCTTCGGCTCGTTCGAAATCGGCCAGGGTGTCAATATCGACGGCCCGTGATTGCGGCAGCTGGTGGCCGATGCAACGCGGGGTCACGAATTTGCGGTCGCGCAGAAAGACATCGGTCCGCATGAAATAGAAGGCGCCGTTCAGCAGATAGACCGGGGGCAGATCTTGCCGCCGCATGCCACCCGGCCAAGGCGGCAGCAGCGAGTTCAGAAAACCGGGGCCGTCGGTTACGTACATCAGCCAAGGCGATTGCTCAGCCTCGGACACCGAAACGCAGCCATCCGCCCCGGCCGCCTGCATACGGCCAAAGGCCTGATCCAGATCGTCGGCGTTGCGCAAGGGGGATGTCGGCTGCAGCAACACGAACACGTCATGGCCCGGACATTGCCCAAGGGCATGCGCCACCACATCGGCAGAGCCCGCGCCATCGGTGGCCAGATCGGCTGGGCGCAGGAACGGCACTTCGGCACCAGCGGCCAAAGCCGCCTCGGCAATCTCGGGCGCGTCGGTCGAAACGATCACCCGGCTGATGCAGCTTGCGCCCAAGGCCGCCTCGATGCTCCACGCGATCAAGGGCCGCCCTGCCAAGTGCCGGATGTTCTTGCCCGGCAGATCCTTCGATCCCCCCCGCGCAGTGATCACCGCCAGAACCGAAGGGGCAGCATGCGTCATGGTTCGCCACCGGTTTCAAAATCGACGCGGGCGCGCTCCAGATCTTCCATGCGGCCAATGTCAATCCAGTATTCCTGCAAGGGAAAGACCGACGCGGTGAGGCCCTGCGCGATCACGCGTTCGAACAGCGTTGGCATATCCAGCCAAGTGCCCGGCACCACATTGTCCAGTGCTTCGGGCGACAGCACATAGATGCCCGCATTCACGAAATGGGTGTAGGTCGGCTTTTCAACGATTCCGCGCAGCCGGGTTTCATCGACCACCTCAACCACACCGTAAGGCACCTGCACCGAGTATTCGCGCGCGCACATCGTGGCCATCGCCCCGGTTTCGGCGTGAAAGCGCAACACGGTGTCGAATTGCAGCGACGTCAGTAGATCGCCGTTCATCACGATGCACGGCGCATCGGGCCGCACCGGCAGCAGCGACAGCGCGCCCGCAGTGCCCATCCGCTGGGTTTCGTGGACATATTCAATTTCCGCACCAAAGGCCGCGCCATCGCCGAAATGGTCGCGGATCATCTCGCCCTTGTAATTCAACGCGATGGTGAAACGGTAAAAGCCCTGATCGACAAAGGTGCCGATAATCTTTTCAAGGATCGGACGGCCCCCGATTGGCAGCATCGGTTTGGGCACGGTTTCCGTCAGCGGACGCAGACGGGTGCCAAGCCCCCCGGCCATCAGGATCACGCGGGTTTCGCGCCGCGTCAGTCCGGTCAGGTCATCGACATGCAGCAGATCGACCAGCCGACCTTCGGCGTCAATGATCGGCAATTGATGCAGCTTGCGGGCCAGCATCATCTGGCGCGCGGCACTTGGGCCGCTGTCGACCCGCGCTGCGGCAAACTCGATGTGCATCACCTCGGTCACGGGCGCGTCAAGCGCCACCCCCCGCAACAGCGCGCGGCGAATATCCCCGTCGGTTACGGTGCCAACAAGCCGGTCATCGGCATCCGTCACCAGGGCGATCTGGCGCGCGCCCCGGTCAATGGCCGCCATGGCCTCGTGGATCGAGGCAGCGGTTCCGACAGAAAGTGCGGCCAGACGGGGGTTTGGGCTGGTCATGATCTTACCTTTGCTCAAGCGGGCGGGCCGGATTTCCGACGACGGTGACACCGGGCGGCACATCTTTCGTAACCACCGCTCCCATGCCGATCACAGCCCCGGCCCCGATCACCAATGGCTTGTCGGGCGTGCCTTGCCGGATCAACGCGCCCGCACCAATATAGGCGCGATCTTCGATGATCACATTGCCTGCACACGTGACATGTGGCCCAAAGGTCACAAAATCGCCCACGCGGCAATCATGGGCAAGGTAGCTGAAGACGTTCAAGTGAAAACAAAGCCCAACCTGAACATCCGACGACACAATGCTTTGCGCGCACAAGATGGCACCGGCCCTTAGGGTCGCACGGTCAAACACTTCGGCGCTGGCGGCGCGCGCCTCAAGCGGCACTGCCCCGCTGCGCAGTGCCATATCATGCAGACGCGCGCGGATTTCTCCATCAGCAATGGCCAAGACAAAGGCCTTTGCACGCGGGCTTGCCAGAAACTCGGTCTCTGCCATGACGGGCACGCCGTTTTGATCAGGCGCGGCGGATCTTTCGACAAAGACAAACTGCGCCTGCGGTTCGGCAGCGGCATATTGCTTGCGCAAAAGCGGCATGACCTCGCGCCCAAATCCAGCGGCACCAAACACACCGATCAGACGTCCGTCAGAACCTTGGGCACCGCTTGCTTCGGTCATGAAAGCCCGCCGAAATGCAAAGGCTGATCAAACGCGAAGGCTTCGGTGGTCTTTTGCCCAACCAGATCCCAAATCGCCATGGCAGAAATCGGACCGCCCGCCCGTTTGCTGGCCAGATCATCTTCGGACAAGGTATGGCCGACTGGAAGATCACGGGCCGCGACAACGCATTTGCGGGCAATCAACCTGTTGCGCACCTCTGCGCCACCCGGTTGCTTGATGCCATTACCAAGCCCCGCCTCCACGGCGCGAATGTCGCGCACCAGCGCCGCCAAATCCGCAGGTTCGACCGAGGCCGCGTGATCTGGCCCCACCATGCCACGATCCAGTGTGAAGTGCTTTTCGATCACCACCGCCCCTCGGGCCACCGCAGCGATGCTCATGGCATTGCCTTCGGTGTGATCCGAATAGCCGACCGGCAAGCCAAACGCCGCGCCCATGGTGTCCATCGCGCGCAGATTGGTGTCCGCGACCGCCGCCGGATATTCGGTCGTGCAATGCAGCAAGGTGACCCGCGCGCGCAAAGCGTCCCATGCGGCGGGTTTCAGCAGCGCTGCGGCGAAATCCTGCCGCGCCTTGGGCGTGCCGTCGGTCATCATGCCAAAAGCCAAGACACCCAGCGCTTCTTCAACCTCGGCCAAGGTGCCCATGCCCGTTGACAGCATCAGCTTCATGCCACTGCGGGCAGCGGCCAAAAGGATGGGGCCGTTGGTCAGCTCGCCCGAACCAAGCTTGAGCGTGTCCAGCTTCAGAACATTGCCAAGAAAGGTCAGGCTGTCGATGTCAAAGGCTGTGGACAAGAACGCGATCTGACGTTCGGCGCAGCGTTTGATCAACACGCGATGCGCATCGGCCGACAATTCCAACCGGCGCAACATGTCCAGCTGGCTTTCGGTCGCGTCTGTCGTCACCTTTTGATATTCAGCCTTGCGCGCCGTACTGGACGCCAGCTTTTCGGCCTTGAAGGTCTGGAACTTGACGTAGTCAGCCCCCGCTGCGGCGGCGCAGTCAACCAGTTGCAGGGCGATGTCCAGATCGCCGTTATGGTTGACGCCCGCTTCGGCGATGATGATCGTTTTGGTAAGGCTTGTCATATCGAAACATCCACAAAAGATTTGCGCAGCAGGTCACGCGGGCGGGTGATCCGCCCCAGATGCGCCAGAATACGATGGGCGGCCTGACCATCACCGAAAGGGCTGGTCATCTGGCTGCAATCGAGTGTCAGACCCCGGCGCATCGCGGCTGCAGTTGCCTCTGGCGTTGGCTCGCAATCAATCACCGAAGCCGCCCTTGGTCGGCGCGCCTGCCGGTCACCGATGTTGATCGTGGGCAGATGAAAGCTGGGCGCCTCCATGATGCCGCTCGAGGAATTGCCGATCACCAGATCGCAGTGCCGCAGCGCCGAAAAATAGCGCATCGAGCCCAGCGAGGCGTGAAACACCGCCCCCGCGCCCCGCCGCGCCACGAAATCCTGCACCAGCGCATCAATCGCCCGCGCGCCCGGATCGGCATTCGATCCGGTGAAGATCAGCCCCGCATCCGGGAAAGCGCTCAGGGCGTCCAGCATCGACTGGGCCTGCGCAGTGGAATCCTCGGACAGGGTGGCGGGGTGAAAGGTGATGACGAAATTCTGCGCCTTGGGTGTCAGACCCACCGCCTGAAAAAACGCCGCGCGCGGCATCGGGTCCAGCGAGAGGATGCGGTCGATCCCGGTGGAGCCTACGGCATGAACATGCATAGGGTTCTCACCCAACTGCACAATGCGGGCGGCGCTTTCGGCGTTGGTCGGAAAGTGCAGCGTCGCCAGCTTAGTCAGCGCGTGGCGGATTGAATCGTCCATCGCCCCTTCGGTCACATCGCCGCCGCAAAGATGCACGATGGGCACAAGCGCCACAACGGCGGCCAGAGCGACGGCCAGAATCTCATAGCGGTCGCCCAGAACCAGCACGACATCCGGCTGTGACGCAGCTAGTGTTTGCCCCATCAGCGCCACAGCGGCACCCATGCCCTGCGCCAGCGCCTGCGGTCGGTCGTCGTCGGTCAACCCCATATCCATATGATAGGTGGGGCGATGCCCATCGGCGGCCATCGCCGCGAGCGAGGCGCTGCCGGGCATCAGGTGTTGGCCGGTCGCCGCGATTTCAAGCGAGAACCGGTCATCGTCGCGCAGAAGGTTCAGGACAGGGACCAGCAGGCCCCAATCCGCCCGCGTTCCTGTGACCGCCAGCACTTTCATGCACGATCCGCCAGCATCGCCGAAGACGGCAGGTTGATGATGCGCCGCTCTAGATCCTCGGCCACCGGCAGGGGCGCGCATGGGCAATGGGCGTTGAAGGGCAGGCTGGGCATCAGCGACCAGATCGGTCGGGCCATGTAACCGGCGGCGTTGATCCCATCCAGTAGCTGATCGCGGGTCGTTTCGTCTGTTCCGGGTGCAAGGATCAAGGTGTTCAGCCAGTAATTGCTTTGCGCTCCTTTGGGTTCTGCAAAGATGTTGGCACCGTTCAAGTCGGCAAACCTGTCGATATAGCGTTGCGCCAGACGACGCTTCTTTGCCACCCGATCGCCCAGTTGGGCCATCTGCGCCACGCCAAGTGCGGCGTTCAGGTTCGGCAGCCGATAATTGTAGCCGCATTCGTCATGATCAAACGCCCAGCGGTGCGGCACTTTGGCCGTTGTGGTCAGGTGCTTGGCGCGGCGGGCCATGGACTCGTTGTTGGTCACGATGGCCCCGCCGCCGCCGGTGGTGACGATCTTGTTGCCATTGAAGCTGAGCGCCGCGACCGTCCCGAAACTGCCAAGCTGTCGGCCCTGCCACAGGCTGCCCAGACCTTCGGCGGCGTCTTCGACGATCACCAGACCGAATTCCTCGGCCACAGCGGCCAGACCTTCCATGTCAACCGGATGGCCGAAGACATGCATCGGCACCACACAGGAAATGCGCCGTCCGGTTTCCGCGTTGATCAGACCGTCAGGCCCGACGCGACCAATGCGCAGCAAATGCGCCCGCAGGGCGCCGGGGTCGACGCCCAGAGTGTCCGGGGCGCTGTCGATGAAATGCGGCACCGCGCCCAGATGATAGGCGGCGTTGGCAGTCGCCACAAAGGTCAGCGCCGGCATCAGCACCTCGTCGCCCGCAACCACCCCCGCCACGCGCATCGCAACTTCCAGTGCGGCGGTGCCGTTGACAACGGCCACACCGAACGCCGTGCCACAGGCGGCGGCCACGTCACGTTCGAACTGATCGACAAAGCTTCCGACCGATGACACCCAACCGGTGTCGATGCATTGGGTCACAAGCTCGCGTTCAGAGCCCAGAAACTCCGGCGCATGCAGAGGAATGAAACTGTCTGCCGCGCCGATCACATGTCGAAGCCGCGCGACCACATCGTGCAGAAGTGCGGTTCTGGGCATAGATATCTCCATCGCGACTGGGCTTAAATGTTGTAGCGGTCGGCTTTGTAAACCGACAGGTTGGCCGGGTTCTGGAACCATTCGGCGGTTTCGGCCAGACCCTTTACAAAGCCGTCGCGCCCACCGAACTGCGGGTTCCAGTTGAATAATCTGGTTGCAACCTCGGTTCCGGCAAACAGGCGTTCAACCTCGCTTGCCTGGGGACGAACGCGTTCTTCGTCCAGCACCACCTCGACCGATACACCCATGGCTTCGGCGATGACGTTGACCGTGTCGGCGATCGAGATTTCAAAACCCGAACCGATGTTGGTTACGCGCCCCAAGGTGGCATCGCAGCCCATAGCCTGAATGAAGCCACGCGCAGTGTCGCGCACAAAGGTGAAGTCCCGCGTGGGGCTGAGTGCGCCCAGTTTGATCTGGCGCGACCCTGACGCGATCTGGCTGATGATCGTCGGGATCACCGCCCGCGCCGACTGCCGGGGGCCATAGGTGTTGAAGGGCCGCAGCACCGCCACCGGTGTCTCGAAGGACCGATGGAACGACAGCACCAGTTGATCGGCGGCAACCTTGGTGGCAGCATAGGGCGACTGCGCATTCAGCGGGTGTTCTTCGGTGATCGGAACAAACCGCGCTGTGCCGTAAACTTCGGAAGTCGACGTGGAAATCACCCGCGATGTGCCCAGACGGCGCGCCGCCTGTAAGACATTCAACGTGCCGGACACGTTGGTTTGCACATAGGTGTCGGGCGAATGGTAGCTGAACGGAATGGCGATCAGGGCCGCCAGATGCAAAACTATGTCCACGTCTTTCATGGCTTCGGCAATGCCATGCGGGTCGCGGATATCGCCGGAAACCACCTCGAACTGGCCCGCTATATCCTTGGGGACATGGTCCAGCCAGCCCCAGCTGTTGTGGGAATTATAGAGAACGAAGGCGCGGGCGTCGTAGCCTTCGCGGACCAGCATTTCTGTCAAATGCGACCCGATAAATCCATCGGCACCCGTCACCAGCACTTTACACATGACTTCCTCTTTATTCTAGTTTTGAAAAGCTTGCTCACGTCGTCTTATCACAACGACATGTAGGCACCTCTTGCCAAGGATTCTACGTTTATTTCCGCATATTTTTTCTACTTTCTCGGGACGCTGTTGCACGAATTGTCTGACGGCCGATCTGTCCCTTCTGCCGGAGAGACCTATCCCTCGACGCTCATGACGGGGATTCTGAGTGTAGTAAACCCGCATTCTCCAAGTAATCCGCTTATTCCGCTATCGTGCGCATGGTATTTTCGCTATAAGTCATGGTGTTGGTGACTTCGAGGGACGTGTTTCATGGATCATCCAGAGGGTGCGGGCATGCAGATCGGGTGGATTTCGCCCCTCGCGTGCGGTTGGAATTTCTCGGCACGCAGCTCAGGTCCGACGGTGGCCTGCTGGTGATGTTCGAGCTTGATGACACGCTCGGGTTGCTTCACAATAAGACCGTCGATCCACCCGGATCCATCGTCAAGCGCCTAAGTTTGCGACAAAGCCCCGCGCCGTCTTCAGTGATGACGAACGTCTTTAACTAGTGTTGGCCACCTGACGGACGATTACCATTCTAGATGCCGTGTGCCATGTTCGGGGCATGAGACGAGATGACATCTGCCTTTACCTTGGCCCCGCTGACCCTGCGGAACTTCAAGTTCTGCTCACCGACCGTAACACGCCGCGCAAGGTTGTCTGGCGCGGCGAGATCGTGCTGGCGACGGCAGATGGCTGCGGCACCAATGAGATCATGCGGCGCGCGAAGACGTCCAAGCCCACCGTCTGGCGCTGGCAAGGGCCCTATCTTGACGAGGGCGTGGACGGGCTCAGGCGCGACAAGACTCGGCCGTCCCGGGTGCCGCCTTTGCCCCGGGAAACACGCCTCAAAGTGATCACAATGACGGTGCAGGAGGCCCCGCCCAATGCCACCCACTGGAGCCGCGCCCTGATGGCGGAGGCGGTGGGCATTTCGCCGTCGAGCGTTGGGCGTATCTGGGCGGAAGCCGGTCTCAAGCCGCACCTGACGCGCGGGTTCAAGGTGTCGAACGACCCGATGTTTGAGGAAAAAGTCACCGAGATCGTCGGGCTTTACCTCGACCCTTCGGACCGGGCGGTCGTGCTTTGTGTTGACGAAAAGTCGCAAATTCAGGCGCTCGACCGGACCCAGCCGGGACTGCCGCTCAAGAAGGGCCGTGCAGCCACGATTACAAGCGCCACGGCACGACCACGCTGTTCGCGGCGCTTGATGTAAAGTCCGGAATGGTCATCGGCGAATGCCTGCCGCGCCACAGAGCTAAGGAGTTCCTGCGCTTTTTACGCCGCATCGACCGCGCTGTCCTCAAACCCCGCGATGTCCATCTGGTGCTGGATAACTACGCCACTCACAAGACGCCCGAGGTCAGGGCACGGCTCGACAAACATCCTCGCTTCAAGCTGCACTACACACCGACCAGGGCGTCATGGCTGAACATGGTCGAACGCTTCTTTGCCGAGATCACCACAAAACGCATCCGCAGGGGCAGTTACACCAGCGTCGGCGATCTGGAAGCCGCCATCTACGACTACCTCGGGCAGCACAACACAAAGCCAAAGCCGTTTACCGGGACCAAAACCGCCGAAGACATCCACAACCGTGAACGACGTGCGCTGGACAAACTCGATGAAATCAGAGGAAACAGGTAGCAAGCGTCAGATTCAGAACACTAGAAAGCCGCTAATTACGAAAAAGATATCCACCCCGACGAAGCCCCCGGAAAAACCGGGAATTGCGGCGTGAAACAGGATCACCGGAATGACCTCAATGGCCCGAAGGCCGTCAAATTCCGGGCGGTATCTCATTGTTCAACTACGCCAGTTTCCGCCGCACAACATAGATGAATGTTTCGGCAGCATTGTCACCCGTCGCAAGATAGAAAATGCCTTGCCACAGCCGCCAAACCACGAACAATGGGGTAAACACCATGAAATAGGTACTCATCCAGAATAATTCTCTCTGCACAACCGTCAGGCCTGCGGCATTGAAAATCTGTTCGATCTGCCCCGGCACGCATTGGTCGTAACGGGCGGGAAATCCTTGGTGATCCTTCACTTCGGGCAAAACGGCATAGAGAATCTTCTCTTTCAGCCGCTGCGGCAGGATGAGGTTCAGCCGCGCGAAAACTGCATTTCGGCTTGGTGCAAACATATAGGCCAGACTGTCCGGCTTCAGGATGGAGGCGATAGCAAAAATCGCCGCCCGGGTATCGGGCACATGCTCAAGTGTCGCCTGACATATCACTATATCCGCATCCCCAACACCTTCATATCTGCACAGATCGGCGACAATCACCTCGTCATATGTTCCTTCCAGCGCAGCGGCGAGTTCGTCGGCATCGATATAGATGCCAATGGTCCGAAGGCCCCACCGCCGCTTCATTTCGGCATCGGCAAAGGGTTGAGACCCGCCGCCGCAATCGTAGCACGTTGCCCCTTTACGCATCGCGTCCGGCAGTATCCGGGTTCGAAAATGGTTGTTGCCATCCCGTCGCAGCGACAAGGGCAGTAGGTTGATGAAAGCCGTTGATGCACGGCGGTTGGCGTGAATGATCCGTCGAAGCCAATTACTCATTCCATTCCACCCGCATCTTCCAAACCATCATTTACCGTAATACTCCCGGAACCACGCCACAAACTGCGCTATGCCGTCGCGGAAATCGGTTTGCGGGCGGTAGCCGGTCAGGTGCTGCAACTACTCGGCATTGGCCCAAGTGGCGGGCACGTCGCCCATCTGCATGCCCATTTAATTGCGGATCGCCTTGCGCCCCAGACATTCCTCGATCGCATCGACGAAATCCAGCAGGCGCACCTTGTCAGAGTTGCCGATGTTGACCACGCGGAACGGGGCAACCGGCGACAGGCTGTCGCCTTCGCGCACCACACCATCGGCCGGGAGCACTGGTACCGCGTCGATCAGCAGCATGATGGCGCGGACCAGATCATCGACATAGGTGAAGTCGCGGTACATGTCGCCGTGGTTGTAGATGTCGATCGGGCGGTTTTTGAGGATGGCATCGACAAACTTGTACAGCGCCAGATCCGGGCGTCCCCAGGGGCCGTAAACCGTGAAGAACCGAAACATCGTGGTGGGCAGGTTCCACAAATGGGCATAAGCGTGTCCCATGCTTTCGGTCGCTTTCTTGGTGGCGGCATAGATCGTCAGCTGGGTGTCGGCCTTTGAGGTCTCGACGAAAGGCATCACCTCGTTGCCGCCGTAAACCGAACTGGTCGAGGCCATCAGAAGATGCTGCACACTGAGCCGCCGTGCTGCCTCCATCACATTGAAGGTGCCGATGACATTGCTGCGAGATAGGCGCGCGGGTTTTCAAGGCTGTAGCGCACGCCCGCTTGGGCGGCTAGGTGCACGATCACCTCGGGGGCAAAGTCATCGGCGATGCTGTCGAACAGCACCTGATCTTCAAGCATGCCTTCGGTCATCGAAAAGGTGGGACTCTGCAACAGCATCGCATGGCGGCGCTGTTTCAGGGTCACATCGTAATAGTCGGTCATGCCGTCATAGCCATGCACCCTGAAGCCTTCAGCAAGCAGCAGTTTAGCCAGATGGAAACCGATGAAGCCAGCCGTGCCGGTAATAAGAATTCTTCCCATACTGTCTGTTTGTTCCTTCGAATGCTTCACTCAACCGTCACCGACTTCGCCAGATTGCGAGGCTGGTCCACATCCGTGCCCTTGAGCACTGCCACGTGATAGGCCAGCAATTGTGCAACAACGGCGAACTGGATCACCCCCCAGGCATCCCGCCAGGCTTCGGGTAGGTCCGGCAGTTCGAGGCGCGCGTAGCTGGTTGCTCCGGAAAGCTCTGCGCCCTGCTGATCGGTGACCAACAGGATACGACCGCCACGTGCGGCAACCTCCTCGGCATTGGAGAGCGTCTTTTCAAACAGCGGTCCGGCGGGGACGAAGACCACTACCGGCATCTCGGGGTCGACCAGCGCGATGGGGCCATGTTTCAGCTCGCCAGCGGCATAGCCTTCGGCGTGGATGTAGGAAATTTCCTTCAACTTCAGCGCCGCTTCCAGTGCCAGCGGATAGGTGATGCCGCGGCCAAGGAAAATCGCGCTTCGGGCACCGACCATCATCTCGGCACGCTGCGCAATCTTGCCGTCAAGCCACAGAACATCGGTGACCACCCGCGGCAAAGCGACAAGCCCGCCGACAAGCTCTGCCTCTTGCGCCCCCGAAAGTCGGCCGCGCGCTTTTGCCGCCGCAAGTGCGATGGCAGCCAGCACGACAAGTTGGCCGGTAAAGGCTTTGGTCGAGGCAACGCCGATTTCCGGCCCGGCAGCAATTTCAAGGATCTGGTCAGCCTCGCGTGCGATCGAACTGGTGGCAACATTCACCACCGCGATGCGATGCGCCACCCGGCCCCGCAGATGCTTGAGCGCCGCCAGCGTATCCGCCGTCTCGCCGGACTGGCTGACAAAAATCGCGATCTCGCGACCGCTGAGCGCCAGATCCCGATATCGAAATTCGCTGGCAATCTCGATTTCAACCGGCAGACTGGCGAATCGCTCGATCCAGTATTTCGCAATATGGCAGGCGTAATGCGCAGTGCCGCAAGCCACCAGCACCACCCGGTCCGCTGTCGTAAAGTCGACCCCGGCAAGCAAGGGCTTCAAACAGCCATTCTGATGATTAACCAGTCCTCGCAGCGCGCGGGCGATACTTTCGGGTTGTTCAAAAATTTCCTTGGCCATGAAATGCCGGTACGGACCCTTGTCCACTGCCCAGCTTTCGGCCACGATTTCCTGCACCGGGCGCACGACCTCTGCGCCAGCCCGGTCCAGGATCACCGTGCGCCGATGGGTCAGCACCGCCATGTCGCCATCATCAAGGTAGCTCACATGTTGGCTGAATGCGGCCAGCGCGAGGGCATCCGAGCCCACAAACATTTCGCTGTCACCTGCCGCGTCAGTTTCGCCATACCCGATCGCCAGCGGCGATCCCTGGCGCGCGGCAATCATCAAGTCATCCTCGCCATCAAAGATGAAGACCAGCGCATAGGCCCCCATGATCCGCCCAAGCGTGGCCGCTACTGCGGCAACCGGCTCAAGCCCCCCGGCCATCATTCGCGCGCAAATCTGCGCCACGACCTCGGTATCGGTCTGCGAGGAAAATACTGCGCCGCCTGTTGTCAGTTCCGCCCGCAGGTCCGCGTAGTTTTCGATGATACCATTGTGGACCACCGTCACCGGACCGGCGTGGTGGGGGTGCGCGTTGGCTTCGGTTGCGGCCCCGTGGGTCGCCCAACGGGTGTGGCCGATCCCGATAAGTCCCGAGAGCGGATTCGCAGCCAAGGTCACGCGCAGCGAGTCGAGCTTGCCCACAGCACGACGCATGGCAACGCCATCTGGCTGCAGCACGGCGACACCGGCGCTGTCATAGCCGCGATACTCCAATCTCGCCAGCCCGGCGACGAGTCGCTCGGTGACGTTGGCACTCCCCAGGATACCTACTATTCCACACATGATTGTCATCCCTGTTCGGTCTTTGAAATTTGTTCTTGTCCTATGGTTTTGCAGGCATCGTTGTTTGGCGACTTTCTGTCCATCTCGTGCTGAACCGCCGCAATCTCGACTTGAAGCGCCTCGTATTCGGCCGACTTCCGCCGCAGAAAGCGCCCCGCCGGCGCGGCCTTCTCGGCCACACCCTGCGGGGTCAGCAGATAGGCGTAACGCAGCTTGTTGTTCGATACGCTGAAGTTGTGCACTTTCACATGCTCCTTTTCGGTCAGCGCGCGCAGACACAAGTCGATCGCTCCGACACGCATAGCTGTTGCCGATCTGCGGTGGGTCAACTGCGAGTTTTCGCTCAGCCTGCGCAGCACCCGAAAGCGGGTGTCCTCGCGGAAGGTGCGGTCAGTCTTGTCCATTTTCTGTCATGATTGCTGCCTGGCGAGCACAGGAATAGCTACCGCACGAAGGCTCACTTGGATGAGCGCCCGTTGGTCTCTGCTTCGACGCGCCCGATCTGGGACCAGCCTTTCTTCGCGGGTGAACGATTAGCATTTGGTTTCAGCTGTTGGCAAGTCCCCGACAGTGCTGTTCGCGGAATTTTACAGGATGGGACAGATGTTTACACGATCTTCTGGGCTCATTTTGTTCGCTTCCAAGGACATGTCACAATGATGTTTCCTAGGTCGTGCCACGGTAACTTCGCCGGTGAATCACCTGGTTTGTGTAAGATGGCGATCACCGCCGTATCGGCCAAAACAGCGGCGCCCGGATCGAAATGTGAGATGTGGTATTGCGTTCTCACTCGAAGACGCTACAAGTTCCGCAGCTTAATGGCGTTATTCGGAAATCCGCCATGGGTTGTCCGCTATGGATCCGCTGCGATTTAGGAATGGAGTTGGTATTTGCCATTTTCGGATGTGAATAAATTTCTATGGGTTTTTGTGCTTTCATTGTGTGTGAACGCTTTCGTTGTCATCACCAAGAAGCACCACATTGGTCAAAGTGCACGGATCTTCGATCAGATAGCGGTGCAGGCGATGCACCGAACCCCGACTCCGCGCATCGGCGGGGTGGGCGTTGTCTTGGCACTTCTTGTCGCGTTTCTGGTCCTGATGCGAGCCCCTGACCGTTCGTACTGGCTGCTTTTCGCGCTGTCGATCGCGCCGATCTTTCTGGCGGGCCTTGCCGAAGATCTGGGCTATGGCGTCAGCCCTGTGCGTAGACTTCTTGCCGCAGCCTTCTCCAGCGTAATTTGTGTCATTCTGCTGGGCATCTGGGTTCCCCGTGCAGATATTCCGTTGGTGGATTATATCTTCACTTATGCCCCCTTCGCCATTCTGTTCACGATCTTCGCCGCCAGCGGTATATCCCATGCGTTCAACCTGATCGACGGGACCAACGGACTGGCTGCTGGGATCGGTGTGTTCGTCGCACTTGGTCTTGCCGCGATTGCCACAAAGGCGGGCGAGGCGTCGATCAGCATCGCTGTTTCTTACATGGTTCCCGCGCTTTTGGGCTTTATGATTATGAACTACCCTTTCGGCAAGATTTTCCTCGGGGATGCCGGGGCCTACGCGGTTGGCCATGTTCTCGCGTGGGTCGCCATCGCACTGCTGGCGCGGAGCGAGGCGCTGACGACCTGGGCGATCATGCTGGTGTTTTTCTGGCCAGTGGCCGATACAATGCTGGCCATATACCGTCGCAGGCGGTCGGGTAAGTCTGCGGGTCAGCCTGACCGGCTGCATTTTCATCAGCTGGTGATGCGCACGCTCGAAATTGCATATTTCGGTCGAAAACGCCGCCACATTGCTAACCCCCTGACCGCATTGGTGGTGCTGCCGCTGGCCTCCGTCCCGGTGATCACCGGTGTTCTTTTGTGGAACCAGCCGCTGGCCGCCTTTGCTGCTTTCATCCTGTTTTCTGTTCTGTTCTTCAGCAGCTATTTGCTGGGTATGCGGTTCGCCTATGGAATGGCCCGGGGGTTGAACAAATCTGCGCGTAGAGCCCACATCGACGCCGCTTCAAAGGCGCGATCATCCGCCACTCCAATGCACAGCCAGCCCCCTGAGGCGGCGACGCCGCCTTGGGTTGCCACCAAAGAATCGACTCGCGTGATTGGTCAAGAGCGCCGACAAGCTCGTGACCGTCATTGACGGCCGGCTGCATAGCGAAGATGCGGTTGGAGAAAACCCGAACAGTTGGGGTTTTGGAACAACAAGTGGCTCTATGAACGCACAGTTTGACCTTAATGAATGCTATCTTGCACAGTGCAAGCCCAACTGCGGCAAGATCGCGGAACGAAATCTGAAGCGGCAGGGCATTCGAACCTTTCTGCCGCTTTCGCAGCAGACACGATGCAGCGGGACCAAGTTTGTATCAGAGCTGCGGCCGCTGTTTCCTGGATATATTTTTGTCGGCGTGCACGCGGGTGGGCAGTGTTGGCGCGCGATCAACAGCACCTATGGTGTGTCGCGGATTGTCGCATTTTGCGAACATCCGGCCCGCGTGCCATCGGCTTTTGTTGCCGACCTGATGCGGCGCTGCGACGCTGAAGGGCGATTGCTTCCGCCACCCCAACTTGCTCCGGGTGACAGGGTGCGCGTGATCAGCGGGTCGTTTGCCAACTTTCTGGCAGAAGTCGACACGATTACGCCGGATCAACGTATTTGGGTACTGTTGGACTTGATGGGGCGCAGCTTGCGCATCGAGCTGCCCGAGGCCAGCGTGACCGGCGCATGACGATGGACATCGACATTCAATTGCCACGGCCTCAATGCAACCGCGTGAAATTGCTTGCTGTGCAGCGGGCACCTAGTGGATTGATTCCAACGTTTGGAACCCACGATTTCGAGCAGCAATAATTTCGTCTGGATCGGCTTTCCAGATGAAAGGCTTTGCTTCGGTTTTATTGTGCTCGGCGACGAACCGGTTGATTGCGGCCTTCAGATCGTCGACGGATTTAAACACGCCGTATTTCAAGCGTCTGCGGGTAAGTTTGGCAAAGAAACCTTCCACCGCATTGAGCCAGGAACTGGATGTCGGGATGAAATGAAAAGTCCAGCGGGGGTGGCGGACCAGCCAGGCGCGGGTATTTGCGTGTTTGTGGGTGCCATAATTGTCGAGGATCACATGGATTTTCTTATCTCCGGACACTTGACGTTCAATCTGGTCAAGAAAGCGCAGAAACTCCTGATGCCTGTGGCGTTGCATGTTCTTTGAAATCACGCTGCCATCGAGCACATTGAGTGCCGCGAAGAGCGTGGTGGTGCCGTTGCGCTTGTAATCATGGGTCAAGGTCCGGCCCCGGCCCTTTTTCAGGGGCAAGCCAGGCTGGGTGCGGTCTAGTGCTTGAATTTGTGACTTTTCATCGACCGAAAGCACCACCGCGTGGGCCGGGGGTGAGATATAAAGCCCGACCACTTTGCGCAGCTTTTTGGCGAAATCCTTGTCATTCGACAGTTTGAACTGCCGCCAGCGATGCGGGCTCAACCCATGGGATTTCCAGATTTCATGCACGGTCGAGGCACTCAATCCGACCACATCAGCCATGGCACGCACGGTCCAGTGACTGGCCTCATGAGGCGGGGTCTTCAGCGTCAGGGCGATCACTTCATCGACCTTCGCCCGGCTCACCGGCGCGATCCGCGAGGGCCGCGTTTTATCGCGCAACAGCCCCGCTACCCCTTCGCGCATAAAGCGTTCCTGCCAGCGCCAGACACAGGTTTTCGACTTGCTGGTAGCGGCCATGATCGCACTCGTGCCCAATCCATCGCCGCTAAAAAGAACAATCCGAGCCCGCCATACATGCTTCTGAGGGGCACAACGATCCGCGACAATCGCGTCCAGACGACGGCGATCATCGGCGGTGACAGTAAATGAAATTCCTTTGCGCATACCAAAGACTCGCACAATCGAAAAAGTTTGGGAATCCAAATTCGGACTCTTACGTTACCGACAATCCACTAGTTACTTTGCCGCAGCCGTCGGACGTTTGGAAACCAACCGTTTGCGGATCAGTGCGAGAGGAAAGTTGAGCCATGCGCATTTTGGACGGTGGTCTCAGGTTTCAGACCGGCGAGGGGCTTTTTGTTCATCCGGGATGGAACACGCAGCTCGAAACCTAACCGGCTCCGGCACGCGCGTTTGCCCGTTTACTTCGCATGGGCCCATGCGCTAGACGGGTGAGGGAATTGTAATACGTTGGGTCTCATGCGCGGATTGATTTTTGCCTCGGTTTGTATGGCTCTTGCGTCCTGCACGGACGGGTTCACCACTTTTCCTGTCAGCCAGGGCGCGCAGCAGGCCCTGACAGAAAACGTCACAATCGTCAGGCTCGATGCGGCCAATATCGCCCGTTTTTCCCGGTCGGCACGCGGCCCGCAGAGCACCAGTCTTCGTGCCTCGACGAATTGGGAATACAAGGTCGGAACCGGCGACATTCTGAGCATCATCGTATTTGAACAGCCCGAACTGACGCTGGCATCCGGGCCGGTGCCGAGTGCGGCCCAAAGTGGTTTCAGCGTGCAGGCCGATGGTGCATTTTTCTTTCCCTACATTGGGCAAGTGCAGGCCCGTGGGCGCGTGATTGAGGATATCCGTATTGAGGTTGCCAAGCGTCTGGCCGAATTCTTCCCTGACCCGCAGGTTGAAGTTCGGATATCGCAGTTCAATTCGCAACGCGTTAACGTAGCGGGCGAAGTGAAGCAGCCGAACCGGCAGGCGCTGAATACGGTGGCGCTCACCCTGCTGGAGGCAGTCAGTGCCGCCGGGGGCATGACCGAGACGGCAGATCCGACAAGGATAACGCTTCAACGAAGCGGTAAAGTTTATCCAATCGACCTGAAGGCTTTCCTGGAACACGGCTATGCGCCGAACAATCCGGTCATGCACGATGGCGACATCATCACGGTGCCCCGACGTCAAACCGAAGAGGCCTATCTGCTTGGCGAAGTTGTCCGCCCGGCGACAGTCGATTTGTCGCTTGAACCGGTGACCCTGACCCAGGCGTTGACACGTCAGGGCGGTGTCGACGGTCTTCGGGCGGATGCACGTGGGGTCTTTGTGTTCCGTTCCGTGGGGGCACAAATGATGGTCTTCCAGCTTGAGACGGCTTCGCCAGTCGGGCTTTTGTTGGGGACGCGTTTTGTGCTTTCAGCCGGTGACGTGGTCTATGTGACAAGATCGCCCCTGCAACGCTGGAACGATACTATTTCCCGGCTGTTGCCAACCGTTCAAGCAACGGCTGCGGCGAACAGCATTGGCAATTGACGGTCCAGATGCTGGTGCGCAAAGTCTTGGTGGTCTGTGTGGGAAACATTTGCCGTTCGCCAGTCGGCGAGCACTTGTTGCGGCAGATGGTGCCGGGGCTTGATGTGGGATCGGTGGGCTTGGGTGCAATGGTCGGTCAACCAGCCGATGCGCTGGCCGCCGAGGTTGCTGCGGCAAACGGAGTTTCGCTGGAGGGGCATGTGGCGCGCCAGTTCACACAAGAACTTGGCGGCGCGCACGACCTGCTTCTCGTCATGGAGCATGGCCACAAACGCGAGGTTGCACGCCTCGCCCCGCATCTTTCGGGGCGCACGTTGCTGTTCGATCGGTGGACCGGTATGCAGGGCATTGCCGACCCTTACCGGCGGTCGCGCGACTTTCACGAAGGCGTTTTCCGGCAGATCAGGGCCGCATCAGTCGCTTGGGCTGAGCGTTTGAAGCGATAATGGAGGTATCCGATTGACACCGAACCCCGTCTCCATGACCTCGCCCGAGCGCGACGACGACGAAATTGATCTGGGTGCGCTGCTGGCGCAATTCTGGGCAGGCAAGTGGCACATTGGCGCGTTCGTTCTGGTGGCCGGGATCATTGGCCTGGCCAATGCGATGCTCACCCCGCCGACCTATCAGGCCGACGCGCTGTTGCAGCTTGAGGCCAAAAAGGCCAGCCTCGCGCTGCCAGCGGCGATGAGCGATCTGATGAATAATGATCCCGTCACCGTCACCGAGATCGAAATCATTCGCTCGCGCATGGTGGTCGGCCGCGCCGTTGCCGAATTGCACCTTGACTGGCAGGTCACCCCCCGCACCGCACCGGTCATCGGCTCGGCACTGGCGCGCTATGCGCTGCCGATTCCCGAGGTTGACTTTCTGACCCCTTACATACGGCGGGGCGACAGCATTCGCCTTGACTATCTGGAAGTGCCCCCGGAATGGGTCGGGCAAGCGATCGTTCTGACCTCGGGTGCAGACAACGCCTATCGCCTTGATCTGCCGAACGGTACCAGCGTAGAGGGCCGAACCGGCGAAACCCTGCAGGACCCGATCCTTGGCTATTCGGTTCGCATCGGTGAATTGACCGCCCCACCCGGCAGGCAATTCAGCCTTGTGCATCAAAGCGAAAGCGCCGCGATTGATGGCCTCCGCAATGCACTTTCCGTGTCTGAACGTGGGCGTCAGTCGGCGGTTCTGGAACTGCGTCTGACCTCTGGCGACCGACAGCAGGCGCAGCGGGTTCTTGACGCCATTGCGCAAGCCTATCTGGCCCAAAACATCGCACGCAGCGCCGCCGAAGCGGAAGGCAGCCTGACCTTTGTCGAAAAACAGCTTCCCGACGCCGAACGCGCCGTGGCCGAGGCCGAAAGTGCCCTGAACAGCTATCGCCAGAAACAACAGTCCGTTGACCTCAGCCTTGAAACCCAGGGACTTCTTAGCCAAACCACCAGCCTTGAGGCCGAATTGCGCGGCATGGATGCGCAAGAGGAAGAACTGCGCCAGAAATATACCAAAAGCCATCCGATTTATCAGGAACTTCTGGCCAATCGTGCTCGTCTGGAAGAGCAACTTGCCAAATTGCGAAGTGAGGTTGAAGCCCTGCCCGAAACCCAACGTAAGATCGTCAACCTGACACGCACGCTTGAACTTGCGCAGGCGGTCTATGTCCAGCTTTTGAACCGTTCGCAGGAATTGCGGGTCTTGCGCGCCAGCAGCATCGGCAATGTGCGCATCATCGACAGTGCCCGAACCGCGCAGAATGCGATTGCGCCGCGCAAGGCACTGATCCTTGCCCTGTCGCTGGTTCTGGGCGGCATGGCAGGTGTGGGGTATATCCTGGTCCGGAATTGGCTGCACCAAGGGGTGCGGGGTGCGGATCAGTTGGAAAAGCTTGGCCTGCCGGTGTTTGCCACGATCAATTACTCGCCGGTCGGTTTCCAAGCGCGCAATGTTCGGGATTCCCTGTCGATTCTGGCGATCAGGGAACCCACCGATCTGGCCGTCGAGGGCTTTCGCTCGCTGCGTACCAGCCTGCATTTCGGTATGCTGGACGCCAAGACCCGGTCGGTGGCAATCATCAGTTCCGCGCCGGAAGCCGGGAAATCCTTTACTTGTATCAATCTTTCAGTGTTGGCCGCCCAAGCTGGCCAACGGGTCTGTCTGGTTGATGCCGACATGCGACGCGGCATGCTGCGGCGCTATTTCAATCTCCCTAAGAACACGCCGGGTCTCGCGGAGCTTTTGGCCGGGAAAGTAACATTGGACGAGGTTCTGGTAGAGGGGCCAGTGCCGGGGCTCAGCTTCCTGCCCACCGGGCGTTTTCCGCCGAACCCGTCCGAACTGCTGATGCGCGCCAGTTTTTCCGAGCTGATCGAAACGCTTAACACGCGCTTTGATCTGACCTTGCTCGATAGCTCACCGGTCCTTGCGGTGACCGACCCCGTCGTGATCGGTCGCGCGACTGGCGCGACGATCGCCGTGGTGCGCCATGACGTGACCCCGATCGGCGAAGTGCTGGCGATGCAACGTGCCCTTGCAATCGGGGGCGTTCGACTGGCAGGCGTGGTTCTGAACGGCTTTGATCCGCGCAAGGCGCGAGCCTACAGCTACAATTACAGCTATCGTTACGAGTACAAGAAAAAGGCAGAGTGAAACGGTCTGACGACAATGGCCGCATCTGCACTCTTGTGCCGTTCGGGCGAGGAAACCCTGGGGCCGCCTTTGCGTTTCTTGACAACTAAACCATGGTGGTCAATATGACACACAAATACTTGGTAAGGTTTTGACGGCTTATTTTTCGTCCAGATCTTCTATATGTAAAAAGGCGACCTTGAGGGGCATCATGCAAAAAACGGTATCTGCATTCGTGACTGTTACCTTCGCCGTCGGCTTGGGCGCAAGTGCGGGTTTTGCGCAAAGTACGGGTCCTGTTCAGGCGCCGAGCGCGACGCTGCCGAGCCCGAGCGCGCAATTGGCCTTCCCCGGAACATTCGGAGTCCCCTCAGCCGTCGCGCCGAGATCAGGAAGCGCCTTTGTGGGTGCGACCTATGCCACGCCACGCGGTGGTGTCTTGGGCGCAGGCGGCGATGGGGATATCGTCGCCGGCTATAGCATCGGCAACCCGCTGGACGCCGTCAGCGTGACGATTGGCTTGGCGCTCACCGGTACCATCCCGCTTGGGGATGCTGGATCCTTCAGTTTGACGGCCTCGCGCTTGCTGCAAGCCGGCGGCAACACGGCGACCTTCTTCGGGGTGTCTGCCTCGAACCTCCTGCCGTGGGGGGTGAACGCCCGCCGTTCCGAACAATACAGCGGTTATGTTTCGCATCTGGTGGGTGTCAAAGCCGGATCCGTTGAAATTCCGCTTCAGTTTGTATTGGGTTACGGCACGGACAATACCCGTGACAGCGCCGGGGCAGGCCAGCTCAGCGATGGTGCCTTTGCGGGGATCGGGATTGGCGTGAGCGAGAATACAAGCGTCAGCGTCTCGGCGACGCGCACGCAAATGAATGTCGGAATGTCGTATGCGATACCGCGCACCGGCCTCAGCGCAACCCTTGGTGTGATGGATGCCACCGACAACACGGATCGCCGGCAAGTCAGCTTCTCGGTCGCCTACGGCTTTTGATGACGTAAATGAGGATGAGGACAATGATGAAATTTGTACTTGTGGCAGCCCTCACATTGGCATCGGCGAATGTCGCATCCGCTGGGGATACTGTAACCATTAACATGCCAGGCGGCGCGACGCAGACCGTGTCGACCAGCATGGTCGCCGCCGCTATTCACCGCGCGGACAGCACTGCGGGTTTCTTGGGTAAGGCGGGCACCGGTGCTGTTACCAGTGTGACCCAAAACGCGGCGACGGGCTATTTTACAGTGACCACTGCGGGCGGACAGACTTACACGGTGTCGTCCCGATTTATCACAACGCTTCTATCCTACTATAAGTAGGTGTAAAATTTGTCGGCCCATCTGATATCGGAAACGTATGCCTCGGGTTCTATTTTTGCTCCAATCGAGAAAAACGTAATATTGAAAGTTTTTTAACGGATAACCCATTGTAATTGTATAAGAAAATCAGGAGAAGGTTCGCCCCCAGTCGCGTTCCCTCCGCCAATTGGCCCTCGCCGTTTAGTGCGGCTTGCAGTCAGCGACACCGAACCGGGCAGATCGCAGGTGTCGCCGGGATCGTCGTTCTAGCAGAACCCATCTTCACCGTGACTGCGGCGCTCTCCCAACCGATCACCGGCTATCTTTTGACACGCGATGCCGAAGCAATCCTCTCCGAGCAATACCATAGGCTTTACCTCTGATGTTTCGCGTTCGGCCTTCTTACCGTAACCGTCCGGCCTGACCGCAGTTATCGGGCATTCCATGGCAGGAGTTCGTCGATCCTATTGATTTTGTGGTCGGCAATGTGGGCCAGAGTGTCGGCGAGCCATGCTTGTGGATCGACGCCGTTGAGCTTTGCGGTTTCGATCAGGGTGTAGCCGATTGCCGCGGATTTGCCGCCGGTTTGCGATCCGATGAAGAGGTAGTTCTTGCGGCCCAAAGCGACGGCCCACATCGCCCTCTCGGCGGTGTTGTTGTCCAGTTCCAGGATGCCGTGATCGAGGTAGGGGCGCATCCGGGCCATTCGGGTGAGGGCATAGCGGATCGCTACGGCGAGGGGGCTTTTGCCAGATATGTCAGGCAGTTGGGCACTCAGCCAAGCGTCCAGAGTGTTGAAGACCGGCCTCGCCTCGGCCTGCCTGATCTCGACCCGCTGATCGGGCGGCAAGCCCGGGCGACCTTTTCGACAGCATAAAGCTCGGCGATCCGCATGATGGCCTCGTCTGCGATGGCCGAGCCTTGCGCCTTGTGCACATCGACGAACTTCCGTCTGACATGGGCCATGCAGGCGACTTCGCGGATATCACCGGATCGATACAGGTCTTCGAACCCGGCATAGCCATCGGCATGCATCCAACCCTTGTATTTGGCGAGCTGATCCTTCGGGTGCTCGCCTTTGCGGTCGCAGGTGAAGCGATATCAGCTGGCGGGTGGAACCGCGCTGCCCCAGGGACGTTCATCCCGACCGTAAGCCCAAAGCCGTGCGGTTTGGGTCTTGCCGGTGCCCGGTGCCAGCATCGCGACCGGAGTGTCGTCAACGAAGATCGCCTGACCCGCCAGCACATGCCGCCCGATGGCATCGGCCAGCGGCGACAGCAGGGCGGTGGATTTGCCCACCCAATCGGCCAGTGTGGAGCGGTCCAGATCACGGCCGTCGCGCTCGAAGATCTGGCTTTGGCGGTAAAGCGGAAGATGATCGGCGTATTTGTTGACCAACACATGGGCCAGCAGTCCCGGTCCCGGCCTGCCGCGCTCGATCGGGCGGGTCGGCAGCGGTGCCTGGGTGAAGCAATCGCAGCCTGAGCAAGCCATCCTTGGGCGCACGATGCGGTTCACGATGAACCTTCCGGGCAGGTATTCCAGTTCCTCGGTTACATCCTCGCCCAACCGGCGCAACTTGCCGCCGCACTGAGCGCAGGCTGTATCGCCGGTGGTCAATTCGACCTCCACGCGCGGAATATGGTCCGGGATTGGCTTGCGCTTGGGCTTATCGGCGGGGGTATCCTCCGGCAGGCGCAGCTTGGCTGTCAGTGCGGCAATGGCGATCTCGCTCATTTCCAAGGCCAATTGCAACTGCTCGGCGGTCTCGGACGAAGCACCAAAGCGATGGGCACGATGCCCCGCCAATTGATGCCGCAGCTTCTCGATCAGCACTGCCTGCGACTTCACTTCGGCCAGCAAAAGTGCGGTGAACGCCCGCAGTTCCGCAGGGTCTTTCGGCAGCGATTTGGTGACATCCAGCATGGCGAAAGTGTAGCAAAACAAGCCTGTTACGGGAATCCAAAACCGCAAAATCTCTCATTTTATCCTGCTGATAAAGGTCGCCATGTGCGCTGCGGCAGTCGCCAGTCAATACCTTCCAGCAGCATCGCCAACTGAGCCGGGGTCAGAGCGATCTTTCCTTCCTTCGCGGATGGCCAGACGAAACGCCCCTTCTCCAGCCGCTTCGAGAACAGACAGGCCCCTTGACCATCCCACCAGATGATCTTGATCAGATCGCCCTGCCGCCCGCGGAAGACAAACATGTGGCCGCTGAACGGGTTTTGCTTCGTCGTCTGCTCGGCTTGGGCCGCAAGTGCGGAAAAGCCCCTGCGCATATCGGTCACCCCGACCGCCAACCAGACCTGCGTGTTCATCGGGACCGGGATCATCCCGACAGGCCACGGATCAGCCGGGCCAACGCTTCGGGATCATAAGACCCGCTGATCCGCAGACGGTGCCTGCCGGCAAGCTCAACCTCAATCTGACCGTCACTTTTGGTGTGCACCTCGTCCTCGCGGTGGACGTGCGCCTCAATATCGACCGGTAGGAAACAGGGCGCATCCGCAGCGGCTTGCGCCTCGCCCGGCGCAAAACGCGCGTCACCTGCGCGACCGAAACGTCTGCCGCTGTCGTCTGCAGGCAGATCGACCGCTTCTCTTCGTCAGACCACAACCGCCGCGTCCGACGCACCATTGAAGACCCCATAATGTCCGCTATCCCAAGCGGACACTATCCCACGCTCTTAAAACACGGCAGGGCAGTCACGCCGGGCGCTTACTTCTTACCTTCACCGCAGTCCTTGCAATCCTCGGGCTGATGCAGACCAAACCGTCAGGCTGAAGGGTATCGGATTGGTAGGTTGCCCGAGGCAATATGCTGCGCTTTGCATGAAGGTCATACTTGGGATGCTCTGCAAGATGAACCCGAAGCTCTGCCTCAGACCGACCACGATGGCTATGATTGGAGTTCTTTGACCTTCTGCGTGAATCTGTTCATGCGCGAAGTCGCGATCGTTTGCTTTGGTTTAAGCGCTTTGAGGGACGCTTCACCTTCCGACGTCGCACCATGCAACTGAAAGACCTGCTTGGCCAGGTCAACGCCGATGATCGAAACTTCCTTCATAGCCAAATCCTCCTAATCCTGTCTGGATCACTATGGCACATAAGTGCCGTCAGGAGGGGCTACCCAACCCATCATCAGAGCCCGAATTTGAGCTCACTTCGCTGCACGACACGTCGCACCGAACCGAACCTAGGCAGGAGTCCTTTTGTAGTGGCATTTTCAACTATTTCCCGGGATTTAGTGGGCCGAAACCACCGTGGAGATTTTCTTCGCAGGCACGCGCCTTGCGCTCACAGCCTTTGCTTTGAGTTCAGAGAACCCAACGATTGCTGCAGCCGCAATTTCGGCCTTGAGGGAAATGCTTTGAGCGCTGTCACCGTCAGCCTTCGCCAAATCCGACAAACGAACCGGCGCCTGTTTCTCGTCGATGGTGCGCTCACCCGGATAAGGCAACTCAAGCCCCTGACGCGCCGATTCAATCGGCCCAAAATGCCGATCCGCATAATATCGGATGTGCAGAGCCCGGATCGGATACTGCCCCTCGGGGAGAATGATCACCTCATCTAGTGGAAACCGCAGCAGCTCGTTCGCCGAAACCAGTGGTCGTTCCTCTGATCTGCGGCTGACATTCGCGCTGTCGTCGAGGGCACGGACCCGCGACTGGCTTTCGGTCACAGCGGTGATTGTCGAACGGCCCAAGGCGTTTGACAGCACATCAGCAGGGCTTCTGACAGACCCAAAGTCAGTCAAAATTGTGATTAACGCGGATGGTCAAATCTGGTTCGAGCGCGCGGGTGATGCAGGAATGAATTAGCAGGCTTTCCTGCTCTGACGGGGGAGGATCTTGTCGAGTTCGCATCGAATCTGCGGGTGGCGCTGGAGCGCGATTGGGCGAAGCGTCACCACTTGTTTCGGGCAATGTAGACTTTCGGAAGCCTCACCATGAGCAATGTCATCGCGAAATCTCCCCTGCCATCACCGCTTGGCCGTGCACGGCGAGGGTCGCGGTGAACTTTGGACAGGCAAAGCGCTTGATGACGTCGAGAACCCGAGCGTCGTAGGCGGCTTGCCCGATCGCGCGGCAAAGATCGGAAGCGTGAAACTGCCGATTGATGCTTGGAGCGGCTGCAATCTGGGCCAGCAGTTCTTGCTCTCGAGGATCGAGCGGTTTCTCAGGCACAGCAGGAATTATCTGGCGGGGCACTTCACCGGGCGACTTGCGCCACCGGCGCATGAAGCCAAGCAAAAAGCCCGCCGGCACATTTTCATTGCCGCGCGCTCGGTTGAAGGCCAAGAAACGTTCCCAGATCACCTGCGTGTCGACGTTCCAACAGGGTAGCGCGGTCTTCGCAGCCTTGATCAGCTCGGCCCAACAGGTCCGGAAGACATTCGATTTATCGTCAATGTTGATTTGTCCCGAAAATATAGTTTTGTTAGTATTTTCTTTATATAGTGATGTGTCACCGCCGCCTGACATGACGCAGCTAGGCTCCCCGTCGCTATCGAGGGCCGAGAAGCGAAAAAGCCAAGGGGCATACTTGCCATGTGGCTTATGGCGGACGAGTTGGAGCTCTGAGGTCTCAAGCTCGTTCAGCAGGACACTCAGATATTGCCGTGAGACGCCGACTTTCTCGGCAAGAGCCGACAAAGTGAATGCCGCCGTTCCCCGGGGCAAGCCGTTGTAGCCTTCCTTCCAGGAAATCCCATCTAGGATAAAGGTCGCCAGCTTGTGAGCGGAAACGGAAAGGTTGGTCTGTGTGATCCGGCGCAGGATCAGTCCGGTTGTAGGTTCCATGGTCAGGTTCTCCTGAGAGGACCAACGCCATGCCGTGAGGTAAAAACATTCTTGCCAGCAAAACAACTTTGCTGGTTGCAGACGTTTCGACGTTGCGCTAAAAAAAACGTGTTCAGTGGTTTTTCTAGCGCGGCGTCAGGCTTCACAGTCTGGCGTCGTTCTCGTTTTGGGGTTCAGTGCAAAAGTTCAGGAGCGCGGGCTTAGGCGAGACTAGCCCGCGCAAGTTCAGTAGCGGACCTCTTCGAAGCCGTAGTTTCCCGCATGATCACGCCAGTCGACAAAGACCGCGCGATAATTCACCGAGGCGCAGTGCAGCGGACGGGGCAGGGCGGAAGCTGGTGGTACCTGGGCGACGCTCGAGCGCAACCAACGGTAATCGCCTTGAACCCCGTAAGAGCCAAGGCGTGTCGCATCGGAGCGGATGCAGTCGCCATCCCGATCTCTACGCTGGCTAAACTGGATATGGTAAACTCGGATGCTCCTGACGAAGTCAAAGGCATCGCCGGAAATGTCGACGTTTGCCTGTTCGTCTGCCTGCACCGGGACGAGGGGAAGTGAGCTGTCAGGCAAACTGATCGACGGCGAAACCTGAGACGCGATGTTGATGAGCCATTCCCTTGGCGAGGGGGCTGCAGGGCTACTGAACGACGCCCCCATGGGACAGCGCCAGATCTGCAAGGGCGGCTCGATCGGCCAAGGCGTAATCCGCTGGATGAACACTGCCCGCGCATGGGTGCAGGGCGCCGAGGCCGGCCAGCCACCTGCAAGACACAACAGGATCGCACAGTCGACGGGGTAAGCTTGGGCCGGTGCTGCCGTGCCGAGCAGGCCGGATACGGTTATGGCTGCGGCAGTCGCAGCGCTTCGGATCATTTGCTTCATGACGCCGACTCCCTCTATAATAGTGTGTCGATACGAAACAACACTACCGATAGCAAGGAGATTTCATCGTAGGGCGACGGGAAGCATCGGTTAACGGCAACGGCTTGAGCCACGCAGTGGTTTGGTAGGCTCAAATGCATCACGATCGCCTCAAACGCCGCCGCAGTCAGACTTCATCGCTGCAGACTTCAGGTCTTACCTCCGCGAAGCACCGCTCAGACGGCAACTCCCGGCAAAGTATGCCGGCGATGGATGCTGGGGTCATTTCCAGGTCAGGTTCCTCGAGCGAGCGCAGGCTGCTCAAGCTGCTCTCGCGACACTTTACTCAATAGCGTCAATGAACCGTCCATAGTCCTCGCTGACCTCGCGGGCCTCGCTGAATGCCCGGGCCCGCTCTTCATCGATGCAGCGGAAATAATCCTGCACCTCCGCAATATAGGTCTCGAAATCTCCCCGGATCAGATCCCTATAAATGGGGTCTGATGCCGGAGAGTGCGGAATAGTACGCTAAGCCCGACGGGTCATCGTTTTGGCCATCGATACTCCCCCGTAAGAAGGATGTGAGCCCACCCGAGCGGCGAGATGTGCGCCAGCAGCTCGGGTGGGCATTCTAAT